>JBDSHN010000096.1:0-23081 GCA_039918435.1 Bacteroidia bacterium | reverse complement strand
AAAACTCTGTTTAAATAGCTTTGAACGACATCATTTAATTGTTGTTCGTCAATTTTAGGGTCGTGTTTGTAAATTTCAGCACCTAAAACCTTCCTCCATTCATTGATTTGGTTTAAGAAAAGATTGTCAATTGAATACTGGTTAATTTTAGTTTCAATTTCTTTCCATTCCGTTTCAAATGCACCAGAATAAACAGCATCGTGTCCTAAAAGCTTTTTGATTTCTTCAAACTTGCTTTCGTATTCAGTGTAATGATATTTTTTTATTAAAGCCTTTTGAAAAGTATCGTCTTTGTCAACTTTTACAGATGTGTCGTAAATAATTAGGTATTCAAAATTTGATAAAACCGAAATTTTTAGTTTGGCTGTAAAGCCATATCGTCTAACTTGTTTTGCTGAATCGTTATTTGATTCGATTGCTACGCAAGGTTTTTTAGATTCTAAAAAGAATTTCCTTTCTGAAAATAAACGAAAAGTATAATCAGGTTTTTTTGAATGTTCCGAAGCATTTTCTTTTAATGCTTCTTCTAAAATTACTTCCCTTTCGTTTGTCGGTTTACCTGCGTTATTTTTGATGTCCCAACCAAGCAACTCAAAAAACGGGTCTAAGAAATCACTGCGGAGCAGTGTTTCATTATACTTGTTTGTCAAGTAGTATTTTCTGTCTCCGTTATATTTTTCTATGAGTTTTTTAACAGTCATTTCGTCTTGTTGGCTTTTAAATATTTAACTCTCTTTTCCGCTACTTTTAATGCCTTTTCTCCAAGGTCTTCGTCTTGAATTTCATACATTATTTTTTCGCTAAGGAAAAGCACCAATAGTTCTTCAGGATTGCATTTGTAGATGTCAGCAAGTTTTAATACCACTTCTTTTGATAGCTTGCGTTCGCCTCTTTCCATTTTGCTAAGAATGGCTACATCAATGTCAAGCAATGCGGCTACCTTTCTTAAAGGCAATTCGTTTTGCTCTCTGATTTGTCTAAGCTTTTCGCCCAATGTTTCTGTTGACATATATTCTATTGACAATAAGTGTCAAAAATAGTAGTTAAAATTTAATTGTCAACCTTATTTCGTAAAATCTTTTCAACATCGTTATGGTGGGTCGAGAAATTGGCTCTTTTGGTTTTGCGAAGGGTCGGCTTGTGTGTCGGGCAAAACCAAATGTGCCAATGTGGGCTGGCTAAAATTATTTTTTAAAATGTGCGGTGGGAAAATTTTTAAAACAAATGCGTTGGCTTGAGTGTCGGCAAACTGGTCAGGTCTGTCTCAAGTTACAGCGAAATTGTCAACCGAGTTTTTGTCGTCCGAAAGTTGGTTTGAAAGTCAATAGTTTGGTCGTTTAGTGTCCGTTTGATGGTTGCACTGTCGTCCTTTAGGCTTGCTTATAACTTGTATATACGCGCTATATTCTATCGCCTAATATACCAAATCAGCAGGCTTGCCGTAACTCCCCCGAAATTTACCCCTTAATTCCCAATCATCAAACCCATTAACCGACAACAAACGCTTACAAACGAATACAAACACTTAACTCCGTTTAATCTTCGTATCATCCTTTGCAATCTCCTAATAATCACATTCCTTTGCCTCCGGAATATCTTTCACAGTAAGTTCAATATCGAAATTTTAATACCCAAAAGAAACATTCTCTCAATATATGATTTAGTGAATGGCCCCGGTAACTTATCGGGATGGTGACTTGGTGATTTAAAGGAAGAGCAATATTTTAAGAATAGTTGATTGGGATGATTGATTTATTATTTATGAAAATTAGAAACATGACATCTGAAGATTTGAAAAAGAGGACGAAGTTCTTTATCAATTGGTATTATTTATTTAGCAAAAGTATTCCCTAAGAAACGACGAAGGGTTTACGATTAAGAAACAGATTGTGCGAAGCGCTACTTCTGTTGCTGCAAATTATCGGGCAGTATGCAGGGCGCGTGCATCAGCTGATTTTATTTCGAAAATGGCAATCGTCGAAGAAGAATCGGACGAAGCATTGTTTTGGCTTGAAGTTGCCGTTGAAATCGTTTAATAACTACCGCACAAGCCGTCAAACTTTCCGACGAAGCAAATCACCCAGTCATTTTTCAGGAAAGTTTCTCAATCCTAAAATTCATCCGTTTAAATCACCAGTCATCCTCCGCCGCGGCGGACATAAAATCACCCAGTCACTTTTCAAGAAAATTCCTCTTCCTATGAGCTTAGTAAAAACTTTCGGCTGCGCCGTATACGGCATCTCCGCAACAACAGTAACCGTCGAAGTAAACATCGACACCGGCATCAATTTTCACATCGTCGGACTTCCCGACAGCGCCGTAAAAGAATCGCAACAACGCATCGACGCCGCATTAAAAAACAACGGCTTCAAAATTCCAGGTAAAAAGATCACTGTCAATCTCGCACCGGCAGATATCCGCAAAGAAGGTTCTTCATACGATCTTCCGATTGCGATGGGAATTCTTTGCGCTTCCGGACAATTACTCGCGGACGATATTTCTGAGTACGTGATCATGGGCGAACTTTCATTGGATGGAATTTTGCGTCCTGTGCGCGGTTCTTTGCCGATGGCGATTCATGCAAAAGCTTCCGGATTCAAAGGCGTGATTCTTCCTGCGGAAAATGCGAAAGAAGCAGCTGTAGTGGAAGGAATAAATATTTACAGCATGTCGCATATCGCTGATGTGATCTGTTTCTTCGAAGGGAATTCAGAAGCACTTCCTGTGAAGATTGACCTGGAATCAGAATTTTCGAAGCCGGCAAATACATTCGACGTCGATTTCTCTGATGTGAAAGGTCAGGAGAATATCAAACGCGCATTGGAGATCGCTGCTTCGGGTGGACATAATATTTTAATGGTAGGTCCGCCCGGAGCTGGAAAAACAATGCTTGCAAAACGTCTTTCAGGAATTCTTCCGCCCATGACGTTAGACGAAGCACTTGAAACAACAAAGATTCATTCTGTCGCCGGAAAAACTTCGAAGAACGCCGGACTTGTAACGGTTCGTCCTTTCCGTGCGCCGCATCATACTATTTCGGATGTGGCTTTGGTTGGAGGAGGCTCGAATCCGCAACCGGGAGAAATTTCGCTTGCGCATAATGGCGTTTTGTTCCTCGATGAATTACCGGAGTATAAACGTTCCGTGCTTGAAGTGATGCGTCAGCCGCTGGAAGATCGTATCGTTACCATTTCACGCGCGAAGTTTACCGTGGTTTATCCCGCAGGATTTATGCTGGTCACTTCAATGAATCCTTGTCCGTGCGGCTATTACAATCATCCGGAAAAAGAATGCGTTTGTCCTCCCGGAGGCGTGCAGAAATACCTTAACCGTTTATCCGGCCCGCTCCTCGATCGTATTGACATTCACATTGAAGTTACGCCTGTCGGATTCAACGAGCTTACGGATCGTCGTCCTGCTGAATCGAGCGCAGTCGTCCGCGAACGTGTTGTAAAAGCAAGATTAATTCAGTTGAAACGTTTCGAAGGCATGGAAGGAATTTATTCCAATGCACAAATGAATGCAAGCCTGTTAAGAGACGTTTGCCGCATTGACGAAGCCGGACAACAATTACTGAAAACCGCCATGGAGCGTTTAGGATTATCCGCGAGGGCGTACGACAGAATCCTTAAAGTGGCGCGGACAGTAGCTGATTTGGATGGATCATCGGCTATAGAATCGCAGCATTTAGCGGAAGCGATACAGTACAGAAGCCTGGACCGCGAGAACTGGGCGGGATAAAAAAAACTTTCCGGCATTTGCGCTATCTGTTCCAATATTAGCTATATTTAGCTGGCAACACCAGAAACTCATTAAACTCAAGAGCTGTATTATTCTTCATTTTATCCCTCATTTGCGAAGTCTGTTCCGCTAATGAAGAATAATGCGTTCTTTAAATAAAAAAAAGATGAAAAGATCCTTACGCTTTTTATTATTGGCCAGTGCTTTATTCACAGGTAGCACAATTATCGCGCAGTCAATCAGCTCGGGCATTCCCGGTGCGTGCGGTAATCCCAGTGTTGCTCATACCGTACCTCCGACACCGCAGGATGGTAGCGGCACAATGGGAATGACTTACAACCAAACGCTCTGTGGGCTTACCTATGTACAGGCAAGCCAGATGATCACTACACGTTATTCGCCCCCGGGAAGCGGTTATCCATGCTCGCTGAGCATTGCAGGAATTCCATCTTGCTATGCGGTTGAAGCCGCGTATTTGTATTGGATCGTTTCTTATACTTCCGGTTCATCCGCATCACCTACAGTGGGTCTTACAAATCCTGCATCAACAACAACCAATTTCCCTGCTGTACTTATCGGCTCTGCTCCTGCAAAATGCTGGGGCGAACAAGGCTGCAGAACTTTCCGTGCGAATGTAACAAGTGCTATAACCGGTAATGGAAATTATGTGATCAATAATATTATCGGCAATCCAGCTTCTGAGGTAGATGGCGCCACCCTTATGATTATTTACAGGGATCTTTCTGCAACGTGGTCAGGAACCGTAATCCTGCATGATGGTTGTGCTTCTTTCCAGGGCGGTACATTTAATTACAATATGACTGGCTTTAATGCCTGCGCTGCAGGAACAAATGCTACTTCATTCGCGATTGTTTCGGATATGCAAAATAATATCAGCCCAACATTTAATGCCACGCTTAACGGAACACCGGGTGTATATCCGCGCAACTTTTACAATTTTGCAGTAACTAACACCACTGTTACGAATGCGCAAAACACATCCAACTTTTTTGTTTCCGATTTTGCTGATTGTTTTGCAATAGGAGCCGTCGGCCTTGCTTTTCAAACCAACTGCCTCACTTGTAATATAGCCCCGCTTACTTTAAACACAACAAACACACCAGCCACCTGTCTTGTATGCAATGGTACAGCAACTGTTACACCTTCATCGCCGGGCACGTATACGTATTCATGGTCGCCGAGCGGTGGAAATGCTGCAACCGCTACAGGACTCTGCCCGGGAACATATACGGTTACAGTTGCGAACAGCTGTCAATCCACTAATACTGTTGTTACCATTACCAGCACAGGTTCCACAACATCTACAGAAAGTCATTCTGACCCGGTTTGCAACAATAGTTGTACCGGTACTGCCACAGTAACGCCATCAGGAGGAACAGCACCATATACCTATAGCTGGGCGCCTTCGGGTGGAACGGGCGCAAGCGCATCAGGCCTTTGTGCCGGAACATATACTGTATCAATAACAGATGCGAATGGTTGTGCTACACAACAACTTATTAATCTGACACAGCCAGGCGCAATAAGTGTAAGTATAGTCGCTACTTCTGCCTCCTGCAATCCGGGATCCGCTACTGCAACACCTTCAGGCGGAACGGGTCCTTACACGTATAGCTGGGCTCCTTCGGGCGGAACAAATGCTACGGAAAATAATTTAATTGCCGGCACTTATACGGTTACAGTAACTGATGCAATTGGTTGTTCAACTCAACAGCAGGTTACAATTACGCAAGGAGCCGCAATGACGACATCGGCTACCAGCATTCTTAATGTAAGCTGTAATGGCGGCGCTAATGGCGGTGCAACCATAAATGCTTCAGGTGGTGCAGGTCCTTATACGTATAGCTGGTCGCCGGGTGGTGGAACAAATGCAACAGAATCCAATCTTGCTGCTGGCACTTACACAGTGACTGTGACCGATACAAACAATTGCACAACCACACAACAAGTCACCATCACTGAACCGACTGTGCTTACTGCATCAACGAGCGGAACAGCGGTGTCTTGCAACAGTGGGACGAATGGAACAGCGATTGCAACTCCTTCCGGTGGAACAGGACCTTTTACCTATAGCTGGCAGCCGTCGGGAGGAACAAATCCGACTGCTACCGGTCTTGCAGCAGGAACCTACACCGTCAACGTCACTGATGCGAATGGTTGTACAACAACACAATCTTATGTTGTGACGCAACCGGCTCCTGTTACTGCTACAACCAGTGGTACACCAACGTCCTGTAATGGCGGCAACAATGGAACTGCTACAGCTACACCTACGGGCGGAGTTGGTCCGTTTACCTACAGCTGGTCACCTTCCGGTGGTACAAATGCTACTGCAAACAATCTTGCCGCCGGAACATACACTGTAACCGTAACAGATGCAAATGGTTGCACAGGTCAGCAGTTATATACCGTTACGCAGCCGGTTGCTATCGCCGTTTCTGTAAGCGGAACAGCTGTTTCCTGTAATGGCGGAAGTAATGGAACTGCAACTGCAATACCAACAGGGGGTACCAGCCCATTTATCTTTAGCTGGTCACCTGCAGGTGGAACAGGCGCTACAGCGAACAACTTAGGTGCAGGAACATATACTGTTACAGTAACAGACGCTAATGGTTGCACAAGCCTACAAGTTTATGCAGTAACACAACCACAGGTATTAGCTGTAACTGCAACTGGCGATCTTGTTTGTCCGAATGATCCTGCTAATCTTATCGCAGCAGGCACAGGTGGCACAGGCACTTACACGTATGTATGGCAGCCGGGCAATCTTAGCGGAAGTTCACCTGTAATAAACGTTTCACAAACCACTACATACACCGTCACTATTACGGATGCAAATGGTTGCACACAAACAACAACTGCTACTGTAAACATAAATCCTGTTCCGCAGGCTGCTTTTACAAACAATTCAGTGAATGGTGTTTATGTGTTGCCTTCATCCACGGGTGGACAACTTTGTTTTACCGGTACTTCAGCAAATGTGAGCACGTGGCTTTGGAATTTTGACAATGGCACGGGAACTTCAGTATTGCAAGACCCGTGTTTCGTGGTTACAGATCCTGGAACATATTGTGCCACCCTTATTGTGGTGAACAGCGATGGTTGTGCTGATACTGCAAGTACATGCATTCTTGTCGGCGAATCCTATTACAGCGTTCCGAATGTTTTCACTCCGAATAATGACGGTTCCAATGACGCGTTCATCATCACCAACGAAGGCATGCAAAGTCTTCACTGCGAAATTTATGATCGTTGGGGATGCAAAATATTTGAGTGGGATGGTACAACGGGTAATTGGAACGGGCAAACCAAGAATGGCAATCCAGCGGTTGACGGCACTTATTATTATGTAGCTGAGCTGATCGATTTCAAAGGAGAAAGCATCAGCCTTTCCGGTTTTGTTCAGCTGATCGGGACAAAAAAATAGATAGTTGATTTTGGTGATCACCACTCAGAACAAATGAAGAAATTCTTTATTTGTTTAGGGTGGTGATTTTTTTTGATGGGTTATTTCAATTTGATCATTTGTTTTTGGCGGGCTTATTATTCCATGGTTTAAAGAGCGGTTCGAGTTCTTCAATCTCTCTATGCTGTTAAAACCAGACGTTAAAAACGTGATATTTTCTCTATACATTAAAAAATGAAATTGTACCGGCATAATCTCATTGGTATGAAGTGGATTATATGAACCTGAAAGCAGCTTATCTTTGACAATAAAATTTCTCTCATGAAAGCATTCAATACGCTCTGCACTCTGTTTTCTGTTTTAATTATGGGAATGTTGATAACAAGTTTCTATACAGGTTCCGATCTGCATGTCGGATATGTTATACCGGTGAAAATGAGTGTGTTTTATGTTGGAGTTGATAATCCCGTATGGATTTCGGCTTGCAAAATGAAAGATGATCAGATTATGCCTGTAATTTCAAACGGATCAATTTCCCGGACCGCCGCTCCTGGTTCTTATGTAGTAAGAATAAATGGTGGAGTGGATGCGATAATTGATATTATGACAAATGATTCAACTCAGACGCTCGGTTCATATAAATTTCGTATTAAAAGAATTCCTGATCCTGTTGCTTATGTAGGTAATCTCAAAGCTGACGGTATAATGTCCGGAATAGAACTGCAGAATATTTCCGGAATTTTCGCACGAATGGAAAATTTTGATTTCGATGTGAAATTTAATGTTGTTTCTTTTGAAATGTCCCTGTTTAGCAAAGGGAAATGGAAGACCTTATTCGCAACAGGTCCGGCATTCACCCCGGAGATGAAGGCGGATATCGCAACTGTTGTGGATAAAGATAAAGTCCTTTTTAGTAAAGTAATCGTAAAAGGTCCAGATGGAACATTAAGAAAAATTCCGGGTGTGATCATTGACGTGAAATAATCAACACATTCTAACTTTTCAATTTCCTATGCGCTACCTGCTTTTTATTTTACTTCTTTCATCATTTTCACTTTTCGCACAGCGGGATTCTGTTATCGGAGGGATCAAATGTCACCTTGTTTCTTCTGATGCTGATACAGGAACTGCATGGATACAAAATAAACAGGTGACGAAAAAAGGTGTTGTGAAATTTCGTGGTGTGTATTGGGAATTTTATCCCGGCGGAAAATTAAAAGCAAAAGGATATTATAAGAACGGTAAGCAAAATGAAAAATGGATCCGTTATTATTCCGGCGGACAAAAAGCGGAGCAAGGGTATTTTGATAAAGGCTTTAAATCCGATCTCTGGATGACGTATTATGAATCCGGAATAATGTCGTGGAAAGGAAATTATTATAAAAACATGCGTTCTGGATTCTGGCGCTATTATTATGAAAGCGGAGCACCGAAATCCGTGACTCGTTACAGGATTAAAACGCAATCAATTGCCAAAAGACCCAAAGGGGCAAAAAGAGGAATGTCAATTTCAGCGAATAGAGAAATTACCTACAGCATATCACCTGCGGATTCACTTATTGAATATTACCCGGATGGAAAGTTGCGGACAAGAATTATTTATGGGAAAGAAGGCGGATTGAACGGAAACTTCACTACTTATTATCCGGATGGAAATGTAAATACCTCCGGAACATATACAACCGGGAAAAAATCAGGAGAATGGATTTATTACTGTACTGATGGATCAGTTTTATACGCTGAAAAATATTTAGTGCCGGGTGGTGAAGCCGCAAAAGGAAAAGATAAAATCGAATGTGCTTATGATGAAATTTTGCCGTGGATGAAATGGGAAATTGAACTAATTACACCTTAGTTGGTTTAAATAAAACGAATGAAGCAGCACACGAAAATCAGTTCAGTCATTTCAATTTTGACCCTCCTTTTTTTAGCTACAGCTTTTTCAATTGCACAAAAGAAAAATAGTGTTGTTAAAATAAAGTTGGAGAAGACGAGCATCCGCTACTTTGGAATTGATAACCCGCTTTATTTTTTGGAAGTCAGGCACGCGATTGTGTCATGAGCCGAAGGCCCGGCATATACTGAAGCACAGAAAAAAGATCTTGGCACGTTACACTCCGGCGACAAGATTATTTTTCACCATGTTAATGTAAAAGGGTTCGGCGAAATCACCCGTACGATTCCCGGGATGTTTGTAACCGTTCAGTAATTCTTAAGCAATGCTTTTTATTACAACTTGTTTTGCATGCATTGAACGGTGTCAGATTTTTTCTGAACGCAATCCGGGCGCTACCTGTTGTCCTTGCGGAAGATGACCATACACTTCTTCGTATGAATATTTGCAAAAATCTGAATTCGGAAATTCGTTTGCCCGCGACTTTACATAGTGAATGAAATGGTTAAAGTTTCTTTCCTTATTCAGATCGTCGATAAAGTCGGAGTATTTTTTATAATCAGAGAAAAAATCTCCTGCCAGCAGGTAATGGAATATTTCGTAAGCGTTCAGGAATTTTGAGTAGCCATCCTCTTCGTTGTCAATGTGAGAAAAATTCAGCAATTCAGGATCGTAAAACAACCTTACAAATTTTTCGATCAACGCGTATCCACCGTCAATGGCTTCAAAATGTTCCTCAAACGCTTTTTGTCCGGCGGCTGTACTACTACGGAATTGGATGTCGATGGATTTGCTGACCCGGTGTGCAGTTTCCATCGCCACATAAATTCCACTGGAAAAAATAGGATCAAGAAAAGCGCCGGAATCTCCAACCATGGCATAATTACTTCCGAATTTCTTTTTTACGAAATAGGAATAATCTCCGACCATCTGCACTTCATGTTCCAGTTCAGCATCTTTTAATACTGGCCGTAAATTAACCGCCTCACTAACTTCCTGTTTGTAGAGCTGTTCTTTCCAGTCGGATCCGGTAAATTTTTTCTTCTGCTCTTTTACATAGGAATTATTGAGCGTTACACCGATGCTCAGGTGATTTCTTCCTACAGGAATCACCCACAGCCAGCCTTTTTTTTGCCCTCCCAGGTAAATTATTTTAATTAATCCTCCCGACAACGGCGCATCGTAATTGGTATTCAGCCAATGCGAAAAAAGGGCAACACGATCGAGACCTTCATACGGCGTTCGGTCGTTGTGTTTTTTTGCAAGGAAAGCTCCCGGTCCGCTTGCATCGATCAGGAAACGGGCGGTGTAATTAATTTCCTCTGCCGATTCATTGATCACCTTAAGCGTTACTTTTTCCGGGTCAGAAAGATCTGCATCTTTTACGAGGTGCTCTTCAAGTACAGTCGCTCCGCATTTTTTTGAATTGTCCAATAACGCTTTGTCAAAAGGAGCACGTAAGGTATGAAAAGACATCTGTGCGCCGTCGTCGATAACTTTATCAAAGCACCAGACCGATTGTCTTTTTTGATCACGATCAACGAATTGAACGCCCGGTTTTTTTGTTGCGAATTTTAATACCTCTTCCAGCACACCCATTTCCTTCATCTTGTAATAGCAATAAGGAATAAGTGATTCTCCTACATGGTCGCGTGGGAACCTTGCTTTTTCAAACACTACTACTTTATATCCTGATTTAGAAAGATAGGTTGCAGCTGATGATCCGCCTGGTCCACCGCCGATGATGGCGACATCAAAATCTGTTTGCATAAGAATTTCAAATTTAATTGAATTAGTGAATCCGGCGTTGAATTTAGTCAATGTTGTATCTATTTTTTGCGCTTGCGTTATAAAGAAAATCATAATCCATGAAATATCCGCTTACACTTGCATTAGTCATGATCACTGCCCGCATCTTCGCATGCAATAATCCGCATTTTGGACTCGCGCTGAATCAACGCTCGTTTTATAATCCGGCCTCGCTTTGTCCGTATTGCGTTGGCTCCACATTTATGTCGGGCGGGCTAAGTTTCATCCCCGGTTCAAATGATAATTCCGGTTTTAATTATGCTTTCGGAAATGATGCCGCAAATTTTATTCATGGTCCATGGGATCTTGCGTATGCACAAATGCAATCTCCCGATGTAACAACGAAAGCGGTAAGCATGCGTTACGCGTATGCAATGCTTGTCGGAAAATGGAAAGCGGCCATCGGAATGCGCGGTTCTTATTATTCCATTCAAGGAAATGGTGATGCACAATTTTCGACAAAATTCTTTGATGCGGATGCCGGAATGATGGTAACGAATCAGAAAGGAATGTACTTCGGAATGTCCATGCTGCACCTCGGCGGACCAACGCGTACGATAAGCAATGAAACAGGAATTACTTATTCCGTAGCATTGCCGCAAACATTTAACGCGATGGCAGGATATGTTCAGAAAATAAATTCAAACTGGGATGTATTGCCTGATGTTTCATTTCTCACCAATAAAACAGAAAATGTTTTTATTCCCGGTGCAATGGTTCGCCTTAAACATCATTATGCTTTAGGCGGCGGAATGACATTCGCAAGCAATGAGCATGCAAGCTACCAGGTCCGCGCTGGTTACATGAGCTCTAAATTCAAATTCCTAGCGTCTGCATCTCCCGGTGCAGAAGGCTGGATAATTGAAACAGGAATTACCTGGCGGTTTTGGTTCACGCAGGATTGCGACGGCGGAACATGCTCCGTGAAAAAACCATGGAAGAAGATCGATGATTTCCTTAAACACCGATAATTCAATTAGTGGTTAAGTCAGAGTTGTTAGTTCGGAGAAATAATATTCTCCGAACTAACAACTCTGAACTCTTAACTACATTAATGTATGATCAGCAATTTTTCATGCGCGATCTTTCCTTCCGATTGAATTTCGATCATATACAATCCTTCAGCAAAATCACCGGTAGCGATTTCAATCGACGAAGCAATTGTTCGCTTTGTGAAAACCAATTGGCCTGAAGAATTGTACATCAGCACTTCCGGGTTTTTATATCCTGCAAAATCGATTGTAATAAAATTATTCGCCGGATTCGGATAGATAACGATCGCATTTGAATTTTCAAGATCACCTGTTGATGTACAGAGATTAACATTCAGCGTATCTCTTGCCGAACATCCATTTGCATCTGTAACAGTCACGTAAATTTGTCCCGGACCCGTAACAGAATAATTTACTGCAGTAGAATTATCATCCCACAAATAAGAAGGATATCCCGCAGGTGCATTTACTGTGAATGGAAATCCTGCAAGACAAACAGCAGTGTCATTTCCTAAGTTCAGCGGAATTCCAGATTCATCTGCGATCACTCTAATTGTATCTGTTCCGGAATAACACGGACTTGTAACAGTTACCCAATACGTTCCCGGCAAATAAGCAGTGTACATTTGTCCCGGAAAACCATCCTGCCAGGTGTAAGTGGTGTAATTATTTCCAGCATTTAAAATTGCAGTGTGTCCAAGACAAACAGTAATGTCACTGCCGAGATTTACTGCCGCTAAATTCGGATTAGCGGAAACCACAATACTGTCGCGGCCGGTGCAACCACTTGCATTTGTCACCTGCACCCAATACGTTCCGGTCGTTGTTACTGTAAACGCATTTAATGTACTACCATTTTGCCAGAGGTAAGATGAAAATCCGGTACCGGGAAACAAGAAGAAACTTCCGCACAATGCGGTGTCATTTCCCAATGAAATATTGGGTGCTGCAACAGTTTGTACGATCACCGTATCTGTTGAAACGCCGCAGGAGCCGTAATAAATTAAAACCAATGTGTCGGCGCCAGCTGTGGTTCCGCTTTGCAGCACAGCTCCCGTATTTGAGCTGGATTGCAGCGTTCCGGTTCCGGTATGTGACCAAACGGCAGAACCGGCCGGTGAAGTATTTGTAAGCGTAAATGTATAGGATTGTTGTCCCGAACAAATTGTTGATGGTCCCGAAATAACAGGAATGGCTGAGCGGTTAATGCCGTTCATCATATTCGGTAATGCCCATCCGTAGCTTGAAGTGATGGGTAAGGCGCCTGCAACATAATTACAAGCAGCACCTGCAAGGTTTGGTGAATTGATTGCATCGAGCGTACCGGGTGTAGCGCCTGTTACATAAATAATTCCGGTTGGAGCCATAACCAGGTGACCAAAATTCGGAAGCGTCGAATACGTATCAACAGCTATGATTGTAGCGTTGATTGCAGTTTCACTTCCTGCCGTAAGATCCCACTGATAGACCTGCCCGAAATTTACAAGCGAAGAATACAGTTTGGAATTATCCATTGAAAATTCAAGCGAATAAGGTTGCTCCCAGGTGGAGCTGCTTAATGCAAGATTCATCGGGTTAAAATATACGCCTGTAGACGAATTGAAATCTGAATACACAACATAACGCGGCGGAGCATTCGTGAGGCTGATAGCGGCCATGTGCGTTCCATCATGTGAAAAACGCATTACGCCTAATCCCATATCGCAGCTGATGCCGATGTTGGAAGTAACAGGTGTTGTATTAATTCCGGTGGGTGTGATATGAAATGCGTAGAATGTGTTGCCTGAAGTAGAATGCGTTCCGAGCCAGATGTCTGTTCCATTGCTATGCCAAGTCGCTGTAATTTTTTCACCAAGTGAAGGCATCAGCAACACGTTTTTCGTCGCTGTTACATCACCCAATCCTGCATTCAATGTCATATCCACTACGCTGTAACGTAATCCGCCTGCATACGAATTTTCAATTGCACCTGTCGTGAATACATAATACAGGTTTGCATTTCCGGGATAAGGAGTAATGAGCACACATTGCGTAGATGATGGATGACACATAAGTCCTGATCCGTTTGGCATTACTATTCCATTTCTGTTCCAGACAGAAAGTCCATCAGAATAAAAAAGCAAATTGCCGCTCGCATCTGAAATTGTTGCAGTGGCTTCCAGGGAAGTATTGCTGATAGGACTTGATCCCACAACCGGCGAACCCGAAGTGAAATCAATTGAACTACCGCGGAAATACCAATGATCTGTAACATGTGTCATACCGCATTGACCGATCTCAAAAAAGGAAGTGGAAGAAGTGTCACTGCATTGTCCATTACTGGCAACGAGATAAACGGAATGTCCACCAGCCGGATTAAATGTGTAAACGAAATTCGTAGTTGCTGTTTGGAAAACACCATCCATCACCCATTGATAGATGGTTCCGCCTGTAGAAGTATTTGTAAACGTGATCGTCACACCCGGATTGTACGGACCAGCAGGACTCATGGTAAACGATGCCTGCGCCTGGCAATTAACAGTAAGTATATGATCAAGCGTTTTATCACATGCAGGATCTCCGTTCGTTGCAATTAATGTGATTGTGTACGTTCCCGGCGTAGAAAATAGTTGCGCGTAATTTGTAGTAGATGCCATCGGTACTCCATTCACTTCCCACGAATACGTTGATGCCGGTGTTGTAGTGTTTGTAAAATTGACAGTGCTTCCGGTTAATACTACCGAAGCGCTCATGTTAAAACCAATCGTGATTGGATTTGTACAAAGTGAATTACATGCAATAGAATTCAGCAGGCTTGATCGCGTTGTGGAAAGCGCTGCAATCATTCTTGTCCCTTGTCCGGCAGTGAAAAATAACTGGCAATATTGAAAGCCATAATCCATATAATTTTCAATCATGTCTGGCTGATCGCCGATGCCGCCTTGCGCAACCGGGCGAAAGGGATTGTTTGTTGAAAGATCATCATCGTCTGTCGTGCACGAATTCGGAGCAGAAGCACAGGAAGCCGCAGCTGAACTATTGTCAGGCGGTGTATCGCAAACCATATCTCCATCGGTCTGGCAATTGTTATTGATACACCCGCCGTTGAACGTGTGATACAAGCCAAGATAATGCCCGGCCTCATGAATATGAACTTTTGAGCTGTGAATATCACTGCCGAACCAACGAGCTTCATTCACAATTCCATCTTCAGGATTTCCATGCGAAGAAGGTAAATAAGCATAACCTGCTACGCCCGATCCCATTGCCAGCGATGTAATTTCTTTCACGAGCCAGATATTCAGGTATTTTGTCGGATCCCAGCTGATAAGATTTTTCAATGCAACATCATCAGTCTCCGCAGTTTCATTGGTCAATGTAGAAACCACGCGGTTAATTCCTGTAGAAGCATTTCCATTTTCATCCTGCTGTGCAAGACAAAACTGAATGCCGGTATTTACACCATTTGCATTTGCATAAGGTCCCGTATTTGCAAACGCATCATTCAAATCCTGTATACCCTGCAGCACTTGTGCATTGGAAATATTTTCAGGGCCATTGTTATGAATGATGTGAACAACAACCGGGATCACTAATGTAGATTGAATGCTCGGATGCGAATTGGCATTATTGATAAACGTTTGAATCGATCGATTCATTCCCTGCATACGCTGATGAAAAGCAGGATCACTCAGCTCTTTTTGTTGCAGCAGAGCATCTGTTAAGCAGCCGGGAGGATTTGCCTGCGGAAGCAGCGTAGTGGAATTGGGAGCTTGTGTGTAAATGACGTTTTGTGCATTTATGCTGATGCACGCCAATAGCAATGCAAGAGAGAAAAGATGTCTCATGGGAAAAAGGTTTTAGGAATTTGTGTTAGCCGGAAAAAAGATACGAAAATTTCCGGGAATATAAAGGACGAGTATAAGAATCGTTTTCCCGATTTTCGTCGCGTCAGATCGCAAGAAAGAGAAGTAATAGCATGAATATGTAATATCCCAATGCGCAGTGTCAGGATATTATTTTAAGAAAGATAAATGCTTTAGCCAAATTACAAAATAGCATTAAACGCAAAAACGCCCCGTCATTTGACGAGGCGTTTTTAATTTTTAATCGTAATACCTATTCAGCTAAAACAATGATCTTATTCTTATGCACTTCAGCAACTCCGCCAGTGATCTCGAAGTATTTTGTTTCCTGCTTGTCGTCTACAATTTTGATCTTGCCTTTTTTAAGCGAAGAGATCATCGAAGCATGCTTATTCAGCACACCGAATCTTCCCTGCGATCCCGGTAATACACCCGATTTCACATCGCCGCTGAAAAGCTTTTTATCCGGAGTAATTATTTCTAAAAACATTTTATAGACTTGAGATAAGAGACTTGAGATGTGAGATAAAATGTGCGAGTTGATCTTGAGAATCTCATGTCTCAAATCTCAACCCCCACGTCTTTTTTATTTAGCTTCTGCAAGCATTTTCTTTCCTTTCTCGATAGCATCTTCAATAGTGCCGACGAGGTTAAAAGCTGCTTCCGGATATTGATCCACTTCACCGTCCATGATCATGTTGAAACCTTTGATCGTTTCGTCAATGGTTACCAACACACCTTTAAGCCCGGTGAATTGTTCAGCAACGTGGAAAGGCTGGGAAAGGAAACGCTGCACACGACGGGCGCGTGACACGATCAGTTTATCTTCTTCAGATAATTCATCCATTCCAAGAATTGCGATAATATCCTGCAATTCTTTGTAACGCTGTAATGTTCCTTTTACGCGCTGTGCCGTGTTGTAATGAAGATCGCCAACGATAGCTGCTGTAAGAATCCGTGAAGTAGAATCCAATGGATCTACTGCAGGATAAATTCCAAGCTCGGCAATTTTACGTGACAATACAGTGGTAGCATCGAGATGGGCGAATGTAGTAGCAGGAGCAGGGTCAGTCAAATCATCTGCAGGAACGTAAACCGCCTGTACAGAAGTGATTGATCCGCGTTTTGTAGAAGTGATGCGTTCTTGCATTGCACCCATTTCAGTAGCAAGCGTAGGCTGATAACCAACGGCAGAAGGCATACGACCTAAGAGAGCCGATACTTCAGAACCCGCCTGTGTGAAACGGAAAATGTTGTCGATGAAGAAAAGAATATCGCGCCCGCCTGATTTTTCATCTCCGTCGCGGTAATATTCTGCAAGCGTAAGACCAGACAATGCAACACGTGCACGGGCTCCCGGAGGCTCATTCATTTGTCTGAAAACAAGTGTAGCCTGCGATTTCGCCAGTTCTTTCATATCTACTTTGCTCAGATCCCAACCACCTTTTTCCATAGAGTGTTTGAACTCGTCGCCATATTTAATAACGCCAGATTCGATCATCTCACGAAGAAGGTCATTTCCTTCACGTGTACGCTCACCAACACCAGCGAAAACCGAAAATCCGGAATAACCTTTCGCGATGTTATTGATAAGTTCCATGATCAATACCGTTTTGCCTACACCGGCACCACCGAAAAGGCCGATTTTTCCACCTTTGGAATACGGCTCAATCAGATCGATAACCTTAATTCCTGTGAAAAGAACTTCATTAGCAGTAGAAAGATCTTCGAAACGTGGTGGGTCGCGGTGAATGGAATATCCGCCTTCTTTTCCAACTGTTCCGATGCCGTCAATTGCCTCGCCAACAACATTAAAAAGTCGTCCGCGGATCTGTTCTCCGACCGGCATACGAATTGGAGAGCCTGTAGGTGTCACTTCCATTCCGCGTGAAAGTCCGTCAGTGGAATCCATCGCTACTGTACGAACTGTATCTTCCCCAACGTGCTTCTGGCACTCGAGAATGACCTTTGTACCATTAGGTTTAGTGACAATAAGAGCGTCAAGAATGTTAGGAAGTTTTCCGTCATGGTCGCTGAAAGAAACGTCAACAACAGGGCCGATTACCTGGGCAATTTTTCCGTTTTGCATATTGAGTGTGAATGAATTTTTAAATCCGGCGCAAAAATAGGAAGTTTCTTCGGGAATTGGTTCCGGGATGTTGATAAATGTGGAAAAGAAAAGGGACGAGGGGAAGAAGGGACGGAAAAAGGGGCGAAAGGGCTACCTCGGAACACGGATAACACGGATTTAGCGGATTTTCACGGATAATCGGTTTTTATCCGCTAAATCCGTGTTCTATATTTTACGTGAGGATAGTAGCGCTACATGGTCTCCTTTTCCGTCCCGTCGTCGCACGTTCCCCTCGTCCCTTTTCCCTTTATATTTGCGCCGTGAAAGTTTATAGCACTATTTCAGAATTTAATCCGGCGGCGAATTCCGTGGTGACTACAGGAACCTTCGATGGCGTTCACCTCGGGCACCAGCAGATTATAAAACGACTGAAGGAAACGGCTGAGAAAAATGATGGTGAAACAGTACTGCTGACTTTTTTTCCGCATCCGCGAATGGTACTTTTTCCGGATTACAAACCGTTGTTGCTGAATACGCCGGAGGAAAAAACGATATTGCTGGAAAAGGCGGGCATTGATCATTTGATCGTCCACCCGTTTAACCGGGAGTTTTCGATGCTCAGCTCAAAGGAATTTATAGAAGAGATACTTGTAAGTGCGCTGCATACAAAAAAACTGGTGATTGGCTACGACCATCATTTTGGAAAAAACAGGGAAGGAAGCTTTGGTCATTTAAAGGAGTTTGGCCCAATTTATGGATTTGATGTGGAGGAAATTCCGGCGCAGGAAGTGAAAAATACAGAAGTAAGCTCGACCAAAATACGACAGGCGCTGATGAGTGGAGATGTGGAAACCGCTAATTCATTTTTAGGTTATGGTTATATGCTTTCGGGAACGGTGGTGAAAGGAAGAATGATTGGCAGATCAATTGATTTTCCGACGGCGAACCTGCAGGTGCATGATCCGTATAAGCTGGTACCTGCGGATGGTGTGTATGCCGTGAAAGTGAAGCGCGGAACTGAAGAGTTGAATGGAATGCTGAATATAGGAATGCGACCCACTGTGGATGGAAAAGCAAGAACGATTGAAGTGAATATACTCGATTTCAATGCCGATCTTTACGGGGAAACGCTTACCTTGGAGTTTGTAAAACGATTGCGTGACGAGATAAAATTCGATGGCATCGAATCATTGAAACAACAATTGAAGAAAGACAGAGAACAAACACGGAAAATTCTATCCAGACCCATAGAACCACACGTGTAAAAGCCCCCGGAAAAATGAAATCTCTCTTGCAGATTATTTTTATTGCAACATTGCTTTGCTTTGGCAATACGATGCGTGCGCAGGAAGGCATCAGCAATGCGCCTTTGCCTTTATATGATTCGCTGACGCTGGATACAATGGTTGGCTTTACCGACCTTGCCGAAGCTATGAAAACGCCGGAAAAAGTAGTGAAGCTGACGCTGCGTAAAATGAAGCTGAAAGAATTTCCGAAAGAAATATGGAGTTTCCCGAATTTGCAATACCTCGATCTCGGAAAAAACCAGATCACGGAATTTCCTGATACGCTTGGAAAGCTCAGGAATCTTCAGGTGTTGCACCTTGGAAAAAATAAAATAGAAGCATTGCCCCGTGAGCTCGGAGATCTGCAGAACCTGGTTATTCTTGAAATAAATAATAATGAGCTGGTGATGCTTCCGCCACAAATAGGAAAATTGAAAAAGCTGCAATACCTCGATCTCTGGAACAACAGCATCAGCACTTTTCCCGACGAGCTGAAAGACATTTCCGATAATTTGAAAGTGCTTGACCTGCGCGTTATTCTCATCAACTACGACGCACAGGACCGAATACGGAAGTTGCTTCCAAAGACAACCATTTACATGGACGCGCCTTGTCATTGTAATCAGTAAAAGACAGGGGCAGTGGAAAAGGAGCAGGCGGCAGGACGGGTTTAAAGAAGTTTTTTTTACGTACCCGCGTGGCAAAAAAAGCATGCTACCGCAATTTTTCCCATGAATGCCTTGGTACCTTAGTGGCAATCCTCTTTTTATTCGCACAAATGTTCAAAAGATTCCAGAGAAGATATTCGGACTTCTTTAAAATTTCAAGGTCACCATTCCCAGGAAATTAATTCCTGCCTGCGGGAAATAATAATTGTAATAGCTCGTCTCTCCTCCATAAATATAACCATACGTATATCCATTAGAAGAATACTCACGGTTAAATAAATTATTCACCAGCACAGCAGCATTGACCTCCTTAAAATATTTTGGTTTGAAAGAATAGCTCACACGTAAATTAGCAACCGAATATCCATCTAGCTTTCTCAATTCACTGGAAGTATTATCAAGAAATTGTTCACCAACATTTTTAGAAGAAAGCATTGCGCTGAATCCTTTTTTGTTGGTGTACGTGATCGATACATTCGTGATTTCGGAAGGAGAAAACGCAATATCCGTATTCGAATAAACATTAACCATTTGCCCGCCATTATCATAATCGTCAAGATATTCGAGATAAGTGCCGATCTTATTAATGCTATAGGTGAAATTCTGGGCAAGGATAATGTGATTGTTCATGAGATAAAATTTCGATTCCACTTCAATTCCTGCGCGATAGCTTTTCGGTACATTCACCCTTGTATATGCGCCAACATCATTCACCTTACCTGTGAGCACAAGCTGGTTAACGTAATTCATATAATAAAGATTTGCCGCCAGCATAAAATTAGTTGCACCGAATTTCCATCCGGCCTCATTATCGTAAAGCAACTCAGGAAGCGGACGGCTGTTGATTGTTGAATTCCTGTAATCGTCGCGATTCGGTTCCTTCTTCGCCGTGCTGAAGGAATAATAAAAAGTATTTTTTCCTGTACGATAAGTTAATCCGGCTTTTGGATTAAAGAAATTCAGGCTTGCATCAGCCATTAATTCACTTCCGGAAGTATCAAGACCTGTGAAATGATAATTCACATTCCTGAATTGAAGATCGATGAATGCATTTAATTTTTGTGTTGCCTGGTAATTGATGCGTGTGAAAATAGTTCCATCCAGCTTGTGCGCATAATTATAATCGTACTGGTGAACAGCATCAGTTCCCGCCGGTAAATAATTCGCCCAAATGATCTGATCATAATGTTTGCCTTCATAATTATTTATTGCACCACCAATTACAGCAGTAACTTTTTTATGACTGTCATACTGTACGCCGTATGTAATACCATAAAACCAATTGTCGAGCCATTTACGCCTTATCAGATCTGTTGTTGCTGAGGTATCAAATCCGTAATTCGCAAGATCATCCTCCTCACGGTATTCTTCATAATAGCCAATTCCTTTTGTGGCATGCAACGCGAGATTAAAATTCCAATTGTCATTTTCGCGAAAAAGAAAATGCAGCTGGTAATAATCCTGCGTGTAATTGTCTGTTTGATTTTCGTAATACTTTAACTCACCGTTAACGCCGGTATACATTCCTGCCGGATTAAATGTACTGTTCCCTGCGTGTAAAGAATCTTCCGGAACACCGTACCAGCTTTGATATGTTTTTTCCCGGCCCGAAAATGCAATTGCTTTCACAGCAAGATTTTTTCCGTACCACGCACCCGAAACATACCATGATTTCAGATCCGATGCGCCACGGTCAATAAATCCATCCGAATTTATTCTTGACAAACGTGTATCAAACGACCAGCCATTATTCATTAAGCCTGTTCCTGCTTTCATGGAAGTCCGGAATGTATTGAACGAACCTCCTGAGGTCCTCACTTCACCATAAGGCTTCTGCTGCACACCATCCGTTTGCAGATTAATTGATCCGCCAAATGCTCCCGCGCCATTTGTAGAAGATCCAGCACCGCGCTGAATCTGAATGTTGTCAACAGAAGAAACAACATCCGGCAAATCGACCCAAAACGTTCCCTGCGATTCCGCATCATTCACCGGTATTCCATTGATCGTCACATTCACGCGTGTATTATCCGATCCGCGAATACGGATTCCGGTATAACCAAATCCGGTGCCGGCATCCGAAGTAGTAACTACAGAAGGTGTTTGATCAAGCAGGTAAGGGAGGTCTTGCCCGAAATTTCCTGCAGCAAGTTCTTCTTTCGAAAGTGTAGTATATGCCTGCGCAGAATTTTCATTTGCACGCGTGCCATTTACAATGATTTCTTCCAGCGAAGTAGTATCAGGAAATAAAAGCAGCGGAGGAAGCATACCCACGCCATAACACACGGTGTCTTTTAAATAACCGGTATAAGTCAGCACAAGGCAACACGCCGTGCATTTTATATTCTTAAGCGTAAATTCTCCATTAAGATCAGTGGTAGTTCCCTGGAATGTTCCTGAAATTAAAACGACACAACCAATGATCGGTTCGCCGGTTTTTGAGCTGGATACTTTTCCTTTGATTTCATTTTGCGCCCATAAAAAAGACGGCAGCAATAAGCATGCAGCTAAGCATTTGAAAATGTTTTTCATTTCAGTTTTTCCTTGCACGTGAATTAACATTTCCGAAGAAAAAATTAAATTCACGTTGTTTCCCTACGCAAGCATTATCTTGTTCAGGTGTGCGGTTAACAGCTTTTTATACTGTCTCCGCAGGGTTTAATCTCAGCTCTGACAAAATCAGAACACCCCTTTTGGACGCGTCAAATGTAGAAAAAATAATGAATGGTGATTTAATAACCGGGTGATTTTGCACCATCAGCGCACTTCTGATTTTTTTCAATCACCCAGTCACCCAATCACTCAACGTTGAAATGCTTCTTCACCGCATTAATAGCGCTCAGCAATCTTGCTTCGTAACGCCCGGAAATAATCTCGTGCGGAAAATTATTTTCTTCCATCACACGTTTATATAAATTGAAAAAATAATCACGGCGTTGCGGATTTACTCTCACCGGGTCTGCCACCCACGGAAGATCATTCGCTGTCAGCAGAAATAAATCATACCGGTGCACTTTTAATTGTTCCGCAAGCCATTCCGGGCAAGAGCTGAATACATCTTCACACCAAACTTTTGCTGTGATCAGTTCGGTGTCGGTGAATAAAAGTTTATTCGCCTGTAACGCCAGCTGATCTTCTTCCTGCAACTGGTGTTTTGCAATCTCAACAATATCCTCTGCGGAATAATCACCCGTGTTCATCGTCATGTACTCACGCGCATATTCCGGCACCCACACCGTTTGAAATCGCAGCGCAAGCGAGCGGGCGAGGGTGGTTTTACCGGTGCTTTCTGCGCCGAGAATTGCTATCCGCCGGACGGGCTCAGTTTTTTTCTCAATTTAATATATC
>JBDSHN010000095.1:0-22706 GCA_039918435.1 Bacteroidia bacterium | reverse complement strand
TTCACAAATCAACAGCTATGAAATAAGCATCTTTAACGTGCTGGGCGAAGCGGTAATACGTACATCACTTACCAGCAGCGCAACAACAATTTCAACCAGCACACTTACAACAGGAATGTATTTCTATAAGATCATTGACAAGACTGGAAATACCATTCAATCAGGCCGCATGATATCACAGCAATAAAATAAATTTAAAAATCTCCGCCCGGCTATTACCGGGCGGAGATTTTTTTTAAAGGCAATTGGAATCAGTGCTTATTTATGCCTGAAATTTATTCAGCAGGAATTAAATCAAAAAATTAAAGCCGTGGCTGATAGAGTCGTGGCTTTTTTGCATAAGTGTGAATGATGCAACTTATTGCGAAAGTTATGTAACACATTTTGACTCGTGTAATCGCACCTTTGAAAATCAGAAACGAACAAAAACAAAGATTATGACAAATGTAAACGGAATCAAAGGAAGCTGGAATGAGCAAAAAGGCAGGCTCAAACAAAAATTTGCATTGCTGACAGATAACGACCTGTTATTCGCAGAAGGCAAAAAAGATGAAATGCTGGGCAAAATTCAAATTAAGTTAGGCAAAACAAAAGAAGAATTAGCGGCTATTATAGCAGCCCTCTGAATGACTGACTCCAAGATATAATGCTGTCTGTAAGAAAAAACCTTGCGGACAGCCTTATATAAATCAAAGTTGAAATGCACTATTAATTTATTGCCATAAGCACATTAAAAAGCACACTCATGAAAAAAATTATACTTTCTGCTTTCACTGCAATGCTTGCGTTTACTTTTATTCCCAATTTATCCAACGCAGCAACCGCATCAATAAAAACTGAATTGCCTGCAGATTCTGCTGCTATAAAACTTTCCCTTGAAAGCAGGTTAACAGAAATCGGTTCAATGGACAAATCAACCCTCAGCCACAAAGAAAAAAGTACGCTGCGTAAAGAAACACGCGAAATCGAAAGAACGCTGAACCGTGATTATGGCGGAGTTTATATTTCCGTTGGCGCACTTATACTCATCATTATTCTTCTGATCATCCTGTTTTAGAATTAGTCCTTATGGATACTGAACGTGAATTGAATGAAAAGATCCTGAAGATTACAATGATGATCACGAATGATTCCCCGGAGTTGTCAAAATACCTGGAAGAAATGCCCATTACAATCCCCGACGAAAAACACCCGGAAGTAACAGCAGAAAAACTTAGCGCTTATTATGAATCGCTGAAATCAATACTCGGCAAATATCTACGGATGTGTGAATGATGTAACAATCTTTCAATGTTATGTAACACATTAAAATGCAGATCAGCGCACCTTTGTTCAGCGGGATCATTAAACATCGCTGCATAAATTAAAAAAACGAGATCATGAAAAAGATAATCATTGCCGTCAGTATCATTTGTGTTTCTTTCGGAGCTACTTCACTAAAAGCGCAGGACGCGGATGAAGATCCACGAGGTAATTTTTCTTTCGGAATGAAAGCAGGGTTGAATTATTCTAACGTCTGGGATGAGCAGGGACAGGATTTCCGTGCAGATGGAAAGGCTGGATTTGCAGGAGGTGTTTTCTTCGCGATTCCGGCTGGAAGATATCTCGGTGTTCAACCTGAAGTATTGGTGTCACAAAAAGGATTCAAGGGAAGCGGCACACTGTTTGGCTCACCTTATTCCTTTGCCCGGACCACTACTTACATTGATATTCCGCTCCAGTTTCAATTGAAACCACTACAGGCGTTATCAATTGTTGTTGGCCCGCAATATTCATTTTTGATGCACCAGAAAGATGTTTACACTTATGGAGCGAACAGCACAGCACAAGAACAAGAATTCAATAATGACAATATCCGCAAAAACATTCTTGGTTTTGTTGCAGGAGCAGATATCAATATCAAACATGTAGTTGTATCCGGCAGAATGGGATGGGATTTTCAGAATAATAATGGAGACGGTACATCTTTTACACCACGGTACAAAAACAGGTGGATCCAATTTACCGTTGGATTCAGAATTTAATCTAACAATAAAATTTAAAAATAACAGTAATTAAAACCCTCATGAAAAAATTAGCATTAGCTACAGCAATATTCTCTTTAATGCTTGGTGGAACAATGAGCGCCCAGGAATCAAATGGTGGCGAATCTTTCGGCAACACCCTTAACCTCGGAATAGGAATTGGTTATTACGGATATATCGGCGGCGCACTTCCAGTTGTCCATGCAGATTATGAATTTAATGTTGCACCGAATTTTACACTTGCTCCATTTATTACTGTTTACTCCTATAAAAGATATTACCGTTGGGGAGATAATAATAATCCTTATCGTGATTATTATTACCGCCAGACTGTAATTCCTATTGGTGTAAAAGGGTCTTATTACTTTGATGAGTTACTGGGAGCAGGTCCGCGTTGGGATTTTTATCTCGGTGCTTCACTCGGATTTGCAATCAGAAAAACTACCTGGGAAAATGGTTATTACGGCCAGTATGTTGTGTCGCACAGCTCCAGCGGTTTATACCTGGACGGTCACATCGGGACAGAATTTCACATGAATGATAATGTTGGTTTGTTCCTCGATTTATCCAGTGGCATTTCCACTTTAGGATTAGCAGTTCACTTTTAAAACTCTCGAATAGTTTAAATAATTCAGAAAACAATTCCGATAACATCGGGGTAAAAAAAACGAAAAATGAAAACAAGAATTAAATTTACAGCAGTGCTTCTTCTTGCCGCAGCACTTGCAATTCCGACAATTCAAGGTTGTAAAAAATATCCGGAAGGACCTTCGATCAGTCTTCACAGTCGCGAAGAGCGCGTTGCAAATACCTGGAAGGTTGAAAATTACAAGATCAACGGAACAGATTACACTTCGGGCACATCTGATTACCAGGAAACATATTCTAAAGACGGACAGTATTCTTATTCCTCCGGAATATTCAGCGGAAGCAGCACATGGGCTTTCACAAACGATGACGAGCAGATTCTTATCGCAGCAACAGCGACTCAGGATGCACGCACATTAGTCATCCTCAAGCTTAAAGAAAAAGAATTCTGGTATTACTACATGGATGGCAGTGACAAGCATGAGTATCATTTGCTTCAGAAATAATGAATCACAACTTTAGCCAACTTCACGTTTAATATTTAAAACAAAAATCATGGGAAATCTATTATATGTTGTTGCAGTGATCCTGATCATCGTTTGGGCAATTGGCTTTATCGGTTACGGAACAGGCGGTCTTCTTCACATTTTACTTGTAATCGCATTGATTGCAATTATCCTGAGAATCATCCAGGGAAGAAAAATTTAAACTTTGATTGAATAAAAGTTAAGCTTCAAAAATTAAAAAATCTGTCCTCGAAACAAGGGCGGATTTTTTAGTTGCAGGAAGAAAATTAATAGAGATGAGAATTTGGGAAGATAAATTGAAAAAACCTCTAAGCATTCCGGCACTATTTTAAACAGTTTATCAAAGTAAAATATCCTCCTGAATCAAAAATATAATTGTACTTTCGGATATAGGTTAATAAGATCCCTTTTTCTCAGAATTGAAGAACGATTCAACTAATTGTTTTATAAGGTTAATTAAAAGCGGCAGATTTTTTTGTTCGCTTTTACTATCCATTTCTTTTTTATTGATCAGCATTTCTGCAAAGAGCCAGGGTTGCAGCGATGCAGGACTCTGTTCATTCGGTTCTCTTAATCTTTTAGAGCCAACATATTTTATTATCGCTCCTGATGTGGTTTTGTTGTCGCAGGTAGAGGCGATAGATTCCGTGGGGCTGATAATAACAAAAGCCCCGGATGTAACGTATTTAAGTAAACAAAAATCTGCTGATACGACCGCAGGACTGCTTAGTTTTGAGTTCACCTCTTATTATGGCGTTGGAGAACAAAACACTTCGGTTTTTATCAATCAGCTTGAAGGGAATTTCCGGCTGATCAACAGAAAGTTGTATGCCCAGGTAAAACTTCCTTACGCGGTGATCTCGGGCAATCTCGGAAACACAAACGGACTGGGCGATGTGACGATGAGTCTGAGTTACATTCTTTTTGATAGACGGAGATCAAACCTGAGCTTTTCAGGTGGCGTGAAAATTCCGAGTAATACATCCTCACTCTCAGAAAATAATCGTCCATTACCCATGGTTTACCAAACTAGCCTGGGGAGCACAGATATTTTATTAGGTTCCCGTTTAACCTGGCGTAAATGGGATTTTACAGTAGGTTACCAACACTCTTTTAATGCAAATGAAAACAGGTACCTGCATCTCACAAACATCAGCGACAGCACGATGTATAACGGATATTTTGAATCGAATGGACTGAGACGGCTTGATGACGGACTCTTCAGGATCAACAGAAGATACCAGGTAAAAAAAGCAGCTTTGAGCACCGGAATTCTTTTCATTTACCATCTTCAGAATGATGATATCACAGATGCTTCGGGTAAAAGAGTAAAAGCAATCGGTTCAAAAGGACTTACAATTAATCTGAACGTGGGTGGAAGCATTCCGATTTCTTCCAAACTTGATTTTACTTTTGTACTTGCTAAACCGGTTCTCCAACGCAAGAATGTTTCGGACGGTCTTGCAAGAAGTTTTGTTGGCATTGTTGGACTGAAACGGAAATTCTGATTTAATCATCTTTTCCGGAAACAATTTTCACCAGCCCGAATTTTTTGCAGCTGATCACAAAGCGTTCATTGCTTCCGACAAAGCTGAGCGCTGCTGCTGACCACGGAATAAAGAAAATTCCGATCCAAAACAATCCACTGAACCAGATCCCGGCGAACGAATCTTCATAGGCATTTGCCGGATTGTGCGGATTGAAGATCACAGGAAAATTGCTGTAATTTTCTGAAGAACCGAACTGTGATGTCCAGAAATAATAATCACGTCCTTCGAACGTAAAACGCACATGACATGTTCGTGTGGTGCCGGTGCGGTTGCTGCCGTAGGTATGCGATGCGATCGATTCTCCTGTAGTATGTTTTGCGCTCAGTAAAAAAAATCCACGATGGAGGAAGAGGATGGTGAACATGAGAACGATGCCTGAAAGCCAAAACGTTATTTTAGAGAGGCGCATGGCTAAAAATACAAAATCCTCTCTTTGTGGGAGAGGATCAGTGGTCTCGGCAGGAATCGAACCTGCATCAAAAGTTTAGGAAACTTCTATTCTATCCATTGAACTACGAAACCTTTTATATGTCAGTAAACTACTATTCTATCCCCGTCAGTACGCCTGATCACTAACTTATTCCAAGCAGAAAAGTTCGTTCAGTCGGGCGGGCATTGAATTAAGAAACCAAATACTGCTGCAAAGATAATATTCTTTCAGTTGACAGTAATTGAATTGAACTGTAGGTAGTGTATCCGTTTGAATTAATAAAATTGAAACCCTCAAAGAGTTGCGCTGGCAATCGGCTGCAATCTTTGAGGATTGAATCCGAAACAGAGCAAACTGATACACTACCGGACTTTAGATGGTTTCGCTTACTTAAGTTTTGTTTTGAAGAATCGTGCCCCTGCCGCGGATTTAAAATATTTTTCTCGTTTAATCGCTTCTTCCCTGGTTAAAAATTCTTCAGAATAAAAGAAATTAAAAGGCAAAAATGGCCTGGTTGAGATTGTTATTCCGGAATTGTGTTGAGTTAATCAGTTTTGTCTATTAACAGATTCCACGTACTTATTAATAGCAGAGTAAATTATAAAAAAATCCCCGTAAATCACCAGTTCAACTGGTGATTTACGGGGATTTTTATTTGATCAATTTTACCAGCTGCACGCCCAGAAACTCCTTCAACCCCACAACTTTCACCTGTTTATTCAACGGGTAAGAAGCATCAGCTGAAGGAGTAATAATGAAATTATGTTTGCAATTCAAATCCTTAATACTTTCCGTCATCCCTTTGGTCATGGAAGGGGAATGAGTCATTTTGATCTCAATACAAACCAGCGGTTTTATTCCTTTTACCAATATCAAATCCATCTCACTTCCATCGTGTGTGCGGTAATAGAAAGGCTGGATGGTGTGAGGCAGCAATTGAATGATCTGTTCAATGACATAACCTTCCCACGAAAAGCCCACTTGCGGATGAATCGGAAGACCCGCGCTTTTGAAAATGTCAAGCAGGTAATGTAACAAACCACTGTCGCGCAGGTAAACCTTAGGACTTTTCACCAACCGCTTTTTGGAATTCACAAAATAAGGCGAAAGTTTTCTCACCATAAATGCGCCTTCCAGGTGATCGAGGTAACGGTTGACAGTGGTAGGGGAGATATCCAGTCCTTTGGCAAAAGAATGTGCATTCCACACGCCGCCATGATGATGCGCAAGCATGCGCCAAATGCGAAACATCAACTGCGGTGAAAATGAAGTTCCGAAAAGCGAATTAAGATCGCGCTCTACAAATGTCCGCACGAAGCCATCCATCCAGTTAAAAGCGCTATCGTCTGTGTTGGCCAGGAATGCATCCGGAAACCCGCCACGGAACCAATGTTTTTTCTGCGTTGTGGGTGTGTCCGGAAGTTCTGTGAGATTAAACGGTGCGGCATCGATGTAAAAAATTCTTCCTGCCAGTGTTTCTGATGTTCCCTGTACAAGTTCCGGTGAAGCTGATCCCAATAATAAAAATCTTCCCGGTTTTCTTTTCTTATCAATAAGCGAACGAAGAATAGAAAATAATTCAGGTAAACGCTGTACTTCATCTATGATAATCGTGTCTGCTTCCAACTGCTGAATAAATAATTCAGGATCAGAAAATTTCCGGAAATCAGCCGGGCTTTCCAGGTCAAAATAAACGGTTCTCTTTGGAAATTTTTTCTGAAATAAAAGGGCTACTGTTGTTTTCCCACACTGCCTCGGACCAATCAATCCCACTGCCGGAAATTGCTTCATCATTTTTAAAACACGCCCCTGGATCATCCTTTCGATCATACCCAAAGGTACAAAAAATCCCCGTAATTCATCAGTTCAACTGATGATTTACGGGGATAATTTTTACCATAAAAGTCACATTTTTTGACTGTTTTTGTGCGAAATTTATCTTTTCCTGAGCAGTCCTTCAATGCGCAACAAGCTATCCCTGATCTCTGCCATCAGCTCCAGGTTGCCGGTTGTTTCCTGCTTTTGTTTTAAAGCGAACCGTTGCTCCAGCACTTTCATCCTGAATGCATGTGCGTCAATAATTCCCACAAGGCTCATGTGATTTCCAAGATGCTGCGAACCACCTGCGGTTTCTACTTTTAAAACTGCAAGATTTAAATAACGAAGCAACGGACCTTCAATAAAGGAAACATCCTGGATGTTCTCGAGTGGAATCGTTTTTTCAAACTGAACAATAATTCCTTTTTTAAAACGAAGGTTTTTTGTGCTCAGCACACAGTCGAGCTTATCAAAATAATGCCTGCTGTACCATTGGCCAACACCACAAAGCCAGATGATCATCAACGGGATTCCAACGATGGTTATAAATAAAAATCCGGCTACATAAAGAATAATGTAGATCCGGACAGCTTCATTGAAGGACGCTTTCTGGATGATCTGTTCTTCCGGTTCCATCATCTTTTTAAATTATTGAGAAAATTTCATTTGCACACTGTACATTTGAAATTTGCAAATTATTTCACAGTGCTGCCATTATTTATATTCTTCTCAGTCGGCGCAACAAAGCTCAACTCACCTTTATCATTTTCGGCCATCAGGATCATTCCATTCGATTCAATGCCCATCATCTTACGCGGGGCAAGATTAATAAGAATAGTTACCTGCTGACCAATGATGTTTTCCGGTGAATAATATTTTGCAATTCCACTGAGCACAGTCCGTTGATCGATGCCAGTATCGATTGTCAATTTTAAAAGTTTATCGCTCTTCGGCATTTTTTCAGCAGCTGTAATAGTGCCGGTTCGGATATCCATCTTTGCAAATTCATCGAAGGAAGTGGTTTCTCTTTGTGGCTCCAATGGTTTTCCGGTTTGATCTTTTTCTGCCTCCAGCTCCTTTTTTCCTGCCTCCTCAATCTCTTGTGCAATCTTTATTTCATTAAGTTTTTGTTCTTGCTTTTGGAGTAGTTCCTTATCAACTTTTGCGAACAGCATGATCGGTTCATTCAGCTGATGTTCTGCAGGAAGCAAATTCGTATTGCTTGCATTTGTCCACGTCATTGCGCCGAGATTCAACATGCGGCGCAATTTTTCCGAAGTAAATGGAAGAAACGGCTGACATAAAATGCTCAGGTTCGCACAGATCTGCAGCGAAACATTCAGGATTGTTTTTACACGTTCTTTATCCGGATTTTTCCATGGCTCGTTGTCGGATAAATATTTATTTCCGACACGCGCAAGGTTCATCATTTCCATTTGAGCTTCACGGAAACGGTAATTAGAAATCGCATTACCGATCTTCTCCGGGAACTTTGAAATCTCCTGCAGCACAAGCAAATCTTCTTTCGTGTATTGTTTTGCCTCAGGAACTTTCGATGCGAAATTTTTCTGTGTCAGCACCATCGTGCGGTGAACGAAATTGCTGAATACAGCAGCGAGTTCATTATTTACACGCGCTTCATAATCTGCCCATGTGAAATCGCTGTCGGAAGTTTCAGGTGAAATTGCTGTGAGCACGTAACGCAGCTCATCTTGCTTGCCCGGCATTTCCTGTAAATATTCATGCAGCCAGATTGCCCAGTTGCGTGACGTTGAAATTTTATTGTTTTCGAGATTTAAAAATTCATTCGCAGGAACTGCATCAGGCAGAATATATCCTTCATGCGCCATCAGCATCGCAGGAAAAATGAGGCAATGAAAAACAATATTGTCTTTGCCGATGAAATGAACCAGCTTCGTGTCTTTGTCTTTCCAATACGGTTCCCAGGTATCGCCTTTTGGTTTTCCACCGTAAGAAAGTGTGTTACGCGTTTCCGGCTGCTCAAACCATTCTTTGCTTGCAGTGATGTAACCGATCGGCGCATCAAACCAAACGTACAACACTTTTCCTTCTGCATTTGGCAATGGAACTTTTACGCCCCAGTCCAGGTCGCGTGTCATGGCGCGCGCATGCAAACCATCTTTCAGCCACGATTGACATTGCCCCGAAACATTCGCTTTCCATTCTTTGTGCGAATCAATATAAGTCTGAAGCTTCGGCTGCAATTTATCGAGTGGCAGAAACCAGTTTTTCGTTGGCTTTTTTACCAATGGCGAACCGGAAAGCATGGAATGTGGATTGATCAGCTCGTCAGGAGAAAGCGAAGAGCCACATTTTTCGCATTGATCGCCATACGCATTTTCATTCTTGCAATTCGGACAAGTACCAACGATCAACCTGTCGGAAAGAAAACGATGGGCAGTTTCGTCGTAATATTCTTCCGTTACTTTTTCAATAAATATGCCTTTATCATAAAGCGTTTTGAAAAAATCACCTGCAACTTTATGATGAATCGGCCGGCTTGTGCGCGAATAAATATCAAACTCAATCCCAAAATCCTGGAACGCATTTTTTATTACGCCATAATATTTGTCTACAACTTCCTGCGGTGTTAAGCCTTCTTTCTGTGCGCGGATCGTAATCGGAACACCATGTTCATCTGTCCCGCTTACAAATAAAACATCTTCGCCTTTAGCACGGAGATAACGCGTGTAAATATCAGAAGGCAAATAACAGCCGGCTAAATGACCGATATGAATGGGGCCATTCGCATAAATTAATGCGGCGGTGACAGTATATCTTTTTGGAGTTTGCATAATCCGAAAAACCGGGAATGATCGTATGTTTACAGTATTGAAAAGAGGCACGAAGATACGAAGTCCGACCAATGAAACAGCACGAAATTCAAGTACCGCCTTACCTGAAGCCGGGAGATAAAATCGGTATTTGCGCTACCGCAAGGAAAGTTTTTCTTCCAGATATGACAGAGGTATCAAAAATTCCGGAAGACTGGGGAATGAAAATTCAATTCGGTCAAAATCTTTTTGGTGAGCTCCACCAGTTTTCCGGCACTGATGAAGAACGTGCAGCAGACCTCCAGTATTTTCTTGACGACCCTGAAACGAAAGCAATTTTTTGTGCACGCGGCGGATATGGAACTATGCGCATCATTGACCGGTTAGATTTTACCGCATTCAAAAAAAATCCGAAATGGATTGTCGGCTATAGTGATATCACTGTTTTACATTCTCATATTCATACGAATTGCCATATTGCAAGTCTTCACGCAACCATGCCCATCAATTTCCGGCTCGATCAGTTTTCTACCGGATCATTGCGCAAGGCATTAATGGGAATAAATCTTTCCTATACCGCCGAAAATAAAACAGCCGTTGCCAACCGTTCCGGAAAAGCAGAAGGAATCCTGGTAGGTGGTAATCTTTCACTGCTTTACGCAATGTTGCATTCCGATTCAGATATTGATACGAATGGGAAAATCCTTTTCCTTGAAGATATTGATGAGTATCTCTATCATATTGACCGGATGATTCTCAGCCTTAAACGAGCGGGAAAATTCCGAGGGTTGAAAGGACTGATCGTAGGAGGAATGACTGCCATGCGCGACAATGAAATTCACTTTGGTAAGGATGCCGAAGAAATCATTTCAGAGCATGTTGCTGAATATGATTTCCCGGTATGCTATGGGTTTCCGGCAGGGCATGATTCTGAAAATTATGCGTTACCCTTAGGTACACATGTATGTATGAATTTAAAAGATCGTATAACCAACATTCATTTTGAGTGACATTAGAATATTAAGATGGTTGACTTTTTTTCACATAAACGTATCTTTTTGCCCAAAAAAACCGGGATTTCTGTTAAAAAATACCCACAGATTAGAGGAATAGTTTACTTTTGCGGCAATCACCAGTTTTATTAACCTCACAACTAAAACCCAATCTTCTAAATGAAAAAGATTTATGTAATTGCAATCGCATCTTTGATGTCTTGCAGTATGGTATTCGCGCAACCAATGACATTGGCATTTTCTGCTCCTGCAAAAAAGACGAATGTACATGAAAGCAATTTTGAGAAAGAAGTTGCTCAGGCCATGAGAAAGAAAAAAGCTTCTGCATTCGGCGAAGGCAAATCAATCATATCTATCGGATATGGTTTTCCGAATCTTGGCAAATCAATTTTCAATACATACAACACTTATAATGATTTTAAAGTATCCGGCTTCGGTCCGATGCACGTTAAATATGAATACGGTGTATCTGATAAAATCGGAATCGGCGTAAGTGTGAATATTGTTACTTTCAAAGTTGCATGGACAGAAGCGCCATACTCTTATTCTGATTCAACAGTTGCTTATGAGCATCGTATCAAGAGCAGCGCTTACAGTGCCCTTGCCCGTTTGAACATTCACTTTGCTACACAAGAAAAAATTGATCCTTATTGGGGAATCGGTATTGGATACAGCGGTCGTAAATATACTTACAGCTCCGATGACCCAAACTACACATCAGGCATCGCATTGACGAACCCTATTCCAATCGGATTCGAATCTACACTCGGTTGTCGCTTTTTCTTCACAGAAAATATCGGAGCATATATCGAAGTAGGTTTCAGCAAATCCATCGTACAAGGTGGTCTTGTTGCGAAATTCTAAACGATAAGTTTTAGTATAAAAAAGAACCCGGACTTGTTCCGGGTTTTTTTATGGGCTTTTTACAGTCCTTGCTCATTGTACATTGTTTCCGCCGCGGTAGATGGCATTTGTGTATTTTGTCTTCATGAAGGAATTGGTTGTATTCAAATGAAAAAGCCGATCATAATGACCGGCTTTTTCATTCGTACATTCGTTTCAATTGCTGTTTCGTTCCTGCTCTATTTAACCTCCGTAAAATCCTTCGGCGTTTCGAACATCCCCTCAGCGAGAACTTTTTGTTCAAGTCTTGTTACTTCAAGTCGTCCTTTTTCATTCCCATTCAGGTCTTTTTCTACAGCTAACAGCGGCATAGCTCCGTCTTTAAGCGGAACGGCTATCAGGTAGGTTGCAAAATTCTCCTGGCGGTTAAGCAATTTTACCATCGGAGCGAAAAAAGCAAATTTCCCGGGCGCAATGAAAAAGCTGATCTGTGTGCTGTCTGCACTGTTTTTCACCAACTGTTCGGTGCATTTATAACCGAAAATTTCCCTGGTATTTTTTGTCTGTGCAGCAATACAACCAGCTGGTGCAATACCCGGCCGCGAAGGTTTACGTGTACCCCACATTTTACGCGTGTGATTCAGGTAAACCATCGAGCTGTCTTTTAATCCGAGTATAAAGCTTGCTTCTACATTACGTGTGCCCGAAGCAAATTCATCAATACGCACTTTATTTCCTTTCACGTAGTAAACATAATTGACCACGGTTTTGCCCGTTTGTTTTTTGAACTCAATAATACCCTCAAAATTCTGTGCTGAAGCTGCAAATGAAAATCCAAAGGCGAGCAGGAGCAGGCAAGTAATTTTACGTAGCATCGGGAGTGATTTGTTTAATCGAAAGTTAATGAAAAGGCACAACTGTTGAAACAATCAGCAGCTAAATCGGCCATGTTTTACCGACGCTTCTCAGAATTAGCCGTTTACAAACGAATACCATGGCAGTCTTTTCTTACATTTCCCAAATAAAACGGGGGCGAGAGTATGAAACGTGGCCGTGGGACAATACTGCGCTACTGATCCCAGCTTTACACGCCTTTTTCAAAATTTATCTATGAATGAAAATATAAAAACGGGAAAGTGGGGCGAAGAAGCTGCCACGCGTTATTTGAGAGGGAAAGGTTTTATTATCCGCGATGTGAATTGGAAATTCCTTCACCTTGAAATTGACATTGTTGCCATGCACAACAACGAGCTCGTGATCGTGGAAGTAAAAACGCGGGGAACAGATGCATTTGGCGAGCCGGAAGTATTTGTCAATAAAACAAAACAAGCGAAGCTCATCCGTGCCGCAAATCTTTACCTCGAACAGAAAAAACTGGATTGCGAAGTTCGTTTTGATGTGGTGGGAATTGTAAAACGGAATAATGAATCAGTGCTCAGGCATATTCCTGGCGCATTTCAGCCTTTTGGGGGATAAGATTAAAGCGAATGAAACAGTGAAAAGTTTTTTCGATTTTTTTCTGAGAAATAACTATGCGGTTTCTTTTGCCGGAACGCTTGACAACGCCTCGTTGATGTCGTATCTTTAGGACGATCCATTTACTTTTTTGAGTTAGTTTTTTGTATTCGTCCCCCAATGCGCGATAGAACAGTTGTCCATCTGGACCTTGATTCTTTTTTTGTTTCCGTTGAACGTTTGCTCGACAGCACACTTTTAGGCAAACCTGTTATTATCGGCGGCTCTTCCGATCGTGGCGTGGTTGCTTCCTGCAGCTATGAAGCGCGTGTGTTTGGTGTCCATTCGGCTATGCCTATCCGTATGGCCCGGCAGCTTTGTCCGCATGGAACTTATGTGCGCGGCGACATGGATCAATATTCAAAATATTCACACATCGTAACTGAAATTCTTGAAGAGCGAGCACCGGTAGTGGAGAAAGCTTCCATTGATGAGCACTACCTGGATATTACCGGAATGGATAAGTACGTCATGCAGAGTTCCAAATGGGCGCATGAATTACGAATGCACCTGACAAAACAAACAGGCTTGCCGCTTTCTTTCGGAATGTCGGTAAATAAAACGGTTTCAAAAGTTGCGACCGGTGAAGCCAAGCCGGATGGAGAAAAAGTAATTGCAGCAGGAAATGAAAAAGGATTTCTTGCGCCGTTATCGATTAAAAAAATTCCGATGATCGGCGACAAGACGTATTTGATTCTGCGCAATATGGGAATTGAGCGCGTGGAAACGATACAACTCATGCCAGCGGAAATGATGCAGAAAGTGCTGGGTGAAAACGGAACCAGCATCTGGCAAAAGGCGAATGGCATTGACAATAATCCTGTCGAGCCGTATTCCGAACGCAAAAGCATCAGCTCAGAAAACACGTACGATAAAGACACGACAGATATTACGCAGATCCGCCGAAGCATTGTAACGATGATTGATCAGCTGGCATATCAATTGCGAAAAGAGAAAAAAGTCTGCGGCTGTGTGACCATCAAGCTGCGTTACTCCGATTTTCAAACGCATACATTCCAGGCGCGCATTCCCTATACGGCCGCCGATCACATGTTGCTGCAGAAAGCGCTGGAATTATTCACAAAAAATTATTCACGTCGCGTGCTCATCCGTTTGATCGGCGTGAAATTCAGTCACATCGTTTCCGGCTTCAATCAAATAGATCTCTTTGACGATACCGAAGAAAAGATCAAACTCTACCAGGCGATGGACAGGATAAGAAATCGTTTCGGCGATAACGCAATTATGAAAAGCATCAGCCTGCCGACAAAGGAACAGGAAAAAGGGAAAGAAGAATAACAAGAATTATTTTTTCCACCAACATAAACTCGTAACTATTCGCCAATTTCGTTCCGCCGGGGCGGATCGTACCCCTTTTAGTAATTTAGCAGTATGAAAAAAGATATTGAACGTCCGGAAGTGGAAGATATCGCAATGGCGGTTGTGCTGGAAGAAGTTAACGGGGTGAATGTCTGGAATGTATTTCTTGTCAATCTGCACATTGTTCCCATTAAAAATGTGATTGTTACTTCCAAAGGTTACGGTGAATTGAATGGTGAAGCAAAAAAGACTTCTACGCTTCGTCATTTCTTCGAAGAGATTCCTGACCTGGAATTTACAAGAGTAGAACCGATCATGGAAGATACGTTCGGTCTTACAAATGAATATTGGGTAAGCTTTTACATTGGCGATACAATTTACGACAAGCAATATATTTTTCTTCCCGAAACGATCAGTGAAAAGAACTTTACAAAGATTCCATTGCTGAACGTGGAAGGTGTGATGATTCGTTAGTGAATTATTGCTGAAAAGATTTTACATTGGCGAATCACCTGTTAAGAAGCATATTTGCTTTAATGCGCTTCCATTTATGATGTAAATCTTTCTCTGAAATGTTCTCCTCCCTCAATCTTGAATGCATTCTTTTTCTTGACATAGAAACTGTGCCCGCGTTTCCAACTTATGCCGATGTGCCGGAAGAATGGAAAAAATTGTGGGATAAAAAATCTTTATTGCTTTCTAAAGACTCAGCCGATACGCCGGAATCATTGTATGGCCGCGCAGGAATTTATGCAGAGTTTGGAAAGATCATTTGCATTTCGGCCGGATTTCTGAAAAGCGCGGATGGCAAAGAACAATTCCGCATCAAATCATTTTATGGCCATGATGAAAAATTGTTGCTCCAAAACTTTGCGGAATTGCTGAACAAACATTTCTACCGCGCAGATCACAGGTTGTGCGGACATAACGGCAAAGAATTTGATTTTCCCTGGATTGCACGACGCATGATGATCCATGGAATAAAAATTCCGGCATTGCTAAACACATCCGGCAAAAAACCGTGGGAAGTAACGCACCTTGATACAATGGAAATGTGGAAGTTCGGCGATTTCAAAAATCATACTTCTTTGAATTTGCTCGCGGCTTTATTCGGCGTGCCCACTCCGAAAGATGATATTGACGGCGGCATGGTGCATAAAGTATATTACGAAGAAAAAAATCTGGAGCGCATTGTTACTTATTGCCAGAAGGATGTGTTAACGGTGGCGCAGTTGCTGAGAAAATTCAGAGGAGAAAATCTGATTGCGGATGAATGTGTGATGATTAGTTAATTTTGCATTATCGCGCTTGTCGCCTTCGATACATTTTTTGATAAATGTACATTGACGGGAAAAGAGAGATGTGCTGACAAAAAATACTCAGCTAGACAAGAGAATCTCCCTTGTCTGGCTGAGTGTTTTTTTGAATATTTCTGTCTTATTTTTGAATCAGCAATTTACCTGTTGAAACTTTTGCTTTAACAGAACTGAACCATATATGTTCCTGTCGCAATTCCATTCAGATAAATTTCCTGTTTATCAGAAACAATCGGTTACTGGCAGAAATGTTTCCCAGACAAGTAAGGTTAAGACATTGCACTGAAATGTTCACGCTTGTTCCGGCGATGAATAAGACCGCAAGTAAAAATTTTTCATGTGTAGGATGATTAACCGGAACAAATCTTTGAAAAAAATTTTATTTTAACCGCGCATCCGTTTCTCAATTGCGCTGGTAGAATAGCCTTCTACAAACTCAATTGTAACTACTTCACCACCATTCTTACGAACAAAGTCAGAGCCGACAATAAACTTTTTGCTTTGCGCATCTTTTTCTTCTGCATCATAATCCGCACCTTTTACGAGCACATCAGGTCGCGCAAATTCAATCAGCTTTCCCGGATTTTCTTCATCAAATAAAATAACAGCATCTACAAATCCTAAAGCTGCTATAATGTTTGCACGGGAATTTTCATCCTGCAGCGGACGGTTTGCACCTTTGTTCAATAATTTTACAGAAGCGTCACTATTTATTCCAACAACAAAATAATCACCGTGATCTGCTGCTTTTGCCAGGTATTCAATATGCCCGAGATGCAGAATGTCAAAACAGCCATTGGTAAAAACAACTTTCTTTTTAAAGTAATGCATCCGTTCGAGCAAATGCTTAATGGATTCACACGTGTAAATTTTGCTTTTTATTATTTCTGAATGGTTCATTTTGAAATGCGGTTAAGAGACGATTTTAAAATAACTGCTACTCCGAAAAAAATAATCACCGTTGCTACCTGTGCGCCCCAGCTCAGCCATGCGAAAGAAGCGCCAGCCTGTGAACCTGCTTCAAGATGGAGAAGAATGGCTATGATGCCGGTAACAATAACCTGGTAAAGCCCGATGCCACCCGGAGTGAAAACAACTCCGAAGGTTCCGAAAAGTAAAATTGCTAACGCATCATTCATGCTCATGCCGCTTGTAAGCGGGAAGCAGAAGAAGCAAAAATAAAGGGCGAGTAAATAACATGACCAGATGAATAATGAATGAAAGATAAACCAGCCCGGTTGCGGAACTTTCCGGATGCCGAGAATTCCTTCTTTTACTCCTTTGAAAAATGAGCCGATTTTCCCTGTAAAAAAATTCCTGATTTTTTTCCGCAGCATAAAAAGCGCAATGAAAAAAATCAATCCGCAGGTAAACAGAATGATCATCGCGGAAGAATTATCAGAAAGCGCTTCCAGCTTTACCTGCGCAGGATTCCAGATATATTCCAGCCATAGTTTCTGTAGCTGCGAGAATTGCAGAATGAGAACGAAAAGAAAAACCGTGAGCAGGCAAAGCGAATCCACAATTCTTTCCACGACCACTGTTCCGAAGGCTTCGCTAAAAGGAACGTCATCCGTCTTTTTTAATAAGCCGCTCCTGAGCACTTCGCCCGAGCGCGGTAAGCCGTAATTGGCGAGATAACCAACCATCACTGCATAAAACCGGTTTCCTAATCCTGCGCGTTTGCCTAATGGAATAAGTAATTGTTGCCAGCGGATGGCGCGGCTTAAATGTGCAAGCGCCCCGACAAAAACGGCAAGTGCAAACCATTTATAATCGGCAGTGCGCAATGCAGTAAAAAACTGTTCTTTTTCTGTTTCGTCAAACTTGCTGAATTGCCAATACATCAGCCCGATACCCAGGCCAAAAAAAACAATAAACTGAAGTACCTGGCGAAACTTTGGTTTCAATCCTTAGGATTTTAATTGGTTCGTCTGCGAATCGGGGAAAATTACATTAGGCTGAAAAGTCTTCGCTTCTTCGAAATCCATCGTTGCGTACGAAACAATGATAACATCATCATCCGGATTGAATTTTAAAGCAGCCGGGCCGTTAAGACAAATTACGCCGCTTCCGCGTTCACCTTTAATTACGTACGTAATAATGCGTTCGCCGTTGCGATAATTAAAGATATGAACCTGCTCATTCTCGACCAGGTTTGCTGCATCCATCAGATTCTCATCAATGGTTACGCTTCCAATATAATTCAGATCAGCCTGCGTAACGCGTACACGGTGCAGCTTGGATTTCATCACTTGAATTGTCATAGCGGGGACAAAGGTAGAAATAAAAAAAGTGTTAAACAGGTGATTTTGCTTCCCCGTAATCTGAACGAAAATGGATTGGTTCGCTCTTGTTAGCATTTATTAAGAAAACAGAATTTCCATAGAACAGCAGCTCAGGAATACCCGATAATCCTTGATAATACTATGCATACAAATGTTTTCGGTTCCTGCCGAACCATTCTCTCTGGTCAATTTGTCAGCACACTTACTCTAATTTATGCGAACCCTGTGGATGCAAGTGCGTATACTTGCTCCATACCGTGCCGCCGTTTGCAAAATCCGGCTTCATAGTAACAAATGCTACGAAACCCCGTTTTCTCTTCCTTCCACCTTTTTCTCAAAAGTGTCTTCCCCGACCTGTTGTATAAACGCAGCGACGGCAACGTCATTTTCGTAACACACAGGGTTATTTCAACACCCTGTTTTTTCACGAATAAATTTCTTCTAACGCACACATGAAAATATGGATCCCAAAAAAGAAGTAAGAAAAAGACTGAACGATCTCTATTATAAAAATGAAGAGATCAGGAAAGATCTGATGGCTTTAAACACACTTTTGCAGGACAGTGAGTTTTTTTCTGAAAAGCCATCTTACAATCCGCAACAGCAATACACGCCACCACCAGAATTTCAACCACTCGTGGTTCCTCCTGTCACGCCAGCTGTGCTTGTTCCTCAGGTTCAAATTCCGCAACAAAAAATCAGCGAAGAGCGAAAGCCTGTTCCAACGTTGCAGCAACTTCCTCCGATGCAGCAGCACTATATTCCACCTGTTCAACCACCGGAAAAAGAACCGGAAAAAGGATTTTTTGAACGCCATCCTGATTTTGAAAAATTGATCGGTGAACGTTTGCTCACTTTTATCGGTGTGATCATTCTTGTTATTGGTATAGCTTTCTTTGTAAAGTTCGCGATCGATAAAGAATGGATCAATGAAACAGGAAGAACAGCGATAGGAATTTTGTGCGGTGGAATTCTTCTCGGATTTGCACATCGGTTGAGAAAAAATTTCGAAGCGTTCAGCTCCGTGCTTGTCGGTGGAGGAATTGCTATTTTGTATTTCACGATCTCGTATGCGTACCAGGTCTATCATTTATTCCCGCAATCAGCCGCATTCGGAATTCTCATTGTGATCACTGCGTTTACGGTGTTGCTTTCTTTATCGTATAACAGGAAAGAGCTTGCGATCTTCGCTATTGTCGGTGGATTTTGTTCGCCATTGATGGTTTCAAATGGCAGCGGAAATTTGCCGGTGCTCTCTATTTACATGCTCATTCTTAATATTGGAATGCTCGTGCTTGCGTTTTACAAAAAATGGAACATCGTCAATATTCTTAGCTACCTGTTCACCATTTTACTCTTTGCAGGCGCGCTTAAAAAAGAGCTGAATGCTGCAGAGCCACATTATATTTCTGCATTATTTTTCGCAACATTATTTTACTTCACATTTTTTGCAATGAATGTGATAAACAATTTACGTGCAAAAGCGAAGTTCTCTGTATTTGAAATTCTATCATTACTTTCAAATACATTTCTTTATTATGCCTGTGGCTATATCATCCTGAAAGAAATGGATGCACAAGCGTATCACGGATTGTTCACGCTGCTTGTTGCGGTGTTCAATTGTGTTTTCGCTTTTCTTTTGCTGCGCCGCCAGGAAGTGGATCGCAACTTATTTTATTTTCTCGTCGGGCTTGTGATTACATTTATATCACTTGCAGGACCTGTGCAGCTGAATGGAAATCATATCACGCTTTTCTGGGCTGCCGAAGCCGCGTTACTTTATTTTCTTTACCAGAAAAGTAAGATTACGACCGTTCGTTATTTTTCTGTTGTACTTACCGGAATTGCAATCGTAGGCCTGCTTTATAATTTCATGAAAGTGTATTCGCATATTTTATACGATGCGCCGATCATGGATGTCATGCTGAATAAAGGTTTTATTACCGGAATTGCGGTAGTCATTTCACTTGTCATTACTTCGGTATTGATGCGGACAGAAAAAGAAGAAGATGTTGTTGCTGGCTGGTCCACAACTGGCTACAGGCAGTTTTTAAATGTAATGTCGGTGATCATTTTATTCGTAACCGGAATTTTAGAAATGCGTTACCAGTTAGGAGTTCAACACGCCATGGATTTCGCCGCAACAATTTATTATGCAGTTTACACTGGGCTTTTTATGCTTGGACTGTATTTAGTTGCACGACCGTTGAAGCTGAATTACCTTCTTATTCCGGTCGGAACAATCGGGGCATTGATGATGATCGCCTATGGATTTATTCCGCATATAGCAACAATTGATGCGCGAAATCATTTTCTTTTCAACGCCGGAGCAGCAAAAAATGCATTTATGTTTCATTACATACATGCATTGGTGATTATCACATTTGCTTTTCTTATTTATCATCTTCTGAGTAAGCAGGAGACTTTCACCAAAGCAACAAAAGATACTTATTTATGGCTGCTTTGTTTTACGTTGGTGTTTATTGCAAGTGCAGAGTTGGATCACACCGTTGTTCTTGCAGGATTTTCATCTTCTGCAGGATTTGCAGGAATTGAACAGCTCACAACACAGTCACATAAGATTGGCTTCCCTATTCTTTGGGGAATCAGCTCCTTTATTATGATTGTTATTGGAATGCGCAAAAAGATCCGCCAGCTTAGAATTATCGCACTTGTTTTATTTGGAGTAACAATAGTGAAGCTGATCCTGCTCGGCGTCTATGGTGAATCGCAGACCGGAAAAATTATCGCCTTTATTGTTTCAGGTATAATTCTCCTGCTCGTTTCATTCCTTTACCAAAAGCTGAAAATGCTCGTACTTGAACAAGATCAACCAACCGAAAAAATTGAAAACAATGACAAGCTCAGCTAGAATATTTGTTGCAATCTGTCTTTTCCCGTTTTCACTCAATGCACAAGTTTTTCATTGGGAAAGCCCGGTCGATGCTGTGCCCGCAAATGGTTACTACAGAATTTTACTTCAGCCTGGTGTAACATCGAAGTTATCGACCGGTTTTTCTGACGTGCGCTTATTCGATCAGGATAATCTTGAAACGCCTTATCTCGTTTATAAAGATGAAGCAACAAAAGGCGTTGATCGTTTTGTAACGTATGAGATTACGGAGAAACAATATGCAACCGGTTGCTGTTCGCACATTACTGTCAAAAACAGCCTGGGAAATCCAATCGATCATATTGTGCTTGAAGTGAACAATGCACAGGCGAAAAGAGCAATGACGCTCACCGGAAGTTATGATGGCGTTAACTTTTTCGCACTGGTCGACCATTTTATTGTTTCTTCATTCGACACTTACAATAAAGGCGAACGAAAAACAACAAGCCTGCTCCGCTTCGATTTTCCATTGACAGATTACAAATTTTACCGTTTTAATTTTGACGACTGGACCTGGTGGTGGAACGATTATGATCAACCTGTTTTTGTTGTTCGTGCAGGGTATATCGAACCGACTTTCATTCGCGAAGAATGTCTCGAAATTCCGAAACCTGTTCTGACGCAAACAGACAGCATTAAGAAAAAGCAGAGCTACATTCGCATTTCTTTTGCTGATAGCCAATACGTCGATCACCTGCGCTTTACAATTAGTGCAAGAAATAAATCGGGTGATTATTATCGCGCAGCTTCACTTTACCAAATTGTGGAAACCACAATAGCAGGAGTTGAAGAGGAAAGGGAAGTGTTTATTTCTTCCACCATTTTATCTTCTGTAAATGCCAATGAAATAAATCTTGGCCGGATGCGTGTCAAAAATCTTATGCTGCGAATTAACAACGATGACAATCAGCCGCTCATCGTTGATGTTGTGAACGCTTTCCAGGTGAAGCATTACCTCGTTGCCGAATTGGAAAAGAAGAATCAGTATTTCATCCGTTTCGGAAATGATTCTATTCCTGCGCCGGTTTATGATCTTGCTTATTTCAAAGATAAAATTCCTGCTAAGCCTGAAATAATTAAATCAGGAATAAGAAAAGATATTGCAGGAAAACGCATTGTTGACGGGCAAAATGATAAACACGTTGGCCTTGGAGATAACCTCTTCAAAGACAAACGTATTATCTGGATAGTCATTGGAATTGTAATTATTCTCCTTGGGGGAATGACGATTGGTATGCTAAAGGAAATGAAGGCGAAAGAAAATAAGGAGTAAGCAGTATCTCCGCTGGAAGGGATTTGATGATTTAATGTCCGCCGCGACGGAGGGTGCCTGGGTGATTTTCCTTGGAGGGTGAATTTTGGTAAATCCCCACTCAAATGAGAATCTTTCTATAAACAAAAAAGCCTCTCATTTCTGAGAAGCTTTTCGTTGACCGACCAGGGCTCGAACCTGGACTCTTTTGGACCAAAACCAAACGTGTTGCCAGTTACACCATCGGTCAAAATGCAATGCACTACTGCGCTGCGGGCGACAAAAGTAACAACAATAAGTATTTTCACAAAATTTCATTTTTGTCCGGGCAATTTAACAAGTCCTTAAGACCTGAATTTCCTATCTTCGCCCGCACAATTGTTGAATCTTATCATAAATCCATGACAGCCAGGTATAAACTGCTGAATAACATCTTAGGCTTGATCATTTTCGTGGTCGCCTCCGTCGTTTTCGTCTCCACAATTGAACCTACAGCCAGCTTTTGGGACTGTGGTGAGTACATCGCCTGCAGCT
>JBDSHN010000094.1:0-39165 GCA_039918435.1 Bacteroidia bacterium | reverse complement strand
AAGTTTATACTCTGTAAATTATTGCAGAAAGGTGATAATCAAAAAAAATTGCTTATTATTTTCTTTGGGTTTTGGTACTTTAAAAGAAAACGGTTACGATCCTATTGGCATGAGATCAACCAACATTGCACTTTTCAATTCCCCAGCGGGAATACTTTGGCGATATAATTATAAGAGGAATGGATTGCTGGTGGGTGTTTTTTTTACGGCAATTTTTGGAGCATATATTTTAACGAGTGGACTAATTTTATTCCCATTGAAGGAACCTTTCAAATCGGATTAAAAGGGCATTTCTTTGAAATAGGGTATTGTTATACTCCTGCTTTCGGGAATCATCTCCGCTATTATGGCGGATCGCATGGTTCAGGAGAGTATCTTATGGTCAACCATGGTGAACAGAATATTTTCAGAATCGGTTATTCAAATTATGGGTAAGCCATCGACCAAGTACATCTACCTGAACTGAATTTCCGCGACTATTTTTGTCCGCTTAAAACTCAGCAAGGATGAATACAACAAAAGCAGTGGTTCAATATCGCAGCAAGCAGGAGGTGATTGATTTGATTGAGCGCCTTAAGCAGAGCGGCAAAACCAAGAAGGTTTTTGCGCAGGAGAATGGAGTGAAGTACATGACTTTCATAGACTGGACAAATCGGCCGGGGAGAAAATCCCACTGGAAGAAAAAGAAATCTTTTATTCCTCTTGCGGTAAATAATGTTGCCGGTCATTTGTTTGCCGAGCTTCATTTTAAAAATGGCAACCGTGTTTGTTTTCACCAGCCGGTAAGTGCCGAATATTTTCAATTGCTTTAACAACCGGAAGCTGCAAGAATCTTGACTTTACTTCACACATAATGCTTTGTACAAAGAGGTGACCCGTTAAATTATTTTTTGCGCCTGGAATTGATTTAAATTAAGATTGAATGCTGAATCCTCATCGTATCAGAAGATTGTTTATCAACATACTGATTCTGCCATGGGTTTGATCCGTGATAGCATCGCGATGACGTGGGTTGATAAAAAGTATCCGGGTGTAACGGCTATTCTTTTGGGTTTCCAAACAGGAACTATAATAAAGTTATGGTCTGATTTTTATTTAAACGTTTCAATAAGCGAGTTCCTGTCCATTAAAGATGGATATGTTCCCCTTATCAGCAAACCGTTAATTGTTTCATGGCATGCCGGTTTGAGCTACAGATTACCTTCAAAATCAAAATCTCCGCCAAATTAGAATACGGTATATTTCCGGACTAATCCGCACCTTTAGAATTGTATGAATTTAAAGTTTTTAAGCGCGAACGGCTACTTATTTATAATCGCAGCACTCATTATCTTCCTGGTTATTTTTCTATTTCCATTTCTCCATTTGCCTTATTACTGGGATGAAGCATGGGTGTATGGACCCGGTGTCCGAACCATGTGCATAAAGGGTCCGGGATTATTGCCCGATGCGTTGCCGTTAGATATTTCCAGGGGACACCCGCTTTTATTTTATTTTCTTGGCGGCATTTGGTTGAAAATTTTCGGTAACACGATTTTCGTGAGCCATACATTCGCAATTACAGTTGCAATCGTTTTTTTATCCGGCGTTTATAAACTGTGCGCTGCTTTTTTATCAAAGCGTCTCGCGTTTCTTGTCATTTTGTTATTGATGTTACAACCCATTTTCCTGGCCCAATCCTGTTTATTGCTGCCTGAAATGATGATGGCTATGTGGACCATGTTTTGTTTGTGGGCTTTTTATTCGGGAAAAAAACTGCTGTATATTTTATTTGGTGCTTTAATGATCCTTACTAAGGAGACTGGTGTGGTTTGTATTATAACATTAGGTTTGAATGAAATGTTGTTTGATGTTTTCGCAAAAAATAATCAGCAGGAAATTAAACCGGGAATAGTCCGGCTCCTTAAAAATTATAAACGCTACTTATTTATTTCTGTTCCGATACTGATAGCAGCTTTTTATTTTGTTATTCAGAAAAGCATGTATGGATGGTTCTTTTTTCCTGAACACCTGGGATACGTGTCATTTAAATGGAATGACTTTTCGCATAAATTCATCAGGTATTTTTCTTACCTGTTTATTTTCGACGGCAGAAATGCTTTGTTTTTCGGTGGATTGACTGCCATAGTGATTATAATTTTCAGAAGAAAAAAAGCCGCGTGTGTTCCAACTGATGAAACAAAGATCCGGGTACTTTCATGCATGCTGCTTTTCATTTTTACTTATCTCTGCTTTAGCTCCGCCAATTTTTATTCCGACCGGTATTTAATGAGTGTTATTGCCCCGCTGATCATTCTTAGTGTTTATTTCATTGACACCGCAATGAGAAAAACCGTTCTGAAATGGATTGCTTTCCCTGCTCTTGTAATTTCCGGAATTTATTACAGCATGCATGTACGCACTAACAGCGATCACAACCTGGGTTATGCTGATTGTGTAAAACTGTATAAAGAAACGGTTGATTATTGCGTGAAAGAAAAATTCAGCAAAAAGAAAGTGTGTACGGGTTTCCTAATGAAATATGTATTGACAGATACACTTACCGGTTACCTTGACAGCAGGAATGTTTTTACTAATATAGATTCCCGTTTTGATCCGTCTGTAGAGCTTTGTATTTTTTCCTCGCTCGAAAGCACTCCGTATTTGGATTCCATCAAAACAAATATTCCAATGGCGCTCGTTAAATCATTTAAAGCAAAAAATAGCAATATTGAAATTTTTGAAGTTGTCAGATAAGTATTCAATCAATCACAACACGAATACAAGAACTCCAAACCCGAAACCCAAAAACTATTCCGCCGAATCTTTCACGCTATCCGGCAAAACCCCTTCTTCAACCTGCTCCGGTTCCACTTTAGGCTTTTCAATCTTAATCAATTTCATTTGTGATTGAAACTGTGCAGACAATTCTTTATTCCCATACGTGTCTGCCATTTCAACAAGCGAAAACATTCCGTCGCGCATTTCAGATACGTTCCAGGGAAGATTTCCGAACTCGCCAAACGATTGGTACCAACGCATTGTAGTGAAATATTCTTTGAATGCAATTTTAGACATCTCTTCTGCCAGCTGCATGTCTTCCGCATAATAGGCAGCATTGATCATGTCAAGCCATGCATTGTCAGGCGCAACTTGTGAAGCAGGAATTTCAGTGGTGCATTTTTTAATCACTGCAATTGCTTCTTTATATCTTTCCTGTTCTGCAAGTGCATTGGCAAGCACAGAACACGTAAAACGCATCGGATCAACAAACATACGCTGCGCGGTTTCATCTGCATAAACAGCAGGATCTTTTAATCCGCCATATTTAAAGTTCATGACGAGATTATATGTTTTGTCAAGATTTACCATTGGACGCGCACGCAGACTTTTTTCTTCGCGGTTATTTTTCACCGGCACCAAACGATAAGCTAATCCTTCCAGCTGTAAATAATCATCCAGTCCTGCATAACTGTTTCCTGGCATATTGACTGCAAAATAAACAGGCCGTTTCCAATCGTTATGCGCGAGAATATCAAGGATCGCCATTTGATCCTTCAGGAAATAATTTCCGCGCAGCCTCCAGTAAATGGAATCTTCCAATGAAGCAGCAGATGCTTTGTAATTTCCCTGGCGAAGAAAATTTTCTTTGTTCACCGCTAACATTGCATTTCTTGTTGGCAAATAATTTACGGTGTCGCCATCACTGTTGAAATAAAGATCATCCGGATTTTTTGTTGTGAACAGATCTACCATGCGGCGCAGATCAAGCGTGTCATTTGATTCATCGGAGATCTGGATATAGTCGCGCGTGCCATCGCGGTATTGCCAGTGCGAGAGACTTACGGGCAAAGGTTCAGAAGTATATTGCTTTTTCTTCGCCTGGTCGATGTACCAATCGCTCCGAAAAAGTGAAATGCAAATGATGCGGATATCGCGTCGCACACCTAACACTTCCTGCGCATACCAGAGCGGAAATGTGTCATTGTCGGCATACGTAAACAGGATTGCATTTTGTTCACATGAGTTGAGATAATTCACAGCAATATCTTCTGCAATTGTTCTGCCTGAACGATCGTGATCGTTCCAGTTTTGCTGCAGTAAAAGTATGGGTGAAAGAACACTGCAAAACATGGCAATAGAAACCGCAGTTGCAGCAGTCAGCTTTTTTAGCAGCAATTCATAAATTCCGGGCAGACCAAGTCCGACCCAGATTGAAAACGCATAGAAGGAACCGACATAAGCGTAATCACGTTCGCGTGGTTGCCCGGGAGTCTGGTTGAGATAAAATACAATTGCAGCGCCGGTAAATAAAAATAAAAGTGTGGTAACAACAGCATCACGTTTTGATCTTTTGAAATGCCAGTATAGTCCAAACAAGCCGAGCATAAACGGAATAGCGAAGTATCGATTACGTGCTTTATTATTGCGCTGTGATTCGGGAAGCAAACGCTGATCACCAAAACGATTATCCAGTGGCGTGCCGGTCAAAACATTTCCTTCGGCATCATTTCCATATCCTAAATGATCATTCTGCCGCCCGATAAAATTCCATCCGAAATAACGCAGGTACATCCAGGCGAGCTGGTACGAAACAAAAAATTTCATATTGTCGCCCAGCGTCGGGATATTTTCTCTTGCAGTAACTCGTCCGTTGTCATCTGTAAAAACGATTGAATCCCCATTTATTCCTCCTGCCCATGTGGTATACGTTTGTGCATGGCCGGAACTCCACATTCTCGGAAAAACAGAACAACCGCGTTTGTCATAATTCGGAATTGTTTGTTTGCGTGCATCGCTTATAATATATTTTCTACTGCTTTTGTCTTTTACATAAACCGGCTTTCCATCGAGGTAAGGCGTTTTGGAATCGAGTGGTGTGTTGAAATTTTCGCCGTATACCAATGGCCAGTCACCGTATTGTTCACGGTTCAGGTAAGAAAGAAGACTGATCGCGTTGGAAGGATTATTTTCATTGATAGGAGTTCCTGCCTGCGCACGAATGACAAGCACAAAAAAGCTGGAATAACCAATCAGCAAAACGGTGAAGCAAAGTAAAGCGGTATTCATCCAGATAATTCTGTAACGGTACGAAAAGTATAATCCGCCCGACAATAAAAGAACCAGTGCAGCAAAATAAAATATTGTTCCTGAATTAAAACTCAAGCCAAATTCATTTACAAAGTATAATTCTGTTTTTCCGGCAAGCATTACAATGCCGGGGATGAGAAAATCCTGCACACCGCCGAGCAGTGCAATTGCTACAACCGAAGTAAGAATTATTCCCTTTGTACTGATTTTCTTTTTGCGGAAATACCAGATGAAAACAAGTGCAGGAATGGTCAGTAAATTCAGCAAATGAACGCCGATGGAAAGTCCGATCATGTAAGCGATAAAGATCAGCCAGCGATCGCTGTGTTTTTCATCCGCTACATTTTCCCACTTGAGCATTGCCCAGAATACAACTGCAGTGAAAAGCGAAGACAACGCATAAACTTCTCCTTCTTCAGCTGAGAACCAGGCAGAATCTGTAAATGCATACGATAACGCACCGACTACACCGGCTGCAAGAATGAGAATGAATTTTACTTTCGAAAAATCTTCAGTGGTTTTTAAAAGTATTTTTTTCGCGAGATGCGTAATGCTCCAGAAAAGGAAAAGTACGGTGAATGCGCTTGCGAGGGCGGAAAGTATATTAATGCTCGCTGCAACATTTTTCGTATTGCCGAATGTAAAAAGAGAAAAGAAACGACCAAGCAACAAAAAGAAAGGCGCTCCCGGTGGATGACCTGCTTCAATTCCGTAAGCGCAGGCAATGTATTCACCACAATCCCAAAAGCTGGCAACGGGTTCGATGGTGAGACAATAAACGAGGGCGGCGAAAATAAAAACAGCCCATCCGGCTATTAAATTATATTTTCTGAAGGAAGAGGCGTTTAACATTGGCGGCAAAGATACGGGATAGCAACGTACGGGAAAGAAAGCCGCCTTTCTATAATGCTGCAAAAACTATTGCCAGCATCAATGCAAGAAAAACAAAGACCAAGATCAGCATTCCGATAAGTGCTCCTAAACAGATGCGCCTGCCGGCCTCAACAATGGCGAGATTTTCATTCACGCACGAACCGTCTTCAACTACTCTGTCGGCAGCAAAAACTGCAAGAATCAACGTGACGAATACTAAGAATATGCCAAAGACGAAAAACATACCAGCTGCCGAGATGATAGACATAATATATACCGTCTTTGCTGCCTTGTTTGGCGTGCACCCCTGTTTTGCCATTGCCGCCCGCGCTTGTGAATATGTCATTCGCGGAACCGGCTCGCGCATTTGCGTTTGAACTTTACGAAGCTTTTTAATCTTTTGTTCTAATTTGACAAGAGGCGGAGTTGATGTGTTGAGCTCCACTTGTAAAATCGTGTCAAGAAGAGAAGACTTCGTTTGCTGTTTTATTTCGTTAGCTATAAATGACCCGTTGGTAGTTTCCGGGGTATTTGTAAATGAACTTTTCTTGTTTTTTTCAACATACCAGCCATTACGGTATAAACGCTTCTCCATATTGCAGGAAGTTCCGGTGAGAAGGCAAAAAAGCACAAGAAAAAGCAGGAGATTTTTCATTTGATTAAAGTTACTGCAAAGGCAACTAAAAGCCAATGGAATTCCTAATTTTGTCGCATGAAAATTTCTCTCAACTGGCTGAACGATTACATCAAAACTGCACTTACCCCGCAGGAAATCGGCGCAAAGCTTACTGCATGCGGTCTCGAAGTAGAATCAATCGAAGATTTTGAATCGGTGAAAGGTGGTTTGCGCGGATTGGTTGTTGGAGAAGTGATTGAAAAGATCAAACATCCGAATGCGGATAAACTTTCACTTACAAAAGTAAATATTGGCCAGGCAGAATTGCTGAGCATTGTTTGTGGTGCACCTAATGTTGAAGCCGGGCAAAAAATAATTGTTGCTACAATCGGAACGATGGTTCATCCGACAACTGGTGAACCATTCGAAATAAAAAAATCAAAGATCCGCGGTGAACTTTCTGAAGGAATGATATGCGCGGAAGATGAAATAGGTTTAGGCGAATCACATGCAGGAATAATGATCCTGGACGCTGCTGCAAAAGTGGGAACGTCTGCCGCAGAATTTTTCGGATTGTCGAACGATCATGTTTTCGAAATCGGCTTGACACCGAACCGTGCAGATGCTGCTTCTCATTTCGGCGTTGCCCGCGATCTTTCTGCTGTATTGCTCGCAGAAGAATTGCAAAAGAATCCGGCAGCGACACATTTGCCTGCACATTTGCCTGCAGCGAATGCATTTGAAGATGATCTTCCTGCTTCTGTTATCGAAGTGGAAGTGCAGAATCCGGAAGCATGCATTCGTTATTCCGGAATTGTGATCAATGGCATTGAAGTGAAAGCTTCTCCTAGCTGGCTGCAGAATCGTTTGAAAGCAATTGGCCTTCGCCCCATCAATAATGTTGTGGATGTAACGAATTATGTTTTGCATGAGATCGGTCAGCCGCTGCATGCATTTGATGTGGAAAAAATAGCCGGTAATAAAATAGTGGTAAAGAAGGTGGCTGCCGGAACAACTTTTATTTCATTGGAAGGAACAGAAAGAAAACTTTCGGAGAATGACCTGGTGATCTGCGATGCAGAAAAGCCGATGTGTATTGCAGGTGTTTTCGGCGGATTGAATTCTGGTGTCACGGAAACAACAAAATCAATTTTCCTTGAGAGTGCTTGTTTTGAGCCGGTGCATGTGCGCAAAACTTCGAAGTTTCATACGTTAAAAACAGATGCTTCTTTCCGTTTTGAAAGAGGAACTGATCCTGAAATTACAGTTTATGCTTTGCAGCGTGCGACGAAATTGCTGCAGGAAATTGCAGGCGGTGAAGTTGCATCAGCGGTTATCGATATTTACCCGGTAAAAGTGGAGCCGAAAGAAATTGCATTTGCATTTTCAACCTGTGATACGCTTATCGGAAAATCAATTGAGCATAACACGATCAAAAAAATCCTTCGTGCATTAGGAATTGAAATTGATTCTGAAGGCAAGGATGCATTATTGCTTTCTGTTCCCGCATTCAAAGTGGATGTAACACGTGCGGCGGATGTAGTAGAAGAGGTGTTGCGTATTTACGGTTACAATAATATTGCTTTTCCTGATTTTGTGCGTTCCTCGCTTTCTTATGCGCCAAAACCTGATCCTGAAAAATTGCGTGAAACTGTTGCGGAGTTCCTGGCTGCAAACGGATTCAGCGAAATATTGAATAATTCATTGACAAAAGCAGCGTATTATGATTTGCTGAAAACAGACGCGGCATCAAACGTTGTTATTTTAAATCCGCTCAGCTCTGATCTTGGAATTTTGCGCCGCTCACTTTTATTCGGCGGACTTGAAACAATCGCTTACAATCAAAAGAGAAAAAGTCCTGACCTGCGTTTGTTTGAAACGGGCAAAACGTATTTCAAAAAGGCAAATGCCGAAGAAGGCAAATGGCCATATTTTGAGATGCAACGCTTATCCTTCTTCATGACCGGGAGAAAAAATCCGGAAGGTTGGAATTCCTCCAATGAAAAGCTAGACTTTTTTGATTTGAAAGCGGCCGTTCAGCAAGTAGTGGGGCGTTTAGGTTTCAATGAATCAAAAACAGATACGATTGAAGCTCCGGAATTTTCCGAAGGATTAAAAACAACTTTTCGCAAGAAGGAAGTGGTACGTTACGGACGCGTTTCAAAAAACATTCTGAAAGCGCTCGATATTTCCGGCGAAGTTTATTATGCCGAATTTGATTGGGATGCTGTTCTTTCGCTTGTTGCAGGTTCAAAAGAAATTCATTTCACAGGAGTTCCTAAGTTCCCAAGTGTGCGCCGTGATCTTGCTTTGGTGCTGGATAAAAAAGTTTCCTACAAAGAAGTGGAAGAACTCGCTTGGCAAACCGAAAAAAACCTGCTACGTGAAGTAAATCTTTTCGATGTATATGAAGGCGATAAAATAGCCGGCGATAAAAAATCGTATGCTGTGAGCTTTATCCTACAGGACAATGACGCAACGCTGACAGATTCCCAGATTGAAAAAATCATGGAGAAGCTCACGAAAAATTATTCCGAAAAACTTGGTGCAGTTATTAGAGCGTGAAAAAAAATCTGGTGACTGGGTGATTTAAAAAAATAAAATTTAAGGCTGACAGAAATTTCTGTCAGCCTTAAATTTTTTTAATAAATACCAATCATCCAATCACCCAGTCATTAAATCGCTTATTGGCACAGCGTTCCCAATGCATCAGGCACGCACACGACTATGCCACTGATGCGATGACGACATTGTCATTGCCGGAAAACCGTTTAAATTCTTTCCTGATCATAAATGCGATCAATCCAAAAGCGATGACTTGTATTACCGCAGGTACGAAATAAATGCTGCCAACTCCATAATAAGCAGGAAGAATGAGCATGGCAGGAATGTATAAAACAATTTGCTGCAGCATTGCTACAATACCCGCTTCTTTCCCTTTTCCGACAGACGGCAGAAATGCCATCGCAAGTAATGTAACAGGCTGCAAAAGAAATGTAGAAATTGCAATACGGAATAACTGAATATCGTGCTGAGAATATGAACCTGCTTTAAGCATGGTGCCAATCAATTGTTCCGGAAATACGAATGCAAAAAGCCAGAAAGGTAATATGATCAGCATTGCTGCACGGAGAAAATAAATGAACATCTTTTTTACACGTTCATATTGTCGTGCTCCGTAATTCATTCCTATAACCGGCTGCAAAGCTTTCATAATTCCCAATGGGGGCATGATAAGCGCAAAGAAAAGCCGGTAAGTGGTGCTGTAAAATCCCATGTCCATGTCATTACCGTATTTCGAAATCATGTTGAATACAATCAATCCCTGCGCAACGCCCATAGCCAGAAAAATAAAATTGGAAAAGCCTGCAATAAGAATTTGTTTTTGCAATGCTTTGTCAAAATGAAATGTAAAGGGGCTTGACTTCAAAACTGATTTTCCTGAGGTGAAATAAATAATGCAGATAATCGAATAGAATATCATTGTGGTATTTGTTGCCCATGCCGCTCCATAAATTCCGAAGCCAAAAACTTTGATCAGCAGATATTTCAACAACACATCAAATGCTAAACCTACGGCGGTGATGAGCGTGACGAGACGAATTTTTCCTTCACCGCGTATCAGGTTTATCAGGGTGAGACTGTGAATCCAGAAAAATGCCCCGATCATGGCATGCCGGAAATAAGCGGCACCGTATTCGAGAATTTCGCCTCGTCCGCCCATAATTCTCATCAGGTCTTCTGAGAAAATGTAGCATGGTACGAGCAACACCACAGAAAAAAACAGAGAAAGTGTATTTACATTTCCCAATAGAAATTTCATCTGCCTGCGATCATTTGCGCCAAGCATAATGCTCAACATCGTTCCTGCTCCGTTTCCCACCATATTCGCCACGCCGATCAGGATCTGCGAAAGCATGAATGCAATGGAAACACCGGCCAATGCTTTTTCATTGATAAAATGCCCGACGAAAATTCCATCCAGGAAATTATTCAATCCATGCAAAAACATGCCGATCAGCGAAGGCCATGCCAGTTTCCTGAATACAGTTTTAACTTTGTCATTCAGAATGAGTTGTTTTTCTTTTTCGTTGAGTATCGCTTCCATGGTTTTTTATTTTGATGCAAACTTAGTGTCAGCACTAAAAAATGGAAATGGAAAGAAGGCGAATAGCAGCGGGCAGGCGGTCAACAGTTGTTTGTGCAGGCTGAGTTGAAATCTGCATTGACATTGAAATCAGAATCCCAAAGTTTCTTTCAGCTTTGTGTAGCCTGTGCGACTGACGGGAATGCGCACTTTGTTTTTGAGGAGCGCGATGTAAGCATTTTTTTCAAATGGCTCTACGCGTGTCAGGTGTTCGAGACGGATGATGAAGGAGCGGTGCACACGAAGAAATTCTTTCGGGCTGAAAACCTGCTCGTAATAGGACATTGTTTTTTTCTTGAGAAAATAATCGTCTTTCGTAAAAATCTTTACATAGTCATCGTATGCTTCTATGTAATAAATTTCATTGAAGGGAACGATGCGGATATTATTTCCGTTTTTCACCACGATGCGTTGATGCTCTTCGGTCTGTTGTTGTGGATTTTCCAATAACCGGTTGATGCTTTTTCCTGTTGCAGCCGGGGAATGCTGTTGTTGCCACTTTTGCATTGCTTTATCAAACCGGTCTTTGCTAAAAGGCTTGAGCAAATAATCCAATGCATGCGCTTCAAATGCTTTCATTGCATATTCATCAAATGCTGTTGTGAAAATAACCATGGGAACAGGATCTGTTAATTCAAGCATTTCAAATCCATTGATCTTCGGCATTTGAATATCTAGAAAAACAAGATCGGGCTTATGCTGCGCAATTGCTTTTACACCTTCGAAGCCGTCGCTGCATTCTGCGACTACCGTTATATCCGAATAAGATTGCAAATATTCACGGATAATGCTGCGTGAAAGCGGCTCGTCGTCGATGAGGATAATTTTAAGCATGCGTTTGCGGAATTTTCAAAAGCGTGTGAAATACGTTTGCATCTTTTTTTACTACAAGCAGATCATTTCGGAAATACAGGAGCTGCAATCTTTTTTTTACCGAGTCTAGCCCGAATCCCGCGCCTTGTCTTGGCTGCGCAGTTTGCGGGTCGTATGGATTGCTTATTACAATGGAGAGAAAACCGTTTTCTGCCTTTGCATCAATTTTAATTGTGACAGCTTCAATCGTATCATACAAGCCGAACTTAATTGCATTTTCCACCAGCGGCTGAAGCAACAAAGGAGGCAGCAACATTTTTTTGCAAGTATCATCGCAATTAATTTCTGCAGTTAGCCGGTGGCTGAAACGCACTTTTTCGATTTCCATGTATAAACGTAAAAGTTCAAGCTCTTCAGAAAAGCTGACGAGCAGCTGTTCATCTTTACGCAATGTGCCACGGAGAAAATCAGAAAGTTGCTGAATCATTTTACGTGCTTCTTCCGGACGTGAACCAACGAGCGCGCTGATGGAATTAAGGCTGTTGAATAAAAGATGCGGATGTAATTGCTGCCGTAATTTTCCAAGCTCTGCTTCGCGGAATAATTTATCCGTGTCCGATTTCCTGCTTTCTTCAACTCGTTGACGTTCCGTATAATTCCACATCCATCCGATGACCGTTAAGAAAGCAATGATCAGCAACGAAAATGCAAAGCGGATTGGCAAAGAGCTTTCAAGGAAAAGCAGGTAAGAAGTTTGCTTATGTAAAACCATGCTGAGCGTATAATTTAACAGCACCATATACAACGCGGTAAAAACAATTCCCCACGTTACACGAAAAAAATATCGTTTTTTACCCGGCTGATAAAAGTGAAACATATTAACCGTTACCAATCCCGCTACAAACAAAAGCGCAATAGAAACAGCCGCATCGATCAACGCAATCTTCCAGGTAATGCCAAGCCGGTGAAGCACCAGGATCTGAACAACAGACCAGAAGGAAAGCCACGCAACATACGAGAGCATGATTTTAGATATTATGAATGCGGCAGATTTCACGGGTTTAGTTTTCACCTGGAAACAAAGTTACCGGATTCCCTGCAGGCTTTCGCGCGCATACATACTGTGTCAATGTAGTTGTCAGGATCTTTCGTTTCATACGTTTCTGCATACAATTCCGATCCGTCAACTGACAAATCAAGCTGATGAATTCCACTGATGTCTATAAATTTCCAACTGACGTTCTCTTGCTGCACATTAAGAAAAATTCCTTCCATCTTGTAACCTATTGCTTCGGCTTTTTCCATTGCTCTTTCAATATTGATTGCAGAAATGAGACGATATTGTATGTCAAATTGTGAGTCAGAACTATTTCCGATTATAATCCGGAAAACAATTTTTGCCAGATACCAGTTTTCAGAACTAATATCTGTGTTGCTTTTTTCGTTTGTCATTTTACTGCTTTTAATATTTACTGTGATCAGCATTCAATTGAAATACCGCCGAAAGCTGCTGTTCCGCTTATTACAAGCACCTTCGTATGATCGTGAGAAAAACCATCTGTCACAGGACGTTTGTCTTCAATTCCGCCCATGATTGCAACAGCTTCCGATTGTACTTCCCAGTTTGAAGGAATTTTAATAACCGCTCCACCGAAGACTACTGTAACTTCTAACAGCACTTTTCCATTTATATTGGCCTGACTAAGATCTAGTTCAGCGCCTCCGAAAATGCTGACAACATCACCACCTTTAAAATTTTTCGAGATCACATTGCTTTTTGTTCCGCTGAATAAGGCAACTACATCGATATAGTCTTCGGAACTATCCATTCCAGGGCGGTCATCATAATTTTTTGCGTAGCGTCGCCAGTTATGGAATTTCGGTTCTCTGCGCGGTCTGAAAATAAAATACACACCAAGAACGATCAGCAGCACCGGCCATGTATATTGACGGATGTGAAGGCCGGTCATATCGTCGGACATAAAAGCAATGCCAGCCAGCAGAAGTACGATCCATATAAAGCTTCTGAATAAATATCTGACAGCAAAATAAAAAGCGATTGCAAGCAACAACATTTTCCATGTGAAAAGCCATGCCGGTAACACAAAGCCTAATTCACGTGCAAGAAAAAGTGCGCCTATGGTAATAATGATCAGGCCACCTGTTATCCTTCCGAGCACATAACCGGATTCACGTTGTGTTGTTACCGGTGCTTCATTGCTGCTATTCATTTCCATCATTTCTAATTTGATGTAAACTTAGCTGCAAACAGGTCAAATCACAAAGGAGAAATAGGTAATAAGGGAGTGGAAGCCGGTGAAGTGTAGCAGGGAGGCGGTGAAATGAAATGCGGATTTATTACAGAAAGTAATTTTTCAAAGCATCGCCCCATTTATCATTCAACACATAGGTTACATCTTCCCGTGCCTGTTGAACAGCAGCTTTTGAAAAAGTGATTAATTCTTCTTCGCTGAATGTTTCAGGAATCGCATCGTTATAAATTTCCTGTGCGATCGCGTTGAAGATCTGTGGTGAAGCAAGCGCATTTTCCACATTGCTGAATGCTTTGCTAAAAAAGGTCTGCATTTCTGCATTCATCCGCTCGAAGTAATAACCGTGGAATAACCATAAGGAAGATTGAAGCAAAGGATAACTTTCAGTTTGCTGAAGCATTTCTTTCAATTGACTTAAAAACGCGGTGTATTTCACAAAGCCCCAAACTGCACGCTCGCCACCTGATTTATTTTTTGTTGTAAATGCATCATTCAGCTTTTCGAAAGAAGATAAGATTTCATTCAGGTCATCAATATCTTTATCGCCGTATGTTACATGATCAAGCATTCCTAAAAACCGTTCCAGGTCTTTATCCGTTTTGAGCATACGATACAGTGAAACAAATTCATTAAATACGCTGATTGTTACTACATCTGCCTGTTGTGTGAATTCTGTACTGCCGCTGACATATTTTAATGTCAGCTCCGTCATTTTATAAGGATAATGTTTTTCATAATAAGGTTTGACAGATGAATGGCCGAGCACCTCAACTATTTCTTTTCTCAATTCATCATTCAACTTTCCCGGAACATAACCTGCCAATGCAGCAATGAATGAAAGATTATAAAATTCGATCAATGCATCAATATCAAAACGTTGTTCAAGCTCTTGACCATAAACAGTTTCTTCTTCATGCGAACGCAGCAGTCCTTTCAGCTCTTCAATTTTATCTTTATCAATAAATTTTTTTATATTTTTTAATCCTCTTACCGCTTTTCCATTATCACGGTATTCCGCGGTAAGCGATTGTAAATTCCTGTTCAGATTATCCATGGGAAGTCTAAATAATTTTTTTGATCAGTTCAAACGGCGTGAGATATTTATCATTCGGCTTGCAAACTGCAGTATGTGTTGAGTTCTCAATGATTTCTGCCGGATTATCCAACAGGTATTGATTGCCTATGATAATTTTATCACCCATAGCATGAACGACAAGACGTGCTTTTGCAAAATCAGCTTTGCCTTTATCCTGCAGCTCTTTTGTTTTATCGCGGATGTCTTTTAGGATACCGCCTTTTTCCACATCAAGATCATTTAAGATGGGATATTTTAACCGTGCGAAAATTCCGAGCAGGCTTGATAATCCAGGCAATGTTTGCATCGCGAGCGCAATTACTTCCACGCCGTTATGAGCTGGTGCAAATAAGGCAAGCGAAGATTTATTCACCCAGTCTTTTTGTGCTATTTCAGCAAGCAGCTGCGCCTGTCGGACTAAAACTGCTCCGAGGGAATGCGCAACAAATACGATACGCTGATAATTTCTGTCCGGTAATTTTTGCTGCATGGGAAGTACATCACTCAGCAACGGATTTACTGCCAGGTTTAAAAAATGGTAAAGTTGTGTAGCGTGATCATTTGCACTTCCTTTAAATGTATTGTATCCGTAAAAAATAATATCTGATTTTTTAAAATGATCATCGAAGATCAGGGAAGAGGAAAAATTATTCCAGGTGCTGATTGCATTTCCGCCAAACCCATGAACAAACACAATAAGATTCTCCGGCTGTTCAAAGCTGAAAAACCCCTGTGTATTTACGCCGTGTTTTATCGCAATGCTGGTGGTATGATTTGTTGCCATAGTATTTTGGTCTTGCCGCCGGTTGGCCAGGTCTAATATACCAAATTACTTATAATGCATCGTGGGCTTTCCAATCCAAGGATTTAATGACTGGGAGATTGGATGACCGGAAGTCACCCAGTCCTTTATTGCTTGAATTCTAATTTCAATGTGTTGGAATCGGGCTCTTTGGGTTCGGCCATTTCGATTTTCATTTCAATCAAGTCTTCTTTCCTTGTTGAGCGCGGAATCGGAACACCGCCACCGAGTGATACGGCGACGGAAACGAAAAATATAAAAAGGGCATAGCCGAGCACTTTCAAAATTTTTTTGAAAAGTTCCATGTTGATATAAATGGTTTTTCGCCCCTTGCCAAATGGAAAGAGCTGGATTTATCTGAGAAGAATAAATGATTCCCTGGATGGGAACGGGAAGGAATTACCCCGCTAAAGAAGAGAAGAGATCGTCGCCTGAATTTTGAGGAATTGTTTCCAGGTGAACAGCATGCTCAATAATAATGAATGAAAAAGATCGCCTTAGATTATCATCAAGCTCAATTTTAATGAGCCGCCGTTTTTCTGTCAATGCCTTTTTTTTATTTTCAATTGTATTTGCAAATATTTTTTCTCTGTATGTGAAAGCAATCGCTCTTTTGAAGGTAATACAACGTTTATGAAAATTCGGTTTTGCAGCTAAAGCCGGAACCGCTTGTGTTTTTTCCTGCCCGTGAGCTAAGGGATTTTCAGTATAACCCGAAAATGAAAGCGAGCTGAAAAACAAAACTACCGTCAACAGCCACTTTGATAGCCCACCTTTACAATATGTAGAATTGAATTTCACGACAGACAAAGATAGGGCGATTTAATGACGGTGTCGACCAAGGCGGATGGTGACTGGGTGATTTAAAAACAGGAAATAAGAAATTAAGAAATTTAGTGCGTAAGTTGGTGCGCAATCACCCAGCCATTCAATCACCGGGACCATCGTCGGAATTATCTTTTTCGCTGGAAGAACGTTTTTAACAAGATTGAACTTTCTTCTTCTAATAATCCGCCGACTAATTCTGTTTTTGGATGAAGTACTTCTTTTTGAAGGCGGATAAAACCGCGTTTAGGATCGTGCGCACCGAAAACGATCTTTTTTATCTGGGACCAATGCAATGCACCGGCACACATGAGGCAAGGCTCAAGCGTAACGAAAAGAGTGCATTCATTTAAATATTTTCCGCCAAGATAATCGGCAGCGGAAGTGATGGCCTGCATTTCGGCATGGGCAGTTACGTCATTTAAACGTTCCGTAAGATTGTGCGCACGTGCAATAATTCTGTTCTCACAAACAATTACTGCACCAACGGGTACTTCATCGGCATCAAAAGCTTTTTTTGCTTCTTTTAACGCTTCACGCATGTAATGTTCGTCAGAGAAAATGGTCAATTCCATGCAGTAAAGATAGTCATCCGCCACGGCAGATGGTTACTGCCAATTGACCGCTCTTTCGTAACTTCGCTCTCTGTTAAAAATTAATCTTTTTTATGCTACGTACACATACCTGCGGCGAGTTACGCCTTACTGATGCCGGTAAACCTGTTACCCTTTCCGGATGGGTACAAACTTCCCGCGATTTTGGCGGTCTTACTTTTATTGATCTGCGTGATCGTTATGGTTTGACACAGCTTGCTTTTAATGCTGCTGCAAATGCTCCGCTTGCATCCGAAGCAGGAAAGCTCGGCCGTGAATATGTGATACAGGTGACAGGCATAGTACGTGAACGCGAAAATAAAAATCCGAAAATGCCTACGGGCGATATTGAAATTGTTGCGGAAGAAATAAAGATCCTCAACGTTTCAAAAACTCCTCCATTTACAATTGAAGATGAAACGGATGGCGGCGAAGAGCTGCGCATGAAATACCGTTACCTCGATTTGCGTCGTGCGCCTGTGCGTGAGAGCATTATTCTCCGTCATAAAGTTGCGCAGGCTACACGCGCTTACCTGAACGGAGAAAATTTTATAGAGGTGGAAACGCCGGTACTTATTAAATCTACTCCTGAAGGTGCGCGCGATTTTATTGTTCCTTCGCGAATGAATGCCGGGCAGTTTTATGCTTTGCCACAATCGCCGCAGACATTTAAACAATTGCTGATGGTAGCTGGATTTGACCGTTACTACCAGATTGTAAAATGTTTCCGCGATGAAGATCTGCGTGCTGATCGTCAGCCCGAATTTACACAGATCGACTGTGAAATGAGTTTTGTAGAGCAACAGGATATTCTCAATACGTTCGAAGGAATGATCCGCAGCCTTTTTAAAACTGTGAAAGGTGTCGATATAGGAACGTTGCCGCACATGAGCTATGCAGATGCCGCAAAATATTATGGGAATGACAAACCGGATACACGCTTTGAAATGCGTTTTGTTGAGATGAACGATAGTGTGAAAGGAAAAGATTTCAAAGTTTTTGATGATGCGGAATTGGTGGTGGGAATTTGTGCGAAAGGTTGTGCTTCATACACACGCAAACAATTGGATGAACTGACGGAATTTGTAAAACGTCCGCAGTCCGCCGCCGGCGGAGGTGCGACGGGTTTGATCTATGCGCGTTATAATGAAGATGGCACAGTGAAATCTTCTGTGGATAAATTTTACAATGAAGAAGAGTTGCGTAAATGGATAACAGCTTTCGGCGCTGAAAAAGGAGATTTGATTTTGCTGATGGCCGGCGGAAAAGATAAAGTGCGCAAAGGCATGAGCGAACTGCGTCTTGAAATGGGAGCACGTTTAGGTTTACGCGATAAAAATAAATTTTCCTGTCTGTGGCTCATCGATTTTCCGTTGCTGGAATACAACGAAGATGAAAAGCGTTGGTTTGCGATGCATCATCCGTTCACATCACCATTGCCGGAAGATATTGCATTGCTCGAAACAGATCCGGGTGCAGTGCGTGCAAATGCGTATGATATGGTGATCAACGGTGTGGAAGTAGGAGGAGGCTCCATACGTATTTTTGATAGAACGCTCCAGGCAAAAATGTTTGATGTGCTTGGATTTACGCCGGAAGATGCAAAAGCACAATTCGGATTTTTAATGGATGCATTTGAATTCGGTGCGCCACCACACGGAGGAATTGCATTTGGATTTGATCGTTTGTGTTCCTTGTTCGGTGGTGCAGATTCTATCCGCGACTTTATTGCTTTCCCGAAAAATAATTCCGGAAGAGATGTGATGATTGATTCGCCGAGTGTAATTGATGAGAAGCAGTTGAAGGAGTTGAGTATTAGGACAACAGTTTAAATCAATTTTGTATATTTCATCCTCCCAATTTAATTAATATGACTCGCGAACAGGCTAAAGAGAAGTTAACTCAACTGGTTGAACGTTATCGCGAACATAAAGATGAATATCATTCTGTGGATTATAATGAGCAGAAAACAAGGCAGGATTTTATAAATCCATTACTCGAATGCCTGGGCTGGGATATTGATAATAAAAAAGAAGCATCTGAAGCCTACCGTGAAGTAATTTATGAAGATAAGGTAAGCGTTGGTGGTAAAGCGAAAGCGCCTGATTATGGTTTTCGCCTGGCAGGAAGTACCACAAAACGTTTGTTCTACGTAGAAGCCAAGAAGCCTTCTGTTGCGCTTAAAGTGAATAAAGAGGCAGCGTACCAGTTAAGACGTTATGGAAGCAGTGCACAAGCTCTTGTTTCTATTCTTACGAATTTCGAAGACTTTATTGTTTACGATTGTTCCAAGGTTCCTAAGTTGAATGATAGTGCAACAGTTGCAAGATTAAAGCATATTCATTTTGAAGATTACCCTAAAGAGTTTGATTTTATTTATGATACGTTTTCACATGAAGCAGTAACAAAGGGACGTTTTGATAAATTCGTTCAGAGTGCTGCGAGTAAAAAGGGGACAGATACTCTTGATAAACGATTTGTACAGAGCCTAGACGAATGGCGTAAATATCTTGCTGTTAATATTGCTTTAAACAATAAAAAGATAAATGATGAAGAATTAAATTACGCAGTTCAATTAACACTTGACCGTTTGATTTTTCTTCGGTTTTGTGAAGATCGTTCCGTTGAACCTTATGGACAATTACAAAAGGCTGCTTCAAAGGGAGATGCATATAAAAACCTCCTTGATCTTTTCAGGCAGGCAGACGATAAATATAATTCAGGGCTTTTTGACTTTGAAAAAGATACAATTACTCCCGGCCTTAAATTCAATAGTGGATTGATCAAGGATGTCATTGACGAATTGTATTACCCGATTTGCAATTATGAGTTTTCGGTAATGCCGGTTGAAATTCTCGGTAATGCTTATGAGCAGTTCCTGGGAAAAGTAATTCGCATCACACCTTCACGCCAGGTCAAAATCGAAGAAAAACCAGAGGTAAGAAAAGCCGGTGGTGTTTATTATACACCTCAATATATCGTTGACTATATTGTAAAAAATACGGTGGGAAAACGTATTGACGGAAAAGCTCCTAAGGATATTGAGAAAATAAAAATTGTAGATCCTGCTTGTGGTAGTGGCTCTTTTCTTTTGGGCGCATTTGAATATTTGTTGAATTACCATATTGAATGGTATCACAATAAGGGTTACGCAACTAAAAAAGGTAAGGACAATCCATTTACTCCACTGGGAACTTTAACGACACACGAGAAAAAGCGAATTCTTCTTAATAATATTTTTGGTGTTGATCTAGATGCAAACGCTGTTGAGGTTTCTAAGCTGAGTTTGCTTTTGAAATGTATGGAAGGCGAAACGGAAGCTTCTATTAAACAGCAGGTAAGCATGTTTCATGAGCGAGTGCTGCCTGATTTGGATAATAATGTGAAGTGTGGGAATAGTTTGATTGATACTGATATTTACGATAGTGAAATTGATTTTGGTGAAGAAAAAAAGATAAAACCATTTAATTGGAAAAAGCAATTTCCCCAAGTTTTTAAGCAAGCTGGATTTGATGCAGTGATTGGAAATCCACCATATGTACGTCAAGAATTACTTGATATTACCCAAAAGGAATATTTCTCTCAGAAGTATAAAGTACATCATGGCGCGGCTGATTTATACACTTATTTCTTTGAAAAAGGAATAGGATTACTTAATGAAAAGGGAATATTCGGAATTATTGTTGCTAGTAAATGGATGAAGGCTAGTTATGGCGAGCCATTACGAAAGTGGGTAAAAAATCAAAACATTTATGAGATAATTGATTTCGGAGGTTTGCCCGTCTTTCAAGGCGTAACAACTTATCCATGTATTTTCATTTCTGGAAACAATAAAATTGAAAAAACAATACATGTTACGAATGTAAAAACATTGCACTTTGATAGCCTAGAAAAATATATAGTGCAAAATAAGATAAAACTAAGTCAACAATCTTTAGACGATATCGGTTGGAATTTAGCCTCTGATAAAGAACAAAAACTATTGACAAAAATCAAGTCGTCGGGTGTACCCTTAAAATTATTTGTAAAAGGAAAAATTTATAGAGGCATTTTAACAGGATTGAATGAGGCCTTTGTAATTGATGCTGAAGTGAAAAGAGCACTCATTAAAGAGGATAAGGGAAGTGCAGAATTGATTAAACCTTTTTTGGTAGGGAAAGATATTAAAAGATACATGCCCCCTCAAAGCGATAAATTTGTAATCTTTACTAAACGTGGGACTAATATTAATAATTACCCCGCTATCAAGCGGCATTTATTCCAATTTAAAAAACAATTATCTCCTAAGCCTAAAGATTTTAAAGGGCAAAAATGGGAGGGACGGAAGCCAGGAAATTACACGTGGTTTGAGATTCAAGACACGATCGATTATTACAAAGAATTTGAGAAACCGAAAATTCTATGGCCTGGAATAAGTTCTGCCGTTACAAGCTTTACAATTGATTATAATAAATATTACGGAAATGATAATAATCAATTAATAATTTCTGATGATAAATATCTTCTTGGGATACTCAATTCATCACTTTCTAAATTTCAGCTATTAAATATTTGTGATAAGGTTCAAGGGGGGTTTTATAGGTTAAAAATAGTATACATTGAGAAACTGGTAATAAAAGTAATGTTTACTAAGTCAGAATTTAAAATACGTGATGAGATCATTAAAAATGTAGAATCTCTTTTGAGACTTAATAGCGAATTAATGGAAGCTAAACTTCAAACAATAAGAAGCCAAATTAAACAGCAAATAGAGTATATTGAAGAAAAAATTGATCAACTTATTTACGAACTTTATCAATTATCTCCCGAAGAAATAAAAATAGTAGAAGGAGGTGAAAGTGAGTAACAATAGCCGTATTCAGGAAGCTCTTGAAAATGCAGAAGAAAACATCGCCTTCCTCGCTACTTTATCCGATAAAAAGCTTGTAGAAAAACTCGATATCATTCACCTGCAATCAGAAATTGCAATACAAAAAAAACAAACAACTTCCATTGGGCTCCTTGAAGTCTGGCGCACACAGGTCATAGAAGCACGTATTTATAAAGCAGAGAACAATATTCCTGATGCTCCAAATAAAATTGAAATAGCCATTGCTGATGTTGAAACGGTTGTGGCGAAATCAGAAGAGCGGATTGAAATACTTGAAGAGATGCTGCCAAAATCAAAAAAGCGAAAGCTTATAGAGAACGATGATGACCAGCTTTCTCTTTTCTAATTTAAAACAACAATTTAAATCGCTGCACAAATGATAAGCATCACGCTCAATTTGATCAACAACTCCAACAACGCGAGTCCTGGTGTTGTGATTTTTCAGCAAAACCTCGCGGAATCAAGCACTGGCTTTGCTGTTGCATGGATTGTACTTTCCAATGCTGGTACTGGAATTGCCAATCCTTTCAGGATACCGATGGATATGACCGTAGCTGCATCCGATTCCTACGGGAATATTACACCGCAATTGCCTGCACCAAATGGCAGTCGCTTTGAAATGGTTTCTTCGATGAGAGGAAATCAACTACAGCTTAGTCAGCAGCCGGCATCTGCTCCGCAAATAATGGAAGTGTATAATGAATTGCCTGTTGGGACTATTGGAGTTAATGCATATAAGAACGGACTATTGATTGCTCAGAAAACAAGTGTCGGACCCGGGCAGAAAGCTGCATTTGCATTTGACCCCACGATTTATATTACACTTAATTCAGATGTCCAACAAGGTGAATTAATAAATGCTGCGGCTCTTTCGGATAATATATTTCAATTGTCATTGATTGGAATTAAAAGTGCGGATATTGTTATGACAGGTGGTGGGCCGGGCACAGATGCTCAGCCGATTTTGTTTACGCTACAGAATGTAGAAATGGCGTAACAGCACTTTAAAATTCAACCCTGTAGCTCAATATCGGAATCAACGGCGCCTGGTAATTATTTACGATCTCATTTTTATCTGCATCATAATATTTATTAAAAACATTTTTCCGGTTCGTTACATTCTGAATATCAATAGCGATCGTGCTGTTCCAGTTTGCATGATTTCTTTTTACACTCAGGCGAATATCTGTACGGAAATAATCAGGTGCTTTTTCTGAAAATGCATTTGTTTCATCACGCCATGTGTAACCAGACTGTTCTGATTTCGCAATGTCAATAGGTGAATCATAAAATCCACCAGTGTAGATCAGTTTTACATTAAAACCAATCACACGGCTTTTTCGTTTTTCACTCAGCACAATTTCTTTTCCACCCGTAAAGGTGCAACCATATTTTCCATTGAACCTTGTATTATGCCATACATTATCCAATGCTTTATAGCTTGAATTATATAATGAGCCAGACAATAAAAAGTAAGAACCTTTGCTGAAGAATTTTTCAAAAGTCAGCTCCAATCCATAGTTACGTCCTTTTCCTTCATTCACCAAGCTATCCACATTACCACCACCGATTTCATTAATCACCGAATAAGAACTGTTCGGATTATTTTTCACCGGCACGTCAAATAGCCATTGATGGTACAACTCTGTTTTGATCCGGAAATTTTCTCCGATGCTGCGATCATAAGCTAATACAAGATGATGCGCTTTCATAAAACCAATATTTTTATTCGGATAAATTTTTGTACCACCTGGCAACTCCTGTTCAGCAAAATAAACGGCTAATGGAAGAATCTGGCTGTGTAATCCATAACCGAGACTAAGCGATTGCCCATGGATAAATTCCCAACTTGCAGCTGCGCGTGGCTCAACAGAAAAAGTTTCATTCAGCAATAACCCTAGACTGTGAACACCGAGGTTAAATGTCAGTCGTTCTGTCGGACGGAATTGCCATTGAGAATATGCCTGAATAGTTTGCGTACTTCCGCGTGCATGAATTCTTTCCACCATTTTTACAAGGCTGTCGTCATAATAACGTTGATTGAAATTATAGCCGAGTTCATTAAAAATAATTCCACTTCGCAACGTATGATGTGCATTGAATTTGTGTGTCATGGTTGCGGAAACGGTGAGCTTATTTTGAAAATACGATTCGAAGTACGTATTGCGGTTTGTGTAATCACTTAACGTGTAATTTTCATTGTAACCATTTCCTGTGGAGGAAGCAGCAGTTGCAATTTTCAAAAATGTACGTTCGCCGAGCACCCGGCTCCATGTTATTCCCGTAACACCGGTATTGGCAAAAAATTTAGATCCATACCGGTCAGATTCAGTTAACCATTCTGCAGAATCTTTTTTTGCTTTATAGGAATCATTGCTTAATCCGCCAAAACCAAAAACAGTAAATGTCCCATAAGATTTTGTCGGCAATGCAACATTAAAAGAAAGATCCTGGAACGTTGTTACACCACCCTGGCCAAGCACACCGATCTTGCTGAGAATCCCAAGCGTTGAATAGCGATAATTAACAAGGTATGACCCGTTATGTTTTGAAGTAAATGGTCCTTCAGCAGCCACATCTATTCCGAGGACGCCAGCCTGGAATGTAAACTCTGGTTTTGCATTATTGCCTCTGCGTAAACGCAAGTCGAATACACCTGAAATTGCATTTCCATATTCAGCCGCAAATGCACCCGTAACAAAATCTGAATTTGCTAAAAGCTGTGCGCTGAGAATTGAAATTCCTCCACCGGCAGAACCAAGGTTGGAAAAATGATTCGGATTCGGCACTTCAATTCCTTCCATGCGCCACAATAATCCATTCGGAGTATTTCCTCTTACTGAAATGAAATTATTTCCATCACCAACACTTGCTACACCGGCAAATGCAAGCGCCGCACGAGCAGGATCATTAACTGCTGCTGCATAACGCTGCGTTTCTTCGACCGAAAAAGTTCTTGCGCTCACAGTTGACATTTCGTTCAACGGCTTTTTCTTATCTGCCGCAATAACAACTTCTTCATTCTCAGTAATTTTTTCTTCCATCTCGATGTTAAGCACAAGCTCTTTGCCGGACGAAACAGCGACATCATTCAGGGTAATTTCCTGGTAGCCCAATAAAGTAACGCGAAATGATTGACGGCCAACAGGAACATCAGCAAGAATAAAATTTCCTTCTGTATCAGTTGCTGCACCTTTGGCAGGAGTGCTGTTGAGCAACGTAATAATTGCTCCTGGCAATGCTGATTTAATCTGCTTGTCCTTCACAGAACCTCTTACAGTTTGTGTCGGCGTTTGTGCCGGTAAAACGCTGGAGAAAAAAAGAGTGAGCACAAGCATCAGGATAACCTGGAAAATTCTTTTCAAAACAAAAAGTGATTGCATAAGCTGAGATTTAAAAAATTATAAAAAGCGAATAGAAATATTAACACCGACCCAGGCTTTGGCATTCCAGCGGTTATTATAAGTCTGGCTGAAGAAATAGTAAGGAGCAAAACCTGTTACAGTTGTTTCACCATAATTCGGGTGCAGATCGGAAACAAAAATATTTAACGAAGGTCCGGCTGCGAGTGAAAGATTTTTTGTGAGATGCGCATCGAAGGTGACACTGAGTTTGAAAAGATCGCTCATGCTTTCACTGAAATCTCCCTGGTTGATGTGATATTCCACGGCAGTTATGTCCATGTCAACCTTGCGATGAATTTTAAATGCCGTGCCCACGCCATATCCGAATCCCCAATAAGGTTGGCGCGGACGCGGATCGAATGCAAGGGAAAAAATATTGTGAAACGATTTGCCACCAGTGAGGAAAGAGAAATTGAGCGGAGTGGTTTCATTCCATCCCAATTCAATTTTATGATAACCGTGACGCGCAAAAGAGAACAAACCAATCATCGCGCCATCAACGCTGTCTGCGAAATTAAAAACGCCGAGTTGTATTCCTTTTACATTCCTCGCATAATTCATTCCACCGCTGATCTGCATTCCGGAAACTGTTCCTGAAGCAACATTCAATCCACCTGTGATTTGTAAGCCACGCACATTCCGCGCATAATTCATTCCGCCGGAAACCTGCAGCTGCGAAACATCTCCTGCTGCAATATTTATTCCTCCGGCTACTTGCGCACCAGAAACATCGCCTGCTGCAATGTTTGCTGCACCGGCTAACTGCAAACCAAAAACATTCCGGTCTGTTGCATTCAACGTGCCGGCAGCCTGCAAACCGCGAACATTTCCATGAACAGTATTCATACAGCCCGCAAACTGCACGCCGGTAAGCGAATCGTTTGCGTGATTAAACACACCCGCCACCTGCATGCCGGAAATTGTTCCTGTTCCTATATTAAAAATGCCTCCGACCTGTGTTCCGGTAAATCCGTTCGGGGCAATGTTTCCGATCACCGCGACCTGCGCATTTTTTGTACCGATGCCGAGGATGGTAAAATAGAATGGCGTGATGATGGTGTCGCGGACTGTTGCGCGGAGAACAGGAACTCCTGCAATTGAAAACAGGAGCGTGAAAAGTAGCATGCGTTTCATAGTTCAGTTTTGTTATCTGAACTTATGACACAAGAATGTTGTTACACCCCTATAAAAAACAGTTTAAAAAAAACGCAACGCAAATTTTGCACCGATCCAGCCATACTCTTTAAAACCGTTTGCAGGTTGTCCGTTGTAAAGAGGTTTTATATGCAGCGTTTGCAATTCATCCTGCGAAGAGCCGGTAACAAAATAATTAAATGTTGGTCCTGCTGCAATTCCTAAATACTTTGCAGGTTTCCATTCGAGCAACAGGTCTGCTTTTATCCATTCATTCGTGTAATCCGAGTAACCGTGTGTGCTGTAATGCTGGTAATAACCGTCAAAATTAATATTGAATTTATTTCCCAGCCGGAAATCATGTCCGAATCCGTAACCGTATGTCCATGCTGAACTTTGTGGATCAAAACCGGCAACGAGAATGCTGTGAAATGCGGGAACGCCTGAACGGAATGCTATATTTAAAAAGCCGGTTTCCGTTGAAGAAAATTCTAACTGGTGTAAACCTTTTCTTACAATGGATAAAAGGCCAATAGGAATTCCACCGCTGCACGTATCCGAAATATTTAAAACGCCGATTTGGAATCCTTTTAATTCCTGCGAAATATTTAACACTGCGATCTGCATTCCATTTGTATGGCGGGCGAAATTTAATCCGCTTGAAATTTGCAACCCTGTCATTGTATCTGCTGAAATATTTGCGCCTCCACTCAGCTGAATGCCTTTTGTCATTCCCGCATAATTCAAACCACCGGAAACCTGTAGCCGATTCATTTTACCATTTGTAAAATTGCCACCGCCGGCAAGCTGAAATCCGTCAAGGTCATTGGTTGCAATATTAATTCCGCCGGCAATCTGCCCGCCATATACTCTTCCCCTGATCACATTTGATCCGCCGGCCAATTGAACGCCAACTAACGTATCCAGCAAAAAATTTGAGCCGCCGCTTACCTGTACACCATGTAACGCGCCCATTGTAAAATTAAACCCGCCGGAACCCTGCACCCCTTTTACATTTCCTCCAACAACATTTGCACCACCACAAAGCTGAAGTCCACGAATATTTCCACGTGCAATATTCAAAGCGCCGCCGAGCTCACAGCCATTTGTACCGCCTGAATAGCCCCCGATAATATTCAGCGAAAAACGGTTGATCACATTTCCGCTTAATTTTCCATTGGTAGAAATAAACGGAAGCAAAGAAATTTGTCCACCACGCTTTAAATATTCTTTCATGTTGCGCGATTGCATCAGCTGTTCAAAACCAATGAGCGAATCGAGGAAAGGAAAATCTTCTACTTTGTTTTTTTCTTCAACGAGAACAGCGCTGTCTTTTTGCGGAATGGTATCGTTAGTGATTTTTGTAAAAGTAACAGGAGCAGGCGCACGGCGTATGGTGACATCACGTGAAAGATTGGAAGAAGGAACAACAGAAAATATAGTATCAGAATAAAATTCGCGACTCACTTTGAGATGTACTGGTTTTGTCGAACCATTCATCTTCAACGTGTAAAAACCATAATAATCACTTAGCGTTGAAGCAAGACTCACAGAATCATAAACGCTGACGTATGAAATTCCCAAGCCGGTATTCTCGTCAATAATATATCCGCTGATGGTATATTCCTTCTTTCGAGTTGTATTTTCATTCTGTGTCGCGATCGGTGTGGGCGCTGCGAGAAGGATCACATAATTATTCCTGACTTTGTAGGTGATGGAGTTTCCAAACAGTAAATAGATTGCCCGCCGCACAGTAATATTTTGCGCATGAATAGAAACTGTTTTTCCGGCATCAAACAAATCGGAACTCCATGCAAATTCGAATGCTGCCTGCGCGCTTATATCATGCAGCACATCATCCGTCCGGCGATTTTCACAACTGATAGAAACAGTGCGTTCGGGAATAGGAAGTGATGACTGCGCCCCCAGCTGCAATGAAATGAACAACAGAATAAAAACAAAACAATATGGCATATTCACTTATTGTGCGCAGCTAGTGCAGGCAGCCTTTTCCATCGAGAAGTATGGTCAATCCTGTCCGTTGAACAGAAACTCCGAACGACTCTTTAATAACGTCAAGAATATTATCCAGACTTTCATTTTTAAATTCAACATTCAGTCGGCATTCGCGAATAATGTCTGACTTTATAATAATGTTAGAACCGTAAGCGTTGTTTAAAGATTTGATCGCATCAGCCAAACGCGTATTTCTGAAATTGAAAATACGATTACGGTAAGCCGTTGTATTCGGATCATCTTCTTTGCTTTTCACCAGCTCATGCGTTGTTTTATGATAGACAGCAACATCACCCGGAACCAGCACAACAGTATCTTTGCCGATGTAACATTTTACTTTTCCTGTTTGTACAGAAACCCGCACACTGTCTGTTTCAGGAAATGCATTCACGTTAAAAGAAGTTCCTACTACTTTTATATCCAGTGTTCCCGTGTGAATAATAAAAGGATGTTCAGCATCATGACTGATATTGAAAAACACTTCGCCTTTTAAATTGACTTCGCGTGTTTCGCCTTTAAAATATTCCGGGTACGTTAATTCTGAATTTCTGTTGATGCTGACTATGCTGCCATCAGGAAGTTTAGCTTCTTTCGGATCTTCAGATGCCAGCGCAACAAGCGATTTCATTTCCGGTTGTTTATTGTTACCATTGATAAAGTAAGCTAAAGAACCTAAGAGAATAAAAAGAGCAACGCCGGCAGCAACCCGGAAATAAATGGGGCGTGAAACTTTTGGAACGGGCACATTTACATTCATGCGCGTTTTCATTCTGTTCCAGGCTGCATCGGTATCGAATTGCATTGACGTGGAAGAAGAATTGTTCCAGATTTCTTTTAATCCATCAAAGTATTTTTTGTTCTCTTCCGATGTATTTATCCACGACAATGCTTCTGCATTTTCAAGTGCATTGGTTTCGCCGGAAATATACTTCGCAAGCAATTCGTCTATGTATGTATTTTCCTGTTCGTTGCTCATGGCAGTAGGATTAAATGTAGCAGACCATAAGAAGTGGTAATGAAAAATAAAGGAAGGTAAGCGGCCAGTCGTTCACGCATAATACGCAGTGCTTTTCCCATTTGATTTTCAACTGTTTTAATGGAGATGTCAAGCAGCTCTGCAATCTCGCGGTATTTCAATTCTTCAAAACGGCTGAATTCGAAAACTTTTCTGCATTGGGGCGGTAATGCATCCAGCGCTTTTTCGATTTCTTTCTCCAGCGTTTTCACGTCCATTTCATGAGAAGCCTCAGCTGCATGCACCACGCGCAATTGCACATCATCAAAACGAAGATGGTCTTTGTTGCGCTGTTTATGATTCAGCGATGCATTGTGAACGGAGCGGTAGAGATATGCTTTGAAAGAAACGGTGATGTTTAATTCTGTACGGCGTTCCCAGATCCGGAGAAAAACCTGTTGCACAATTTCTTCTGCTTCGTCAGCCGATTTTATTATTCCGGTTGCATAACGGCACAGCGGTTCATAATAAAAATGAAATAGCTGCTTGAATGCCACTTCATTTCCGTCACGTATTGCAGGAACAATAAAACTATCCTGTGGCGCTGTCATTGCAGGTTTACTTCCGTTTTGCCCGTAAAGATAGGCTACAGGGTTTTTGTAAGCAGCATTTGTTTTTAATCCGGGCATTTGAGAATATGACACAGAAAAACAAATCTACCCCCACGCGTATAAAAAATTTATTTCCCATTGCTGTTTTTTGCAGACCTTTGCCGACAATGAAGCCTGTCATCAAGCATAAGATCTTCAACGACCCGGTTTACGGTTTTGTAACTGTGCCGTCGGATCTGATCTTTAATTTGATCAACCATCCTTATTTCCAACGATTAAGAAGAATCCGCCAGCTGGGTCTCACCAACCTTGTTTATCCCGGCGCAATTCATACGCGTTTTCATCATGCAATGGGCGCCATGCACCTGATGCAGGAAGCTATTGAAGTAATACGTTCTAAAGGACATGAGATCACGGCGGAAGAAGCGCAGGGTGCAATGATTGCAATTTTGCTGCATGATATTGGTCACGGCCCTTTTTCGCATGCACTTGAAATGAGCATTGTGCATAATATTACGCATGAGGATCTTTCTGCTGTTTTTATGGACAGACTCAACCAGGAATTTGACGGGCAGCTGGAATTAGCGCTGAAAATATTCCGTGGCAAATACAAAAAAAAATTTCTGCACCAGCTTGTTTCATCGCAGCTTGATCTTGACCGGTTGGATTATCTGCGACGCGATAGTTTTTTCACCGGTGTAGTGGAAGGCAATATCAGCAGCGACCGCATTGTGAAGATGTTCAACGTGGTGAATGATCAGCTGGTGGTGGAAGACAAAGGAATTTATTCGATTGAAAAATTTATTGTAGCACGACGGTTGATGTACTGGCAGGTTTATCTGCACAAAACAGTTTTAAGTGCCGAACATTTGCTTGTAAATATTTTAAAACGCGCGAAAGAGCTGGCAGAAAAGAAGGCGGATCTTTTTTGTACACCATCCTTACGCATGTTTCTTTATAACAGGTTTACAAAAAACGATTTTCTCAATAAGCCGGAAGTGCTGGATGCGTTTGCGCGGCTAGACGATTACGATATTATGACCAGCATCAAAGTCTGGACAGATCATTCCGATAAAATTCTCGCTTATCTCTGTAAACGTTTGGTCGACCGGGAATTGTTTGCTGTTGAACTTCAGCAGAAACCTTTTTCCGGAAGCTACGTGGAGCAATTGCAGAAAAAGGCAGTAAAAAAATACGGTTTGAAAAAAGAAGAAATTCCATATTACGTATTTACCGGTGCCGTTCAGAACAAAGCGTATTCAAGCGATACGATCCGCATCAATATTCTTTTTAAAAATGGCAGCGTGATCGACATCGCGGAAGCTGCCGACATTTTTAATATTTCCGTTCTTGCTCAACCGGTGAAAAAGTATTTTCTGTGTTACCCGAAAGAGCTGAGGTGAAAAAGAAGACGATGTACGAATTACGATGCAGGATTTTAAAATCACCCTCCACCACAGCGGACACTAAATAATCCTGTCATTCAGTCAAGGAATAGCGCAGAGAAAATGAAAATAGTTTCTCACTCATTGTTTTACTTATTACTTTTAACTCCTTTCTGTATCAATTTTTTTATATGACAAAACAGCCCGGTAACAAAGCGCTTTTATTTATTTTTCTGACACTGCTTATTGATGTAACAGGTCTTGGAATCATTATTCCGGTCATGCCGGATCTTATCATTTCCATTCTTCATTGTGATGTGCCGCATGCTGCTGTAGTAGGAGGCTGGATGATGCTTGCCTATTCGGGAATGCAGTTTTTGTTTTCGCCTGTGCTTGGCGGATTAAGTGATCGCTTCGGTCGCCGCCCCATTTTGTTATGCTCGCTGCTTGCATTCGGCATTGATTATTTCATCCTCGGATTTGCAAACAGCATTGCGTTTCTTTTTATCGGGCGTTTTATTGCAGGAATAACCGGAGCAAGCTTTACAACTGCAACCGCTTACATTGCTGATATCAGCACACCAAAAACGCGTGCGAAGAATTTCGGAATGGTTGGTGCAGCATTTGGTTTAGGATTTATTATCGGCCCGGCTATTGGAGGAATGCTTGGTTCCTTTGGGCTTCGTGTTCCGTTTTTCGCCGCCGCCGGATTATCGCTGGTAAATGTGATCTATGGTTATTTTGTCGTTCCTGAATCGCTTAAACCAGAGAACCGCCGCAAGTTTGAATGGAAACGTGCAAACCCGCTTGGGAGTTTAATTCACCTCAAACGATATCCGATACTGATTGGGCTGGCAATGGCTTTTTTATTGATCAATCTTGCAGGACAATCTTTACCAACAACGTGGTCATTTTTTGGAAAATACCAGCTCAAATGGGATGAAAGGATGATTGGAATTTCACTGGCCGTTGTTGGATTAGGCATTGCAATTGTTCAGGGTGGACTCACCCGTATCATCGTTCCGAAACTTGGTGAGAAAAAATCTATTTTCGCAGGATTTATTTTTTACGCGATTGGAATGGCGCTCTGTGCGTCGGCCACCAGCTCGTGGATGATTTTTGTAGGGGTAATTCCACTTGCTTTAGGCGGACTTGCCGGGCCGTCAATGCAATCATTAATGTCGTCACACGTTCCTGCAAATGAACAGGGCGAATTGCAAGGCACATTAACAAGCTTAATGAGCGTAACCGCTATCATTGGCCCTTTGCTTTTTCCGTTCCTATTCAGCTTTTTCACTTCGGAGAAAGCACCCGCTCATATTCCGGGTGCAGCGATGTATTGCTCCGCGCTGCTTACACTCGTGGCTTTAGGTGTTTCTGTGATCGCTTTTAAGAGAAATGTTTTTGTGGAACATAAAGCGTTGTAAAGGGAAATTTCATTAACAATAAATTTCTCTGCGTTCTCCACTTTCAACGTTTCTCCTTTGAAAAGGGGTTTCACGAACATTTCACAGACAATTTTTTAACCAGTCTTTATTCAGCGTGTTGCAGGATTATTTTTCCGGATGAAATTGATTTTTCACCGGAGAACAGGCGGTAAAAATAAATTCCATCCGTGAGATTTTCTCTGAAAACGAAAAAGTCTGAACTATTAACACTTTCTTTCTTCACCTCTTTGCCATTGACATCATACATCACAAAAAATAATCCGTTTGTTGCGCGAAATGTATGGTTGATCCGGATTTGCAGTTGGTCGGAAAACGGATTTGGAAAGACCTGTAAGAATTCATCATCTTGAAAGTCTGCAATTCCGTTTGGAACAGGACACAACCCGCATGGACCAACTGCACAATAGGTAACAGAACCGGAAATAGTTCCTGCATTTACATCGAAAGGTGTATTGGGTGTTGCATCGCAAATGTCAATAGTGCCTGATATGGCATCGGAATTAATAAAATAATTTGCAATGCAGAATTTTCCACCATTACCTGTTACAGTTGCACCATTGTACCAATTGGCTGTGCTCACACTTCCGCTATTGATAAAATCGTCGCTTGTTGCTAATCGTTGGCCTACGCAAAATTGCCCTCCCGGCTGAACAATAAAAGTTCCGCTTTGCGATACGTCTGATGTCACCTGTAATGTTCCGCGGACAGTTGCGCTGTCGTTTGTTCCAACTACAAGTACGCCCACCGTAAAATATCCATTCACTACGAGCCTGTCGCCACCGAATACCGCAGTATCATTCCCCGCGTCGGTTAGCGTCGCTCCTGCATTCACCCGGAACATGGCCTGGCCATCCGCAATATTCTGTGCAAAAGTAACATCGGTATTGATGATGATTGAATCATCCGCAAACGTCGGAATACCTGCCGGACTCCAGATAGAGGGATTATTCCAGTTTCCGTTTGCAATTGAAATTCGTGTAACCTGCGACACAACAATGGAATTACTGAGAAGTAAAACAAGGAACGTCAACAGGGAAGACAGTAGTTTTTTTTTCATGGGAAGTTATGGTTTGAAAAGGTTTTAGGCAAAAATCATTCCCTTCATGGCAAACCTTTCAATATTTCCTGCGTCTGATATTTAAAGTTACAGGCCGGATTAAATTTGAAGAAGATCATTTTTTTATTCTTTGATCCGTAAGTTATGAGTTTTTACAGTATTGACGACCTCTCTATCCAAATCCACCCGCCATCGCAAAGCGCTGAATAATGCCTTGAAAACACCCCTCATTCCCTTTGATATTTTAGCTAAATTTACGCGATGAAATTTTCGGCCAAAGAAATCGCCGCGCTGGTAGGCGGAAAGGTAGAAGGCAATCCGGATGCAACAGTGTCAAAGCTGGCAAAAATCGAGGAGGGTGTAGATGGTTCCCTCTCTTTTCTTTCCAATCCTGCTTATGCATCTTTTGTTTATACAACAAAAGCAACTATAGTCATCGTCAATTCGGATTTTACTCCTGAGCAGGCATTGAATCCTGCGCTTACTTTAATCCGCGTGGAAGATGCGCGTGCTGCGTTTGCGAAATTGCTCGGCGCTTATAACTCTTTCCGACTGAATAAAACGGGAGTTGATCCGCTTGCATCTGTTGCTGCTTCTGCTAAAATCGGCAAGAACGTTTACATCGGGCCATTTGCTTTTATCGGCGATCACGTGACCGTTGGCGATAACACAAAAATTTATCCGCATTGTTTTCTTGGCGATAATTCAAAAGCAGGAAACAACAGCATATTTTATTCCGGCGTGAAAGTGTATCACGATTGTGTGATTGGAAATGATTGCATCCTCCAGGCCGGAACAATTATCGGCGGTGATGGATTTGGTTTTCAGCCCAACAGTGAAAATAATTATCAGAAAGTTCCGCATATCGGAAATGTGATCGTAGAAGATCATGTAGAGATTGGCGCGAATACAACAATAGATCGTGCAACACTTGGCTCCACAATTATCCGGAAAGGTGTGAAGCTGGATAACCTGATCCAGGTTGCTCACAATGTGGAGATCGGCGAAAATACAGTCATCGCTTCACAGACAGGAATTGCAGGAAGCACAAAGATCGGCCGCGATTGTATGATCGGCGGACAAGTCGGAATCATTGGCCATTTGTCAATAGGAAACCGTGTGAAGATCGCAGCGCAATCAGGAGTAGGAAATAATATTCCTGACGACGAAATAGTTCAGGGATCTCCGGCATTTGGCATTGGAGACTACAAACGTTCGTATGTAGTTTTCCGTTCACTGCCAGCATTAAGCAGCAAAGTAAAAGACCTTGAAAAAAAATCAGAACCGAAAACCCCTTAGGTAAATCATCCCTAGATCAAAACAACATGAGCATCAAACAAAAAACATTGCAGTCTTCCGTTACCGTTTCAGGTGTTGGTCTCCATACCGGTAAACTTGCAAACCTTACCTTTCATCCTGCACCGGATAATCACGGGTTTAAATTCCGTCGTATCGATCTTGAAGGTCAGCCAATCATTGATGCGGATTGTGATAATGTAGTCGACACCGCACGCGGAACAACGCTCGAACAAAACGGCGGCCGCATTTATACCTGCGAGCATGTGCTTGCCGCTTGTATGGGCTGCGACCTTGATAATGTGCTGATCGACCTTGATGCACCGGAAGTTCCAATCATGGATGGAAGTTCTTATCCATTTGTACTTGCATTGGAATCTGTCGGCAATGTTGAACAAAGCACAGACCGCGAATATTTTGAACTGAAAGAAAATCTTACTTACGAAGATCCGATCAAAAAAGTAGAAATGCTTGCTGTACCGCAGGATGAATTCCGTGTAACGGTAATGGTGGATTATAATTCGGAAGTGCTCGGAACACAACATGCTTCGATGTACGCACTGGCCGAATTCAAAGAAAATATTTCCAAATGCCGCACATTCGTTTTCCTTCACGAGCTGGAAGCATTGCTGCAGCATAATCTCATCAAAGGCGGCGATCTGAATAATGCGATCGTGCTTGTCGACAAACCGATTTCTATGGAACAAACCGCTCATTTGCGCAAAGTTTTTAATAAGCCGGATGTTGAAGTGAAAGATGGCGGCGTATTAAATAACACAAAACTTCATTACTACAATGAGCCTGCACGTCACAAGCTGCTTGACATTGTTGGTGATCTTGCATTGGTTGGTGTGCACATGAAGGTGCATATCCTTGCAGCACGTCCGGGTCATGCGGGCAATGTTGAATTCGCGAAAAAATTAAAAGCGCTCGTGAAAAAAGCGCGTAAAGGCGGCGAAGTAAATTACAGCGCCGAAACCCCTGCCTTGCTCGACGTTCGACAGATTATGAGTATTCTTCCACACCGTCAACCATTTTTGCTTGTCGATAAGATCATTGAACTCTCGGCAAATCATGTGGTCGGAGTGAAAAATGTGACGATGAATGAATTCTGGACCGTCGGGCATTTTCCTGACGAGCCGATCATGCCGGGAGTTTTGATCGTGGAAGCGATGGCGCAAACGGGAGGCGTATTGTGTTTGAAATCCGTTCCTGATCCTGAAAATTATCAGACGTATTTCCTGAAAATGGATGCAGTGAAATTCAAACAGAAAGTTGTTCCCGGTGATTCCTGCATTTTTAAATTAGAATTTATCACGCCGATACGCCGCGGACTTTGTCACATGAAAGGCATAACTTACGTGAATAATAAAATTGTGGCCGAAGCAGAAATGCTTGCACAGATCGTCAAGGTCCGCAATGTTGAAACAAAAAAAGCTGAACCCGCTATCGCATGATTTCACCACTCGCTTACATTGACCCCAAAGCGCAAATCGGTAACGATGTAACTATTGAACCATTTGCATTTATTGAAGCGGATGTAACTGTCGGCGATGGTACATGGATTGGGCCACACGCCGTATTGATGAACGGATCACGCATTGGAAAAAATTGCAAAATATTTCCGGGAGCAGTGATCAGCGCAATTCCGCAGGACCTGAAATTCATTGGTGAAATTACAACTGCAGAAGTCGGCGATGGAACAACAGTGCGTGAATACGTTACCATCAATCGCGGAACAAAAGACAGAATGAAAACGGTGGTCGGACAAAATTGTCTGCTCATGGCGTATGTGCATATCGCGCACGATTGTGTGGTTGGAAATAATGTCATCCTCGCCAATTCGGTAATGCTCGCCGGACACGTTACCATCGACGATTGGGCAATTCTCGAAGGGTATGTTGGTATTGTCCAATTCATTCACGTTGGCGCACACAGTTTCATTGCAGCGAAGTGCGGATCGAGAAAAAATGTTCCGCCGTTTATCAAAGCAGCACGTGAACCATTGGCATACGTTGGTGTAAATACATTAGGCATGCGTCGCCGTGGTTACACAGATGAAGCCATTGCAAGAGTTGAAGATATTTACCGCACACTTTATCTGCGCGGATTGAATGTGACGAATGCAGTTTCAGTAATTGAAAAAGAACATCCCGAATCAAAAGAGAAAGACCAGATACTGGAATTTATCCGCAATTCGAAGGATGGTATTATCAGGGGAATTTCCTGAAAAGGGTGATTAGTGATTGGAAAAAAAAGAGAAAAGAATTAAAAATGGAAATAAGAAGTAAGTTTTAGAATCACCAATCACCTCCGCCGCGGCGGACGCCAATCACCCCCACTGCGACGGACATCAATCACCTCATTCAGGCACAATCTTTGTCTTGCAATAAACACCTACCTGCCATGAAAAAATTCTCCTTTCTTTTTTTCCTCCTTTTGCCATTACTCATTTCCGCGCAGGGTTCTGTACGCACGACTTATTCATCCAGCGTTGACCGTTGGGATATCAATGCAGGTGGAAGCGGATCGATCAGCACAACGTATAGCAACAGCTTTGACAATTGGAATATTTCTATTGGAAATGTTTCAGGTACAATTCGTACAACCTATTCTTCCAGCTATGGCGATTGGGATATTTCAATCGGCGGAAAATCTTACAAATTACGTACAACCTATTCCAACTCTTATGATAATTGGGAATTGTCGGGCGGCGACTTGAAGTCAACGGTTCGCATCCGTACAGTGTACAGCAACTCTTATGATAGCTGGGAAATTTCGGGCGCTGCAAGCGGAATTCGTATGAGCACCACGTACAGCAAGAGCTACGACAACTGGAGCATTTCAGGAAATCTTGACAATGAAGTAGCCGGGATAAAAGCAGCTGCAGCATTTATCCCCGTATTTGTTGGCGCCATCTATGACAAAGGTCTTGCGAAATGAAAAAAATAATTTTCCTGCTGCCGCTTATTTTATTTTTTGCTTCGGCAGGAATAAAGAAGATGCAGGACGTTGAACCCGAAGGTAGAATTCGTACAGTGTTCACTGGAAAAATTGAGTATTGGGAAGCGAGAATAGGAAAAGACGAAGGCGCCTTTGAAGGTTATATGATGAATGATGTCAATCGCTGGACATTTGAAATCAGTGCGATGAAAGGTGAAGTCAATACGGAATTCAACGATACATATAACAGCTGGATCATTACCGTCGGTGATAAAACGTACAACCTGAAATCATGGTTGAGCAATTCTTGGAACCGCTGGGAAATTTCGGGCTCCGATTTGAAAACGGATACGGTCACCATTCAAACCGTATTACCGAAAAGCTGGAACAACTGGCAGCTGAAACGCGATAGTCTTGAAGTAGATTTCAGCACGTATTACGGTAAGAGCTGGGACGACTGGCACATCGACGGCGATCTTTCAAAACTCACTGACGGCGAAAAAATAGCAACATTATTTCTCCCGATTTTCGTTTCAAGAATTTACAACAGAAGATTGGTACATTGACTTTTTCAACCCTTCAAAAATTATTTGCTTCTCCCTTTTATGCAGATTCAACTTGAAAATCTTGGAAAAAAATTTGGCCGCGAATGGATCTTTCGCACACTGAATTATATGTTCGATGAAGCGAAGCCTGTTGTTATTTCAGGGTCGAACGGCTCAGGAAAATCTACATTACTGCAGGTTATTTCCGGCAGCATGATGGAAGGCGAAGGAAAAATAATTTATTCGCACGAAGGAAAAGTAATTCCGCAGGAAGATATCTACCAATACATTTCCTACGCATCGCCGTACCTGGAATTGATGGAAGATTTCACACTTTCGGAATCCATTTCATTTCACAGCAAATTCAAATCGTGGCGAAATGGATTGACAGATGCAAAAGTTCTTGAGCGTTCC
>JBDSHN010000093.1:0-4976 GCA_039918435.1 Bacteroidia bacterium | reverse complement strand
AAGACACCTTTGCCCGCTGTTGTAACACTTTATATGGATTCCGCTTTGGTCACCGGCGCGTCTGCCGATGTGGAAGGAAATTATAAGATGGAGAATATTGCTGTTGGCCGCTATACGCTGCGCGTGCAATACCTCGGTTATCTTCCTGTTACTCTTCCGAATATCATTGTGAATTCGGGAAAAGAAAACATCATCGCTGTTGAAATGGAACAGTCCGTTGTTCAATCGGAAGAAGTTGTGATTGAAGGAACGAACAAAGAAGGAACGGTAAATGATTTTGGAATAGGAAGCGGCCGGCAATTTTCTGTCGAAGAAACGAACCGTTATGCGGGCAGTCGCGGAGATCCTGCGCGCATGGCTTCTAACTTTGCAGGCGTGCAGGGAGCAGATGATTCCCGCAATGATATTGTAGTAAGAGGAAATTCCCCAAGCGGCGTACTTTGGCGATTGGAAGGTGTTGATATTCCGAACCCCAATCATTTCGCCATTGAAGGAACAACGGGCGGACCGGTGAGTATTCTGAATAATAAAACGCTTGCGAATTCTGATTTTTTTACCGGCGCATTTCCTGCTGAATATGGAAATGGAATTGCAGCAGCATTCGATCTCCGGATGAGAAACGGGAATAATGAAAAGCTTGAGTTCACAGCTCAATTTGGTTTTCTTGGAACAGAGATCAATGCAGAAGGACCGTTGAACAAATCAAAAGGTTCTTCCTTCCTCGTTTCTTATCGTTATTCTACGCTTAAATTGTTTGATGCACTTAATTTCCCTATCGGAACAGGTGCAGTTCCGAATTACCAGGATGGTGCGTTCAAACTGAATTTCCCAATGAAAAAAGGCGGTAATCTTTCTGTTTTTGGCGTTGGCGGATTAAGCAAGATCGATATCATCGTTAGCGAGTATGAAGAATATTCTGATGAGCTGTACGGTGTGGATAACCGCGATCAGTATTTCAAATCAGGAATGGGTGTCGCCGGTGTTGTGTATATGAAACCGGTGAACGAAAAAACATTTTTCCGCGTTGTTGTTGCAGGAAGCAGTCGCTTTTCCTCTTCGCAGCATAACCTGGTATGGCGCGATACTTCCTTTACGCTTGATTCGATCACCGCGAAAATGGGTTACAGAAATACGGAGCAAAAGATATCCGCAAACTTTTCTGTCACGCATAAAATCAGCATTAAAACTTCCTTCAAAGCAGGGATGATGAATGAACTTGTTATTAATGATCTTAAAGACAGCATTCATTCTGAGGTTACGAATCGTTTTTACAACCGGCAGGATTATCATGGAAATGCGGTATTGATCCAGCCCTATTTCCAGGTGAAATACAAGCCTAGCGATCGCATGACAATTAATTACGGTGTGCACACGCAATATTTTTCGCAGAGTAAAAGTTTTTCAATTGAGCCGCGCGCCGGAGCAAGATGGAGCATGACAGATAAGCAATCGCTTAATCTTGGTATTGGTTTTCACAGCCAGACCTTGCCCGCCTATATTTATTATACACACCTGCCTGATTCTTCAGCGCCTTATGTTTTGCATAATAAGGAAGTGGATTTTATCCGGAGCATTCATGGGATTTCAGGTTATGAAGTGCTCGCCGGAAAAAATATGCACATCAAAGTGGAAGCATATTACCAGTATCTCTACAATGTTCCGGTTGAAAAAAAACCGTCCTCATTTTCTGTGCTTAACCAGGGCAGTGGATTTAGTCGTTTCTTTCCTGATACGCTGGTCAACGATGGAACAGGTTACAACGTGGGTGTAGAGCTTACGATTGAAAAATATTTCAGCAGGAAGTTTTTCTTCATGGCTACCGTTTCTGTATTTGATGCTAAATACAAAGGCAGCGATGGCATTCTTCGTAATTCGGATTTCAATACACACTATTCATTGAATGTTCTTGGCGCAAGGGAATTTAAGCTCAGCGAAAAACAAACGCTTGAAACCGGAATAAAATTAACCATGGCAGGAAAACGTTATTACACGCCGATCGATACTGCTGCATCACGTTTAGCCAACGAAGAAGTGTACAGCGATTCATTGCGCAACACTCAGAATTTCAGCACTTCTTACATGCGCCTTGATCTGCGCATTGTATGGAAGCTCAATACAAAAAACGTGACACATGAAATCGGTTTGGATTTAGTCAATGTGCTTAACCGGAAAAATATTCTCGGATTAACTTATTCACCCAATCCAATCCATCAGGAAAGAAATCCCGTAGTTGAGCAATACCAATTAGGCTTCTTACCTTTATTCTATTACAAACTGGACTTCTGATGAACGAGATCAAATCATTATTAGTGTATTGTGGCGCGAGCGAAGGTTACCAGCCTGCATTTACAGTTGCCGCACAACGTCTCGGACAGTTGCTTGCAAAAGAAAAGATCAGGCTCATTTTTGGCGGCGGAAGCATCGGATTAATGGGCATTCTTGCTGATGCTGTTTTAAAAAACGGCGGAGAAGTGATTGGCGTAATCCCTGATTTTCTTAATGAGAAGGAAATTGGACATAAACGCGTTACGCAAATGCACCTTGTTAAATCCATGCATGAGCGTAAAGCAATGATGGAACAATTATGCGATGCGATCATTGCCCTTCCCGGCGGATTCGGAACGATGGACGAAATTCTGGAAATGCTCACCTGGAAACAATTGGGCCTTCACAATAAACCAATCGGGATTTTAAATGTGAATGGTTACTACAATCATTTTCTTCTGCAGATGAACAGAATGGTGGAAGAAGGATTCCTGAAACCATCCAACCGCGATCTGCTTCATGTAGCAGAAACAATTCCATCGCTATTAGCAAAAATGATTTCCACCGAACAGGTTTCTGAAGAAAAATGGATGGAGAGGGGGCAGGAATAGAAAAAGGGGCAGGCAAAAAGGCTACAGGCGGCAGTCAAAAAATAAAAATCTCATTGAGATAAGACGGTTTCAAAAACGTTCTTAATTCAATGAGATTTTCTTTTCCTGCCTCCTGCCTCCTTTTTTTCCTGCCGCTTCCCTTACAAGGCAATCCAATTCACCGGCGTCTGATTCCCCTGCATGAGCATGTAATTTGCTTTTGAAAAATGACGACAGCCAAAAAATCCATTGGCAGAATAAGGTGAAGGGTGAGCAGCTTCGAGAATGAAATGTTTGCTCATATCGATCAAAGGTTTTTTATTCTGTGCATGACGGCCCCAGAGAATAAAAACAATTCCTTCGCGTTTTTCAGAGAGTGTACGGATTACTGCATCAGTAAAATCTTCCCAGCCTTTTCCCTGGTGAGATGCGGGTGAATGCTGCCTTACAGTTAATGTTGTATTGAGCAAAAGCACGCCTTGTTTCGCCCAGCCGCTCAGGTCGCCCGATTTCGGATAAGGCACATTTAAGTCTTTTTGCATCTCCTTGAAAATATTGACAAGGGAAGGCGGGTGTTTAATACCGGCTGAAACAGAAAAGCAAAGGCCATTTGCTTGTCCCGGCCCGTGATAAGGATCTTGCCCCAGTATCACCACTTTTACTTCTTCAAAGGGAGTATTATTAAACGCATTAAAAATTAATGGTCCCGGAGGATAAACAATGTGCTGCTGTTTTTCTTCTGTGAGAAAAGTTTTCAGATCCTGGAAATAGGGCTTATGAAATTCTTCTAATAAAGCTTCTTTCCATCCTTCACCGATTTGGGGGGATGTTGTGGTGGTTGTGCTCATTTTTTTAATACGTTTAAAAGACCGAATAAAATAAATAATAGTAGAATATGTGGGGCCGGGACTGCAAATGTAAGATTTTAAGAATGTTAATAAATAACGAAGGCCTAAATTGGTCTTGTTTCCGCGTAATATTGCTATTTTTGCACGGTATTTGTACCACCCCTTCTCAATAACAAACAGACTCAACCAATGAAAAAAGCAATTTTAGCATTAGCGCTCGTCGCACTTTCCGGACTTTTCTTCACATCCTGCAGATCAAAAGAAAAGTGCGCTGCCTATAGTAGCGCTACTGCACCCACAAAAGCTCATTCATTCTGAAAAAATATTTTCAGTTTTAAAGAAAGGCCTCTCGTAAGACGGGCCTTTTTTTATGGGGAAAAAGGTGATTAGTGATTGGGAAAAGAGGGAAAAAGAATCAGGATGATAATTGTGAATAAAGTTTTTTTGCGTGAGGGATAGCAGGGGAAAGCCCGCAGGTGTGAAGGCTTGTGTGGGGGAAACGAGGACTTGTACCGGATAGCCCGACCGAGGGACGAGGGCACGCCCGACAAGTGATCAATATTAATTACCAAAGTACCAATCACCTTTTTTACCAATGAAATGTTACTGTTTGAAGAAGATCCGGGTGCAGACTTTTAGCTACAGGGCAGGTGAGCGCCGTGTTTTCTAACAGCTGTTTGTCTTTATCGGAAAAATCTCTTTTGGGGAAAGTCATCTCCACTTTTATTTCCACCACTCTCCGTGGATTTGCATCCATGATCTTGGTAATTTCTACTTGCGTTCCTGAAATATCCAGTTCATGGCGCTCTGCTACAATTCCCATTACAGTGAGCATGCAGGAGCCCAGTGAAGTCGCCATCAGATCAGTCGGGGAAAACGCTTCCCCCTTTCCGTTATTGTCAAGTGGGGCGTCTGTGAGGATAATTTTTCCAGATCGCAGATGTGTAGCTTCAGTTCGCAATCCGCCTGTGTAAGTAATATTGGCTGTTTTCATAGTATAAAAGTCAGGGTTTTCTTCTTAACTTTGGAGTACTTACCAAATTTGGCGAAAAATATGCGCCGTATACGTTCGATCATACTCTGTTTATTTTTGATAAATATTCTTCACGCACAAGTGGAAACACAAACTGTGAATGTGAATTCGAATGTTTATGACGAAACGAAATTGCTTTACAGGAACGAAGCAAGCATTGGAGCCATTATCACCACCAACGGATTCGGACTTAATTATCGCCGCGGCTGGCACGTTACCAATGCACGCCGGCGCGTTTTT
>JBDSHN010000092.1:0-70475 GCA_039918435.1 Bacteroidia bacterium | reverse complement strand
AGAGACCATTTTTTTAACTAAATTTCATACTTGTAAGTGACCGTTTTTAAAAACATAAAGGAACTTATTAAGACTCTTGACTGGTCTAAAGAATTGCTATCAGAAATGTTTGAGAAGCGAAACAGCTTTAGCTATAAGTATGATATGGCAATTGAAGTTTTGGGAGATGTTGAGAGAGTTGAAAAGCTTATAGAAACAGAAGTTATTAGGAGAAATGGTGCTTATCTTGAAATTGATGAGCAATATTTAGATTTTTTTGAACTTGTACTTGAGGTAAATGAACAAATAAGCACAGCGTTTATTCAAGAGAGTGAATCAAATCCTTTGCGCATATCGGTTTTGCCTGCGTACAGAAAATACCGCTGCGCGCTGTTGAGCGAGAGCATTATTTTAAAAGCTGTTGAAAATATGCTGCACCAACCCGCTGATGAAAAACAATGCGCCGACCTTTGCCAAGATCAATCTCGGCGAAGATACCTGCGCTATTCGTTGCGGGTTGCTTCACTTCAAGCGCAACAAAGCCGGAGCTCTCTTTGAGCGGTTTTTCTTTGCGCGAGAACCAACCGATAAAAGTCATATAGTTGATGCCCTTTTCCCTGCTGAACGCTTTCTTGCTCTTGCCGCTTTGCTTCCAGGATTGTTTAAGCTCTTCGATTTCTTGCGCAGAACGCTGCGAGGTTTTTTTAACGGATTCCATCTCTCTTGTTGATTGTCAGACAGCAAACATAATTTGAAGAGGTGAATCAAACAAGACGTGCTTCACCGGTGGGATACGTTGTATTATTGGTAGCACGTATTAAACAAAATAGTGCGTATTCGGAAACGATGGGACAGGATTTGAACGTCATTCCGACTGTTACACTATTTAATCCAAACGACATGATACCAAACCTGAGCATCCGCCTCGAAGCCGGACACCCGTTGTTAAAATGGAAAAAAGGTGATGCTGATGGTGTGCAGTTATATGTCGATCGCCGCGATAATGAAGGATTTGTTACGCTGGCAAAAGTGTTTCGCAATACTTACCTCGATATTGCAATAATTCCTGTTAACGCCTTCACTGCGACATGGGATTATAAAGTACGATATATGATCGGTGATGATGAGGTGGGACAGTTTTCGCCGGTTATTTCGATCAATGTGATTCGCACGGCTTAGCGTGTAATGTGGGATTTAATAAACCAACTGCCCGTTATCGTGATGGGCAGTTGGTTATTCAGTAGGTATTACTCTGCTATCACAAGTTTTTCTGTTGCTTTTACTTCTTTTGTTTCAACGCTTAAATAATAAATTCCTTCAGCTAAATGCAAACCGGAAAGTGTAATTGTTGCACCTGCATTTTCAGCGGTACTGTTTTTATTAAAAACAATTTGCCCGGATGCATTCACAATCCTGATCACACAATCGCCTTCGGCACCGGTTTGAATGAACAGGTCCGATGTTGCTGATAGTGGATTCGGATAAACAGTTATCCTGCCTGCATTATTTACAGCTTCGTTAATAGCATTTGTTTCATCATGCTTTTTAACGAGTCCGCTTGTTCCTGCTACGTAACCTATTTCACCAACGAATGATAATGAATTGAGATAAATGGATGGACCGTAAAGCCCCCATGCTGTTGCATATTCGAGCGCCCAGGTTTGTCCGCCGTCATAAGTAACGAAGATCTGCCCGTAATCTGAAAGTACGTGACCAAGCAATGGCGTTGTAAATTGAAAGTCGTGAATGGAGAATACCGAGTCAACAACAATGGTATCCCATGTTAATCCGCCATCTATCGATTTGAAAAGTGTATTGCTGTATTGGAAAGAAGTAAATAAAGTGCCCGAAGAAAGAATATCCTGTTTGAGAAAACTATTTACAAAGAGATTCGGATCGGTTGCTGTCAGCATGGATGTCCAGGACTGGCCGCCATCTGTTGTTTTCATCATCTCAGCGGCATACGTGGTTGTATTGCTGCCGCAAACAATGCCATTATTCATGTCTGTAAACTTCATGTCATTGATAACAAATGACAATGTATGTGCGGTCCATGAAACGCCGCCATTTGTTGTAGCATACAGCATGGAAGCAGTTGCAGCAAATCCGTTCAGCGGAGTAATAAAATAAACAGAATTAATTGCTTCTGTTGAAACCGGGTCAGGAGTGATCTCGATCCAGTTTGTTCCGTTATCTGTGGTTTTCAGCAATGCCTGTGTGGTGTTGTTTTTAGTACCGCCTGTAAATCCATTATTCACATCAGTGAAATAAAGCGGAGTAAGCTGGTAGGTGGCATTTATATTAATATTAATTGAATCCCAGTTTGCGCCGCCATCAGCAGTGCGGATCAAAAAATATTCTCCGGTCATTGATCCTGTTCCGAGAACGAATGCATCATTACCTGTAGCGGCGAATACTTTTCTGAAAATATTCGACTGGTCAAATCTTACATGATTCCATTGCGCCTTTAGAAAAACCGGCAGCATAAAAATCGTTGTGAGAATAAATAGAAGTGTTGATTTTGTTTTCATGGCCTTTGGTTTTAGAATTATATATTCCAAAGGTGAAACTAAAGCAGGGAAGGGGAGTTATGAATTTCCGCCGATTACTTATGGATATTTACCAAGTGTGCATGGAGCTCGGAAGGACTTGAACCGGTTTTATTCTTGATGAATTGACTGAAGCTTGCCGGGCTGTCGAACCCTAAGCGGAATGAAATTTCCTTATGAGAAGTAGCCTCAAAAAGCAGGATTCGTTTTGCTTCAAGCAACAGGCGGTTATGAATTACCTGGAGCGGATTCATTCCAAGATATTTTTTTGTGATGGCGGATAATTTTTTTTCTGTACTTTTTACAAGCGCCGCGTAATGCTGCACGCTGTGGTTTTCGAGGTATTGTTCTTCAAGCAAATGCTGAAAATCAAAAAGTATTTTCCTGTCGTCAGATAAGCTGCCCCCCGGTGTGCTTTCTCTGCCATCGATCAGCTGTAATAAAAGCGCCTGTAAATAATGGATGGTAATTTCCTGTGAGAAACCGCTTGTTTTTTCTGATTCCTGGTTAAGCAGGTTTATAATCGGGCGCAGTTCATTCAGCTTTTGAAGATTATTTTCAAAAAGCACGGAAGAGTTTTCTCCGAATGAAACCTGCCGCAATAAATTTTTGATCTGCACAGAAGGAACAACTTCTTCACGAAACTGAACCAGCTTTCCGCAAGCTTCAGACCCGCGGTTTAGTAAATGAACCTGCAAAGGAAAAACAATGTAACAGCTATTGCCCATTACAGGAAGCTCCATAAAATCGATAAGCTGACTTCCACCGCCTTTTTCGAAAAACAGAATTTCAAAATAATCGTGGCGATGCTCGCGGGTGAAGTCGTACGGATTTTTATATTCTATATCCTGTACATGAACCGAAAATTCCCTTTTCGTAAGCGAATGAACAGGCAAAGGAGCTTTTACAGCTTTGGTTTTTCCTTCGTCTTTTTGGGATTTCATTTAATGAAGATAGTTCTTCACAGATCAACCTCCAAATTCCGGACTTTAAATCAGACGTAATTATTGCACAAGAGGAGAATACATTTTTTCATGCTTCTTTATCTTTATTAGTAACTATTCGCTTCAATTCGTTCCGCCGCGCGGATCGTACCTAATGCAATAAGCAAGTACTATTCCTGATTTCATTGAACCGCTTCAAACAAAGAATACTGCTCATGCTTCGGCCATCCGCCTTCATGACGCAGCAACCAGTCTTTACGATGCATGCCGCCCGCGTATCCTGTAAGACTTCCATCGCTGCCGATAACGCGGTGACAAGGAACGATAATGCTGATTTTGTTTTTTCCGTTGGCAGTTCCAGCTGCGCGGATAGATTTTACATCTCCCAATCGTTTCGCAAGTTCCAGGTAAGAAATCGTTTCACCAAATGGAATGTTGCAAAGTTCCGTCCAAACCTTTTTCTGAAATTCAGTTCCGTCAAGCTGAAGCGGCACATCAAAACTTTTCCTTGATCCTGAAAAATATTCCAGCAACTGGCGTTTTACATCCATCAAAAGCAAAGGCGTTTTTTCAATAGAAGGCAACGAAGCTTTCTCAATAAATAATGCAGAAGTAAGAAATTCTTCCGTTCCCTTTATTTCAATTAAACCCACAGGAGAATCAATAACCAATGAAGACATAAGACATAAAAATTAAATAAATAACAATTTCAAAATCCAAACAATCAATAAACATCAAACAACCAATATCAAATAACCAACATTAAACAACCAACAACAAAACACAATTAAACATTACTCTTTCTTCCCCAACAAAGCAATAACCTCCTCATACAATTGCCCCTTATCAATGGGAACAACGCCAACACTTTCACACACCAGTCCGCCTGCGATATTTGAAATTTCTGCGATCATTTCCGGTTTGAGTCCTGCGGCGAGACATAATGCTGCAACGCTTACAACAGTATCTCCTGCACCGGAAACATCGGAAATGTTGCGGTAATGAGCAGGTAAACGTTTTTTTACATGACGGCCATGAATATAAATTCCATGCTCCGATAAAGTAATCAGCGCAAGATCGATCTTCAGTTTTGTTTTAAGCGCATCAACAGCTTTAGCCAGTTGTTTTTCACTGCTGTGATCGAATTCTGTTTTTAATCCTTCTTTTAATTCCTTCAGGTTCGGTTTGAATAAAGTTGCGCCCTGGTAATGCATGAAGTGTTTTTTCTTCGGATCCACTACAACCGGAACGCCAAGTTTTTTCGCTTGCCGTACCACCCCGCGTATCAACGTCTCCGTGATCAGCCCTTTATCATAATCTTCAAAAATGATCACATCGATTTTCTGCGTGTCGATGAGGTAAGAAATGTTTTTCAGAAAAATCTCCGTCTCATGTTCGGTTATATCTGAATCAATTTCTTCATCAACACGGAGCAGCTGGTGATTATTGCCAAGTATTCTCGTCTTAATTGTTGTGATGCGGTCACGGCTTTTCAGAATTCCTTTAGGCGAAAGTTTTTGTTCGGATAAAAGCTCTAAAAAATCTTTTCCTTCTTTGTCAGGGCCAATCACAGAACACAGAATGGGAATTGCACCAAGCGCCTGCACGTTCAGCGCCACATTCGCCGCACCGCCCAACCGTTGTTCTTTACGCATGACGGAAACCACAGGAACGGGCGCTTCAGGTGAAATTCTGGAAACCTTCCCCCACACATAATTATCGATCATCACATCGCCGATAATAAGGACGCGAAGTTTAGAAAAACTATCGAAGATTTGTTTGAGCTCTTTTACAGTATGTTTTGTCACCTGGAGTATTTTGAATGAGTAGGACAAAAGTAAGAAAGATTGTCAAATGGGTAAATGGGCAAATTTTTAAATGTGTAAATGTGTAGATTTTAAATGTGTAAATGTGTAAATTTCAAATGGGTAAATGCACCTACCTGAATGGAATTTACCCATTTAAAATTTGCACATTTGAAAATTTGCACATTTGGAATACACTATCTTTGCAGTATTCTTTTGAAGTGAGGAAAAATGTTCGCGATCATCGACATAGAGACCACAGGGGGAAGCGCGGAGCGAAGTAAAATCACTGAAATCTGCATTCTGATTCATGACGGATTAACTGTAGTCGATAAATTTTCGACGCTGATTAATCCCGAGCAACGCATTCCGCAAATGATCACGCGACTTACCGGTATTAATGACGAAATGGTGGAAGCCGCTCCTAAGTTTTATGAAGTGGCGAAGAAGATTGTGGAGATGACGGAAGGAATGATCTTCGTGGCGCATAATGTGGCGTTTGATTACAGCTTCGTGAAAAAAGAATTCAAATCACTTGGCTATAATTATACGCGCGATCAATTATGCACGGTGAAGCTGAGCAGAAAATTAATTCCCGGCAGAGTTACTTACAGTCTTGGGCCATTGTGTGATGCGCTCGGAATAGGCAATGAAGCGAGGCATCGTGCGGCGGGAGATGCCGAAGCAACTGCGAAATTATTTGACATTTTATTGCAGAAGAAAAGTGCGCATGCAACTTATCGCCGCCAGGATATTTCGGAGATCACCACGACAAAGGTGGATAAGATCAAAATGTATATCCTGAAACGTTTGCCGGAAGAAACCGGTGTTTATTATTTCCTCGACAAGGAAGGCAACATTATTTACATTGGTAAAAGTAATAACATGCGCGCCCGGGCCATTGCTCATTTCAACAACAAGGAAGCAAGAGCCAGGAAGATGTTGTATGAATTGATGGATGTTGATTTTGTAAAAACGGGAAGTGAATTGATTGCCTTGCTGCTCGAATCGGAGGAAATAAAAAGACACAGATCAAAATACAATCGTGCGCGCAAGAACAGCACATTCACACATTGCATCGATTGGTTCACAGATGAAAACGGAATTGTTAATTATAAGATCGTTCCTGCTGATGAATCAGATTCGCCTGTCCTGTCATTCACAAGCTACATTTCTGCAAGAGAACGTTTGAATTCCTGGATAGAGGAGCAGGTGTTGTGTTATAATTTTTGCGGCTTGAATGCAGATGGCGGGCAATGTTTCATGCACCCGATCAAACGGTGTTATGGAATTTGCTGCGGCGCGGAAGAGGTGGAAGAATATAATATCCGCGCAAAAAGAATCGCCGACGAATATTTATTCGCTGATAAAAATTTTCTCATTCTTGATAAAGGCCGCCACAATGATGAGCAGTCGATCATCCTGGTTGAGAATGGTCATTACGCCGGCTTCGGATATTTTGATGTAAGCGATCCTGTTACTTCTCCGCAGGAATTAAAAGCGTATGTGAAGAAGACAACTTTCTACCCGGATGCAGATGCATTGGTAAGATGGTATTTAAAGCGGTCGTGGAAAGTGAAGAAGGTGATTCTTCAGGAATAATTTACTTTGTTTCTATGAATATTTTCTTGAATGGTAGCATAATAAATGCTTTAAATGTGTTAGTCACAGGGATAATTACTTTTTTATAAAATGACCATCATTAAATAAATGGAAAATATTTGTCGGATTGCATCTTATAAGTCTATCTTTTTTTCTCAAAAAAGGAAAATTCTTATATTTCCGGTTTTAAAGTTCATCACGAAAATCGTTGAGCAGATTATAGTAACCTTAAGCACAAAAATTTATGGTGCCTCCGAAAGATGTAAAAGTATATGATATGGCCACTTCCGTTATGTGGTTTGAAGATGGCATTCTCTGTTCCGTTGCGAAAAAAGTTCCTCCGCAGACTTTGGAAGAAGCTAAACAGGGAATGGTGGAATTCAAGAAGATCACCGGAGATAAAAAGATTTGTTTGTTGTCGGACAGCACGGATTCGCCACCGGTAGGAAAAGAAATGCGTGATTACGCGGCTGAGGTTATTCCGGAAATCGCAAAAGCAATTGCTGTTATGTCTCGTTCGGCTTTGGGTAAAATGGCTGCAAATCTTTTTTTTGCTTTAAAGAAACAACCTTATCCAGTACGGTTTTTTGACAATAAAGAGGAGGCGAAAGAATGGCTCAAACAGTACCTGTAGTTACCAAAGATCCGCGCCTGGGTCTTATTATGGACTTGATCATCCAGCTTGCAAAGTCGGATTTCAGTGCGCGTGGTAACGTTACTGAAAAAGGAGATGAGCTGGATGCAATTATTGCGGGCCTGAATTTGCTTGGAGAAGAATTAAAATCGAAGTCCACTTTAATTGAAGAAAATGGAAAGCGATTTAATACAATTCTGAATGTACTGATCAAAACAACACAGCTCGATTTTTCCGAACAGATCGCCTACAGCGAAAAAGGAGATGAGCTGGATGCAATCAGTTTAGGATTGAATACGATGAGCGAAGAGCTTGAGTCGCATATTCAACAATTGCAACGCAGCCAGGAAAAAATCAGCAATGCATTGCACCAGCTTACGGAAGCGCAACATCTTGCACATATCGGCAGCTGGGAATGGGAGGTGGCTTCAAATACGATTACATGGTCGGAGGAAATGTACAAGATCTATGGAAGAAAAGAAGCGGATGTGCAACTGAACTTTACTACGTTTTTGAATTTTATTCATCCGGCAGACAGCACAAATGTGAGGGAGATAATTGAAGCTGCATATAAAAATCAGGAACCGTTTGCTTTTGTTCATCGCATCATCCGGCCAGACGGAGCGGAAAGTATCCTCGATTGCAAAGGAGAAGTTCATCTTGATGAAAGTGGTGCAATTGTTCGATTAACCGGAACTGCACAGGATGTAACAGAAACTAAACGTGCGGAAGCAAAACTGCAGGAATATACCAGGGTGCTGGAACATAAGAATAAAGAGACGGAACAATTCGCATACGTAGCTTCGCATGATCTGCAGGAACCCTTGCGGACGATTACGAATTACATCGGATTGTTTGAAGAGGATTACAAAGGAAAACTGGACAAGGATGCTGATATGTATCTCAATTTTATCAGCGGTGCAGCTAGCCGGATGAAAGTACTCATCAGCGATTTGCTGGAGTATACGCGAATTGAAAACGACAGTGAGCGGATTTCAATGGATTGCAATAAGCTTGTACCTGATCTTATTCATGATATGAATGCGTCGATAAAAGAAACGAATGCAACCATCCATTTTAAGCAGCTTCCTGCGCTAACCGGTTATCATACCCGGTTGCGATCGCTCTTCCAGAATCTTATCAGTAACGCAATTAAATTCAGGAAGAAAGATGTGGATCCGGTTATAACGATCGAGGCTGTTGACAAAGGAAAAGACTGGCTTTTTTCGATCCGTGATAATGGCATTGGCATAGAGAAAGTTTATAGCGAGCGGATCTTCCTGCTTTTCCAGCGGCTTCATTCCCGTGAAGAGTATAAGGGCACCGGGATCGGGCTGGCACATTGCAAAAAAATTGTCGAGCTTAGAGGCGGAAAGATTTGGGTAGAATCAGAACCCGGCATAGGCAGCACATTTTATTTCACCCTTCCCAAATCACCTGTTTTATGAAAAAGAAACTGAACTGCATTTTATTGGTTGATGACGATCCTGATGATAATTTTTTTCATCAGCGGATAATAAATAAAATGAAAATCACGAATGCAATTGAAGTCGCAAAGAACGGCATCGAAGCATTGGAATACCTGAAAAAGGAAAACCAGCTGATCCCCGAACTTATCTTTCTGGACATAAATATGCCAAAGATGAATGGCTGGGAATTTCTTGGACAGTATAAGGAACTGGATGAAAAATGCAAGGCGCGGATCACCATCATGATGCTCACAACTTCCGCGAATCCGGATGACATAAAACGTGCGAATGAAATTGAAGATGTAACAGGCATTAAGACCAAACCATTATCGGTAGAAATGGTTAATGAAATTTTAGCAGCGCATTTCCAGGATTACTTTTAAATATATGGCGGAAAAAATAAAAATATTGCTGGTGGAAGATTCCATTGAAGATGCAAAATTCGCATCCATTCAGCTCCGGCAATCTTTTGGTGAGGATTCTGTACTTCAGACAACTGATTATTTTTCAAAAGCAACTGCATTGGTTGCAGAAAATAAGTTTGACCTTATTATCCTCGATCTGAGTCTGCCCGATAGCCGCGGATTAAATACATTCAAAGAACTGCTTGCTTCCTGCAACATTCCTATAATCATTTATACCGGGCTTACGGATGAATTAATCATAACACAGGCGAAAAAAGCAGGAGCAAGCGATTACCTTATCAAAGGAGAAACGTCGGCTGCTAAATTGAAGGCAAGTATTTTGGGAACGTTGGAGCGGGTAGGGATGTGAAGGAATGTGCTAATGGGTCAATGTGCTGATGGAAAATTTATCCGCGCTCTTTCTGCGGGCTCTGCTTGAGGACTTTTTGCGGCGCTTACAACAATTTTGGAATTTGTTTTAGGATGCTCTCAATTAATTTTTCAAGTAACTTTCGAGGTGCGTCTTAACATCCATTTTTCTTATTTGCCGTGTAGCATAAGTTTTGGTTACAGTGATCGCTGTTACTTTAACAGTTACGTCTATTCCTTTAGAATAATTATCGTTATAGAAACAGAAATATAAGTTTCCGGGAATCGGATCCATTTTTGAAAAGTCATTGATCACATTTGCTTTTTTATAGTATGAATACTGCGTTCCTGCTGTAAAACCATTTGCATTTACGCTTCCCTGCACAAGATAATAATTAACGTTTTCACCTGATTGAATAGATGCAAGAAATGAAGCGCCACCTAATGCAAGTGCAGCGAGTGGACCATATCCGGGCATTTTTAATAAAGCTGGTCCGGCGCTTTTTGAAAGGTTAGCTGTAGCTCTTGCAAAAGCTTGTATGCCTTCTTGCCCAACACCAACATAATAGCTCCATGATACCGTATTAGCAGGAAGAGAAAAGTTGAAAGTTGTTTTATCACCTTCTGAATTCATAAAGGAATGAACCTTTGCTACCTGGTCAACTACATTTTCCACCGCTGTATCTGACTTTGCAAGGTACCTTTCCGGCACTTCATAATACGTTGTGTCAAAAATTGTCTTCCAATAAACAGTTGTATTAAAATTTTTAGCCGCATCACTTGACGGAATTCGCTGAATTTTGAATTTACAAATGCGGCCGCCAACCGCACCGTTATAAAATCTGAATTTATAAATACCCGTATGTTGAACCTGGATGGTTTTGGTTGCGATGTTTGTGGTTTTAAAATCCATGAACTTAGAAGAAGATGGCATTTCAATTATTTCAACTTCTTTTAATTCTTTTCCATTCACCTCTTCAAATGAAAAAAGAAGCTGATCACCTTCACAGAAACCGTAATACAAAACCTCTTCAGAAAGAGCTCCGACTTTTAATGTTGATTCGTTAACGTCAAGTGGAGATTGGGCAGCCAGGTAAAAGGGCAGCAAAAGGTAGCACGAGAGAAATAGTTTTTTCATGGCAGGAGATTTTCCGGCAAAAAAAACCGAATTCACTTAAAAGCACAAAAGTATTTTCTTAAACCGGTATTTAACTTTCCGAAACAGGTGAAAATAGCGAACGAAAGAAAGCGTCGATATTCGTTTGTGATAAAAAGACAAAATGATCTGCACTCTATTCGCGTGCTCTGTGATGATCTGCGTAAGCGCTTTTTGAGTGCACTCACAACAATTTGGGAAATGTTTATAGAGGATTGTAAAACTCAGAAACTTCATCCGCGTCTTCTCTGTGTAATCCTCGGAAATCAACATGAGCTATTTTAAGCTCACAACAATTGGTAATTGCTTCTTTAGCTGGGAAAGAAAAACAACATCAGGTGCAATAATAAAAACGGGAACCCTTTTTCAGAATTCCCGTTTTATTAAATTTTATTTTCTCAATTACTCCGCTACTTCAATCATCTTAAACGGCACAGAAATAATTGCCTGGTAGTCTTCACCAGCTTCCAGCATATCTTCGTCGTCCTGCTCGTAATACCAGTTGATCACGATAGCGCTTCCGCCCTTGTGAATAGCTTCAAGTTTTTTGAAAACATCAAGAATACATTTCGATGAGCTTGTATTGAAATACTCAAGCTGAATATTTACACTGGTATTTCCCTGTGGCTTCTGAGCGTATTTTTCGAGGTGCTCAACAAGTGGTTTGTAGAATTCAATAGAATTTTCAGGGATAGAACGCCCCCTGATTTCAAGATGACCGGTAGCCATGTCGAAGTTAATGGTCGGGGTTTTCGGCGTTCCTTCAATTACGATGCGTTCCATAGTGCTATTAGTTGTCCGCCGCAGCGGAATTATTGTGCAATTTTGATATTAAGGCTGAAGAAAGAATAAATATCATCAACAGGCATGAAATGGTAATTGAGCTTTTGCCCGGTCTTGCGCGCGATATCTATCATTCCTAAACCGCCACCGCCTTTTTCAGACATTTCTCCGTTATTCAACACTTCTTTATAATACTCTTTCAATTCTTCTTTCGAAAGCTTGTTGATCTCATCCAGGCGCGATTTTAAACCATCTACGTTTTTGGTGAGAATATAATTTCCTGTAATAATATTGTATTGACTATCAAGCTTGCCGATCATAAAAATTGCGGAGCGGATATTTTCACCATCGCCGGTTGTTACAGAAGCGCCATTTAACGAACGGGGAATCTCATCCATGTGATGATAAAGATTCTGCAGGCACTCCACTAAAACGTTGTAAACCTTTTTCTTGATCTTCGGCTCTTCCTGCATCGTATCCAGTTTGGATTCCATGATTTGCAGGATCGAGGTAAGTAACTCCGAGGTTATATCGCCTTTGAAGGAGAGCATGATATTATTGCGCTCCATCTTATCGTAAAAATCGTAAATATCCACCATCATAAATGGAAAAGGCTTTCGCGGGTTACTGAATAGACAAATATAGCGTGACTTTTGGAATAACCAAACTCGGCGGAAAAATAGGTAAAAAATCGGGATGCAGTTAAAAAAGAGACAATTAGTTAAAAGTATATTATCGGTTCCACATGCGACCTCTAAATCAAATACTCTCTTTTTCGTCCCCCAGTCCCTCCGCCGCCGCGGATTCCGTCACCCGTTCCTACACCTCGGCGGATTCCGCACCCTTTCCGTCCCTTCGCCCCCCTTTTTTTCCGTCCCATCTCCCAAAAATAAAAAGCGGCCTCCCTCTAAGGAAAAGCCGCTTTCTTAGAAAATATTCGTTTAGGGCCTTAGTTCATTGTAAACTCAAATGTATTGCCTTCAATAGTGATGGTTGCTTTATTATTGCAGGTGCCATCACCGAAATCAATGGTGCGTGTTGGTTTGCCCGCAGGAATAATGTCTACAACGCCCTTCGTGATCCAGGTACAACCAAGGTCGCGCACGATTGGTGTGATGATTGTTGAGGTCCATGTATTTCCTTTGCGATCTGTGCCAGAGTTGGATCCGCTAATGGTGATGATCTGAGGATCTGTAGAAGAGTTTGCTCCGGAAGTAAATGTAATGGTGCGGTCTGCATCAAAAAGAATTACCCATGGTTCGCCGGTCGATTTAGAACATTTGCCATCGATTACACGCTTGGTGAAAGTTGCAGGACCAGTTCTGGTAATAATAGTGGTTCCTTCAAAACGAATTGCGCCCACCATGAACGTGTCAAATGTCATTGTAATCACAACACCCAGCGAATCGAATGGACGGTCAAATTCACAAATGATCTGGCCTTTTCTCACTTTACCATCAACAGGATCAGTGCAGCCAGCGCCGTAATCAATGTACATGTGACGCGGATATTGGTTCAGCGAATCCGGAACTGAAACTGTTGGACAGCTGTTTAAAACATGGGTTCCGGAGCCGTTACGATGCACGCCCGACTCATCAATTGCGATCGAATTTACAGTTGGAAGCAAACGCATGAATTCGTTTTCGCAAATGCTGTTATCCGTAGCAGTTACAGTTTCTGTATCAGCAGGATTGTCTTTTTTGCAGCTTTTAATTGTCAGTACTGCTGCGATCAGGAGAACGGAGGAGAGTAAGATCCTTTTCATATAAGTTTTTGAATTTGTACTTGTAAGATGAGGCCGGTCATCAAAGGTTTAATGAACAAAGCTAAGCGTTTTACGGCAGGAGGCAAATAAAGGTTATTTTATCATGATAGGGAAAAGCGCCGATTTGATGGGAAAAAAGGAAAAGGGACGGAAAAAAAGGGACGAGGAACGAAAAAAGGGACGTGATGAAATCTGTACTATCTGAGTAAAATATTGAAGAACTCTAAACGGGCTTTTAATCGTCCCCTTCGTCCCCTTTTTTTTTTCGTCCCCCGTCCTTTTTTTTTAAGTAATCCTCACGCCTACAAACAAAACATCATCAATCTGCTGATAACCGTCTTTCCAATCTTCAAAAACCTGTTCCAATATAGCTCCTTGTTCCTTCATGGGCAGCTCTTGAATGGTTTCAAGTTTTGCAAGCAGATTTTTTACCATGAATTTTTTGCCTTTCGGTCCGCCGAACTGATCAGCATAACCGTCCGAAAACAGGTATAACGTATCGCCCGGTTCAACGAAGAAACGGTGCATGCTGAATTTCATATCACGCGTATCCTGCGAGCCGCCAATCGGGAAACGATCACTGTCCACTTTGCTGAGCAATCCTTTTCTCATCACAATCAATGGACGCAATGCTCCTGCAAAGAGAATTTCTTTTTTCGCTTTATCATAGCTGATCACGCCAATGTCCATTCCATCGGTCGTATCCTGCTCATGCTGATCTTGCCGCAGTGCAGACCGCACGCCTTCATTCAAACTGTTTAATATCTGGTCAGGTTGTGTAATTCCTTTTTCAAGCACCACCTGGTTCAGGATATTGTGACCGATCATGCTCATCAATGCGCCGGGAACTCCATGGCCAGTACAATCACCGACGCAGAGAATAGATTGCCCGTCTTTTTGTTCGAACCAGTAAAAATCGCCGCTCACAATATCTTTCGGACGGTAAAGAATAAAACTCTGCGGAAAATGTTCGTAGATCACTTCCAGGTCAGGAAGCATAGCCGTCTGAATTCGTTTTGCATATTGAATGCTGCTGGTAATGTCAGCGTTCTTCTGCGCCAGTTCTTGTGTACGCTCAGTAACTTTTGCTTCGAGAATGCGATTCTCTTTTTTGATCGCTGCGGTGCGGATGCGGATGAAAGTGAAAATTCCTACAAGCAAAACCAGGACACAAAGCGAGTAGAACCAATTTGTTTTCCAGAATGGCGGTTGAACATGAATTTTAAGCAATACTTTTTCTTCGCTCCAGTTTCCGTTGCTGTCGGCCACACGCACATGCAACGAATATTTTCCGCCGGGAATATTGGTATAGCTGATGTAACGGTTAAAAGTTACCGACGACCACTCATCATCAATTCCTTCCAGCTTGTATTGATATTGGTTCTTTTTCGAATCAACAAAATTCAGCGCAGCAAGCTCGAACATGAAATTATTATCGCGCCAGGTCACATTGATCGAATGCGTATTGATAATATTACTGTCGAGCTTCACTTCTTTACCAAACCGTTTATAGGAAGTGATAAAAACCGGTGGGGCAGGAGATAGCATTTCAATTTTTCCCGGATTGATAATATTCAATCCTTCCTGTCCACCGAAAAACAATTCGCCTTTGTTGTTTTTAAAATAAGCGCCTTGATTAAATTCGGAAGGTTGTACACCCGCACCCGCACCGAAATTTTTAAACTGTTCACTTTTTGGATTTGTATTGAATCGTGTCAGTCCTTTATTATGGCTCATCCAAAGATTTCCGCGATCATCCGGAATAACAGCGTAAATATTATCGCTGGGAAGTCCATCGCCTTCATACCAGGTGTCAAACGATTTATTTCCCCTGTTAAACCGGTTTAATCCATTCGCAGTTCCAAGCCATATCTGCTGATTTTTATCTTCGGTAATACAGTAAATGATATTATTGGAAAGCGATTTTTTGTTTTTGTCGTCGTGCGTGAACGATTCAAACTTCCCGTTTTTGTGGTCATAGATCATTACGCCACCTGCACGCGTTCCAATCCACAGCTTTCCTTCATGATCGTAAAACATGCTGTAAATAAAATTACTGCTCAGCCCGTTTTCCTCCACCGTAAATTGCCGCAATGAATCTGTTTTCGGATCAAGACGATAAATTCCGGCACCGAATGTCCCGAACCAGATAGCTCCTGTATTCGGTTCTTCAGCAATGCAAAGAATGGTGCCTTCGATCAGCTGATTGTCTGGTGTATACGATTTTATTTTTTTTGTAACCGGATCATAACTGTTCAATCCTTCGCCATACGTACCCACCCATATCGTTCCGTTTCGCGCCTGCAAAAGCGATAAAACAGAATTGTTTGTTGATTCGCACAGCTCCGGGTAATGCTTGTAGTGTCCCGTTTTCCGGTCAAGCGTAGAAAGCCCGCCGCCCGAAGTTCCAATCCACAATAAACCTGAAGCATCTTCCATCACACTGAGAATGGCGCTGCTTTTTAATGTATTATCGCCGACTTCAGGCCGCAATGAATGTCGGATATGTGTAATGGTAGAAGTGGAAGTGAAATAGATATTTATTCCTTCACCATTCGTTCCCATCCACATATTTCCGTTGTGATCACGGTAAATGCATTTTATTCCCGCAGAGCTTAACGCATAATCATCCTGCTCATTCGGAGTATAATGCTGAATAGATTTATCACGCTTGCTGATAATTTCCATCCCGCTTTCAAAAGTGCCGATCCAGATATTTCCATTCTGATCATCCGCCAGGTCGAGGATCTTTGTGCTTGCAATTCCGAAAACTGTTTCATCCGGGTATAATTTACTTTCAAACGTTTTTGTAGCGGTATTAAACATTTCAATTCCGCCGCCATTCGTACCGATCCAGATATGTGAATCGTCATACCACATCAGCGAACGTATTTGAGAACATTGCTCACGTCGTTTCAGATCGGAAGTAACTGATGTCGGATAAAGTCGATCTAAATCTACAATCGTCAATTCATAATTGTAAAATCTTCGCTGCACAGGATCATACATGCTCAATCCATTGCCATAAGTACCTACCCAGATATTGCCTGACTGATCTTCAATAATATCATAAACAAGGTTGGAAGGAATGCTGTAATTATCATTCGGGTTATTCTGAAAGCGTTCCGATTTTCCTGTGGCCGGGTCTAATTTATTCAACCCTCCATCCGTACCGATCCAGATATTTCCTTTTTTATCTTCATGAATCACACGCACCACATTATTGCTGAGTGAACCATTTTTCGGATCAGCAATATAGTGCACGAATTTTCCTGTTACAGGGTTGAAACTGTTTAATCCCCCTCCATTCGTCCCTATCCAGATAATTCCGTTATGATCCTGCTTGAGCGAATACACGAAATTATTGGAAAGCGAATTTGAATCGTCCGGGTTTCGCTTGAACACTTCAAAATTATACCCGTCATAACGGTTCAATCCATCCTGCGTACCGAACCACATGAAACCGTTATTGTCCTCCAGAATGCAATTGATAACCGATTGCGAAAGTCCGTCTTCAACCCCGAGATGATTGAATTTATAATCCTGTGCCCGCGCAGCGAAGCCGGTAAACAGCACTAATGCAAGCAGGAATTTTTTCAGCGGATTGGGAATCATATAGAAGGAACAAAGTTAGAAAAACGTGTGGATAACCAATTAAGTTATAAATAGGGGTAGTGGCTCAATTTGGAATTTTAGTCCTTACTAATAGCATTTAGAATCAGAATAATAATCCGCGCAATCTGCGTAATCTGTGGCAGAAACGAAATGTTGCCACAGATTACGCGGATTTCACAGTTTAAAGAAAAAGGATTATTAAACTGAGCCACTACTTAAATAGGTGTGATGTCCCAAAAATCAACCGGAGTATTAATTCCGTTTTGGAGATCATTTCATAATTCATTCCCTTACCTTTACGCTGTGAATCCCGAAGACACTATTTCATGTTGGTATGAAAGCTGGTTCGACAGCAAATACTATCACCTGCTTTACAGTAACCGAGATAATACGGAGGCAGAGGAATTCATTGGCAGACTTGTACATTTCCTTAGTCCGCAGCCGGGAGCACGTGCGCTTGATCTTGCGTGTGGAAAAGGACGGCATTCGATTGCGCTTCACAAAAAAGGACTTGATGTTACGGGAATAGATCTTTCGGGGCAAAGTATTGCTGCGGCAAAGGAAAATGATACGGAAGGACTTGTCTTTTTTGTACATGATATGCGCCAGCCATTCATGGTGAATTATTTCGATTTTACTTTTAACCTGTTTACCAGCTTCGGTTATTTCGCAAGTGTTCGTGAGAATGAAAAGGTAGTGAAAGCCGTAAAAAGCGGGCTGAAACAGGAAGGCACATTTGTTATCGATTTTCTGAATGCCGGGCTCGTGCGCAAAATGGTAGCGGTAAATAATTCGGGTGTGATGAAGGTGGCTGATATTGAATTTCACTGGAAAAAACGCATTGAAAATAATGTGGTGCTGAAAGATATTTCATTCGAGGCGGAAAATAAACAGTATCATTTTACGGAAAGTGTACAATTGCTCAGCCTTGCAGATTTTGAAAAATTACTCGCGCCTTATTTTACGATCGAACATATTTTCGGCGATTATCATTTAGGAAAATACGATGCGGAAACATCGCCGCGCTTGATTCTGCTGGCGAAAAAGAATAAAGTATGACGCTGCTGAGTTACGGATTTATCGCTTTCATTTCCATTATGCTCAGTGGTGCAATCCTGCTGGTAATGAAAATTCCGCGTACTGCCATGCGGCTATTGCTTGCATTCAGCGGGGCATTTTTATTCGCCATCAGCGTGCTGCATTTGATTCCCGAATTGTACGAAACAAAAACCGTCAATGTCGGGATGTGGATACTTGCCGGATTTTTATTGCAGCTTTTGCTCGAATATTTATCAGAAGGAATCGAGCACGGACATGTGCATGCGGATGACGGTCACACGCACGATCATGCACACGCAAAAATTCCGCTTGGAGTAGTGGCAGGACTTTGCCTGCATTCATTCCTGGAAGGAATGCCGCTTGGAATTGAGGCTGCGAATGCAAAAATTTTTCCGCCATTCCTTACCGGTATTGTTTTGCACAATATTCCGATTGCAATAGCATTCATGGGTTTGCTGCTCCATCTCGGTCATTCAAAAGCAAAATCATTTTTCTTCCTCGGCATTTTCGCCCTGATGACGCCGCTTGGAATGGTTGCAAGTCATCTCATCGGCGGACAATTGCAAGGCGATCTCGCTCCTTATTTCTCCGCCATCACCGGAATGGTGATTGGGATTTTCCTGCACATTTCCACCACGATACTTTTCGAGAGTACGGAAAATCACCGTTTCAATGCGTTGAAATTCGGAACGATTTTACTTGGTGTGTTAGCTGCCTGGTTGCTTATCGGGTAAGCGTTTTTCTGCGGGGAGAAGGTTTCTGCCAAAGCGTGTTTAGAATTTACAACTTCCCAAACTGCTCTTAACTCTTTTGCAGCAGGTAATTCTGAAGCTGATTTATCAGGCTTCGTCAAAAAGAATCTTCCCAATGCGGTTAGAACTGTAAATAGCGGGGAAGAAAAACCCCAAACCCTGTGAGATTCTAATTGGACAATTACAAACATGTGATTTATGTAAGTTATTCGTATAAATGTGTAATTGTTTAAAAACAATGCTGTTCACCTTTGTAAGGTAGTTGTAAAAGCAAGCAACCATGATGGTACTGCTGCAATATTAATTTTCATAAATAAATGGAACCCGCATTGATGAACAAGGAAGTAGCAGCAATGCGAAAGCAATGAAGGCACTGGTATTTAGTGAGACGGGCAAAGCTGAATATAAAGTTGTAACAAAACCAAGGGATAGAAAAACCAATCCCTCAAAAGAGAAAACTTTAAAAATAAATTTTACTAGCTAAAAGCATCTTTAATCATGAAAAAAATAATTGTATCCGGTCTTGTTGCCGGTGTTGTATTGCTGTTGCTTAGTGTTACCGGCCTCTTCTGTACAATGCGGTTTTTTCCACAGTTAGCCAACGAGTATTTTGATCCCGCTTTCGATTCCCAGTCAGGGAAATTCATGATCTACCTTATTCATCCCTTTATAATAAGTATGGCACTTGCCTGGTTTTGGCAACGCTTTAAAGGTACACTTACAGGATCTTACCTGAAACGGGGCATTGAGTTCGGACTTATCTATGCAGTGGTTGCTACTTTCCCGATGATGTGGATGATTTATAGTGCAATAAATGTATCACTGGAAATGGTGGCGACGTGGATGGTGTTCGGAATCTGCCAGGGAATTGTGGCGGGTCTTGTATTTGAAAAAATGAATCCATAAACCAACGAAAATGAAAGTAGTCAGATTTTTTGTCATCGTACTGTTAATAAGCATGGGTATGGGCTTCTCGTCGGGAGATAATTATGTTCTCGATAAGAATTATACGGTTACTATTCATGGCACATCCAATCACGATGATTGGGATGAAACTGTTGGAAAAGTAACCGGCTCGGGAAGTGTAAATGCAAATAGTGATGAAAGTATTGATCTGAATAGTCTGCATATAATTATGGAGGTGAATTCTATCACGAGCAAAAGTCCTGTCATGACCAGCAAAACCGTCACTGCACTCAAAGGCGATATTTACCCTGACATTAATTTTACGCTTGCTTATCCACTCAAATCTATCAAAGCGGTTACGGGCGGAAGTTCCATTTATGCTAAAGGCACATTATTCATAGCAGGGGTTACAAAATCAGTTATCCTGCTGGTAAAAGTAACTATACCTAAAAGCGGAACTCTTCTCGTAGAAGGATCGCTGGCCGTTAGAATGACAGATTACGGGATTACTCCTCCCACCGCACTTTTCGGAATGATGACCACCGGAGATATGGTTACAATTCATTTTAAAACAAATTTTGTAAGTCTATAATTCATCCAGAATAACAACCCGTAAAAAATGAAAAAATTATACAAGGTAATTCATGGAATTACAATAGCACTGTTTTTTGGGGGCGGGTTTTCTGCCGTTGCGCAACAGACCAACATGCAATATTTCCGCCCATACGACAGGTTCGGAGTTAATGTATTTGAGACTACAAAAAATGACACTACGCTATTCATAAAGACAAGAGTGAAGGTTGGCGGGAACTTTACACAGGACTTCCAGGGACTGCATCATCAAAACAAAGCAACGCCGGTATATAACACAGCAGGTACGAATATAAACCAGTTGATTGGTATTAAAAGTGGGTTTAATCTTGCCATGGCAAATCTTAATATTGATGCGCAGCTGGAAGATGGCATACGCATGAATCTGACCATGTACCTGGCTTCAAGGCACCATTCAGAAACATGGGTAAAAGGAGGATATATACAGGTGGATAAATTGCTTTTTCTGCATAGTGATGTGATCAATAAAGTTATGGAAAGCGTAACCATTAAAGCAGGAGATTATGAAGTGGATTATGGCGATCAGCATTACAGAAGAAGTGATGGTGGAAACACGATGTACAATCCTTTTGCAGAAAATTATATCATGGATGAATTTGCAACAGAAATTGGAGGAGAAGTATACTTCCATCCGAAGAACGGATTTATCGTCATGGCAGGCCTCACCAACGGCCAGCTGAATCCAACGGTTGTAGCTCCAACAAAGATTGATTCTGCAACCGGAAAAATAAATAAATATCCACCGGCATTTCATGGTAAGATCGGTTACGATAAGCAGGTGTCTGAAAAATTAAGATTCCGGATCATGGGTTCCGTTTATGCAGTAAAAAGTGCTGCCAGTAATTCCTTATTTAATGGCGATAGAACGGGTTCCCATTATTTTTATGTAATGGAAAATACGGAATCCTCTTCAGGCGGCAATCCTTTTTCAGGCAGGTACAATCCGGGCTTCAGTGAGCAGGTAACCACGTTTATGATCAATCCTTTTGTCAAATTCATGGGACTTGAATTTTTCGGCACTTACGAATTAGCGCAGGGAAGGGTTATTACCGAAAAGAACACGCGCACTGCAACACAATATGCGGCCGATCTTATCTATAGATTTCCGCGCAACAAAGAAAATTTCTGGGTAGGAGCTCGTTACAATACGGTTGTAGCAAAATTGCCGGGAGCAACAAGTGACATTACTATTAACCGCATAGTTGGTTCAATAGGTTGTTTTGTTACCAAGAATATCATGATGAAAGTAGAATATGTCGACCAGGAATATAAAAACTTTGCTGCCACCGATATCCGCTCAAATGGAAAGTTTAATGGCTTCATGATCCAGGCATCGGTTGGATTTTAAATAAACCGTGCATACTGGAAAAAATAGCGGCTTCATTAAATAAATTTCAGGCAGGCTTTCGGTTAACTATTTCAGAAGCGCCTGAGTGTTTTAAAATAAAATAAAGTAAAATAAAAACAATCATAAACGAGCTGTCATGAAAACAATAAATTTTAAATCCGGCTTTAAAAAACTGGTAGCTGCATCTGTGCTTTTTCTTTTTACCGTTTTGTTGGTCTCCTGCGAAAACAAAATTAATTTTCTGACATCAGCTGTGGTTCCTGCTGCAAGAGGCTATGTGACTGTGAAAACAGATAAGAACAAAAATTATGTTATAAATATTCACGTATCAGATCTTGCTGAGTCCACGAGGCTAAGCCCACCAAAACAAACTTATGTTGTATGGGTAACCGGAGTGGAGGGCACCGCCCAGAACATCGGCCAGATTCAAACCTCCAAACTCAGCGCAGCGCTCAAAACGGTATCTCCTTACAAGCCCAACAAAGTATTTATCACTGCCGAAGATGAGGCAAACGCACAATATCCCGGTAAAACGGTATTGACAACAGAAAATTTTTAAGCAGCAAGTTGCAAATGACATTTGTAACCTTTCACTTCTTCAATTGCAGAGACCGGCTTTGAAGTTTTTTCTTCATGTCAATTCGGCCTGCAACGAATCATGGAGCAGTAACGGATTCTATCGGATGTACTGCAAGCGATACAGTCTCAATAAGTTTTACTACGTCATTAACCAATGATCCTATTCCATGGTTTAATATTCCCTCTTTACTTTTGCGGGTGAGAACCTGCTTTTAATAAGTGGTTTACCAGCAGGAAGAAGCCTTGCAATCTTCGATTTGCAAGGCAGGCAAATTTATTTGTCTGAAAATTACCAGGACAATTTCAGCAGTTCAACTATTACTTCTGGCACGTATGTTTTATTTCTTAGTCTACCCGATGGAAGTGAGCAAAAACAAAAACTTTGTATTGTTCATTGAGTTGTGCATTAGGATAGTTCAAAAGCCTCTATAATAAATTAAATAATTTCATCCGTTGGTTTTTGAACCTGTTTTTTATTAAATTTCTATTGGCAAATAAATTCTTATCCTTAAAAAGAATCACATGAAACAGGTGTACTCCCGTATGCGAACGTTGTTGCTTTTCGTTGCGCTTTTCTTTAGCACTACTATTTCGGCATAAGTCAACGGAAGCTTATTGTCACAAACAAATATTAGTTGTAATGGATACATGGACGGTTCAGCGACCGTCACACACAGTGACGGTACAGGTCCATATACGTATAGCGGGCTTCCAACGGGAGGAACAAATTCCACCGCAAAAAATCTTGCAGCAGGAAATTAAGGGATATTCAAAATGTTGATTCAATTGTAATACAACGCAACCAACTTGATCCCGGGATTTATTTCTGCTTTATTCAGGAAAATGATCAGATAGTTGGTTGTGTGAAATTGATCGTTGAATAGCATTAAACATTTTCTTCCTGCCTTCCTACTAAAGCAAACGGAAACCCGCGAATTTGCAGAATAGCTTGTTTGGATATTTTCAGCAATATTTGTAACCGCAAAATGCCGGTATGATAAAACTTCTTAAACGTATTGCCAGAAAAGCGCTCAATTCAATCGACGATTATAAAAAACGTTCGAAAGATGAGAAGCTGGAAAGAAATGAAGGCTATTGCAATATCTGTGAGCAGGAAACGGTATTTGTGATTCGCGATCCGTGGCTGAGAGATAATTACCGCTGTAGCAAATGCGATACTATTCCACGTAATCGTGCGCTGATGAATGCGATAAATATGTATGCGAAAGACTGGAAAGCATCAAGCGTGCATGAATCTTCACCCGGTGGAAAGTTTTCAGAGTTGCTGAAGAAAAATTGCAAAGCATATTCCAGCTCCCATTATTATAAAGACACGCCGCGAGGTCAATACGTGGGTGAACATCGTTCCGAAGATCTTTCTGCGCTTACTTTTCCTGATGCGCAGTTTGACTTGTTTATCACTTCGGATGTATTCGAACATGTTTTTGAACCGGAAAAAGCATTTGCTGAGATTAACCGTGTGCTAAAGCCCGGCGGTCTTCATATTTTTACAATGCCCTGGATTCCCGCGCACAAAAAATCAACGCAACGGGCAAAGCTGAATGCAGACGGAACAATTGAATATTTCAAAGAAGCAATATATCATGGAAATCCGATCGATGCAAAAGGATCATTGGTTACTTTTGACTGGGGACTTGACTTCGCTGATATTATTTACAAAAGCAGCGGCATGACCACCACCATTTACCTGGAAATTGACAGGAAAAAAGGATTGGATGGAAAGTTTCTCGAAGTTTTTATCAGTAGAAAACCTGATGCACAATAATAAAGTCCGCGCGATTGCTATTTATTTACCCCAGTTCCATCCTACATCTGAAAATGATGCGTGGTGGGGAAAAGGTTTTACGGAATGGACCAACGTCACAAAAGCAAAACCACTTTTCAAAGATCATTATCAGCCGCGCCTGCCTACGGAAATGGGCTTTTATGATCTGCGTGCCATTGAGACCATGATTGAGCAGTCAAAGCTTGCAGCAGCCAACGGAATTTTCGGTTTCAGCTTTTATCATTATTGGTTTGGCGGAAAACGCCTATTGCATGAGCCCGTCGACCTGATGCTCAAAACTAAAAAACCGGATTTTCCTTTTCTTCTTTTTTGGGCGAATGAAAGCTGGTCGCGGAGATGGTTAGGCGAAGAGCGCGATGTATTGATGAAACAGGATTACAGTGATGAGGACGATCGCAGGCACATTGAATGGTTATGCAATGAAGTTTTTTCGGATAAGCGTTATATTACTGTCGATGGAAAGCCTGTTTTTATTTTTTACCGTCCCAATGATCTGCCTGATTGTGCAAAAACATTAAATACATTCAGGGAAGTTGCGAAAGAAAAAGGCTTTAAAGGATTGTATCTCGTCGGGAATAATTCACATTCGATAAAAAATCCCGAAAATTTTGATACTATTTTAAATTTCGAACCACAACTCGGAATGCTTAAACAGGCCTTTGATGATAAATGGTCGTACAAACGTCTGCTGAATAATTATTCGAAGTTCAAAATTAAAAGTGGTACGCTGAAAGTTTACGATTATTCCGAAGTGAAAAGCATGATGAAGAAGCGGAAAGTTCCGTATAAATTTCTTCCATGTCCTTTTGTCGGCTGGGATAATACAGCACGAAGAGGCGATAAAGGAATCATGATCGTGAATGAAGATCCAAAGCAATTTGAAGATTCATTGCATTGGGCAAAAGAAGTGGTGAAAGACCTGCCGCAGGAAGAACGTCTGGTTTTTATCAATGCATGGAATGAATGGGCAGAAGGAAATCACCTTGAGCCTTGCATTAAGCACGGAAGCGCGTTTCTTGAAAGTGTAAAAAAAGTTTTTAAAGATGAGTGAGCTCCGGCCGATCGCTGTTTATCTCCCGCAATTTCACCCCGTTCCTGAAAATGATGAATGGTGGGGAAAGGGATTTACAGAATGGCGGAATGTAACAAAAGCAAAACCGCGGTTTAAGGCTCATTACCAGCCGCATCTTCCCGGCGATCTTGGGTTTTATGATTTGCGCGTTCACCAGACTTTAATTGACCAGGCCGCGCTTGCAAAAGAAAATGGAATTTACGGTTTCTGTTTTTATCATTATTGGTTTAACGGAAAACGAATGCTCGAACGGCCATTGGAAGAAATGCTGGAGAGAGGAACACCTGATTTCCCTTTTTGCCTTTGCTGGGCCAATGAAAACTGGACAAGAAGATGGGATGGAAGAGACCAGGAAGTTTTATTGAAGCAGGAATATTCTGATGACGACGATGTAAATCATATCCGCGCACTCCAAAAATATTTTTCTGATCCGCGTTACATTCGTGTGGATGGAAAACCAGTATTCATTGTTTATCGCCCTTCCCTTTTCCCGGACATTAAAAAAACGGCTGAACGATGGAGAACAGCATGCAGGAATAATGGTGTGGGAGAAATTTATCTTGCCTTCATGCAGTCATTCGGCAATTTCAAAGATCCGGTTGAAATTGGTTTTGATGCTGCGATAGAATTTCAGCCTAATTTTTCTGCACTTCCCAAAGCGAAAACAATTGCAGAAGGAGTTGCAAAGCTGTTCAACACATTCTCCGGCCCGGCAGCTTTTTCAAAGCGTGAGGATGTAAAAGACCAGGTGTTTTTATATGATGAAGTAGTTAAAAATATGCTGGCGCGTCCAAAACCGCCTTACAAACTTTTTCCGGGTGTTTTTCCGATGTGGGACAATTCTGCACGAAGAACAAAAGGTGCGACGATCATTCACAATTCAACGCCGGAAAAATATGGCGACTGGCTTGCTTCTGTTGCACGGAATTTTAAGCCTTACAGCAAAGAAGAAAATTTTATTTTTATCAATGCATGGAATGAATGGGCAGAAGGCAATCACATTGAACCTTGCCGTAAATGGGGAAAGGCTTATCTTGAAGCAACAAAAAAAGCAGTAGGTGGCTAAGGTTTCCGTCATTGTTCCGAATTACAATCATGCGAAGTTTCTTACGCAGCGGATGGAGAGCATTCTTGCGCAGACCTTTCGCGATTTTGAGATTATTATTCTTGATGATTGCTCAACAGATAACAGCCGTGAATTAATTGAAACCTATCGCGGTCATGAAAAACTTGCCAGCATTATTCTGAATGAAAAGAACAGCGGCAGCACATTTCTCCAATGGGAAAAAGGAATTACCGCTTCTTCCGGAACCTATATCTGGATTGCAGAAAGCGATGATTTTTGTGATGTGAATTTTTTAGAAACCGCCGTAGCAAAGCTTGAAAATGGCTATGATCTTTTTTATGCGCGAACAATAAGCGTGGATGAAACCGGCATGCCCAGAGAATTAAAATCGTTGTGGACAGACGATATTTCTACTACCCGCTGGAATGCAGACTTTGAAAATAATGCGCCCGGCGAAGTGAAGGAAATGTTGTTTCTCAAAAATACAATTCCGAATGCCAGCGCTGTGGTTTTTAAACGCACAGGTAAACTTGCTTCTTACCTGGAAGAAATAAAAGGCATGCGTTATTGTGGCGACTGGATTTTTTGGATGCTTTATTTGCTGGATGCGCAACGGCTTTATTATTCCGTATCCACTCAGAATTATTTTCGCACACATCCGTCCGTTTCACGACTTTCTCATTCAAAGAAGGACAGAAACAAGGAGGTGCTTAAAGTGCTGCGTTTTGTATTGAAAAATCCGCTAAGCAGCGGAAAACACGGTTTTCTTGTAACTTATTATTTTGAAACGCATTTATACAAAAGTGAAAAGCGAAATATTTCCAGCAACTTTAAATCCGCAATTAAGCAGGCGATGCATTCTCCACGATTTATCTCTTCGTGGGTGCGTTATTACCTCCGTTAATCCATCGTTTTAATCTGCATTTCAAAGCAAATCAGCAGCTATTCTTTGTATTTTTACTCCGGCGGAAAAATCCCCGGTTCTCATACTATGCTCAAAAAACCTGAAGCGGAATTAATCAGAAGTCTTTCGTTTCTCGTTACAGGAGGCGCCGGATTTATTGGTTCTAACCTTACAAAAACGTTGGTTGCATTAGGCGCAAAAGAAGTGCGTGTGCTTGATAATCTTGCAACAGGCAATAGCGCCAACCTTCAAGAGCTTATCAGCACTGATAAAATCAGCTTTATCAATGGAGATATCCGGGATGCTGAAACATGTATGAATGCGTGTAAAGGAATTGATATTGTGCTGCACCAGGCTGCACTTGGTTCTGTTCAGAGAAGTGTAATTGATCCTGCAACAACACACGCAGTGAATGTAAATGGCTTTTTAAATATGTTGCTTGCTGCCAAGGAGAACGCAGTAAAGAAATTTATTTATGCTTCTTCCTCTTCTGTTTATGGTGATGATACAACGATGCCAAAAACAGAAGCGAAAACAGGGAATTTACTTTCTCCTTATGCGATAACCAAAAGAACAAACGAAGAATACGCACGCATTTTTTCCAGGTTGTATGCGATGAAGACGATCGGACTTCGTTACTTCAATGTCTTCGGCCCGGCGCAAGATATTAATGGTCCGTATGCAGCAGTTATTCCGCTTTTTATTGCAGCAATGCTGGCAGGCAAACCGGTAACGATCTATGGCGATGGAGAAAATACCCGCGATTTTACTTTCGTGGAAAATGTTGTTGCTGCAAATTTAAAAGCAGCCATTTCAGATTTTCCTGCCGGCGAACTTCCGGTTTTGAATATTGCATTTGGCGGAACAACTTCGCTCAATGTGCTGCACGAAAAGCTTTCTCATAATACGGGAAACAAAATTCCGGCAGTTTATGCGCCTGTGCGGACAGGTGATATAAAAGACAGCTTTGCAGATATTTCACGTGCACGAAAGCTGATTGGATTTGAACCTTCTGTTTCTCTTGAGGAAGGGCTTGAAAGAACAGTGGAATGGTTTGTCAACACACGCCAAAAAGCAGTTGAAAAAGAATAGTCGCATAAATGATTTTTCGAAGATGAAACTTTTGATTTTTTCTCTTGATGCCTATTCTGTTTTTCACACGGATACAAAATTTATTTTCGGTGGTGCAGAGATCGAAACTGGTTATCACGCAAAAGGTCTTGCTGCGCTTGGTGTAAATGTTTCCGTTATTACCCGTGATCACGCTATTCCGGCGCATACATTTGAAAAAGTAACATTGCTGCCACATCCCGGTTTGAAAGGAAAAGGATACTGGAAAAAAAGAAAAACCCTTATTGGAAGAATTACTTATCGCATTTTTGGCGATAGAAATCCTTACAAAACAATTGATGCGCTGCTCCGTAAAATAAATCCTGATGTAGTGTATGTTATGGGCATGTCGCCCGAAGCATTGCAGCTGGCTGATTATTGCAGGGAACAGAAAAAGAAATTTATTTTCCGCGTTGCGCATGATATGGACCTGGTAGGCGAGGAGTTCAATGAGGAAAAAATAAGGAAGTGGGCAGGTGTTTCTTTTGCTAAAGTGAAAGCGATAATTAGCACTGCAACAATTGTGTTAACACAAACGCCGGTCCAGGATGAACTATTGAAGAAATGGTTTAACCGTGAAGGTGAATTGATGTTTCCACCGATTGATACTGCATTGAAACCGGGTATCCCCACGGAAAAAAAATATGATGTGTTTTGGATCGGGAAAAATAATGTTTTCAAACGTCCGGAAAAACTGGTTGAACTTGCAAAACGATTGCCGCAAAGAAAATTCTGCATGGTGTTCAACAAAATGGAAGAAGCTTCCTGGAAAAAAATTGTTGAAACGCTTCCGTCCAATGTTCACCTCATAGAATCGATTCCGGCTGACCAGATTGAAGCACTGTTTTGTCAATCAAAGTTATTTGTAAGTACATCTTTGCACGAAGGTTTTGCCAATACATTTTTACAGGCTGCTAAAAATTCGGTGCCGGTCATTTCCATGGGTCCCGATCCGAATTTTATGTTGACGCGTCATGGCGCCGGAATACTTGTCGGCGATGATTTGGATAAATTGGCGCTGGCGGTTGAAGCATTGCTCAATGATGACACAACGTATAAGAAACTTTGTGAGCAGTCGCGGGAATACCTGGAAACGTTTCATGCAAAGGAAAAGATCAGTGCACAATTCTATGCTCTTTTGCAGCAAATGGAAAAGAAAAGTATTCAAACAATTTCTTCCTGAATGGCCGGACCGAAGCTGTTGTTCGTTTTTACAAAGCATTTTCCTTATGGAAAGGCAGAACAATACCTTGTGGATGAATTGCCGTTTCTTGCAGCGGGCTTTGATAAAGTTGTTTTTGTTCCGGCTGAAAATTTCAATACAGGGAACCAGGAACAACGACAGCTTCCCGATAATTGCGAAGTGCTGCATCTCAACCAGGAAGCTGAAAAGATTCAGACTAAACGAAAATGGCTGGAGTTTTTCAGCGTTTTTCTAGGAGAGTTCTTCCGCTCACGAAGCAAATCATGGTTTTGGAAAGAACGAAAGCGATATACAAGTGTTCTCTTTCACCAGGCGCACCTGGCTTCCGCATTGAAAGAAATAATTGAAAAACGCTACGCAGATTTTGCACCTTCATTCTATACTTACTGGATACATAACTCGTCGATTATGCTCGGTCTTATGAAACGGAGAGTAGAAATCGAAGGTTTTATATGCCGTGGTCATTCGATCGATTTGTATGAATGGGATTGGGTATTGACGCGCTATGTGAAAATACTTCCGTTCTACCATTTCATCGTGAGGCAGGCAACACATATTTATTCCATTTCAAAACATGGAGCAGATTACCTGAAGAAAAGATTCCCCGAAATGCAGGAAAAATTTTCATTCAGCAGGCTTGGTGTAGCTGATCTTGGAATAAATCCTTTTCAGCGCAATGCTGTATTCACCCTTGTTTCTTGTTCTAATTTCTCTGAGAACAAACGTGTAACAGCAATCGCCGGTGTAATCGGAGCAATGAAAAGCCCGGTGCGTTGGATTCACTTCGGTGATGGGCCGGGCCGGGATAAAATTGAAGCGCTTATCAGTACTCTTCCTTCGCATTGCAAAGCTGAATTGCGTGGATTTACACCGAATGAAAAAATCAAAGAATTCTACAGCACGGAGACGGTGAACCTGTTCATTAACCTGAGCGAAGCAGAAGGAATCCCGGTTTCTCTTATGGAAGCAATCAGTTTCGGCATTCCCGTTTTGGCTACAGCAGTATATGGAAACCCCGAAGTTGCCAATGAAACAACCGGGTTTACAGTTCCGTTCAATGCTGCAAGCGATTCAATTGCTTCACGTATCAATGATTTTGCTGATGACCAGAACCGCCAGGAACAGGTAAGAGTTGCTGCCCGTAATTTTTACCTGCTGCACTTCAGCGCACGAAAAAATTATGAGGCGTTTACAGCTGATTTGAGTAAACATCATTAACGTATATTTGTATTTAATTATCTATGCTGATCTCTGTAATAATTCCTTCTCATAATTACGCCCGTTATGTCGAACGGGCTATTCGCAGTGTGCTCAATCAGTCGATGGGTCGCGAGCATTATGAAATTATTGTAGTCGATGATGCAAGCGCTGACGAAACTCCACAGGTTTTAGCGAATTACAAGGATGAATGTCGCATTTTCAGGTTAGAAGAAAATGTGGGGTTAGCAGAAGCGCGTAATTTCGGAATACGAAAAGCATTAGGCATGTACGTGCTTTTTCTAGATGCTGATGATTATATTCAACATGATCTGTTGAAAGTGCAGTCTGTTTTTCTGACAGAAAATAATCGCCTCGATGCTGTCGCGGTGGATTATTATCTCGTAAATGATTTTGGCGATCACACTGAATGGGTTTCTTCCCAGGAAAAGCCAATTGCCTGTGGAATTATGTTCCGTAAAGACCGGTTGTTTGATGTCGGGCTTTACGATACAACTTTCCGTGCAAGAGAAGACGAGGACATGCGCATTCGTTTCCTGAAAAAATTCAACATCTATAATATTATTTTACCATTGTACCGATACCGAAGGCATGAAAATAACCTGACGAATAATACGGAAGAAATGGAGAAGTATCGGTTGAAACTGGACGAAAAACATAACGAAGAATAAAATGACGATCGAAGGGGATAAAGTTATTTTACGAAGAGTAGCAGCAAGCGATATAACCGCCGAATATTTAGTGTGGTTAAATGATGAAGATGTTACGAGAGGATTAGAGACTGTTGCACGTCCATATACACACGAAATGCTCAGCCAGTACATTAATGATGTGCTCATAAATGAAAATACATATATGTTTATGGTGCTGGACAAAATTTCCGGTAAAACAATTGGTACAGCTAAAGTGCATAACATCAGCAAAAAAAACGGAACATGTAACCTGGGGTTAATGCTTGGCGATAAAAATTTTTGGGGAAAGGGATATGGCCAGAATGCCTATGCTACCGCAATTGATTTTGCTTTCAACACGCTTGGCATTCGTAAAATATGGGAAATGGCAAATGCAAACAATATCGCTTCACTTTCCATGTGTAAAAAAGCAGGTTTTGAAATTGAAGGAACATTGAAAGAGCATACTTTTTCTGAAGGAAAATATATTGATAAAGTTGTGCTGGGATTGTTTGCTAAAAACCGGAAAAAATAATGCTGATTCTTTTGCAGGCACGAATGGGTTCAACACGTCTTCCGGGCAAGGTGCTGAAACCTCTTGCGGGAAAACCACAATTGCAGCATATTGTTGATCGCTTAGGAATATTTGCCGCAAATATCATCGTTGCAACTTCCGACCTTCCGGCTGATGATGCAATTGAAATATTTTGCATCAATAATAAACTGAAATTTTTTCGTGGCAGTGAAGCGGATGTCCTTGATCGTTTTTATAACGCTGCATTAACTTTTCATGCGAAGGATGATGATATTCTTGTGCGCATTACCGCTGATTGTCCACTACATCACGAAGACGTTATAAAATTTGCATTGTATGAATTTGAAAAGCATTCACTTGATTATTTTTCAAATTCATACGCACCGCATTTTGAAGATGGCTGTGATACGGAAGTTTTCCGCTTTTCTGTTTTGAAAAAGGCTCATGAATCTGCAAAGCTGCTTTCACAACGGGAGCATGTTACGCCGTATATAAAAGATTCAGGATTTTTCCTTTGCGGTTACAAAAAATATGACCCGGATTACCATTTTAAATTATCTGTCGATACAATTGAAGATCATGCTGCGGTAGAGGCGATTTTCAAAACCTTTGCACCACGCACCGATTTTTTAATTCATGAGGTAGTAAAACTGGTTATTGAAAATCCGGAGCTGCTTGCTGCCAATAAAGACAGCGTGATCAATTCCGGTTATTTAAAATCATTAGAGAACGATAAAGAAGTCAATTAATGGAACGAAAATACATAAGCAATTTTTCAAAGTCAGATAATTATCGTGCGAAGATGCATGATCTTATTCCAGGTGGTGCGCATACTTACTCGAAAGGCGACGATCAGTTTCCGCAACATTCTCCTGCTGCCATTGTGCGTGGAAAGGGAGCACACGTGTGGGACGTGGATGGAAATGAATTCGTGGAATGTTTGCTTGGTCTTGCATCTGTCAGCTTAGGGCATGCTTATGAACCCGTAATCACGCGTGTAACGGAAGAATTACAAAAAGGAAATAACTTTTCACGTCCATCTGTGATAGAACGTGAAATGGCTGAAAAATTTCTTTCGCTTGTTCCGGGGCATGACATGATCAAGTATGCGAAGAATGGTTCAGTAGTTACGACAGCTGCTGTGAAGCTTGCGCGCGCTGCAACTGGTCGCACGCTCATTGCGCGTCCGGCAGAACATCCTTTTTATTCTTATGACGATTGGTTCATTGGTTCTACCGATGCGAATTATGGAATTCCCGAGGCAATCAGCAAGCTTACTGTAACCTATAAAGCGGATAACCTTGCATCGCTGAAAGAATTATTTGAAAAACATCCCGGGCAAATTGCCTGCGTGATCTCAGAGCCGGAAAAGATGAATGTGCTTGCGCCGGATTATCTGAAAAACGCAATTGAGCTTACGCATCAACATGGTGCTTTGTATATCGTGGATGAAATGATCACGGGATTTAAGACTGCATTTCCCGGCTCATGTGCAAAATACGGTGTTGTGCCGGATATGATCACATGGGGAAAAGGAATTGCAAATGGATTTTCTTTCTGCGCATTGACAGGAAAAAAAGAAGTGATGGAGCTGGGAGGAATCCGGAATAAAGGTGCGAAGAAATTATTCCTGATCTCTACAACACATGGCGGAGAAACTTCATCCATTGCAGCCGGACTTGCAACCATTGCCGAATTTGAAAAGCAGGATGTTGTCGGACATAATCAGCGCATCGGCGATCTTTTTATTGCCGGAACAAAAGCATTATTGGAAAAGCATGGCCTGGCAGATTATATTGATCAGCTGCAATTCAACTGGCATCCAAGCATGGGATTCCGGAATGCAAAAAAAGAACCGGACTTCGGCATGCGCACGTTGTTCAACCAGGAAGTAATCAGGCGAGGTGCATTGTTTCAAGGTGTATTTTGTCCGTGTTTCAGCCATACCGAAGAAGATGTAAATCATGTGCTTTGGGCATTCGATGAAGCAATGGTGGTTTATAAAAAAGGTCTTGAAGATGGTTTCGAAAAATATTTAGTGGGCGACGTGATCAAACCTGTTTTCAGAAAATTTATTTAGATGGAACAACTCAGAACAACCGATCCGACTGCGATCGATTTTAAAAAGAAATTTGATCTCACGGAAAAAGTAATCATCATCACCGGCGGTTGTGGTTTGATTGGCCGCGCATTTGCAGAAGCCTGCGCACAGTTCGGAGCAAATGTTGTGCTTGCAGATATTGATGCTGCAAATCCGGAAGAAAAAGCGCAGGAGCTGGAAAAACGCCATGGCAAACCTATGCTCGGAATGGCTGTGGATGTTGCAAATAAAGCGTCAGTAATTGCATTGAAGGAAAAGACGATTGAAAAATTCGGCTCCATTCACGGATTGATCAATGGCCATCAGAATAAAACAAAAAGTTTCTTTCAGAAGTTTGAAGAGTACGATGAAGAAAACTGGGATGCAGTAGTAGAAACAAATCTGAAAGGAACGTTTTTAACCTGCCAAATTATCGGATCTTACCTTGCTGAAAATGGTGATGGCTCGATCATTAATATTCCATCTACCTACAGCGTTGTTGCTCCGAATCAGAATTTATACAAAGGAACTAATCTTGGATGCCCCGCTGCATATTCTGCTTCTAAAGGTGGAGTAGAAGCCTTGTCTCAGTATCTTTCAACGTATTGGGCCGGTAAAGGAGTTCGTGTTAATCAGATTACGCCGCATGGTGTGTGGAATAATCATGAAGCGAAATTTGAAGAGAACTTTGCAAACTTCAGCCCGTTACAACGCATGAGTTACAATCATGAAGTGGCAAGCTCCGCTGTGTTTTTATTAAGCGATGCTGCAAGTTATGTTACAGGTCACAACATGCTTGTTGAAGGCGGCTGGACAGCATGGTAAAATCATTTTTCCATTTACAGGTTTCTTATTCAAAAATCAATTACCGGCCATGAGCAAAATTTTAAAATTCATTGAGAATTACAATCCGAAAATACTTACACGGCCTTATGTCATTGCAGAAGCCGGGGTAAATCATGAAGGTTCAATGGATCTTGCGAAGCGTTTGATTGATGAAGCTGCTGAAGGAGGCGCTGATGCAATTAAATTCCAAACGTACAAAGCAGATACGATTGCAAGCAAAGACAGTCCGTATTATTGGGACATCACAAAAGAGCCGACACGCAGTCAGCATGAACTTTTTAAGAAATACGATAAGTTCTGGAAGCAAGAATATGAAGCGCTGAAAGTTCATTGCGATAAAGCAGGAATAGAATTCATGAGCACGCCATTTGATGTTGAAGCGGCTGATTTTCTCAATGACCTGATGCCTGTATTTAAAATATCATCATCTGATATTACAAATCTTCCATTTATAGAACACCAGTGTAAATTCGGCAAACCTGTTATTCTTTCCACCGGGGCTTCTTTCCTCTGGGAAGTTGAACAAGCACTCGAAACAATTGCGAAATACGGAAATAAAGTTGTTCTTATGCATTGCATTCTGAATTATCCTACAATGGATGAGCATGCGCACCTTGGAATGATTCTCGATCAGAAAGCACGTTTTGTAAATACAATTCCCGGTTATTCTGATCATACGCTTCCGGAAAAAATGGAAGTGCTGAAAATTGCAACGCTGCTTGGCGCTGCTGTTCTTGAAAAACATTTTACGCATGATAAAACGCTGCCGGGCAATGATCATTATCATGCAATGGATAAAGAAGATTTAAAGCACTTCAACCGTGAAATGGATTTTACTTTCAAAGTGCTCGGCGATTTTAATAAACATCCGCTCGCTTCAGAAGAAAAATCCCGCGCGAATGCACGACGCAGCCTGGTTGCTATTAAAAATATCGAGGAAGGAGCAACCGTTTCACGAGAGCATCTTACCTGGAAACGCCCTGCAAGCGGCATAAGTCCGAAAGACATTGATCAGCTCCTTGGGAAAAAAGCATTGCGTAATATCGGGGAAGATGAAGTGTTGAAATGGAATATGTTCAGCTAAGCAACGCGCATCCGCACTATGAAAAAATTCCTTTTTATTACACACATCACCCCGGTTAATAAACGATCTGCTTTACGGCAGGCGTTAATTGATGCGTACTATAAAGGATTAGCTGCCCAGACTTACGGGCAGTGGAAAGTTGTGGTGGTCGGTGAAGAAAATAAAACGGAAGGCAAATTCCATTATTTTAATTTACCCGGCGAGTCGCGCGAAGAGAAAGCTGTGGCAGTAAAAGCAATGATGAGCAGCGAACGTTTTCTTGCTCTTGCGAATGAAGCGGATTATATCGTGAAGCTGGACGATGACGATATAATTTCTCCTGGTGTGCTTGAGAAAGTGTCCGCGATGGATGTTGATGCATATTACGATCGCTTTCATACATTTTATGATATTTCAAGCGGCGTCATTACACAACAACGCCGCGATTGGTTTGCCAGCACCTGCATTCATAAGCGGGAGCACGTGCTGGCGGAATGGAATGGTTCCGGTGCTACAGCCGTTGGAAATTTGCTTTATACGGAGCATCATGCTTCATGGCATGTGTTTTACAAGGACAAAAATGCGGTAGCTGCTGATCCGGCGGAACCCGTTTACATGCGCGTTTTGTCGCCTACATCTATCACTTCAGGTGCGCTCGCAGGTCCGCCGCAATCAATCAGCGAAATTTCGATGGACAAATATTTTAACTACCTGAAAAGTTTTGGTAATTGGAATCCTGCGCCTGTGAAAAATTTCACTTCTGCATTTCCTGCACTTGCAACCGCGTGGCTCAAATTTTCCGGACATCCTCAACAATCCTTACCTGAAAATGTAACGGCCGCTTCAAAAGAAAAAATCATAAGTAAGATCAAAAATATTTTTTTCGGAAAAAGAAACCGTTAAGCGTTTATGAGCAGACAACTTTCCTATTTGCCAAAGATGGATGCTTTGCGCGCGATTGCGGCATTGATGGTTTTATTTTCACATTATTTCGTAGATCTGAATGGACCCGCTTTCAGCTTCGGAGGAAATGGTGTTCAGATATTTTTTGTCATTTCAGGATTTCTCATTACGAGTATTCTGCTTTCGCAGAAAAATAATGTGCCGCTTCCCAAAATAAAGCTCATTAAGAATTTCATCATTAAAAGAGCGCTCCGGCTATTCCCGGTTTATTATATTTTATTGACGCTGCTCGTGCTCATGAGCGTTGCCGGAGGATTGTGGATCTGCGACAAAGGCGATCTCTGGCATTATTTTACATACACGCAGAATTTTCTCTTCTTCAAAAAAGGTTTTCAAAGTCCTTTATTCAATCATACCTGGTCGCTTGCTGTGGAAGAACAATTTTACCTGTTCTGGCCTTTCCTTATTCTATTGATTCCAAAGAAATCGGAATTGGCTGTGCTGGTTACTGTTTTATTAACCGGGTTCATTACCAAAATCTATTTTGTTGATTTTTATTCCGGACCAGGGACAGTAAAAGGGCTTACGTTCCTACATTTCGACACGTTGGGCGCAGGAGCATTGCTTGCATACATTAGTTTTTATAAAAAGGAAACCCTTTTGAAATTTTTGGATAAGATTGCCGACATTTTATTTTTCACAACACTTACCGGCGCATTGCTATTAAATTATTATAAAATCGGAGGTTCTTTTTTTCTTCCTGCTTTGTTGGCATTAATGGCATTTTCCCTTGTATTCATTTGCAGCAGGGATTTTAAATCGGTTCTTAATCCGTTGCTTAACCTTGCTATATTAAAACGTATCGGAAAGATCAGTTATGGTGTTTACCTGTACCATAAACTGGTTCCTTTCTTCTTTAATTTCGCTTATGAAAAAACCGGAATGACTCCGTTAAAAAGTGGAGTAGTGCTCTTCATCATCTATTTTACAATTACAATGGTGGTCGCGACATTATCATGGAAATTTATTGAATCGCCTATTCTCAAGTTGAAAGAGAAATTCGATCTCTGAGCATTTTCGCTTACAACTACACTGTATAATTTAGTAATTTAACATTCTGTCATGGCTTCAGCAATTTCTTCAATGGAAAATTATTTCGACCGTCTCTGGCCGATCTGCAGGAGCATTACCGGCAATGGACTTCGCGAATCATTGAAGATCATTTCAGAAATTGTTCCGCTTGAATTGCATGAAGTCCCGACCGGAAGCAAAGTATTCGACTGGGAAATTCCGAAAGAGTGGAACATTTCTGATGCATATATTCTCACTCCTGATGGGAAGAAAATATGCGACTTTAAAAAAAATAATCTTCACGTTGTCAATTACAGTGTTCCTGTTGACGGAGAATTTTCATTTGAAGAATTGGACAAAAATTTATTTTCGATTCCTGAAATGCCGGAAGCGATTCCCTACCTGACTACTTATTATAAAGAAGCCTGGGGATTTTGTATATCGCAAAAAGAAAGAGAGCAGCTTCCAAAAGCAGGGAAATATAAAGTAAGGATCGATAGTGAATTAAGTAACGGTTCGTTGACTTATGGCGAATGCGTGTTAAAAGGAGAAACAGAAGAGGAAATTTTATTTTCTACTTATCTCTGTCATCCGTCAATGGCGAATAATGAATTGTCAGGCCCTTTGGTTGCTGCATTTTTGTATCAGAAACTTGCAGCGCTTCCGTACCGCAGATTCACTTACCGTTTTGTTTTTGCGCCGGAAACGATTGGCGTAATTGCATTTCTCAGCAAAACCGGAATGCACCTCAAGAAGAATTTGCAGGCCGGTTATGTGCTCACATGTGTGGGTGATGCGGGTGATTTTACTTACAAACGTTCCAAAGAAATAACGCATTCCGTAAATAAAGTTGCAGAACATTATTTAAGATCAACCGGCAAACCATTTACAACACTTGATTTTGCAATTGGCGGAAGCGATGAGCGTCAGTATTGTTCGCCTGGATTTAATCTTCCGGTTGGTTCATTGATGCGAACGATGTACCAGCAGTTTAAGGAATACCATACTTCGCTCGATAATAAATCATTCATCTCTTTTTCGGCAATGGAAGAAACAGTGGAAGCGTATTTTAATATCGCGAAGCTGCATGAGTTGAACAAGAAATATGTAAATGCTGTTCCTTATTGTGAGCCTCAGCTGGGAAAAAGAGGGTTGTACCCGGCAGTTGGCGGACAAAAAAGCAGGACAGAAGAACTTTCTATGCGCCTACATCTTCTTTCATGGGCGGATGGTGAGCATGATCTTATTTCTATTGCAGAACTTTTTGGAAAACCTGCTTTAGAATTCGAAGAAACAATTCGTGTGCTGGTTGAAAATAACTTACTGAGCTGAAAGCGTAATGGATAAAACCTTTGCCGAATTTAAGCGGGACTTCTACAGCAGGGTAAAAGATTTTTCGCTGTTCGATTCAGGAGAATTTAATCTTCTGAAAGTAGTGCTCGATGGATTAAAAGTGGATTACGCTTCCAAAGGAAAAATCAGAATATTTATTTTTTCTTCACCTTTACTTATCAATCTTTATTTCTTTGTGAACAGGATGCGTACAGCTTTTTCCGCTGCAAAACTTCCTGTACGGAAAGATTGGATTGAATGTTTACAACAGGTTTCAAAACGAAAATTTCTCACCATTGATCCTGGCGGACGGACAATAAAAAAGCAGGAGAGAAATGTTTCTTTTTATTATGGAAATATTTTGAATTCGCTCGGTCGCGAAAATGTGATTTCCATTGTAGAAGGCCGGAAACCAAATTTGCCTGAACATGACTTGCATATTAGCGAGTATAACAGCATGCTTGCTTCTTTATGTGGAAATTTAAATAGAGAAGATAAAGCACAGCTCCGGCAGCTTAGTAAAACTTATATTAAAATTGAAGCTTCAGGGATTTTTTCTGATGCAGAAAAACTAAATATACAGATTGCATTTCAGCAGTTTTTTATTCAGCATCTTTTTTGGAGAAATATGTTGAAATATATCAATCCGGAAAAAGTTTTGCTCTGGCCGCATTATCATCGCGAAGGTTGTATTGCGGCTTTACGCGAAAAGAAAATTCATGTGATTGAGCTGCAGCATGGATTAATTGCTGCGGAAGATATTTTCTATGTGCTGCCTGAGCAGGTTCGCAGCGTGGAGAAAAAAGCGCTTTTTGCAGATGAAATATGGGTGTATGGGCAGTTCTGGAAAGATCAGCTGCTGAAAGGTGCCGGATATGAAGACAAGCAAATCAGGATCGTTGGATTTTATCCTGTTTCTATAGTGCCCTCTGAAAAGTTGGTTGCGGATTATAAGAATACATTTCCCGGGAAAAAAAATATTCTCGTTACCACACAAACGTTCATGGACGAATATTTTTGCAAATACATTCAATTCCTTTCTGCTGATCTTTTATCCCGATCATTACCTTACGGAATTATTGTCAAGCTGCATCCTGCGGAGTCAGTCGAAAAATATGCGACCTTGAAGTCAATGGAAAATGTAAAAATTGTAAACGAAAACCTGGATGTTTTGTTTCGTGCAGCAGAAATACATATCAGCTCCTTTTCCACAACGCTATTTGATGCATTGCGTTTTAATGTTCCTAATTTTTCTATCTGGGTGGAACTTTATGACGATTACATTTCATTGTTCCGGGATGAAGGCATTTCGCGTGTGATTAATGGAAGTGAAAATCCGCTTGATTTTCCGGTTGCAGATAAGCAACGTAAGGCGGATGAATATTATTATGAGAAATTCGATCCTTCCACACTAAAACAGCTTCTTTCCTGATGCAGGTTTCCGTGATCATTCCGTTGTACAATGCAGGTCGCTTCATAGCATCCTGCCTTGATTCGTTATTGATGCAGGAACCTTTGCCGGTTGAAATTATCTGCGTGGATGATGCGTCTTCTGATAATGGCTGCGCAATTGTTTCGGACTACGAAAAAAAACATCCTTCTCTTATTAAATTAATTCGTCTCGGTGAAAATTCGGGCGCACCTTTTGCACGCAACACCGGATTAAAAATTGCAACCGGAGAATACATTCAATTCCTGGATGCAGATGATTATTTATTGCCTGGTAAAATTTCTCATCAGCTGCAGCTAATTCATGCAGCAGAAACTAAGCCCGACTTTATCGCTGCTGCTTACACCCGGCTCTCGGTTGCGAATGCGGAAAGAGAAATAAATGTAGCAGAAGGAAATCCGTGGCTCGCTTTGCTCAATGGACGACTGGGCTGCACTTGTTCCAATTTATGGAAACGTGATGCGGTTACCGCGATTGCTGGTTTCAATGAAAGTTTAAAAAGCAGCCAGGAATATGGTTTGATGTTTGACCTGCTGAAAAATAAAGCGAATGTTATTTTTGATAAAGTACCATTCACAATGGTCAGAGATCAGCCACCCGGACAATCTGTTTCGAGAAAAGATCCGCCGAAAAACTGGGAACAATATATCCGGCTCAGGGGAGATACGATTCTTTACCTGCAGAATCATGCATTAATAAAGCCGGAAGAGAAAGCCTTATTTTATCAGCCCTTGTTTGAAGCGATTCGTATTCTGTATAATTTTTCGCCTTCAAAATCAGTGGAGCTTTACAAGAGCTACATTCCTGCTACTTTTGTGCCATCAGTTTCTCCTGCGATTACTTCAATGTATTGCAGGACTTATAAAATGTTCGGTTTTTCATTTTCAGAAAAAACCAGGACCGTATTCCGTTTTTTCAAAGGGCGGATCAAAGAATGATAAATAGAAACGTGTAAAATGCAGACAAAAAAAATACTCACGGTCATTGGAACCCGGCCGAATTTTATAAAAGTGACACGCTTCAGAGCCGCTGCTGCTAAGTTTCCGGGCATTGAACTTAAGATCGTGCATACTGGTCAGCATTATGACGGAAAGATGGCGGACATTTTCTTCGAGCAGTTTGATCTCGTGCCTGATTTTTTCCTGAACGTTTCGCCGGGAAGTCCGAATTCACAAATGGCGGAAATTATGGTGAAGCTGGAAAAAACAATTGCCGGTTTTCAGCCGGATCTTGTGGCTGTTGTTGGCGATGTAAATTCCACGCTTGCTGCAGCACTTACAGCGAATAAAATGAACATCAAAGTCGCACATATTGAAAGTGGTTTACGCAGCTTCGATCGTTCAATGCCGGAAGAACATAACCGCATTCTTACCGATGAGCTTGCAGATTTTCATTTTGTTACTGAGCCTGCCGGAATGGAAAATCTTGCGTTGGAAAAAAAGCCTGCTGCCGGAATTTTTTTCGTTGGCAATACGATGATTGATACAATGGTTGCTTTTTCTGATAAGATCAGCCAATCGAATATACTTCTTGATTTAAAGATCAGTGAGAGAAAATTTATTCTCATGACGATGCATCGTCCTGGAAATGTGGATAATCATGAAGGTTTGCAGAAATTGCTGGAACTTATCAATGAAATTTCTGCAAAATATGCTGTCGTATTTCCGATTCATCCACGCACTGTTAAGAATATGGAAGCTGCCGGACTTGAAACAGCTTTTCGCTCAAACAAAAATTTATTACTGATTGATCCGCTTGATTATTTCGCATTTCAAAAGCTGATCCGTGAAGCTGCATTTATTATTACAGACAGCGGCGGCATACAGGAAGAATCGACTTACATGCAGGTTCCTTGTCTTACATTACGGCCCAATACAGAACGTCCTGTAACGATCACAACCGGCACGAATGAATTGGTTCCTTTTGAAATAGGTGTAATCAAAGAACATATTGCTGTTATTGAAAAAGGCGAATACAAAAAAGGCGCAGTTCCAGAGCACTGGGATGGCCATGCTACTGAACGTATTTTTGAAATCCTTAATCGCATACTTTGAAGAAAGTGCTTTACATCACTTACAACGATTATCCGTCAGGAATTTATTCCGGGCAGGTTATTGATGTGTGCCGTTTCTGGAAGGAAGAATTAAATGCGGCTGTCTCACTTATCGCATTCATTTCATTGCGTGGATTCAAGATCAATAAGCAGAAGATTCTTCAGCAGTTTCCTGGTGCGATTGTTTTGCCCATGTTTCCAAAAGCAGGAAATTGGCGGTTGAATAATATTCTACTCGGGCGGACGATCAAAAGAATAGATCCGGAAGTGATTGTTGCGCGCGGACCGTTTGCAACTTTACTTGCAATGAAGTTTCGTGCCGGAAGGAAATTATGCTTTGATGCGCGTGGTGCTTATACTGCTGAATTAAGAGAGTATAATGTTGTGCCCGATGAAAAAATAAAAGCAGAGATCTTTGAGCTTGAAAAACAAGCGGTGATGAATTCCGATTTCCGTATTGCGGTTTCTGAGCAGTTGGTTGAATATTGGAAAAGATCTTTTGATTATAGTTCTCAGGATCACGTTGTGATTCCGTGTACTTTAAATGCAAAAACATTTGCTGATGAGTCCACAAATGAAAGTAACGCAGCGGATGTGAAAACAGTTACACTTGTATATTCGGGTGGTTCGGCCGACTGGCAATCTTTCGATGCACTTGATAACGCCATGTATAGTTTGCTTGCAAAACAAAATAACCTGGCAGTAATTTTACTTGCTAAAGATCTTCCTTCCGGCATGAAAATTTTCGCTGATTTCGGAACACGTGTCAAAAGTATGTGGCTGGCGCCGGAAAAAGTAAAAGCTGTTTTGGATTCCTGCGATTATGGATGGATGGTTCGCGAAAAGAGTGTGACTAATGCAGTTGCTTCACCGGTAAAGTTTGCAGAATATCTTTCCGCAGGGCTCAAAGTGATTATTTCGGAAGAGTTGGGTGATTATTCTGAATTTGTGAAACAGCACCAGGCAGGAATAATTTATAATGGAGATGTAAAGATGCTCGAAAAAATTCCGCAAGAGGAAAAGATACGGATGAAGATCCTTGCAAAAAACAATTTTATGAAAGAAAATTATACAGCGCAATATAAAAAACTACTGCAATGACAATCGCGCTTTTAACAGACGGAATTTATCCTTACGTGATAGGTGGTATGCAGCGCCATTCTTTTTATCTCGCAAAATATCTTGCAGCAGCAGGAGTGCGGGTAGATCTTTATCATACCAATCAAAGCAAAAAAAACATTTCTGAGCTGGAAGGATTTACTGAAGAAGAAAAAAAGAATATCCGTTCTTTCGTAATTCCCTTCCCAAAATTCGAAGCATCGCCCGGACATTATATCCGCGAATCGTATACTTATTCTGAAAGCATCTGGAATGTTTTTAAGAAGCAAGCTAAAGTTGATTTTATTATCGCAAAAGGATTTGCCGGTTGGGAATTGATTAACCAGAAAAGCAAAGGGACTTTTTTACCTCCAGTTGGCGTGAATTTTCATGGTTATGAAATGTTTCAGCCGCAACCTGGTTTTATTTCATGGCTGAAAAGCCGCTTCCTGTTAAGATCGCCGGTTATGTTTAACATGAAGCATGCTGATTATCTTTTTTCTTATGGCGGAAAAATAACGCAGCTGCTTTTGGAACTCGGCTTTACAAAAAATAAAATACTCGAATTACCTGCCGGCATCTCACCTGATTGGCTGAATGAAAATCCAAGGCCTTCAGAAAAGAAAAGAAAATTTGTTTTTTCAGGCAGATTTGAAAGAAGGAAAGGTGTGGAAGAGTTAAGTCGCGCATTGCGTAAAATGCTTACTCCGCTTAATGATTTTGAATTTCATTTTATCGGACCTATTCCTAAAAACAAACAGATTTTTTCTGAAAAGATAATTTACCATGGATTGATCACGGATAATGATCAAATGAAAAACCTGCTGAAAGAAATGGATGTGCTGGTTTGTCCCAGCCATTCTGAAGGTATGCCCAATGTAGTAATGGAAGGACTTGCAAGCGGACTCGCTGTGATCGCAACAAATACTGGTGCGACTTCAGTTATGGTCAATGAAACAAATGGCTGGCTCATTGAACCTGGAAATGAATCGCAATTGCAAAATGCTTTACAGAAAGCGCAGGAGATTTCTTCCGGGTTGCTTGATCAGAAAAAGAAAGCTGCAGTCAATCACATAAAAGAAAATTTTCTTTGGGAGGCTATTGCGGCTCAAACTATTTCTCTCATTGAAAAGAAAATAAACTAAATAGGATTTCGTACTTTTCCATTCCAGGTTTTCCCTTATGACAGCAACGCAGGATTTTATTCCATTCAACAGACCCTTCATTATCGGGAAGGAGTTGGAATATATTGCGAACGCAGTTGCAATGGGCCAGCTTTCTGCAAACGGAGCTTTTACGCAGCGCTGCCAGCAGTATTTCAGCGAACGTTATAAGATTAAAAATCTGCTTACCACTTCCTGCACCGACGCGCTGGAGCTTGCTGCACTGTTGCTGGACATTCAGCAAGGTGACGAAATAATTGCTCCATCTTTTTCATACATCTCTACAGTAAATCCTTTTGTGTTGCGTGGTGCGAAGATCATTTTTGCTGATTCTTCACTGCTGCATCCGAATATCGATGCGGATAAGATCGAAGATTTAATTACGCCGCAAACAAAAGCAATTGTATGTGTGCATTACGCAGGCATGGCGTGTGATATGGAAAAGTTGCTGGCGATTTCTGTAAAACATGGAATTCCGATTATTGAAGATGCTGCTCATGCCATTGAATCGAAATGGAAGGGTGGAGTTCAGCTGGGTACAATAGGGCAGTTGGGAGCATTCTCTTTTCATGAAACTAAAAATATCATCGCAGGGGAAGGCGGACTTTTATGTGTGAATGATGAATATTTTTTCAAGCGTGCAGAAGTGCTTGTAGAAAAAGGAACATCACGCCGCTCATTTTTCAGGGGAGAAGTGAATAAATATGAATGGATTGACGTTGGTTCTTCTTTTCTTCCCTCGGAGCTTACTGCTGCTTATTTATTTGCTCAATTGGAGGAAGCAGAAAAAATTCAGAAGAACAGGATCGACACATGGAATCTTTATCATGAGCTGCTGGAGCCTGTTGAAAAAACGGGTAGTATCAAAAGGCCTTTTATTCCGGAATACGCTATGAGCAACGGACATATTTATTACATAGTTTGTGCCTCTCCCGATGAACGGGTAAAATTAACACAGGCGTTGGCTGCTGAAGGTATACAAGCTGTTTTTCATTATCAGTCCCTGCATAAAAGTCCGTATTATGCTCCCCGCTATCACGGCAGTGATCTTTTGAATGCAGACCGGTACAGCGATTGTTTGTTGCGTCTGCCTGTTTTTTACGGGATTACCCAACAGCAGGTCAGGCGTGTTTGCAGTACGGTCAGCAGGTATTTTGGACTTCCGGAATAAGCAAAAAGATTAATTTTCCTGTACGCTATATGCGTAAATTTGGCATTCAGCTGATAGCCTTGTTCAGAAGAGGCGAAAAACAATGAAAGAGACCAGAACAATTAATGTCCTGATATACCTGTCGATTTTCGTCAGCTCGATCACGTTTTTCAAAGAGCCATTCGAAGGTTATTTTCATTACATGATCTTTTTGATCCTGCTGCCGCGTTTCATCGGGAGTTATTCTTTTCCTAAACAGCTTGTCGCAATTCTTGTCGTGCCGCTTTTTATCGGCGTGCTGGAAGTGCTGATCGGAAATAATACCTGGGCGCTTTTTCTCAAAATATTTATCGGACTCTTTTTATCTGCAACATTTTATTACTACGTCATGGAGTATTATGCGTTTGATACAAAAAAAATGTTCGGTTATTACCTGAAAGCTGCTGTGATCGTTTCATACATCGGCGTTTTTCAGCTTATTTCTTACCGCCTTCATTTTCGTCCGGGTTACGATTACCATTGGATATTGAATAAATGGGGAATTGTAAACGGTGGATTCGGAATGCGTGTGAATTCTATTTTTTCTGAAGCCGCGCAATTCGCGATCGTACTTTCACCGGCCTGTTTTGTAGCGATACATAATCTCATTCCGGGAACGAACGCTTATGGATTGTCGCGCTTTCAATCATTCCTGATTTTGCTTGCGATGATCCTGACCAGCTCTTCGACAGGTTATGTTGGACTTTTCATTATGCTGATACTTTTTGTGATCAACTTCGGACAATTCATTTATTTTGTACTCGGTGTGGTTATTGCAATTGTCGGTGCAAATGTGCTTTATAACAATGTCGATGAGTTCAGATCAAGGGTTGACAGTTCGCTCGGACTCTGGATCTCTGATGAATTATCATTGGAAAACGTCAATTCTTCGAGTTTCGTATTGTACAATAATTACCACATTGCAACGGAGAATTTCAAATCTAATTTTTTAGGCGGCACTGGTTTAGGTTCGCATGCTATTGCCTATGAAAAGTATTCGTACACGAATCAACCGGGCTTCCTTGATTTCAGCTTCAATAAGGCTGATGCAAATTCCATGCTGCTGCGATTGCTTTCTGAAACAGGCTTGATCGGTGTGATATTTATTCTTGTTTTTATCCGGCGGAATTTTGTAAGTCGTAATGCTTATGATAATGAAAATCCGGATTGGATCATTTCAAATGCAGTACTTGTTTTGATCCTGCTTTATTTGCTGCGGCAGGGAAATTATTTTCTGAACGGATTGCCTTTCTTTATGTGGCTGTATTATACCGTGAGAAAACAAAAGGAAGTGGAGACGCAAAACAGGTTGATGGGAATTGAAGAAGAGGAAGAGGAGGAGGTAGAAGAAGAAAACGGATTGCAACCTGGTCGATTTATCCGGCGACCGAGGTAAAGCTATTCCGCTATTTTCCTGAATGCTTCAATGCGGCTGATCCATCTTTTCCTGTCCCTGATTCCAATCGCACGGATAAAAGCACCTTCCATCCAATGTGCTTCTACATTGGAACGTTTAATAAAATAAGGATTTTTGTTTTCTGTATTTGATCCCGGAAAAGTGGAAAGAAAATAGCGGTATTCTTTTTTAATCAGCTCCATTTCCTGTTTCCCGCAGCTTAACAAACTATTGTTCGGCGCGCAAAAAGATACAGGAACGATGCCAAGCATTTCTGTAATTCTTTTTTTGCTTGAAATAATTTCTTTCTCTGATTCTTCCTGTGAAAAATTTCCTGTGACAAGTGTATGTGTATAACTGTGCGAACCAATTCCATGCCCCATCGCTGAAATTTTCCGCAGCTCTTCCCAGGATAAAGCAGTGGTGTCTTCAGGTTCATTATCAATTGCTGTATGGATGACAGGACGGATATTTTTAATGAAATAAGCGTGCTGTTCACTTTCAGCACAATCAACAAAACCGGGCACGATCAAAAACAATGCTTTTATTCCGCGTGCTGCAAGCAATTCTGCTGCGTACATATTATTCCTGATTCCATCGTCGAAGGTGATTAATACTTTCGGCTTTTTGTCTGCTATGTTTCCGGAATAAAACCCATTAAGAAATTCAGGAGAAACGAATTCAAAATGTTGCTGAAGAAAATTCAATTGCTTTTCAAATTCACTCAGGTATTTTTTTTGCGTTCCATGATAATTGAGAACCAATAAATCACTTCCGGGCAGCTTTAAGCCGCTGGTTATATATTCTGCTCTTCCAAGAACAGCTTTAACAAGGTGCTTAATGTCGTGAATAGAGGAAGTGTAATTCATTTACCAGGTATCTATATCAGAACGGAACAAGATCCATTTTGACGGATCTTCCGCCGGGTGATTTTCTGTAAATAACTTAACGGCAAAAAATATTTTTTTATCAATTCTCTTGAATGAAACTTCGGCAAGCAGCGTTTCCGGAAAAGAAGTTGAGTCCCGGTTACAGGCAAAGGAAATAAAAGCAGCTGCACCGGATTTTTTCACAGCAGCCTGCAAATCCCGGAAAGCGTTTTTCATAAATGCTGTATCAGTATTTTCCGTCTGCACATTGCCGATAATCAGTTCGCGTATTATTTTTTTTCTCCGTGAAGGCTTCAACGTAAACTCTGCCGACTTGCCGTTCTCGCTATACACATGATAAAAATAATGCTGCATTGCGGAATAAATTTCCCGCCATTCAACAAACTTGTGCTCATCTGAAAGGCGGAATGAGTTTATGGCATTTTCCCTGGTATTCCCTGGTGAATCATTTTTGAAATGACGTGAAAGTTTTTTCTTTTCATCACCGAATAGAGAACGCAAAGGAGTTGCTTTGCTGATAAACCATTCCAGGTCAAGAATGTTTTTCCAGCCATTCCGGAGAAGACTGTTTCTGGATGCCTGGATGGGAAACCCAACAAGAAAATCAACACCGAATTTTTCGCGATGCTCTTCAAGGTAATTTAAGAGTTGCTGAAAGAGTCCTTTTCCACGGTAAGCAGGATGAACGAGCGAATTTCCCGATTGAAAAGAGTGATTCACTTTGCCATTGAAAAAGTAAGGCCAGTAAAAAAAGGACTGAAAACCAATTACTTTTTCCCCTTCCAACGCCACAATACGAATGCATTTTTCTTTCTGATACGGATGATCGTAGAAATTATCCATCAGTTCAGAAAAATCAGTGGACGGAACATTGTATTGCAGGCTGAACATCTCCGCGATCTGCGGCTTCATCCAATCTTCGTAAGCAGTAATATGGATACTCATGGCGGTATGTGGTAAAAGTACGAATCATAGGGGAATGTTGGTTTAGTCCGTGTTTTCAGTTCTTTCAATCATGCCTTTTTCGTAATTTTGGTATGCAAACTCTGTGGAATTCCACAAAATGATTGGATTGTATTCTTTGAATATTTCGCACTAAAAATTTGCGCTATGGCACTTCAGTTTATTCATGATAATAAGGGTAATACAACTGGTGTATTTATTCCAATTGAGGAGTGGCAAACTTTAAAAGCAAAGTATGCCGACTTGCAAAAAGCAGAAGTACAAAATACTGTAGAACTAGCTCCATGGCAAAATCAAATTGTAGAAGAGAGATTGAGTGATTATTATAAAAATCCCGGGAATGTAGCGGATTTCGATAAAACCATTGATGATATTGAAAATGGCTTTTGAGCTATTCTTTTGTAATCGGACCTTCTGTTAAAGAGGATATTGTTCAAGCAGTTACTTATTACAAAGACATTTCTCCAATTCTGGCAAGGCAATTTTTGTTTCGGCTGCGTGATGCGAAAATTTACATTAGTCAATCACCATTGAGTTTTCCGGTTAAATATTAAAATGTTCGAATGCTTTTATTAAAGCAGTTTCCATATCATATTCATTATATTATAAATGATTCTCTGGAACAAATTGTTATTCTTGCCGTTATACATGCCTATAGAAACCCAAAGATTAATCGATTAGGTAAATGAGCAAAAAAACATTTATTGCATTAGCGATTATACGTCAGGCAGGTAGCACTCTTTTTCGGGTAGAAAGCAATAACTTGCAGCGGATTAAAAACACAGCAAACACCCTATGAAATTACTTGTGCTTTATGAAGAGCTCGCCGGCTATTTTATGGCTTGTATCTCTGAATTTGCTGAGCAACATAATTGTAAAGTGCTTATCCTGCGCAGGGAAGTAAATGCTGTCGCACCTTTTCATTTTAAAAATACGGAGCGGATAAAGCTTATTGACAGAGGTGAACTTTCTGAAAAAGAGTTATTGAAAACAGCCGCCCAGTTTTCGCCGGACGCAATTTTCTGCGCGGGATGGGGATACAAACCTTATTTAAAAATCTGCAGGCGGTTTCATTCAAAAGTTCCGATCGTACTTGGGTTCGACAACTGGTGGAACGGTTCTTTTCGGCAGCGGGTTTCAACAATGATTGCAAAGATTTATTTCTCCAATCATTTTGATCGCTGTTTTGTGCCGGGTGAGCAACAAAAAGAATTTGCACTTCGTCTTGGCTTTCCAGAAACACGGATTGCAACCGGAGCTTATTCCTGCGACTTTTCGCATTTTAATGCATTTTATAAAAAGTACTCGGCAGATAAAAAAAATCATTTTCCAAAACGGTTTATTTATGCCGGACGCTATTCTGCTGAAAAAGGAATTGAACTGCTGTGGAAAGCTTTTATCAGTGTGCAGGAAGAGCACGAAACAGAATGGGAACTTTGGTGTTTGGGTAAAGGTGATATCGAACCAATTGTTCATCCTAAGATCAGGCATTTTGGTTTTATTCAGCCGGAGCAAATGGAAGAGTTTATAAAACAAACCGGCGTATTTATACTTCCAAGCTTGTTTGAACCCTGGGGAGTAGTGGTGCACGAATTTGCAGCTGCTGGATTTCCGCTTTTACTGAGTGAGAATGTCGGCGCTGCTGATGCATTTTTGAAAGACGGGCAAAATGGTTTTGGTTTCCGGCCTGCTGATGTTGAAGCGATTAAAACCACAATGAAATCAATTGTAGCGCTTTCAGACGAAAAGCTTGCACATTTAGGCGATCTGAGTGCAAAATATGCGGCTTCCATTACTCCTCAAAAATGGTCACAGGTCCTTTTTCAGCTGATCCATTCACGTTGATTATCTTTAAGCTAAATACAAAAGCAAGTGTGCGGAATAAACGGCATCATTTATCTTAATTCAAAATCAGATTCTCGGCTACAGGTCGGAAGAATGAATGATGCTCTTGCACATCGCGGGCCTGACGACGCAGGGATTTTTTGTGAGCCAGGAATTGCATTGGGTCATCGCCGGCTTTCTATTATTGATCTTTCCGCCGCAGGTCACCAGCCGATGAGCTTCAGCAATGAGCGGTACATGATCGTTTATAATGGCGAGCTGTATAATTTCCGCGAGATCAGGAATGAATTAAATGATGTTGCTTTCAAAACCAATTCGGATACAGAAGTAATTCTTGCCGCTTATGCACAATGGGGCGAAAAATGTCTTGATCATTTTAACGGGATGTTTGCTTTTGCCATTTACGATAAAAAAACACAAGACCTTTTTATAGCCCGCGACCGGTTGGGAATCAAACCGGTTTATTATACACAGACGAATGATCATTTGGTATTTTCGTCTGAGCTGCGCGGACTTTTCGCTTCTGGCTTGGTTAAGAAAAAACTGGATGAGAATGCTTTGCAGGATTATCTGCGTTATCAAACCGTTCATGCGCCTGCAACGATTATTGAAAATGTGCAACTGCTTTTGCCCGGTCATTTTATTAAGGTCAGCAATGGAACAACAGAGATAAAATGCTGGTGGAAGCTCCAGGTAAAACCAACATCTGCAAATCCGACGAAAGAAGAAGCTCAAATAAATGTGCGGAAGCTTTTGCGTGATGCTGTTGAACGCCGCTTGATTGCTGATGTTCCATTCGGCGCATTCTTGTCGGGAGGAATTGATTCAAGCATTGTTGTTGGATTGATGAGTGAAGTTGCTGCTGCTCCTGTCAATACTTTTTCAATCACGTTTGATGATTCGGAATTCAGCGAAGCGGTTTATGCAAAACAGATCGCTGAAAAGTTTAAAACCATTCACCACGAGATAAAGCTGAAGCCCGAAGATTTTTTACGTGATCTTCCGGATGCACTCGATGCGATGGATCATCCGAGTGGCGATGGTCCGAATACTTTTGTGGTTTCCAAAGCGACAAAAAAAGCGGGCGTTACCATGGCGCTTTCTGGTTTGGGCGGAGATGAATTGTTTTGCGGCTACGATATTTTTAAAAGAACTGCGGAGCTTGAAAATAAAAAATGGCTGAACGCTTTGCCCCGTGGGTTGCGTGTGCTTGCTGGAAATAGGTTGAAAAAAAATGCTGGAATTGCAGGCGAGAAAAAAGCAGCCGTGTTGAGATTAAAAAAAATAAATTTTGCATCTTTCTATCCTGTTTCACGGCAGGTTTTGTTGGAAGAACAAATTGCAAAAATTGCGACAAATTCAAATAGGACTGCAAATGAAGTTTACAGAATTTCTTCTGAAATAGCGGATAAATTTCCGGACACTGATCATTTATTAAGCCGTGTTTCTCTTGCGGAAATAAGCACGTATATGCAAAACGTATTGTTGCGCGACACCGACCAAATGAGCATGGCGCATGCGTTAGAAGTACGCGTGCCTTTCCTCGATTACACGCTGGTCGAATATGTGCTCAATCTTCCTGATCATTTAAAGTTTCCGCACACACCGAAAAAATTGCTGGTAGATGCCTGCAAAGATCTTCTGCCTGATGAAATTGTAAACCGTCCTAAAATGGGCTTTACATTTCCATGGAAAGGCTGGATGAAGAATGAATTAAAATCTTTCTGTGAAGTACGACTGCAAAGCCTCGGAAAACGTAAACAGTTTAATGCGGAAGGTTTAAATTCGCTTTGGAACAGTTTCCTTTCAGATGATCCGAAGGTTACCTGGTCGCGTATATGGCCGCTTGTTGTATTGTCGCACTGGCTTGAAAAAAATGAAATTGAATCCTGATAAAAAGAAGGTGCTTGTTTTTATCGACTGGTTTCTTCCGGGCGATAAAGCGGGCGGACCTGTGCGTTCGTGTGCGAATCTGCTGGAATATTTGCAGAAAGATTTTGAATTTTCGGTTGTCACACGCAATACGGATTATACCGAAGCGCAACCTTACACTTCTGTCAACAGCGATGCATGGAATGTTTACGATGGAAAACGTATCTATTATATTTCCGCAGGTGAGCTAAACAAAAAAACGATCGCGCGAATTCTGGATGAAGAAAAGCCAGATGCAATTTATCTCAACGGAATCTGGTCGCAGCCTTTTACTGCATGGCCGTTGAAAGCAATTAAAAAATCAAAACGGAAAATAAAAGTAATTGTTGCAGCGAGAGGAATGCTGGCGCCATCGGCGCTTGCGATAAAGGCCACCAAGAAGAAATTGTTTTTGCGTCTTGCGAAATGGCGACAGGATTTTTCCGGTGTAATTTTTCATGCAACGAATGAAAAGGAAGCCAATGAGATCCGCAAATCGATCGGTGATAAAACGAAAATCAGTGTTGCAGGAAATCTTCCACGTAAGCCCGGCGCGGTTGCTGCACATGCATTAAAAATAAAAGACAAACTGCGGATTGTAAGTGTTGCGCGCATTGCTCCTGAAAAAAATACGCTGTTTGCATTGGAAGTGCTTGCTAAAGTGGGAGTAGCAGCAGAGGCTGATTTTTTCGGAGCCGTTTATGATGAGCAATACTGGCAGCAATGCAAAGCCGTAATGGATAAAATGCCTTCAAATATCCGCGTGAGATTTCCCGGGCCAATCCCATCCGAAGATATTTCCAAAACACTTGTTGAATATGATTTGCTTTTCATGCCTACTCGCGGTGAAAATTTCGGGCATATCATTCTTGAATCCATGCAGGCCGGAACTCCTGTTTTAATTTCCGACCAGACGCCATGGAAAAATCTCGCGAAGGAAAACGCGGGCTGGGCTCTGCCGCTGAAATCTATGGATGGTTTCGTGCAAACAATTGAAACCCTTGCGAAAATAGGTGATATGGATTTCAGGAAATATTCGGAAGCAGCTTTGGCATTAGCCGGAAAATATTCTTCTGATGAAAAGTTGTTGGGAGATAACAGGAAACTTTTTCTTTAAATAAAATCGTACATCGTAAACTGCACATTTTTTTCCTTTACCCTTCTTCCTGAACACTGAATTGACCTTCATCCAAAATAGTCATCTTCACTGTTTCAACACTGTGCTTGAAACGTTTCAATATAAGGAATTCATAACCTCCGAATTGTTTCTGTTCATTCACAGCAGGAATGCGCCCGAATAAATAATTCATCAGGCCGGATAATGTTTCATAATGCGGACTTTCAGGCAGCGCAATTGGTAATACATCATTGATATCAGAAATGTGCGCCATGGCACTTACAATAAATTCAGTGTCCGATTTTTTCTCAACTGTTGGCTTTTCCTCATCATATTCATCCTGGATCTCACCAACTAATTCTTCAATTACATCTTCCATCGTTACCAGTCCGGCTATTCCGCCATGTTCGTTGGTAACAATCGCCATCTGAATGTGAAGCGTTTGAAATTCACGGAGCAGGTCGTTAATGCGTTTGCTTTGCGGAATAAAATGGGCAGGGCGAATCATGCTTTCAATATCACTATGAGTCATTTTACCGATCTTCAGGAGCTTCAGTAAATCTTTTGCATAAATAATACCTGATACATTATCGAGCGAATCTTTGTAAACCGGCATGCGAGAATAACCTTCTTCGATCATTTTATCGAGAATTTCATCCATTCCCATTTCAATATCAATCGCAGAAATTTTATTGCGCGGAACATAAATGCTTTTTACAGCACGATCATCAAATTCAAAAACATTCTGGATCAATTCATGTTCCGACTGTTTTATCGCGCCGCCTTCTTCGCTTTCTGTAAGCAGCAATCGTAATTCTTCTTCACTGTGAATGTCTTCGTGATCAGCTGAGATCTTAATACCGAACAGACGAAGTGTTATCCGTGTGAGAATATTGATGATCCAGATAAATGGTGCGAAGAGATAATAAAATGCACGCAACGGCAATGCAACGAACAGTGATGTTTCCAGCGAATATCGGATCGATAATGTTTTCGGAACCTGCTCGCCCAGCACCATGTGAAGTACCGTGATAAATGCAATGCCGGTAGCAAATGAAATATTGTGAAGCAAAGGGTCGCTGAGCACAATATTCAGTTTATGCAAAAGCGATTCAAGCAGGATGGCGATATAGGGCTCTCCAATACGACCGAGAATAAGGCTTGATACAGTGATGCCCAATTGTGTCGCCGATAAATAGCGATCCATGTGGTTCACAATATGCTGAGCGATCTTCGCGCGTGAACTTCCCTGGTTGACTTTAAGATCAATCTGGGAGGAACGCACTTTCACCATCGCAAATTCAGCCGCGACGAAAAAGGCATTCAGAAGGATGAGGAGGATAATTAAAAAAAGGTCGAGACCCATAGGCAAGAGAAACTTCTCTGATTGACAAATATACCATAAAACAGGGGATGCAACAAAGGTTTTGACGCTGCCTTGACCAATTGCAATGAAATCAGGCCATTAGCAATAAAATTCCTGCTGCAACTGAGGACTGTTTTCTTAACTTTGACCCATGTCTGAAGGGAAAACCCAGCTTTCTTCTTTTAATAACGCGTGGTACAATCCAGGAGCTTCTTTTTTAAAACGCGGGTTGTGGTTTTGTTTAAACAACGCTTTTTTCTGCTCCAGGTTTCCATTCAGCGCATTTAAAGTTGTCTTGCTCCGTATGTTTGGCGCGCGTGTTGGTGAAAAAGTAATTATTCGTCCGGGCGTAAATATTAAAGCGCCGTGGTTTCTTGAGATTTCGGATAATGTGTGGATTGGTGAAAATGTCTGGATCGATAATCTTATAAAAATTTCCATCGCATCGGATTGCTGCATTTCACAGGGCGCAATGTTACTGACAGGAAATCATGATTATTCGAAATCAACATTTGATCTTGTCACAAAATCCATTGTGTTAGAAGAAGGTGTGTGGATAGGAGCGAAGGCCGTAGTTTGTCCGGGAGTGATTTGTCATTCGCATGCGTTGCTTACAGTTGCTTCAGTTGCAACTTCAAACTTAGAAGCGTATGGAATTTACCAGGGAAATCCGGCTGTGAAAATTAAAGAAAGAAAAATTATTTAAATACAGTTCTGTGCCATTCCGTTAGAAGGAATTGAAAACAAAGATTACCCAATTATATTCAGAATTTTAGGATTCGCAGGTGTTTCCATGGAAGTATTAATAGCAATCCTTGGCGGAATCCTTGGAACTATTATTCTGATTTCCGTAACCTGCCGGATGAGAAAAAAATAAAAATTTTCAAGCAATAATTACTGCCTTTTTTTATCTCCCGGCGCGCAATTAAAATGGACAGTGCATGAAGCTTGAATTCCTTTTTGGATGATCACGTTACCCGTTGGTTTTGTCAAACAATTTTCGCAGGTTTCCGGACTCACGTTATAAATTGCTTTGTTGGTATTTTCTGTAAGGTAAATATCATATTGTCCGGCAGGAATTCCTGATCTGAAAATGCCTTTGTCGTTTGTTGTTACAAGGTATTCAACGCCTTTTTTATTTTTCATCATCAACGTTGAGTTGGTGAGCAATATCGATTTCTTTTTTTCGGCAACAATTTCTTCTGATGGCCTTGCGCCTCCGCAATAGGGAAGTGTGCAATAAACGATCCCTTCTGATACCGTTACTTCTTTGGTTGTTGTTTTATCCCCGGGATTTGAAGGAACAACTTCCAGTGAATCAAAATGGACATCGATTGGCGTAGGCATAACAGGTGGAGGTGGAGGAGGAGGCAAAAGTGATGAATCGATTATTTCTGCTGTTTTAACCTCAGGTTCACCGCATGCAGAAAAAAAGAAAACACATCCGAAAATAATTGCTGGCACAATCAGTAAGTTCCTCATTCGCTAAATGTATAAAATTTTAAAACAAGTAAAGCTTACTTCGGCTTTGCTGTTGTTGCCGGTTTTGGTTTTGGCTTCGGTTTCGGCTTATATTTCGGATCACAATACACCACCAGGTATTTTCCTGCACGAATTAAATTCGATTGCATGTTATTCCATTTCCGCAATTGGTTTACTGTGACATGATATTTTTTTGCGATCACCGAAAGACTTTCACCTTTGCGAACCAGGTGCATCACTTTTACGGTTGGGCCAACCGCAACAGAATCAGAATCCTGGCGAAGTTTGAACGCATGTTGCTCCAGCTTTATTGAATCGAGCGGAATAATAAGAGAATCCATTTTCGGATTTTTCTTCATGTAATCAATTGTTCCCACCATCGCATCGCTCAGCAAGCTTCCTTTCATACGGTAACCGCGCGGCGACATGTGCACGCCATCCGGATTATTAAGCCCGTCAGCCTGGAATTTTGGTAATACATCCCATCCACCCGCCACCCAATACCAATCGAAGAATCCGCAATTTTCTTCTTTCGCTACTTTGCGGATGATGTCAGAAAACGCTTCTCCGCTCTGCACATGATCGCCTTTGTAATACATGTCCATTGTGCTTGTAAGAATAATGCTGGCATGTGGCGCAGCAGCCCGCACTTTGCGAATCACTTTTACGATCTTCTCTTCTTCATTTGCTTTAATGCTGTCGTCATACAAATAATCGTTCGTGCCGAAATCGATGATAACAACATCCGGATTTAATGCAGGAAGCTGTTCGCTGAAAAGTGTTTGAATCAGAATAGATTCATACATCGCACCGCCGATTCCACAGTTGTGGTAGATCGCACCTTTGTCTTCAGGTGTTTCAACGCTCATTCCGTAAAAAGTAAAGGAAGTTTCTTTTTTACTTGTGCGTTTGAAACGAATAGTAATCTCATTTTTAAAGGGAGGCAGATCAACTTCATAATAAGTAAGCGAATCTGTTGCGGAAGAATCAACTACAACAGGAATTAATTTTCCTCCGCAATCCACAACAATATCAAAGCTTGCAGAATCTTTTTTGCAGAATATTTTCAGCTTTGAATAATTGGAGGGAACATCATTCAGAAATGTAAATGTGAGGCTGGAATTGCTGTCGAGCGTTTTGCTTGTCATTCCGGAAACGCCCAATGGCAGTTTAGGATATAATGAGATGCTTCTTGCCGTCATCCATTCCCCGGTAAAAGTGGTTCTTAATTCTGTAGATCCATACGTTTTTGCGGTGGAAAATGCGACCATAATTCCCCGGCCACCATCGCCATGAATCGCTTGCATACTTTTGCGCATTCTTCCGGGGAAAATATCCGATTGTAAATGCGAATCACCAAGATGTACGATCGATATTTTTTTACTTGCGGTCGAATTCCAGCTGTTGTAAAAAGTATCCAGCGCACTGCGGCTGTAAAACTGCACCATATTGAATTCGGGGTGCAGGTAGGAATAGCGTGCTGCGTAAGCTTTGGTAGAATCCTGCGAAAATAAGCTGATTGTTATAAGGGAGAACAGGCAAGCAAGCGCAGAATATTTCCGGTCTTTTTTTCTCATTATCAGCAACTGTAAATTCTCCTTCTTCTTAAATTTTATCACGCTTCAATGTACTTATAATTCATAGTTCAATAAATCACGAAACGCGCCGTGTTTTCAACTGACAATTGTTACTTCATGGAAATAACGTTTTTTAACTTTAAGTCTCTAGTTTTTGCCACTCTTTTTTCCGGCCTTATTTTTCAGACTGTCACTAATATTACTTTTTGTTGAATCTGCGTCTTTTGGTGTGCTGTCTTGTTTTGGCTTCGGATTTTTAGCGCCTGTGCCTTTCATGATTTTCGTCATCATTTTTATGTGCCATGAAGTATTCGCAGAGAAAACACCATTCACAAAAATCACATCATTGATCTTATTATCCTTTATAAGATCAAGCAGGCTGCCATTATAATAACGATAATCCACCACAAAAACCGTTTCGTAATTGGCAGTGAAATAAGTTGAAAACGGATTGCCATAAGAATTTTTAACGATCACACATTTCCGGCCATTCTTGTTGTATTCATTGTCGATACGCATCAGCGGATTATCACCGCCAAGGAAAACTCCATACGAATTTCCACCGCTCGCACTCTCTGCATACAACGAGCCCGGCATTCCTTTTCCTAACGATGTTCCGTAACGAAGCGTGGTATGTTTTCCAGGTACTATCCAGTATTCCACCGAATCAGGATTATCTTTCAGCCGGGAATCTTTGGTAAGAAAATAAAGCGAACCGTAATATTTCTTTTTCACCTTATGCGTCATGGCATCTAATGCAATCGGTGTAATGCCCGCCGATTTGCAAAAACCTACATAAGCATAATAAGCGCCAAGGCCGGTCCAGTGATGATCGGTTCCGAAATAAATATACTGGTTGCGATGTGCTGCAATTTCATCGTAAGCATTTACAGCTTTAATTCCAGGACTCAGGTTGCTGTAGATCTGGTCAATATTATTTTTTTCTGATGCCGCCATTTTGCGGTATTGGGTTGGCGAATAAAAAGCAATCGAAGAGGGAACAGCGGCAACGTAAATGTTTGCAGTTCCATTCAGCTCTTCCTGGTATTTATTGATGCAGGCAGCAAATAGTTTGGCCATATTATTTGTTCCACCGAATAATTCCATTGCGCGGCCATCATAAATTACAACACCGCCATTGGTTTCAGAAGGGCCTTTGTCTGCTGAGTCGAGTGGGATGACGGAATCGAGCTTGCCAAAGCTTGTATCCACATCTACCGGCACTTGTTGCTCTACACTTTGGGTTTTGTAAAATCCTATGCTGGGCGGATGATAACCGCGGTGCTCTTTTATATAATTTGCCGCAGTTACAAGATCATCACGCCCCGGAAAATTATCGGCATAGACAGAATCAATTGCATGAAGGTAAAAGCCGGAGAAAAAAGTTGCTTTGCTGAAAGGTGGATTGTAAGCAAGATCACGGTTGTCGACAGGAGAATATTTTTGTTTTTCACCAATAAGAGAAAGGATGCCCACAACAGCAAGCACCATCGTAAACACGATCAGTGTGATGTAAGCATAGACTTTTCTTGATTTGCGTGTGCTCATTTTTTAAAACCTGTAATAAATAAACGGATTATAACTCGTTCCGACAAGCATCATCGTTGCAGCTACGAGCAAAATACCACTTACCACATAACCCTGGATCCACCAATAAGTTCCGTTGCCAAGCACCATTCTGCGTTTTACAAACCGGTGCATGTAAAGATAAACAGGCATGCAAAAAACGATTGCAAAAGCAAGCCAGTAAATATTTGACATGAAAATCAATTCAAATTCCAACGTGCTGAGCTTATTTCCATTTACCCCGAAAATAACACGAAGGAATTTCCATAAACGATTCATATCGGTAAAATAAAATAAGGCCCAGCTCATGATCATCGCAAACAATAAATAAAGATGCCCGAAAACAGCAGGAATCTTTTTGAGAATTTTGCCCAGCCATAAACGTTCTATCAGAATTAATAATCCCCAGAAAAGTCCCCATAAAATATAATTCCAGCAGGCACCATTTGCTCCGCCATGCCATACGCCGGTGAGAAACCACACAATAAAAAGATTGCGGTAGCCTTTCGATTTATTTCCACCTAACGGAATATAAATGTAATCGCGGAACCACGTAGATAAGGAAATATGCCAGCGCCGCCAGAAATCTGTTGCTGATTTTGCGATGTACGGGTAATTGAAATTTTCATAATAATGAAAGCCGAACATTCTACCCAAACCAATCGCCATATCTGAATAGCCGGAGAAATCGAAATAGATCTGGATGCAGAACATGATAAGTCCGAACCAGCATTCAGCTACAGAAAGTGAATCAAGATTTCCTTCAGCAAGGTACTGTTTGACATAAACAGCGGCGACATTGGCAACACAGACTTTTTTGAAAAGCCCGACAAGAAAACGGGTGATGCCGGAAGAAATATCGCCGATGTTGAAGCGGCGCTTATCAATTTCATTGGCAATATGTTCATAACGAACAATTGGTCCGGCAACAAGCTGATGATACAAACTCACGAACATCAGGAATTTCAAAGGAGAGCGTTGTGCCTTCACATGACCGCGATAAACATCAATGACGTATGAAATAGATTGAAAGGTATAAAACGAAATTCCAACAGGTAATGAAAATCCGGGCACGGTGAATGAAGTTCCCATCAGCTCATTCACATTGGTAACAATGAACGCGCTGTATTTAAAAGTAAGAAGCGTGCCGATATTGAAAATAAGTGTGGCGATGATCCCGAGTTTCGCGATTGGTTTACCACGATTTGCTGCTACAAATAATCCGTTCGCATAATCAACGAGTGCAGTAATGAAGAGCAGCACGATCCAGATCGGTTCACCCCAGGCGTAAAAGATGAAGGAGAAAATGGTGAGAATGAGGTTGCGCCAGGTAGGATTTTTCGTGCTGTAATACAGGAGCAGGTTGAGTGGAAGAAAAATGTAAAGAAAACTCAGGCTGGCAAAAACCATATAAGTGGAGTTACGCTTGGTGCTGGATTAGTGGCTGGTTTTCTGCTGAATAGAAGGCGGCAAAAATAGCATAATTCTTTCGCTCTGCATTTGAATTTATCGAATACAGCAGGAATATGGGTTATGTTATTTAGCCTGAATCAAATGTAAAACATCGTGGCAATGTGCAGCATTGGATTGCAGAAGTGTTAAATTAGGATCAATAACTGTGGAATGCGGGTGGATTTGTGATCAGGAAGTGCGTTTTAAAGCAATGGATACTTATATCTTTAATTGAAATGGAATATGAAAGCTTTTCGAGTGCTTCTATCATAATGAAGTTCGCTAAGTAATCTGTGGTGGACTTGCTGTTAATATTTACGGTATTCCGCGAATGACTGCAGATATTGATCTGATTATTGATTTCTCCTCTGAAAACATTTCCCGTTTTGAAAAATGCATGAATGAGTCTGGCTATTTTCCGTCGATTCCTGTTCCTTTTAAAGAAATGGGCAATGAAGAAAAAAGAAACGCATTGGCAAAAGAAAAAAATATGCCGGTGTATTCGTTTTATAATTCACACGCTGCTAATGTTGTTGTGGATGTTTTGGTATATACTCCTGTTGTCTTTGACGAATTGTGGAATAATTGTGAGAAGAGGAAGGTCGGAAATGCCGAGGTTTACCTTGCTTCTGTTGATGGTTTAATTAAATTGAAAGAGTACGCGGGAAGACCTCAGGACAAAAGCGATATTATTCTTTTATCTAAAATGTTTGGAAAGGACAAGACTTAATGGAAATCGGATTTACCTATACAGTTACAGACGAGCAAATCGCGGAACATCAGAAACGTTCTGTTGCCGAGATTTTTCAATGGTTGGAGGAGACAAATAAATTTCTGCAAATGATACAAACCCCGGAAGAACGTCGCAGAATGCTGGAGATTAAAGGAAAATATCCTGCCTGGTTTATTGACCATCTTGCTACGGAATGCCCGGGGATTATAGCGCCTCCTTCAAAAAAATAGCAAAGAGTTTCGCAGATTTTTTTTGGAATAATTTTACATTTGCCTTTTACAAAGAGAAAAGTCCAGTTAAAAATCTGTGCAATCCGCGAAATCTGTGGCTGTTTTTGCGGCTCCCAAAGAAAAGATCCACCTGGAAATTGGCATAATCCGTGAAATTTATATCCATTTTTTGTTGATTCCATAAAAAACTATACATTTGCACTCCTCCAAAATGGAGTCCCTTCGGGGCAATTTTTAACACCGAAAGTCATGTCTAAAGTCTGCCAAATCACAGGAAAACGTACAATTGTTGGTAACCGTGTATCCCACTCTAACCACAAAACAAGACGTACGTTCATGCCTAACCTGCATACAAAAAAGTTTTTCATTGCTGAAGAAGACAAATGGATCACTTTGAAAGTATCTACTTCTGCGCTTCGTACAATCAACAAAATCGGAATTCAGGCTGCTTTGAAAAAAGCACGTGCTAAAGGATTCATGAAATAGTTTGTCCCGTCAGGCATAATCACCTTTCGTACGCATAATTCACTATTGAAAACGTTGTCTGTTCATTCAGGCAGCGTTTTCGTATTTTTGGTCAATTACCATTTTTCTTCCCATGATAAAGTCGCCGGCTTTCTTTTTTGCTGTCATTCTATTACTTGTGATTACTGCATTTATTCCGGCAGATCATTATGATTATGACAAAGATCTTTTGCCTCCCGGTTTTCATAAGGAGCGCCGCGAAGCATTGAGAAAACTTTTGCCCGACAGCAGTGTTGCCGTATTTTTTGCCAATCCGCTTTGTACACGTTCAAATGATGTGGTGTTTGATTTTCACCAGGATGTGAACCTGTATTACCTGACAGGCCTGCGCGAACCGAATTCAATGCTGCTGCTTTTTAAGGAGAAGCAGCAGGTTGACCAGTTGTTTACGAATGAATTGCTGGTTGTGCAGGATCGCGATCCGAAAGCCGAAGTGTGGACAGGAAGACGGCTTGGGATGGATGGCGCAAAAGAAAAGCTGGAAGTGAATGAAGTTGTAACCGGCCATAGTTTCCGCGCGATGCAGATCAACTGGAAAAAATATAAGCATGTTTATTTTTTTCCTGCGAATGGCGGAATTGCAAATGATCCGGATGAAGCGGATGACCTTGCTGATCTTGTACGCAAATTCAGGAATGGAATCAAAGGTCATCCAGACACTGATTCTTTGCATCTGGAACAATACATGGCCATGCTGCGACAGATAAAATTGCCGCAGGAATTGGTTTTGTTACGAAAGGCAATTATGATTTCCGGCGAAGCACATATAGAAATGATGCGTGCGATGATGCCTGACATGACTGAATATCAAGTGCAGGCGACGCTCGAATATGAATTCAGAAAGCGTGGGGCAGAGGCCGTTGGTTACCCGAGCATTTGTGGCGCAGGAGAAAATACATGTATTCTGCATTATGTATCGAACCGGAAACCAATGGAAAAAAATAACCTGATCGTTATTGATGCAGGTGCAGAATATCATGGTTATACGGCTGATATTACGCGGACTTTACCAGCAAGCGGAAAGTTTTCTTTAGAACAAAAAGCGATTTATGATATAGTGCTGGAAGCGCAGGAAGCAGGAATAAAAGAATGTGTTCCGGGAAAAGAATTCCGTGCCCCGCATAATGCAGCTGTGCGCGTGATAAAAAAGCGGTTGAAAGAATTAGGCATTATTCAGAAGGACGAAGATTACCAGCTTTATTTCTTTCATGGCACATCACATTACCTCGGATTGGATGTGCACGATGCAGGACTTTATGGAAAACTGGAAGGCGGAAATGTAATAACTGTGGAACCCGGCATTTATATTCCCGAAGGTTCACCCTGCGATCCGAAATGGTGGAATATAGGTGTGCGGATAGAAGATGATATTCTGATTACAGATGGTCAACCTGAAAATCTTTCAGGGTTTATTCCAAAAACGACTGCTGCAATTGAGAAGATGATGGCAGAAAGCAGTTATTTGAATAAAGCAGATGGGCAGAAATAACTGTTTTCACCAAGTAACTGTCAATACTGTCAATGCTGTTACCGCAGTGGTTAATGAAACCATCACAGCAAGCGCAACAGGTGCAGTTTATCAATGGATCAATTGTGCTGATAACGCACCCGTTTCAGGCGCAACGGGGTCAATCATTTACAGCTACAGCAAATGGTTCTTATGCCGTTATCGTTACTCAAAATGGTTGTTTCGACACTTCTAACTGCCAGGCCATTTCTTCGGTCGGCATTACTGAAAGCGACATCAAAATTTTCTCGGTTTATACGAATCCGGCAAATGGAGAACTGACACTTGATCTTGGGAATGTTCAGGCAGAAGAAGTAAGCGTAACGGATGTTCTTGGAAATACCGTAATCGCCTTCAAACCGACAGGTCAGATCGTCCGTTTCAGCCTGGAAGGTTATGCAAATGGCATTTATTTTGTCCGCATCATTGTTCAAGGCGAGATGAAAATGGTTAGAATAAGTAAGCAATAATTAATTACGAAGTCGCAACTAACAGATTTTTAGTCAGTTGCGACTTTGTTTTTGATTCAGCCCCTATTTCAGGTAATTCTAACGGATTGAATATATTTTGATCCTGTTTATCTTTAACAAAGAAATAATTCTATCTTTGCACCCTTAAAGTTTTAAAAAATGGCTAAGAAAGGCAATCGCATCCAGGTAATCCTGGAGTGCACCGAACACAAAGATTCAGGGAAACCGGGAACTTCTCGTTATATCACAACGAAGAACAAAAAGAATTCCCCTGACCGGGTTGAATTGAAAAAATACAATTCGATCCTGAGAAAAATGACCGTTCATAAAGAAATCAAATAACGCTTAACGTCCACAGACCATGGCTAAGAAGGTAGTTGCTACGCTCAAATCAGGTGAAGGAAAACAGTTCACCCGCGTAATCAAATTAGTAAAATCAGCTAAAACAGGAGCATTCTCTTTCGATGAGGCAGTTGTTCACAACGACCACATCAAAGATTTTTTCTCTGAAAAAAAATAATTTCGCTTCATTGCGATAACAAAGCTTCTTTCCAATGAAAGGAGCTTTCGTTGTTTAGGAACATTTCCTGAGACTTCCGCTTCCTGCGTTGGGCTCCAAAATTGAAATCCTCATCCCGAAAAGGTCGGGACTCCGGTTTAAATTTTGAATCCCGCCTTGTTATCGTAATTTTCAGAAAATGTTCCCCATCCTGAAAGTTGTTTTTTCCATGATGGAAATTTTGAATTTTGAATTTTTCTTATGGCATTTTTCGGTTTATTCAACAAAGAGAAAAAAGAAAGCCTCGACCAGGGACTTTCTAAAACGAAGGATAATTTCTTCTCACGTATTGCGCGTGCTGTTGCTGGTAAATCTACTGTTGATGCTGAAGTGCTGGACAACCTGGAAGAGATTCTTGTTACTTCTGATGTTGGCGTTGAAACCACGCTCAAGATCATCAAACGGATTGAAGAGCGTGTTTCAAAAGATAAATACGTCAGCACCGACGAACTCAACAAGATCCTGCGCGATGAAATTGCAGGTTTGCTTGCTGAAAATAATACTTCCGATCTTCTTGAATTTACTATTCCGGAGGGAGTGAAACCGTATGTGATCATGGTGGTGGGTGTGAATGGTGTTGGAAAAACGACAACCATTGGCAAACTGGCAAATGCATTTAAAAAAGCGGGCAAGAATGTAATGCTCGGTGCTGCAGATACTTTTCGTGCAGCTGCAGTGGATCAGCTTACGATCTGGTCGGAGCGCGTGGGTGTGCCAATCGTGCAGCAGGGCATGGGTGCAGATCCGGCTTCGGTTGCTTTTGATACATTAAATTCAGCAGTAACAAAAGATATCGATGTTGTGATCATTGACACTGCGGGACGATTGCACAACAAAGTGAACCTGATGAATGAACTCACCAAAATTAAAACGGTGATGAAAAAAGTTGTCAAAGACGCGCCGCATGAAGTGTTGCTGGTGCTTGACGGCTCAACAGGTCAGAACGCAATTGAGCAATGCAAACAATTTACCGCAGCTACAGATGTTACCGCGCTTGCAGTAACAAAGCTGGATGGAACAGCAAAAGGCGGAGTGGTAATTGGAATTTCTGATCAATTTAAAATTCCTGTGAAATACATCGGGGTAGGTGAGAAGATGGATGATTTGCAAGTGTTCAATAAGGCCGAATTTGTTGATTCCCTTTTTAAGCAGAATTGATTTTAACCATTCTTCTGTTATCTTGTAGTCATCATTGCTGTCAGCAGTGATCTCCCCGGATGAAGAATTTTCTTTTTTATTTTATTTTCCTCACACTTTTTGCATCCGCTGCATCTGCGCAGCACGTTGTTCAATTGAATGCTGATCACGGCCTGGAACATATTGCACAGTATGCCGGTTTTTTCCGTGATACCGCAGGAACATTGACAATCGAACAGGTTTCCACTTTGGCGTTCCGCAATAATTTCATACCTACAGGCAAAACCCAAACCAACCTGAGCATCACCAGGTCGGTGATATGGATTCATTTTCGTCTAACCTCTGATGATATTGGTCCATGGTGCGTGCAGGCAGAACATCCGCTCACCGACAATATGCAGTTGTATCATAAAACTGAAACAGGTTGGGATGTTTCTAAAGCCGGTTATGATTTTCCATTTACCGAACGCGAACTTTGTTCGAATGTAATGGTGTTTCCCCTGAAACTTCACCTGGGGGATACTACAGAATATTTTCTCCGCATTCAATCCGTTACACCAATTTTCATTGTGCTCCGCGCAGGCACAACAAAAGATTTCTGGGCGCAGCAGCTCCTGGATAGTTTATTCGCCGGACTCTTTTTCGGGATCATGCTTATCATGATGCTTTATAATCTTTTCCTCTTTATTACCAACCGCGACAGCGTTTACATTTTTTATGTGCTGTATGTTTTTTTCTGCACCATATTTATTTCCTTAACAAACGGGTACGCAATTTTCCTTCCTGATTTTATCCGGCAGATCTATCAATTCAATCACCTGATCTTTCCTTCGGTCTTCGGCTATTTCGGTTTATTCTTTACCATGCGTTTCCTGTATACTAAAAGATACGCACCCCGCCTGACGAAATTTATTTACCTGTTCATGGTCATGGTAGGTATAATTATAACGATCGGATTTTTTGATGAAGCGCTTGGATTGTTAATGATCCAGGTGGCTGGTCTCTTGCTTACTGTTCTTTCACTTGTAATTGGTTTTTCGGTGCTGAAAGCCGGATATGCTCCTGCACGTTATTATCTTTTCGGCTTTGGAATATACATGCTCGGGCTATGCGCTTACATTGTAATAGCCCTTGCTAATGTTGACATGGGAAATCTGCCGCCACATTATATTCTCATGGCCGGTTCTGCGCTGGAAGCAATTATTCTTTCTTTCGCAATTGGAGATAAGCTGAATATTGCAGTGCATGATAAGCAAATTGCGCAGGAAGAAAAACTGAAAGCTGTTAGTCTGAATGAACAGCTGGTGCGTGAACAAAATGTAATTCTCGAACGCAAAGTAGAAGCACGCACACATGAAATTACGTTGCAGAAAGATATCATCGAAGAAAAGAACAAAGACATTCTGAGCAGCATCCATTACGCAAAAAGAATTCAGCGTGCACTTCTTGCTTCGGATAGTTTGCTGGCGAATAACCTGCCGGAGCATTTTTTAGTTTACAAACCGAAGGATATCGTGAGCGGTGATTTCTATTGGGCAGGTATTGCGCCGGATAGAAAATTCCTGGTGCTTACCGGTGATTGTACTGGTCATGGTGTGCCGGGTGCTTTTATGTCGCTGCTCAATATTTCTATAATGCATGAGCTGACCTTTGCGCATAATCTTTCCCGTCCCGATTTGCTTTTGAATGCACAACGCGATGCCATCATTATGGCGCTTAATCCGGAAGGGACAAATGAAATTTCAAAAGACGGAATGGATGCTGTGCTTTGCAGCTATGATTTTCAGAATAGGAAACTTGAATTCGCCTGTGCCAATAATCCGCTTTGGATCATTCGCAACAAAGAACTGATAGAATTCAGACCTGATAAGCAGCCGATCGGTTTGCATGAAGGACCAAAAGCAGATTTTAAGCTTCATGAAGTGCAGCTTATGCCGGGTGATATCATCTATACGTTTACAGATGGTTATGCCGATCAGTTTGGAGGACCGAAAGGAAAAAAATTCAAGTTGAGTCAACTGAAAGAAAAACTGCTTTCTATTTGTGAAAAACCAATGAGTGAGCAAAAAGATATGATTGAAAAAAACTTTGAAGAATGGAAAGGTGAATTGGAGCAGGTAGATGATGTATTGATTGTAGGAGTGAAAATAAAGTAGTGTAGTTTATTGATCATTGAAGTAATTTAGCTTAAATGATTATTTAACCCTCATTTATTTATGGATCATCGAACTCATCAAAATCATAATCAGAATAAGTCAAGGTCCAATGCACACCATGTTTCAGGAAATAAACTACAGGGGAAAACTGTTGAGTTGCCTGCAATCCAACCGCAGGTAAAACAATTTCACCAAATTCATCCCACTCCGGATTTTTCATTGGTAGAAGAGCTTCCGAATCGAGGTGAAATGCCCTTGCAACGGACGATTGTTGTTTCATATACTGAATATGCTGCGAATGCAAATGCAGGTTATAACCATAAAACAAAATTAAAAAGCTACTTCACTAATTTTGTAAAAGAAGATTATGAAGTGGCATTGCAGTATTATGATACTACGCTTGCTCCGCCAGATGCTGATATCCTGGCGCATCACACCAGCGTTCAAACAGGGATTGCAGCTGGTACTGATCTCGCAACTACCGAGGCTGAAATGATTACGCTGGTGAATGGAATTAACCAGGTGCTTACACGTGTTATTGCAGCACATCCTGCTTATAATTTAGAAAATCATGAATCGAAGTATGCAAGAACCGCAGCTGGAGCGTGGGACGATCATCGGGATGCGCTTGTGAGTTGGGAAAATACGGTAGCAGCTCATGTCAACGGGACAACAAATGCGCGAATCATGAATGCTGGTGCACCGGATGCGGTACAGTCGGTAAATTTCAGCGATGTAAGATTGCTTATACCACCTGCGCTACGTGCGTTGATGCTCGACATTTATTATAAATCGGCAGCTGGTGGAATTATCGACAGTCGCTCGGGGGGTGAACAGGCTGCAAGATCAGTAACTGTAGATAAGCCTGGCGCAATACGAAGCTGGCACGAGGATAGCAGGGGGAAATTACCTGCCAGCGGGTATGTTGCGCCGCATGGAATGCTCCCTAATAATGTACCTGCTGCAATGGCACCATTGCACAATCATTATGCAGCCACATCCGGCGCAGGAGGAGGCGCAGGAGCTGGTGCAGCGGTTGCCCCTTCAGGGTTCATTGAATATACCGGAACAGGAATTGCCAATGACCAACATAATTCAAAAATTGTTTTTGATTATATGAATAATCATATTTATCTCACCCTAAGCCATTATCAATATTGGGGAAGAAATGCGGGAGGCCATTATGATAATATGGCACAGGATGCTGGAAATGCTGCTCAGACAGGTGCGCAGACATTACACGGGGCCTGGGTAAAAGTTGTAATGGATATATGATTAGATTTTTTTCCACGGAACTTTAATTCCTCTCTTTTTTTACCGGCTCACCAACTTTATTTACTCACGCGATAAAAAGTCATATCTTCCCCCAGCCAGGTAAACATCCAATATCCTGTAACAGTAAGCGTGGAAGTTGTATGCATATTAACT
>JBDSHN010000091.1:0-9330 GCA_039918435.1 Bacteroidia bacterium | reverse complement strand
AAATTGTATAAAGAGTTACAAAGTCACAACAAAAAACGTCCCCCCTCCCTCCGCCGCTGCGGATTTCGTCCCCGTTGCTTTTTTTTAAATACCCATAGATTGTTTCCAGACCGCAAACGCCATGAATTTAAAAGTGCGTCCGTTCTCCGGTTTATTCTCAATGCTGAAAAAAGAATCGTAATCACGGAGCAGCTTTTTCTTTTCAATGTATCCCGATAAATCCTGTTCAAAGTAGGGGCGCAGCTGATCTTTTAATTGCGTCACCCATTTATTATTTGGCGTAGCATAACCCATTTTATCACGTCGGTTCTTAATCGTTTTGGGAATAAACGGCGCGGCAGCTTCACGTAAAATATATTTCGTTACCCCATTCCTGATCTTCATTGTTCCCGGCATTTTAAAAACAGCTTCGATCAAACGATGGTCCTCGGAAAAAGGTGTGCGCGATTCTACCGAATGCCACATCGAACAGCGGTCTTCGCATTTGAGATATCCTTTCAATCGTGTATTTACAAATTCTGATCGCAGTGTTTGATTTAATGTTGTCGGAGATGGATTTTGTTTGCGATTGGAAAGGTATTGCGAAATGAGATTTTCATCGAGGTAATTGATATCCGGAAAATAATTCCGCTGGATGCGCATTTGCATTTTTAAAGGCAGTGAAGGAATCGTTTTTTGCTTAAGCGTTTCGCGCAAACGGTATTTAGCTGCACCATCGCCATACGCCTGCATTTCTGCTCTCCGCCGCGCATGCTCGCCCGCCCGTTTTAATTCATTCCAGAAAGGAAGATAGTATGGGAAATATCCCGCAAACAATTCATCGCCGCCTTGTCCGTCGAGCACTACACGGATACCGGTTTCTTTCACCAGCTTCATCACGCGGAACTGTGCATACGTGCTCGTGCTCCAGATCGGTACATCCTGGCAATACATCAGCTCTTTTATATCACCGACAAGCTCTTCCGGTTCCGGCTGAACGGTATGCCATTCTGCACCGGTACGTTTCACCATTTCGGCAGCCCATTTGCGTTCATCAATATTTGCTTCATCAAAAACAGCCGTGAATAATTTCAGCTTATCGCCGATATTCACGTTTTCATTTTTTGAAACAAGATCGCCGATGATTCCGACAATGGTTGAACTGTCGATTCCACCGCTCAGGCAGGAACCAACAGGAACATCTGCACGCAGGCGGATACGGATTGCATCCACCAGCAATTCGCGCGTTTGCTCAATGTATTTGTTGTATTGTATTTCTGAAAAATCCGCTTTGTCTTCCTTTTCAGGAAGCGAATACCAGGTGTATTTTTTGAATTCGCCTGACGACAATTGAATTTCAAATGCGCATGCCGGAAAAAGCTCAATGATGTTTTTGAAAAAGCCTTCTTCTTTGTATTCAATTTCGCCTGCCACAAAATAATCCGCGACTGCAGCTGGATTTATTCCAGTTTTTACAAACGGATTTTTCAACAATGCTTTTTGTTCCGATGCGAATGCAAAAACTTCTTCGTCTTTGTAATAATAAAACGGCTTCACTCCAAAACGATCGCGTGAACCAAAAAGGATATTTGCTTTTTTATCCCAAAGCACAAACGCCCACATGCCATTGAAGCGGTGAAGACATTCTTTTCCCCATTGCTGATAAGCAGCGAGAATTACTTCAGTGTCCGTATTGGTAAAAAAATGATGACCAAGATTTTCCAGCTCCGTGCGCAATTCAATGTGATTATAAATTTCACCATTGAACGTAATCCAAACCGATTCGTCGATCGTGCAAAGCGGCTGATGCCCGGCAGGACTTAAATCCTGTATCGCAAGCCGGCGATGCGCAAATACAAATTGTGCTTCACTGTTTATTTCTGATGAAGAAGTATGTGGTGAATGCGGAAAACGTGCGGTATAAATTTCATTGGGCGTATCTTCTGTAAATGCTGTGATGGTTTTCCCTGCATCATCCACGATCAATAAACCTTCACCATCCGGCCCACGATGACTCAATGTGGAATTCATTTTCCGCGCAGCAGCAAGCAGATCAGCAGATGATCCTTTTAATTTCAGAATGCCGCTGATTCCGCACATTAGCTTTCTTTCTTGAAAATATTTTTCAACGTTTTAAGATCTCCTTTGGCTGGCAAGAGCAACTTCAGGTCGGACTTATAATTTGTTCCTGTAAATATAAAAGCTGCAATGGTAAGAACGGTGACAGAAATGTAAGTAAGTGAAGTTGCAAATCCAGCTCCTGCAATACCATAATTTTCTATGAGCTTACTGGTAAAGATCCACACAATAAAAAGCGTAACAGCACCAACGCTGAAATTGATGATATGCTTTCCTGCTCCTGAAAAATAATGCGAAAATACGGTGCCAAGGCTGAGAAAAACAATTCCTGGTGCCATAGGAATAAAAACAGATTTCACAGGTGCAAAATCTTTACCTAAAAGCCAGCTGTAGAATCCGGCAGGCAACATAAGAAATAAAGAAACGGCAACAGTTGTCAATATAAAACTGAGCTTTGAAAGTTGAAATACGGAAGATCTTACTTCAGAATGATTGGCATGATTAGCAACTTTCGACATAACGATGGATGAGACGCTTGCTCCGAAAAGCAATATTGCGCCTGCGAGTGAAAATGCTGAATTGAAAATTCCCGCTGTGCCATCCGGGTCGGGTAAATGTTTTTTGATGTCGCGGAGGCTAATTGTTTTACAAAGCGCGATGCATAAACTTGCGGCTTGTGTATAAAAACCATTGGTAAATAACACATATAATAACGGACGCGGCTCTGTGATTTTCGGTACAGGGCCTTTTTTTCTTACAAGAAATAATCCGACTGCATAGCATAATGTATTAGCAATAATGCATGCGTAAATGTACGGGTATGCATCGGCGGCGTGGTAGAAAAAGATAAAAAAGGTAAGGGAAGAAATCTGTAGAAAACCTTGCAGAAAGAAAAGCAGGTTGTATGCTTTGATCCGTTGCTGTCCGAGCAAAATATTCTGATTGAGGGAATGCAATGAAACCAACAATCCGATCACTATTATTTCTTTGCCATAAAGTGTAGGAAATAATCCAGTGTAAATCAATAATGAACTGATTCCGATTGCATTTACGATACTCCAGAGACTGCCGGAAAGTAATAAAGCGCTGGTTTTTGCCCGTGGAGTAAGATAAACAAGCGAAGGTCCGCCTGCAAGATCGCTGATGATGTGGATAATTGTAACAATATTGGCGATGATGGCAATTTGTCCATTAATATCTTTCCCAAGAAAATGGGTGATCATCAGCAACATCACAAAATTAAGCACAGCAACACCGAGCCGGGCAGAAAAAGTGTTGAGGATGCTTCGGATCATTTGCTGAAAATGCGTTTTATTTTGCGTGACAAAATGTGGCCGAAGTTATCGAAATTAAAGGTGTAGCGTTTGGCGTCGATGAGAATGTTATTACCGGCAATGGAAAATGTATGAAGCCCTTTATTGAATTTCCATTCCTTGCGCGGTTCAATACGCTTTACTGTTCTTTCTGCGAATGAATTTTCTGTTAATATCAAAACTTCATTGAGCACGACCGCGGCGCCATAAGAAGTGCTGCAATCCTGCGCGGGGCGATACAATTTCCCATCGATGATAAATGGCGTTCCGCCCGGACGCGATGAACGGACATCACATTTTACCGGATTGTTTCTATGCGGCAACCACGGACCTTCGAATTGCGGCGCATGATAAATAAAAAGTTCTGTATTGCTCAGTTCTGTTGGCAGCGTACAGAAGATCCACCAGCGGCCGTTAAATAGCACAGGTGTTGCGTCTACGGCTGGAAGGTTTGCAGCCAATACTTTTCCGTTTTTCGGATTGGCAGAATCAAAACAGAAAATATGATTTGCAGCACAGCTTTCAGGAAGGATCACGCGGTTACTTTCGTTTGCATCTTCCCGGTCAATAACAAAAGGGTAGGAGAGATGCACCTTTGCTTCGAGTAAGGATTGCATATTTCCATTCTTATCCGAAACTGCAATACTTCCTTTCTGATCTTTATAACTGTACTTTTCAAAAACAATTTTCAATTCATCCTTGTGCTTCCAACCAAAAGGATCGGCATAATATTCATTGGACTGTGGGGGCGGAAGCCACTGTACGTTTTCAGAAATTCCATCTGTCAATACATCAACTACATTTTGTTCAAGTACGCCGATGTTCCATTGCTCCGGTTGCATTAATTCGCGCCAATGGAATTTTATTTTATTTGCAAACAATTTCGTGCGTAAACGAACCATTTGAAAGTTGCGTGGAAAAGTAAACACAGGAGCACTTGTTGTCACCGCATTTCCAGTCAAAGCAGGAGAATTACCTGTTGAAATATCCAGGATCGCCTGCCTCATCCAGGTTTTTGTGCCGTTGAGCAATTGATCCAGGTTCTTTTCATAAGAATGAAAAATGGTCGGAAAATGTCCTTTTCTCAGGATAATTCCAGCGTCTAATTTTTCTGTCAGTCTTTGTAAAATTGCGCTTGTTACCGGAATGCGATTGTAAATTTCCCAGAAAGCAGCTGGTCCGCCACGAATGATCTGTTCGTCTGCGTGGTGAAAAGACCAAACTCCATATTTCGCGACAGTAAGAATTTCGCCGCGTAAAATATTAAATGCAAATCGCAGAATAATATCCGGCTGATGTGATTTGATAATTGCAATATCATCGGCTGAAATGTGCTGCGAATATTTTCCTTTTAATTCAGGTTTGCAGGAAAGAAAAGCAACAGATACAAATTCTTTTTCAAGCGAAACTTCTTTGTAAGCCGGAATATCAAGGCGATAACGGTCATAATATCTCCAGTAGAAATTACGGTAAGGATATTTTGCGAGTTTGTTTGTAAAGGAATAAGGTGGTTTGCTATTTTGTTCTTCTGCAATCAGCGCTACAATCTTAACATCCGGTAACGACATCACTTCCCGGATGCATGCAGCTTCCCATGCATCAAACATGTAATTCCTGCAAAGTATGGCAACACGAAGCGGATGCTCTTTACTGCTCATGTTTATCAAGAATAGAAGCGTAAAGATTATTCAATTCAAGCGCTACGGATTGCAAACTGTATTTTGCCATTGCATTAACTGCGATCTTTTCACGATCGAACAAATCACGTTTTTGAAGGAATTCAAGCACAGCATTCTTTAAACCTGATTCATTTACCGGGTCGACAAGAATTCCCTGCGATTCCAAAACCATATTCGAAATGTAACCGACTTTCGTGGCGATCACCGGCAATCCACAACATTGTGCTTCAATGATAGTTACAGGCATTCCTTCAAAATTTGAAAACATGATCAATGCATCAGCGTTTTGCATCGCTGCCGCAATTTCTTCTGCATTGCAAAAGCCCCGAAAAAAAACTGATTTATTTAAAATTCCGGATTGGGCTGCCTGCGTTTCGAAAATATTTCTTTCCGCACCATCACCAATAATTTCCAGTGAAACTTCAGGACGAACTTCCAGCTCTTTCATCACACGCAATAATCCTGAAATATTTTTTTCCCGGTCCACCAACATGGAAACATGAACCAATTTCAATTTCGAATTGTCTACAGACTGATTTTCTAAGGGATGAAAAACAGTCGTATCTACGGCATTCGGCAGAATTGAAAATGTATTTCCCAATCCATGCGCTTTCAGAGCATCGATCATGCGTTGAGAAACTGCTGTGATGTGTTTCGCTTTTTCTGCAATGCGTTTTGAAATGTTCTTCTGAATAATTCCTTTGTAGTTTCCATCTTCCGGCAAATAACCTGACCAGTGTTCTGAAATTATAAGCGGAATATTTAATTCATCGAGCATTGGAAGAACAGCCACAGCAGCAGGCCAGATAACATGAAGATGCAGCACATCGGGTTTGCCATGTTCTTCAATTGCCCTGTTAATGCCGGTGCGTACAGCGTTCTTGTAAGCTTCACGTTTTCTTAACTGAGTTATCAGTGGCAGTGAAGATTTAATTTTTCCGTAAGAGAAGAGAAATGTTTTTAAGTTTCCTGAAGATTCATTTATAGATTCAACTTCTCCTTCTTCCACGTTTTCATCTGAAGCTGCATAGATAACAGAAACGTTATTCTCCAATGCAGCTGCACGTGCATGAAGCTGAATGAAATTTCCCAATGCTGGTGCATTGCTGGTCGGATACCAGCTGGCTATGAACAGAATGTGAGCCTTTTTTTCCATTGAAAAATTAAGATTTACGAATTACGATGTAAGATATATTTAGAATTATCATTTTGTAAATCATACTTCGTATATCATAAATCATTTCTCAGCATAAATTTCGACCATCGAATCAAATCCGCCTTCAATTATCCGGTGGACGAACGGCGCTTCAGGTAAATTATTATTCAACCGGTAACGGAATCCACAGGAAGTGAGTAATTCCAGCAGTTCGCCGAGGTTTTGTTTATCGTTTACAGCGCCATGCCATTCCACAAAAAGACGATCAACACGTGAAAGTTGTTCTCTGCAATCTTTCAGCACCGCAATTTCAGCGCCTTCGATATCGATGATAAGCAAATCAATATGCGCTTCAAGATTGAGCTGGTACGCAAGTCGAACGGCAGGCACTTCTGCAGATCCTGTGCCGGCTTTTCCACCCAACGCGCCATCGGCTTCGAAGGTGACATTTCCATCTTCATCCCATGCCGCCGCGGCAATTACTTCAACGTGCTCCAGCTTATTCCGGGAAACATTTTCAGAAAGTACTTTTGAAATTTCAGGATCAGCTTCAAATGCTTTGATCTTACACGCTGGATATTGTTTTTTGAAAAAGAAAATTTCGAGACCAATATTCGCGCCGCAACAAAAGATAACAGGTGCTGCCTTTTTAAAATCAACTTCAAATGTGCGACGGACAAAAATCTCTTCATACTGGTGAAGAAAAGAACGCGCATCCGGACCTGAAACGGTAAAGCCGGCAATGTTGAGCGTAATTGGCTCTCCTGCATTTTTTCCCCTGCAGGCAGTTTTTACAGCAATATATTCTCTGTACGCTGCTTTTCCTAAATAAGAAACAGCAGGCTTGAAAATTTCACGGAACAGCTGTAACATCTTACGAAAGTTTTTTAGTGCGCAGTCGGATTGAATTTCCGATAACGATTACATCCGAAAAAGCCATAGATAAAGCTGCCACCATCGGACTTAATAATCCGAATGCAGCGATAGGAATGGCAACTGCATTATAAAAAAACGCCCAAAAAAGATTTTGTTTGATCGTGAGCAAACTGTGCCGCCCGATGAGCAATGCATCTTTTAACCGCGTAAGATCACCTGCGCCGAGCAATACTACGTGTGCAGATTGCATGGCAACTTTTGTAGCGTCTGCCGGAGAAATTCCAACGTCGGCACGGGCAAGGGCAGGAGCATCGTTGATTCCGTCGCCCACCATCGCCGTTTTATTTTCTTTTGAAAGGCGGGTAATGATCTCCAGCTTTTGTTCCGGCAGCTGTTCTGAAATAACTTCACGGATTCCCAATGCAGCAGCAACAACTTGTGCTTTTTCATCGCGATCTCCTGTCAATAAAACGGTGCGGATATTTTTGGAATGAAGAAAGACAATGACCTCTTTCATTTCAGGCCTGATCTCATCATCGAGATTTATTCCGGCCATCACTTCATCATTTTTCAATAGATAAATATCAAATGAAGCTGTGCCCGGATCAGCAAGTAGTTTCCGCGAGCCCAGCGACCAATTATCTCCGTTTGCATCTGTGGCGGATAACCCGATTCCTTTTTCTTCTGAAATTTTTTCAAAGCGAACTGCATTCGGCTGAACTTCCTTGCTGAGCAATTTCACTAATGATTTTGCCAATGGATGCGAAGAATGCTGTTCGAGTGCAAGGATAATTTCTTTTGCTTTTTGTTCGGTGATATTCCCTTTGATCTGAATTTTAAGATCAGCGAAATTTCCGGTCGTTAACGTTCCGGTTTTATCAAACACGATCGTTTTAATTTCAGCCAATTGTTCCAGCGTTCTGCCGCCGCGAATCAGAATGCCGTTTTTAGCTGCACGTCCAACACCAACCATTACAGCGGTTGGAGTTGCCAAACCCATCGCACATGGACAGGAAATAACCAGCACCGCAATACTTTGCATCAGCGCATCCCTCATCGTGATATCAAAAGCAAAAGCGGCGATCAAAAAAGTAAGCAAAGAAATTCCGAGCACAACGGGAACAAAAATGGCGCTGATCTTATCTGCCAATTGTTGCACAGGAGGTTTATCCTGCTGCGCTTTTTTTACCATCGCGATGATTTGCATCAATGCCGTTTCTGTTCCGTAACGCAAAACTATCATCCGCACCGGGCCGCTCAATAAAATAGTTCCGCCCGTTACTTGTGATTTAACTTTTTTATCCACCGGCAAACTTTCACCGGTAATCATCGATTCATTTGCAGTTCCACTTCCGGAAAGTATTTCTCCGTCGGCAGGAAAACTTTCTCCTGCATTGACCAGCAGCACATCGCCTTTTTTAATTTCCGCAGCAGGTATTTCTTCGAATGATTCAGTTCCGCCTTTGATCAATAAACGTTTTGCTTTTTCCGGTTGAAGGGAAGAAAGCTCATCGATAGCGGTAGTAGTTTTCTTTACAGAAATATGTTCCAGTAAATTTCCAAGCAGCACAAGCGTAATGATGGTTGCTGTCGTTTCAAAAAACATGTATTGATGCACGAGGTGCGGATCTGTTACAGTCAGCATTCCGGCCAGGCTATAACCAAACGAAGAAACCGCACCTATAAAGATGAGTACGTCCATGTTCGGAACGCCTGCTTTTAAGGAACCCAAAGCGCTTTTTCCAAAATACCATGCGCCGATTGCAAATACTGGTAAACAAAGCAGGAGCTGAACAAGTGGCCGGGCAATAAATGAATCATGTGGAAAAAGCATGTGCCCGAAGAACAGCGGAACAGTAAAAACAAGGCAAAACAAGAATTTTCCGGCGATGGTAAAATGAAAGCCTTTTTGTTTTTCTTCTCCTACCACCCGGTAGCCAAGTCCCTCAATATCACTGATTACATCCTTCAGATCAGCGTTTTCAGCGATAACGAGCGATGCCTCGCCGGTGGCAAAATTGACGTGTACATCTTCATGCCCGCTTTTAGAAAGTTTGCGGGTAATGCCGAGCGCGCAGTTGGCACAATCCATGCCTTCTACCTTCAGCGTAACCGGTTCGTTGTGATTATGCATGATTTTCACAGTAAAGTTACGTTTTTAAATTCCACGCCGATTTGCACGTAAATGCGGAAGTAGTATCTTTGCGCTCCTTCAGAGAAAGTTTGTGCTGTAAATCGCAGCTTTTTA
>JBDSHN010000090.1:0-31671 GCA_039918435.1 Bacteroidia bacterium | reverse complement strand
ACTGTTTTTCTGCAGTCGGATATCATTACCGTTACGCTTTCTGGAAAATTCCAGCTGTTGGAATTGCCGCATACAGCTACGGATATGCTTTCAAATTATCTTCCTTCCTATTTCCCTCCTGAAAATGATAAAGAAGCGCAGCGTCATGTCCCGCAGGATTTTACATGGTTTGTCGATTTTCATAATAATACCAAACCAATCCAGGCGCTCGTGCCGAAGCTGGAAATTGCCCCAAGGACTTTCTTCAATGGCAAATTCAATAGCGAACAGAATGCTTTCAGCGCAAACTTCAGCTCTCCTTTTATTGTTTATGACAATATTCAATACAAAGGAATTGATATCAGTGCAGAAAGTAAAAACGGCAGCGGACAGCTAACGCTCAACGGAAAAATGGACGAGCTCAGATTGACAGATACAATCAGCACGAGGAACATTCGTCTCAATTGCATTGCTGCAAATGATTCACTGCAAACGCATCTCGAATGGGATAATAAAAGTGATAAGAAAAACAACGCTGACATCAATGCAGTGGTGCTTTTTGAAGGGAAACATGCTTTCAAAGCAGATTTCCGAGACACGCAATTTAATGTGAATGATTCTACCTGGACTGTGCGTTCAGGGAATTTTGTTCGGCTGGATTCCGGGCGGCTTTCCTTTCATGAACTTGTGGTTGAATCCGGCGGTGCGTCAATCGGACTGAATGGTTTTGTTTCTGATAATCCGACGGATGAATTAAAGGTCAGCATGAAAGATTTCAATATTGCTTACCTGAATTATTTCACAGTTCCTCTTGGCATTACATTGAAAGGATATATTTCTTCAGAGAGTGGAATTTCAGATGTGTATGAGACACCAATCTTTACAAGCAATTCCACGTTTAAAGATTTTTGGATCAACGGGCAGAAATTAGGCGATGGTGAATTAGATGCTTCCTGGCTGAAATCAAAACAAGCAGTTTATATCAATGGTTATTTCAGTCGTGGAATTGTTGAAGTAGAAACAGGACTGCCGATAAATAATGTGGCATTGGATGGATTTTATTATCCTAAAAACAAAGAGAACTCAATCGATATTGAAGCCAAATTTATCAGCATTCCGCTTGAAACATTGCAACCGTTCCTGAAAAATTTCTGCTCTGTGATGGTCGGGCAGATCGATGGAAACCTGCATATAACAGGAACACCTGCAAAAATCGCTCTTGACGGAAAGATGGATCTGATCATGAAAAAAGTGCGTGTCGATTATCTCGGTCTTGCTTTACGTTCGAATTCTCAGCCGGTAAAAATCGAGAACAATTCATTCTTCTTTGATGATTATAAAGTGATGGATGAGAATGGAAATGTCGCGAAGATTTACGGTCACTTGTATCATGATAATTTCACAAAGTTCCAGTTCGATATGGATTTTGGGTTCGATCATTTTATGGTACTGAACACCACAGCCAATATGAATGAAGCTTTTTACGGCCGCGTATTTGCTTCGGGTTATATGAACGTGTTCGGTTATGTAGACGATATTATTCACCTTAATATGAATGTGAAGACAGAAAAAATTTATAAAGGCGGACAACCTGTTTTATCTGAATTCAGCATTCCTATGTCGTCTGGCAGCAGTGAAGTAAGCGCGAATGATTTTATTTATTTTGAAACACCTTTAAAACCTTCCGGACAGATCGTAAGTAAAAAAACAGGCAATAGCGGTCTTGATATCATTATGGAAATTGAAGCCACAGAAGATGCGATCGTGAAAGTTATTTTCGATAAAACAGTAGGTGATGAATTGACTGCTTACGGAAGCGGAAATCTTACGCTTAAAGTTCCTCCGTCAGGCGATATGTCCATCCGCGGTCAATACCAGGTTACTAAAGGGAAATATCTTTTCACGATGAAAAACATTGTGCTTGTTCCTTTTGAGCTGGCGAATGGCGGAGTAATCAGCTGGAACGGAGATCCGTCGGATGCGCAGATCAATGCAGATGCGGTTTACAAAACAACAACTTCGGTAGAACCTTTCTTTCCGACAGATTCCACAAATCCTGCTTATCACCGTTCGTACCCGGTTGATGTTGTTATGCACCTGACCAATAACCTGATGAACCCGTATGTTTCATTCGATATCAATTTGCCAACTGCTGATCAGAATATCCAGGAGACCGTGCGCAGCTATACGCAGACTGATCTTGAGCGTAACAGGCAAGTGCTTTCGCTCATGGTGCTGAACAGTTTTATGACACCTTCTGAATTACGCGATGGTACCGCAGGAACAAATTATGCAGGTGATGTTGGTTCAACTTTGCTGAGCAATTTCGTTTCGGGAACATTGAACAATTGGTTGTCGCAGATCAGCTCTGATTTTAATATGGGTGTAAAATACCGCGCGAATGATGATCTGACAACACCCGATCTGAAAGTATTTCTCAGCACACAACTGTTAAATAACCGCATTACCATTGACGGCAACGTCGGAAAGGTAAATGCCACACAAGCCACTTCTGCTACGGGAAATAATAGTCAGTGGGTAGGTGACGTGAACGTGGAGTATAAAGTAACGGATGATGGAAAAGTGCGTCTGCGTGCTTTCAACCGTTCAAATGATAATGTGCTGCTGACAAACAGTTCTGCTTATACACAGGGAGTGGGGGTGTTCTACAAAGAAGAATTTGATACGTGGGAACAGTTTTTTAGGAGCAAGAGAAAAAAGAAAGCGGAAGCTGAGCAGGATAAAGTAAATAAACCGGCGGCGGCACAAAATGCACCTGCTGCAGATTCTACTGTTGTTCAGTAGTCAGTTTTCAGTAAGCAGTATTCAGTTTATTAAAAAGACTGACAACCGACAACTGACAATCATTTCTCCACTTTGAGCGAATGTCCCAGCTTATCACGTTTGGTTTCTAAGTAAAGACGATTGTGCTGGTTGGATTGAATTTCCAATGCGATATTTTCGACGATCTCTAATCCATAACCCATAAGACCGACACGCTTTTTGGGATTGTTGGTCATCAGTCGGATTTTTGTGACACCGAGATCGCGGAGAATCTGTGCGCCTATTCCGTAATCACGTTCATCCATTTTAAAACCAAGTTCGAGATTTGCTTCGACAGTATCGCGTCCTTGTTCCTGCAGTTTGTATGCTTTCAATTTATTCAGCAAACCGATTCCACGGCCTTCCTGGTTCATATACACTACAACACCTTTTCCTTCTTTTTCAATTTGTGCCATTGCAGTATGTAATTGCGGGCCACAATCGCAGCGGCAGGAGCCGAAAATATCTCCTGTCATGCAGGACGAATGCACGCGAACTAAAACGGCCTCCTCTTTTTTCCATTCACCTTTGTAAATAGCAAGATGTTGTTCTTGCGTTGAAAGATGCGTGTAAGCAACCATTTTAAAATCGCCCCATTCTGTTGGCAGCGCAATTTCCACTTCGCGTGTAATATCGGATTCTGTGCGAAGACGGTATTCGATAAGATCTTTGATGGAAATAATTTTGAGATCAAATCTTTTTGCGATCTCAAGTAATTGCGGAAGCCGTGCCATGGAACCGTCTTCATTCATGATCTCCACCAATGCGCCGGCGGGTTCAAATCCTGCAAGTCGCGCAAGATCAATGGTTGCTTCCGTGTGGCCTGTGCGTCGGAGAACGCCTTCTTTTTTCGCGCGTAAAGGAAAAATATGTCCAGGCCTTCCGAAATCTCCGGGCTTAATAGCTGGATCAATTAATGCCTGTATTGTTTTTGCGCGATCATGTGCAGAAATTCCTGTTGTGCAGCCATGGCCTTTCAGATCGATGGAAACCGTGAATGGTGTTTCATACGTTGCAGAATTTTCCTGCACCATCAAGGGTAAACCAAGTTCATCTGCACGGCTTTCGAGAATGGAAGCGCAGATTAATCCACGTCCGTGTGTAGCCATAAAATTTATGACTTCGGGCGTAACGTTTCGCGCAGCAGTAAGAAAGTCGCCTTCATTTTCGCGGTCTTCATCATCCACCACAATAATTACTTTACCAGCTTTTATATCTTCAATCGCATCTTCGATCGTGTTCAGCACTTTTTCCATTTTTTCCTTTGTTTAGGGAGCGTACAAAGGTAGCTAAATTCAAAATTCAAGATTCACGATACAGAATTCATAATTCGGAAGAATGTATTGAATTTATCTATAGGATTGCTGGTCTTCCGGTGACTTTTATCTTACTGCAAATTTCGAATCGCCGAATTTCAATTTCCGCGGATCAAGTTCAATATGAATTTGCTATTGTTACTCATGCAAATAAAACTGTCGCAGGTCAAGCGCATTGTGAACAGCTTCGCCCATCGTATTATTGAAATACACATATACTTCTTTTCCTTCTGCAGTCCTTTCACGAATGTAGGCTGCATTTTCCTTTAAAAATTCATCGGAATAAGTTCCCCTGTAATCACCTTTTTCACCATGAAAGCGCAGGTAGGAAAAGTCGGTTAATGTATCTGTCAAAGGCGATTTTGATTTAGGCATGTCGTGCCGGACTACAGCAGCTGAATGTTTTTCAAGCAGCTCAAATGTTTTGTCTTCATACCAGGAACTGTCGCGGAATTCCAACGCAAGCTTCCATCCCTGTGCCATATTCCCGCAATGGATCTGGTCGAGCAGTATCGCAAGCTTCGGAAAATAATAAGATGAAATGCTCGCAGGAAATTGAATCAGCAAACAACCTTTACGCGTTCCGGCAGCGTTAATCGATTGAAAGAAGCGTTGTATTTCCGCCGGGTCATAATTCAATTCCTTTGCGTGTGTAATTCCGCCAAAGAATTTGAACGTGAAACGAAAGTTTTCCGGAACATCATTTGCCCATTTCTCCACAGTTCGGGGAAGTGGAATTTTATAAAAAGAACTGTTCACTTCTATGCTGTTGAACAAGGACGCATAATAATTCAACCGGCTTTTGTCTTTGTATTCGGGAGGGAAATGATCCTTATTCGGAACAGGCAAAACGATATTACTTGTGCCGCAGAAAAAATGTGTTTCGGACTTTAGCATGCAAATTTTTAGGATTGTAAATTTCTATAAATCATATCTTATTCAAGCACGAAATTATTTCAGGAAAAGAAAACTATTTCTCACGAAAGGAGTATTAAATTATACAAACGTATTTCATTAGTGTAAACCTCAAAGCATAGAAATCGAATAAGGCACAAAAAAAAGCGGCTGGAATAAACCAACCGCTTCAGGAAAAATTGATCTCTCACAACAATTTTCCCTGTTTAGTGCCGCACTCAGGCACTATCTCTCATTGACTTTATATTATCATGTGCAACTTGTAATTCTGAACGCTGACGGCGAACAAGTTCCAACGCTTCTGATGATACGTCTTCGCTGTCTTCGAGCACACCGTCGTATTCCTTTTTAGCATGATCTTCTCCGAATTCGCAGGAAGAAAGAACTGCTTTACGATTATTCGGAGCCAGATTATCTTTGATCTCCATCCAGGTTCGGAATAATTTTCCTGAATTTTTTGTTTCGTCTCCGCCGGGAACATCGTCAGAAAGATCAGGGATCATCATTTCGATTTCATTGGCGAATTTTTTGCTTTGCAAACTGTATTTTTCGAAAAGCAATTTCAGATCTTCATCTTCCGCATGCTTCTTTGCATCCTGATATCCGATGGTACGATCGTTATTTATTACGATAAGCTTACGTAATGCTTTCGTGGTTTTTTCATCTATGGTTTTCATAACTTGATTTTGAGTGTGAATAATTGATTATTTTTTTGATTTAGAAGCATTTTACTTTGCCGCCCTTGCCATCTTTAACGCTTTTAAGTTTGCCTTGCTTCATGTCGTACATGGCACCCTCTACAGTTTCCTGTGTCTTTTTTGAATACTTCGCCATGGAATTTTTGTTTATCAATAAGAAAGAGAGTCCGCAAAGTGCAGAATCTCTTTCTTGATTATTCGCTATTGCAAAGTCAATTCCTGTGTCAAATCAACACCAGCCTGAACCTGTACTACGCCTTCACCATGGTAAGTTGTGCTTGAAATTGTTACATCAACTTCATAGTAATAATTACCAGGATTCAATTTTCCGAAATCAGCAGAGCCATTAGAATCTGTGATACGTGATGCCAGGTAATTGTTTGTCAACAATTCGCTTTGTGATAAAGTGATGCCTACTGTAGCTCCTTGTATACGATTGCCTGCCTGATCTTTCACAATGAATGCAAGTCCACCGCGGTTTGAAAGATTTGGATTGGTATCCTGTCCTGAAGGAGTGATATCATCTTTTCTACAGCCCGATATCATTGCTGTTGCACAAATCACTAATGTGGTAAGAACAACTGTGAAAAATTTCCTTGTTTTCATAATTATGATTTTTAATCTTCCTACTCTCTTTCTGGCTTTTCGGAATCCGCCTCTGCGCCTTTGTATTCAATATGAATACCATAATTTGGTTTTTATATTAGTCTTCTGAAAGACAGTTGTTTATGCATTTGAAAAACAATGTTATTTAATCCGGAGAGCTGTTATGATGTGGAATAAAAGCAACAGAACGGGTAATTGTATTGTGCGAAAAAATATACTTTCCACATTTGATTCAATTAGGAATAAAACAAAAGAGAGATGAACTTTTCAGAACATCTCTCTTTAAGTAGAATTCATATATGACTACAAACCATTCTTATTTTTGCGTTCATCTATTGTGTTAGAATTTTTTCTTTCACCGCTGAATGCTTCTTTCTGGCCCTTTTCAGGTTCAAAAGATCCGGGTTCATCTTCGTCTTCTTCTTCATCAGAAATATTACTTGTTTCTTCTTCCTCTTCTTCAGCACTGTCAAGCTCATCTGTTTCAGTAAATTCTCCGTTCTTGTTAGAATCCGTTTTTCCCGGCGTATTCAGCGTGCGCGCGTAATCCTTATTTTTTCCTGCAACAGGATCATTTCTTTTTTCTGGTTTTGTCGGATCCGGATCTTTTATTTTTTTGTTATCGCCGGTTTGATTTTTTTTCTCATTCTTTTCAAAATCACCAATGCTTTGTTCTTTACCGCCTGGATTCATTTTTTGCTCCTTTTTGTTTTTGTCCGGAACATTTTGCGGAGCCTGACGCTGATTTTCATTCGGAATAGAAGGAGTTGGCTTTTGCGCTGCATCCTGCGGTGTTTGTTGATTTGATTTTCCCTGGTTCTTCATGGCTTTTATATGTTATTGTTAATTCAGATTCAATACTCCTGTATATCACGACGATTTTCATGCCATGATCGGAAAGCCTCATCCTTATGCTATTCTGTGGAATTGAAAGCACAGGTTGTGATAAAATTCTACAAACTGGGTAAGGTAAAAAGGGCGAAAAAAAAGGAGACGAGGGACGAAAATGGGGCGGGAAAAAATGGGTCGAGGGACGAAAAGGGGAAGGGAAAAAAGAAATGCTAATACAGGAAAGTTATAGAGATTGAAAATGAGTTGAATTATATGAAAACTTTGCGATGAATAAACGCAGTGAAATTTTTATTGTTTTCGTCCAACGTCCCTTCTTTTCCGTCCCAACGTCCCTTTTTTATTATAGAAAACAAGCTTCCCGATTACCTGATTAAGCTCACGTGCCCTATGTAGGTATGTTTCTCACTCATTACATCGAGAATGAAAATTTTGTAAACATACACGTCAATCTGAGCAGGTCTTCCGCTTGGTAAAATGCCATTCCATCCAAGAGAAGGATTTTCTGATTCGAAAATTTTATTTCCCCAACGGTCAAACACAAGAAAATCAAATGTACGGATGCCCATTCCTTCACCCATGAAAAGATCATTTTCTCCATCTCCATTCGGTGTAAAAGCATTCGGCACGAAGAACGTAAATTCAGCTTCAACTCTTACCGGAACATAAGCTGTATCCCTGCAACCATATTGATTTATTACAATCTGAGAAACGTTGAAAATTCCTGTGTCGGAATAACTGTGTGATGGCTCTTGCAAAATGCTTCCATCATTATCACCGAAATCCCATTCCCAGAAGAGTGCGCCTTGCGACTGATCAATAAAATCAATATCAGGAACAAAAATGGAAACTGTTGTTGGCGATGGTAAGAAGGCTGCAACAGGTTTCGGATAAACAACAACAGGATAAAGCAGGGAATCGCTGAATGCGCAACCATTGGTTCCTGTTACTGTCAGGCCAACAAAATAGCTGCCGGGAGCATCATACGTATGCGACGGGTTTTGGCCGAATGAAAAATTACCGTCGCCGAAATTCCAGAGCCAGTTTATAATGCTGCCATTTGCAACAATTGAACTGTCGTAAAAATCAGTTGTAAATGCATCACAGCCACTTACAATAACAGGAGCAAAATTCATTTCAGGAATTGGATTTGTAACCACCAGCTGTGTGACCGTGTCAATGCATCCATCCGTCGTCTGAACAATCAAAGAAACAGTAAAGCTGTCGTTCACCATAACAAATGCATGAAGCGGATTTGTTTGTGTGCTGTTGTTTCCATCATTAAAATCCCATATCCACGAATTGATCACACCGCCATTCGGATTGGAAAGGTCTGTGTATTGCGTACTGTCGCCGAAACAAACTACGTCTGAACTGAATGCTGCTGTTGGTTGCGAATAAACTGTAATCGGTTTTGCAAGCGTATCGATACATCCTGCCGCTGTGGTAACGATCAGCTGTGCAATATAAATTCCGTTTGTGCCGTAATAATGTGTTGGATTTTGTACTGAAGAAGTTCCTGCATCACCAAAATCCCATTCCCATGTTGCGATCGTGCCCATTGAATTATCAGTGAATACGGTTTGCTGTGTTGCACAAGCATCTGTAGAAGCAAACAAAGCAACAGGAAGCGGATTAACAATCAAAATCTGTGATGCCACACTAATGCATCCGGAATTTACGCCGACAGAAAGTGTAACGGTGTATGTTCCGGCAAGTGAATACGTATGTGATGTATTCTGTAAAGTATCGAGCAGACTTCCATCACCAAAATCCCATGACCAGGAAGTGATCGTTGCATTATTGACGATGGAAACATCTGTAAAATTTACTGTATTCAATTCGCAAACCGGATTGCTGATCAACATTCCCGCCTGCACCGTATTACTGACATTCACCACATGAAATTGCTGGTCGGTGCAACCACTTCCGCCGGAAACAATAACAGATACTAAGTACGTACCCGGTGTGCTGTAGGTATGCTGAATAACCGGGCCTGTGTTTCCTGTATTGCTGTCGCCAAAATCCCAAAGCCATGAGCTTGGTGAACCGGTGGAAATATCTGTGAATGTTGTCGGACTTCCAACACAAACCGTATCGTAAACAAAATCAGCAACCGGAATTCCTGTTACAGTTACCGTTCCATAAATTGTGCTGTCGCAACCGTGTGTATTGGTTACGAAAAGTGTAATGGTATACGTTCCCGGATTCTGGTAAATGTAATTCGGGTTTGTTGCGAATGAATTATTGCCATCACCGAAATCCCAGAAATAATTGGTGATTGGTGAAGTATCAGTGGAGAGATCGGTAAATGCTGTAATATTCCCAAGGCAAACCGCAGTCGCTGTAAAATCAGGAACGGGAACAGAATTTACAGTGATGCTGCTTTGTAGTGTATCAATACAACCAGCATTATTTGCAGCGATCAGGATAATGTTGTAAGTGCCGCCAAGCAAATAAGTGTGTGACGGATTTTGACTTGCATCCAGCGGACTTGCATCACCGAAATCCCAGGTCCATTGGGTTGGTGCGCCTGTGGTCGTATCCGTAAAACTTACTCCATCTTTTGCACAGACAAGCGTATTGGTAAATCCGGCCTGTGGTTGCGGCAAAACATTTGTTGGCTGTACAATAGTATCGGTACATCCGAACACATTCGTTACAACAAGCGAAGTTGAATAAGTACCAGCATTTGCAAAAGTGTGCGAAGGCGATTGTACTGCTGATGCCGGGGTGAGATCGCCGAAATTCCATTCCCAGCTTAAAGCAGCAGTGGAATTATCTGTATAAAGTGTTGCGTAAGTATGACAGGCAGTGCTTGCGGTAAATGCAGCAACAGGATTCGGACGCACGATTACAGCATGAATAATTGTATCAGAGCATCCCTGTGCGTTAAAAACAATTTGCGTTACAGTATAGGTTCCTTGTGTTGCATACACGTGCGTTGGGGAAGCTGTGTTTGCATTCGGAGTTGCATCGCCGAAGTTCCAGTCCCATATAGCGCCGAACGAAGAGGCATCTGTAAATGTGGATGCAAATCCTGAACAAATTGTATCTGCAAGAAAACCAGCAACCGGCAAAGGGTAAACCGTCACATTGTTGGTGACAGAATCTGTACATCCGAATGAATTCTGCGTAACGATCGTAACAGTGAAGGTTCCGGAAGTTGCATACGTATGCGATGGATTCTGACTTGCATTCAATGGAGTTGCATCACCGAAATTCCATTGCCATGTGACCGGCGAATTGATTGTTACATCGGTGAAGTTTGTTGTTGCTCCAAGACAAGGAACATTGCTGGTAAAGTTCGGAACAGTACGTGGATAAACAGTAATCGGAATAGTAATGCTGTTTGTACATCCAGTTGCAAAACCGGCTGTCAATGTTACGTTGTAAGTTCCGGCGCTTGCATACAGGTGTGATGGATTCGGATTGTTTGTGTTATTGCTTGTTGCATCGCCGAAATCCCAAGCGAAGGTTGTCGGATTTCCAAGCGATGTGCTGTTGAAGAATGTTGTATCATTCGCACATACAGCAACCGAATTAAATTGTGCCGTTGAGATCGGATTGACAATTACTGTATGAGTAATTGTATCCGAACAGCCGCTTCCGGAAGCTACAATTAATGTGGTTATATAAGAACCTGCAGCAGCATACGTGTGAGAAGGATTTTGCGTGAAAGTATTCGGGCTTGCATCACCAAAATCCCAGTTCCAGCTGGTTGGTGTTCCTGTTGTCTGGTCAGTAAACGACGTGCTTTGTCCGACACAAATGGAAGTGTTTGTAAATGCAGCCACAGGAACAATATTGACAAGTACAGGATGCGTTACGGCAACACTACAACCAACGGAATTTCCGGCAGTAAGTGTTACATTATAAGTTCCGGCACTTCCATACAAATGCGCAGGATCCTGCAACGTTCCGCTTGTGGCATCGCCGAAGTTCCATGTCCAGGAAACACTTCCGGTGCTGGCGTTTACGAAATAAGTTGAATCGCCAACACATTCTACCGAAGATGAAAAGGCGACTGCCGGAATTGAATCCACCAGAACGGTTGAAGTAATGGTGTCTTTACATCCGAAATTTGTTGTTGCAATTAACTGCACCGTATAAGGGCCCGCGTTACTGTAGGCATGCGACGGACTTGTGGTTGTGCTTGTAGCAGCATCGCCAAAGTTCCAGTTGTAACTATTTATTCCGGCAGAAGTATTGGTAAAGAAAATATTATCCAGCGCACAAACAGTATCATCGCTCAATGTAAAATTGGCAACAGGAAGCGGATGAACAGTTACTATATGCGTAATGCTGTCACTACAGCCGCTTGTGTTTGTTACCAGCAATTTAATCGTGTAAACGGAATCGTTCAGCAATGCAATGTACGTTTGCGAGGAAGGATTTTGTGATGCAGATGTATTTCCGTTTCCCAGGTTCCATGCATAAACGTTTCCTGCCGAATTTGTTGTAGTATTATTTAATACAACATTCAACGGCGAGCATCCGGATGTTGGAAACGCTGTGAAAGAGGAAACAGGACGGGGCAAAACATTTATGTAAACCGTGTCTCTGTCAATACATCCTGCAAGATTTACAGTAAGCACAACCGTCTGCAAACCGGGATTCGGAAACACAACCGTCGGCGGCGTATATGCAGAAGAAGTTAACGGAACTGCAGAAGCACCGAAATTCCATGCATATAGTGCACCGGTTGTTGAACTGTTTGTAAAATTGACGCTGAGATCTTCACAACCTGTAAGCGGTACCGCAGAAATATTCGCAACCGGCTGATGATACACCGTTACTGAATGCGAAACACTATCACTGCAACCATCGGTATTCGTTACAAGCAATTCAATTGTGTAGGTAGAATCATTGTTAAGTGCAATATACGTTTGTGCTGCGGGATTTTGGGAGGATGAAGTATTTCCATTTCCAAGATTCCAAGTGTAAACATTTCCTGCCGTATTTACTGTTGTATTATTCAGCGCAACATTTAACGGAGTACAACCGTTCAGCGGCGCAACAGTAAATGCTGCAACCGGCCGCGGTAAAACTGTAATGAGCACCGTATCCCTGCTGATGCAGCCAAGCAAATTGACAGCAAGCGTTACAGTTTGTACACCGGGATTCGGAAAGATTACTGCCGGCGGTGTAAATGCGGTAGATGAAACCGGAACAGCAGATGGCCCGAAGCTCCAGGTATATGATCCGCCTGTAGTGGAACTGTTGGTGAAACTGACGCTGAGATCTTCACAACCTGTCATTGGTGCCGCAGAAATAGCAGCAACAGGCATCGGGTTCACAATTACAGTTGCGGTTAATGTGCTTGATCCGCAAAATCCATTGACAAGCAAAGAAACGGTATATGTTCCTGCTACAGGATAAGTTTGCGTATGTGGTCCTGCAACAGTAGAAGTATTTCCGTTTCCGAAATCCCATGCGTAAGTAAGATTGTCGCCATACGATGCCTGTGTAAATGTTACGTTTCCTCCCTGGCAAATTGTAGTATTCAGCGGAGTAAAACGCGCCAGCACGGCAGGATGAACCGTTATGTTTACTGTTGAATCGCGTGTTCCGCAATGATTGATAACTACGAGCCGGATGGTATGATTCGTAACGGCATTTCCGGGAGGTGTTGTAAATGTTACAGGAGGAATATTTACAGCTGAAGAAGTAAAAACACCATCAACATACCATTGATAAGATAGATTGCCGCCTGTTGAAGTGTTCGTTGGTGTAACCGTTAACGGAGTACATCCTGTAACAGGAGTTACTGCAAGATTAACATCAGGAATAGTATCCACAACAATCACGCGCACCATGGTATCCGTTCCGCAAGCACTTCCCGCGATGAGTGTAATGGTCCATGATCCCTGGATGTAAGTTTGCGGCGGAGCATTTCCGGTACCGGTTAATGTATTTCCGTTTCCGAAATTCCAGTTGTAATTATTTGCCGGGGAAACTCCGGTAGAAGCATTCGTGAACGTAACTACCTGCGGCGAGCATCCCAATGCAGGGTTAGCGAAAAAATTTACAACAGGCGGACCAACTACAACAATCGGACTTACTGTTGATGTTGCTGTATTGCAGGAATTGGCTGCAACAAGCGTAATGGTGTACATGCCCGGCACAAGATAGGTATGTGCAGGAGGCGTGTAGCTCGTAGTTGTGACCAATGGTGTTGCATCACCAAAATTCCAAGTATAGGTATTTGCATTTTGTGATGCGTTGACCGGGTGAACTGTGAGCGGTAAGCAACCAGACATTTCCATGATCGGTACGCTGAAGGAAGCGCCGACAAACCGTTCAAAAATAACAGTGAGTGTAGCAGTAGCTGTACAACCATTTGGGCCGGTTGCAGTCATTGTTACAATATATGTTCCGTAGCTGGTGTAAGTATGCGAAAAGTTTGCTGTTGATGCTGTTGTGAATAGGGGAGTGGCATCGCCGAAATTCCAGCTATAGCTTACTGCACCAGTTGTTGTGTTGGAAAAAACGACAACATCAGTAGTTGTAGGATCACCCGGAAGCAAACAATACTGCGTGTCGCCATCACCATCATCTCCGGAAATGGAAACAAGCGGAATGGCAAGCGTGGTTACAGGTAAATTAAATGTGCTGGTGCATCCTGCGAAATTTGTGACTGTCAGCGTTACGTTATAGATTCCGCCTGCAGCATACGTATGTGACGGACTCGCAAGCGCAGAAGTTGTTGCATCACCAAAATTCCACAGGTACGTAGTGCCCACAACAGTTCCGGCAGATGTGTTTGTAAAGTTTACCGGTAAGCCTGCGCATTGGTTATTTGGTGTGAATGTAAATGCAGCTACCGGAGTTGGGAAAATGGTTACTGTTACAAAAGCAGTATCTGTGCAATTAGGTGCTGTATTGTGTGCAACCAGCATATAATTGTAAGAACCCACAGCAGAAATTGCAGAAGCGGTTGGAGCAGTTAATCCGGCAGTAACATCAAACTGTACATTATTCAGAAACCAGTTATACGTTGCCGCGCCATTTCCTGCACCTGTGCTTGTATTGACAAAATTGACTGTTACAGGTCCGGGGCCGCATATATTTATCACCGAAGTGGTAAATGCCGCATTTACGGTCGGACAATTTGCCGATACAGAAATTGCTCCTGCACTGAATAAGAAAACGAAAATTATCCGCAGGATTAGTTTGCTCATGCTGAATGTCGGTGGCCATTGGGGTAAGAAGAATAAAAGTAGTTATTTTAGGTTAGTTTAGCGTAAAACCTTCAATAGACTGTTTAATAATCAAATCACCATCTAATTAAACTACAGAGCAATTAAATCACACATTTATCAGATCACACTCCGCCTCAAAGGACATTAAATGCCTGCACAGCTTACAGTTACGAATTTTTGAAGCAATTGGTTTTGTTACTACTTTAGCTGCTCAAAATTTACTCCCTATGTCAAAAGCGCTTAACCAATTCCTGATTCCAACCGATTTTACTGCAGCTGCAGAATGTGCGCTTCATCATGCAATTTCTGTTGCAAAAGTTGTGAATGCAGAAGTTACTTTGCTGCATGTAATTGATAAGAACGGTGATCGTGTCCGTGCACAGGAAAAACTGGATGAGATTATAAAGGCGAATGAAAAATATGCGATCGCTTTGAAAAGCGTAGTGAAAGAAGGAAATATTTTTGATGATATTGGTGGCGTTGCAGAAACGATCGGGGCGAACCTGATCTTTATGGGAACACATGGCGTAAAAGGCATGCAGCATATTCTCGGGAGCTATGCAGTAAAAGTGATTACAAATTCTGCTGTGCCATTTGTGGTGGTTCAAAACCGTCCGATGCGCAACGGTTATTCACGTATTGTGCTTCCGATGGATCTTACCAAAGAAGGCAAACAAAAGCTGGATCTGACAATTCGTATGGCGGGTTATTTCAAATCAAAAATTTACATCTTTTCACAATTTGAAAGTGATGAATTCCTGAAAAAAACAGTTGCGCGCAATACGTCTTATGCGCAAAATGAGATGAAGAAGAATGGTATTGAACATGAAGTTCATTCCGCAGCTGAAAAAGGCGGTTTTGTGAAGCAGCTCATCAGCTTTGCAACAAGTGTGGATGCTGATCTTATAGCGGTAGTAAATTCACAGGAGCGCGGTGTACACGAATTATTCAGCGGCACTGCTGAGCGCGATATCATTTCAAATGAAGTTCAGATTCCTGTGATGGTTGTAAATCCAACAGTAATTTCAAGTGCAAAAATTGCATCTTTTGTAGCAGGTTAAGCCGAAAATTATTTAACGTTTTCTTTCGAATGCGTATATTTTTTCCTGTGCCTGCCTTCAGCTTCTTCAATTGAATGTGAACGTGTGAGATCATGTTCTTTAGCTGCCATTTCACTGAGCTTTTGATAAAATATCGAGAGCTGCTTCAATTCATCTTCACTTAGATTTTCAACATTGACCAAACGATTGCTTGGTCCCTGCAAAGAAGCAATCAGTTCATTCAGCTTTAAATGCACAGCGCGCGAATCTTTATTCTGACTGCGTTGAATAAGAAACACCATCAAAAAAGTAATGATGGTTGTTCCTGTATTAATTACCAGCTGCCAGGTATCGGAATAACCGAAGAATGGGCCGCTGACAAGCCAGGCGATAATGACAGAAAATGAGATAATAAAAGCGGCAGTGCTTCCGGCGAACGTTGTACACATGCGTGCGAGCCGTTCGAATAAGGGTGATTTAGGTTTTTGCATGAGATTGGTTATAATGGTTGTTGGGCAGATGAAAAAATCGTACCTGATTTAATTATATGGTATTCTTCATTTACAGGATAAATTATTCTGTGAAATTATAGATTTATTCTGTGGAATTCCTTCCTCAGTTAGTTACTTACATAATTACAAAACGATTCGGACACCACAGATCCTTCAGGTGGAATCTTATGATGATGAATTGCACTCTTAAGTTCTTATAAAGAGTGCATTCTGACCCAATATTAATTATTTGTTGTTGCTTCTCTTTTTTAATATTTAATACATTTGAGCGAATCCTGCTTTTTAAATTGAATTTATGCAATCCCGATTTTGCCGGTTTTTGTTCTTCCTGTTGCCTGCTTTGGTTTTCAAAACAGCTTTATCCGGACAGCCATCTTCGTTTGTTAAGCTTGCAGATAGTCTCAATAAGAAATCCGAAGCTTACCGTTATGCGTCTCCCCAACTTTCAGCAACATTTGCTAAACGTGCTTTAAAATTGTCAGCGAAAGATCCTGTGCAGACCCTATTCTCACTGATCAACTGGTCGTATGCTTTACTTGAACTGGGTGCACTGGATTCCTCTGCTATTCTTGCCGATTCTGCACAAGCAAAAATATCAAACGTATCCGATTCCTCTGCCCGCAGCGCCTTACTTGTGCTACACGGTTATATCTGCGATTACAGAGAAAAGAATGAAGAAGCGTTACGGTATTATTTTGATGGATTAGCGCTTTGTCCCGATCCTGCGCACCGCGCGGCGATCTATAATAATATCGGTACCATTTACAAGACGATGAAGGATCTTGAGAATGCTGTAAAATATTATGAGCTGAGCTATGCGATAGGTGTGCAAATGAAAGACAGCATCCGTCAGGCGAAATGTCTGAATAACCTGGGTGGCGTTTCCTTTTCAAAAGGAGATTTTCCCGGTGCGCTAAAATGTTACCAGCAATCGTTACGCATTCGCGAAGCAGTTTTTGATTCGGTCGGCATGTCGTCTTGCCTTTCGAATATTGCGATGGTGTATGAAAAACAAAATGATCCGGCTTCCGCTTTAACGCTATACCAGCGTTCCCTTACACTTGCAATGGTAAGCAAACGCCCTTACGATATTGTAGCTTCTCGCATCAATGTTGGTAATGTCCTGTTTAAGTTGAATCATAAGAAAGAAGCTCTTGACCAGCTTAAACTCGCAGCATCGTTAGCCGATAGCGCTCAGCTTCATTATTACAGTCGTCTTGCGCATCGTTCGCTTGCCAATTATTATTCGGAAACGGGAAATTACCAGCAGGCGTATGCTGATTATGTGCTTTACGCTGCTTACAACGATTCTGTTTTAACCGAACGTGCGCAAAAAAGTGCAAAGGAACTGGAACTTCGGTACCGCACGCGCGAAAGTTCGCAGACGATCAAATTGCTTGGAGAGCAACAAAAGGCGGCCGAGCTGGAAAAAGAAAATGACATCAACCAGCTGGGTCGTCAGCGCAACTGGTTATGGGTGGTGATTCTTACAGCTGTCGCAATTATTCTTTTTGCTTTTTTACTTTTTCAGCGTTACCGGGCAGAATTAAAACATACTGTACAGCTGGAGCAATTAGTAGGCGAAAAAGATTTGCTGCTGCGGGAAATCCATCACCGTGTAAAAAATAATTTGCAACTGGTTTCCAGCCTGCTCAGTTTGCAGGATTCTTATTCGCCCGGCAATGCAAAAAACGCACTGCGGCAAAACCAGGAACGCATTCATACACTTGCATTGCTTCATGAGCAACTTTATCAATCTGCAGATCTGAAGGCGATCAGCTTTAGTAAATATGTGCATACTTTACTGGATCATATTTCCGCTTCATTTGCAAAAGCAGGTTCATCCATAACCATTCGTTGCGCTGCTGATGAACGTTGGTTTGATATTGACCAGCTGGTTCCATGCGGATTGATCATTAATGAGTTGGTGACAAATTGTTTTAAGTATGCTTTTCCGTCGGAAAAAGGAACAATCCTTGTGAGCATGAGTTGTAACGATGAAAAATGCACGCTTGTTATAGCGGATGACGGCGTGGGGATGGATGAAACTATTGCAAACGCAAAAAATACATTAGGTCTGCGTCTTGTAAAAGGACTTGTCCGCCAGCTGCGCGGAGAACTTCAATCTGAAAGCAGTTCTGGAAATGGAACAACAATTCGTATTATATTTCCGGCACGAATGAAAACGAATCCGGGCGTATGAGCAGGTTCACCACACATATCCTGATCATTGAGGATGAAATGACAATCGCGATGGATGTCGAATCGCGGTTGAAGAAGATGGGTTATATCGTAGATGGCATTGCGGTGGACGAGGCGGAAGCTGTAGAGATGATTGAAAAATCACCACCCGATGTTGTGCTGATGGATATACAGCTTGGCGATTCGATGGGCGGGATCAGCCTTTCAAAAAAGCTGCAGCATAAAAATTTCCCAATCATATTCCTGACTGCATTCAGCGACGCCGGCACATTTGCACAGGCACTCGATACAGAACCTGCCGGCTATGTGCTGAAGCCATTTCGCGATGATGATCTTCAACGCACGATTGAAATTGCATTGCAGAAAGCAGAACAGGAAATCCGGAACGAAGATTCGTTTTCAGAAGCATCACCGGACGCATATTTTATCCGCGAAAAAGGGCAGCTGATCCGGATCGAAACGGGAGATATGTTGTGGCTTGAAGCGTTGGATAATTATACGAAAGTGTACACGCCGGCGAAAACATACACTGTAAAATCTTTTCTCAAAGAAGTGTTCGAAAAACTACCCGCTGCTGATTTTATCCGTGTACATAAATCGTTTGTTGTGCCCGTGATGAAAATTTCACGCATCGAAGAAGACACGCTGTATATCGGAAGGCAATCCATCCCCATCGGGCGTCAGTACCGTGCCGGGCTATTGCATCGCCTGCGTGTAATTTAATGGTTTACCCAAAAATCAATTTTTTGTTGATGGTGCGTTGAATACTTCACCCTTTTTTTGCTGTCGTTTACCCACCAAATTCAGCTCTTGACCAATTTTATGTCCTCACATGCTGCTGAAATCCTACTTTTTACCACCTGCTTTAATATAATAGGAAGAATCGCGGAACGCAGTGTTCTTTATTTTTAAACAAACAGTTGTTAGTGGTTGCTGCTAAATAAAATAAAAAGAAAGCAACACGATGGTAATTCTCCCTTTGTATGAATATATTTTATCACATTGCAACCACCGGTTTATCCTGGATAAATAAAAATGAACTGAATGCCGAATGGAAAGATCTCGGTGAATGGAAAGATAAGCTAAGTGCTATTTCCGGTTTTAAAATTATCCTGGTCTTTTCCAATTCTCCGGATGTTGTACTTGCAAAGCATGCAGGTCGCATTCATTTCACGGAACATAATTGCCAGTATATCCTGATCACAACTGCGCATCTTCCTGAAACGAAAAACCTGGAAATGCTTGCGGCTGGCTTTTCAGATGTGATCGTTTGGAATGGGAGTGCCTGCCTGCTGGATTACCTGGATGAAAAAGCAAAACGCTGGATAAAGATCGAAGAAGTGTTATCGTCTGTGCTGATAACGAAAAACCTTATTGGCGGAAGTAAAGCGTGGAAATCTTTTTTGAGAAATGTAATTGAGGTTTCCATCTTTTCCGGCTCCAACATTCTTATTCTTGGTGAATCCGGAACAGGGAAAGAACTCTTGTCAAGACTTGTTCACATGCTTGATGAGCGGCAGCAAAAAAGCAAACTGATACTGTTGGATTGTTCGTCAATTGCACCGGAACTCTCGGGAAGTGAATTTTTTGGTCATGAGAAAGGGGCTTATACAAGTGCTGTCGGTTCACGTGAAGGCGCTTTTTCACTGGCCAATAAAGGAACTCTTTTCCTGGACGAGATCGGGGAGTTGCCATTGCGCATGCAGGCAGAATTGCTTCGTGTGATACAAGAAGGGAATTTTAAAAAAGTTGGAAGCAATGTATGGCAGAATACTTCTTTCCGGTTGGTTTCGGCTACCAATAAAGATCTTAAATCAATGATTGGAGAAAAAGTGTTCCGTAACGATTTGTATTATCGTATTTCAGATGTGGAGCTTTGTGTTCCTTCGTTGAATGAAAGGATCGAAGACGTCAGGCCTTTATCGGAACATTTTCTCCGCGAATTTTATAAGGAAAATAATAAGCCGGATGATGTTCCTTACTTCGATGAAAATGTAATTCAATTGCTCGAGAAAAAAGAGTACACCGGGAATGTGAGAGAATTACGGCAGCTCATCAGGCGTATGGCTATGCGTCACACCGGCAAAGGAAAAATAACGATGGGCGATATGCCGGCCGGCGACAGGCTAATAAAAAATAAAATGAGCATTGAAGAAAAGCTGAATGAATTGGAATCGGTGATCAAAAAAGCGGTGATCAAGGGGGAGAATTTGTTTGAGATCAAAAACCTTGCAGCTTTCGTTGCAATTAAAGTTGCGCTTGAACTGGAGTCTGGCAACAGGCAAAAGGCTGCGGGAAGATTGAATATTACAACCCGCGCCATTCAGCAGTACTTTAAAAAGAATACAGATGAATGGGTGGTGTTGAATAATTAATGATTTTTCGTGTGCTTTATTTTACCGGCATTGTAATGGTTCTGGATTTTTGCAGCAAAGATTAACGCCCGAAACATAATTTCCGATTACATTCAATGCAGCTTGATCAACAAGATGCGCACCGCTAAAATTCAATGATTTCAGTTTTTCTTCTTTTACCAGCTTCTTATATTGTTGCAAAAGCGGAGCTGAAATTTTTGTGTATGACCAATGCCATTTCTCCTCTTCATATCCATTTCGCTTTGCCAGTTTTTTGCTGAGGTAAGGCTGACAAAATCCAAATCGGTGAGCATTTGTGTTCAACCAACTGTATTCTTTTTTGCCCTTTATTGTTTCAAAATAAGCGCTGCTTGTACTGAGAAGATCGAAATCTGTTCCCCAATGATGCCGCGATGTTCCGGGCATAGCGCTCTCCATCATAATTTTTTTTGCACGAGCTATTTGATCAGGAATCGATTCTTTTTTATCTGGTTTTTTTAAAAATTTACCATTCACTTTTCTAAGGCCATTCCATTTCTTTTCCCAGATAATATCTTTCTGGTAATTAAAGTTGCGCGTTCCTGAAACCAGCTTCAACAAAATTTCTCCACACGTTTCTTTAATTGCCGCATTATGCATTGCCACGAAACTGCTATAAACTTCTTTAAGAAGAAAAACAGGTTCTTTTTTTTTGTCATCAACCAGGTGCATGGGTTCAACCTGTATAAATTCTTCATGTTTTGATTCATCAAAATCACCGACAAGGAAATCGGAGTCAACTTTATTCGGAAAAAATTCAAATTCCACTTCTTCGAATTCATTAAACAATTCGTCTAATATCGTTTCCGCTTCCCAATCTTTACCATCTGCTGTTCCGCCAAGCGCTTCAAGACGTTCTTTCATTCCGGGCCTGATCATTGCAAAGTGTGGCGACTTGTCTTTCGTCAGCACTAGCTTCGGATTGCCGGGATTTGTTTTCGGCGGACCATTATAAACATCGATCAGCTGCAGGTTGTCGAGGCTGCCCGATTTTAAACGCAGCATATTCGATTTAGCGTCTAGTATTGCGGTGGCCGTACCATCTTTAGCTCTATTACCATCTTTGTGGTAATAGAAAAACAAACGAAGATCTTTATTCCGTCTTGCAATACATGGCCATTCTTTTCCGCCCTGGTAGATGGAATCAAATCCCCATATTTCATCCACTTTATTAAAAGTCGCAAGTTCCAGCATCACCTTTCCCCCTCCGGAATGTCCTGAAAGAATAAGCTTTCCTTTTTTCATTTTTGTTACGGAGAAATTTTTGAGAATGTTTGTTTCGATTTCAGCTTTCACATTCTTAAAATATTCTTCAAATCCACCGCAGTCAGCCAGGGTGCCCGGTTCCGATGAAGACCCTAAAGAAGGCATGATGAGAATTACATTTTTTCCGCTGCTTTCTATTTCTTCTCTCAGCTTAAGATATTCGTTTTTTGTAAAATTGAGGTATTCACTTGCGGCAGTGTCACTGCCAGGAACGGAACCAAGATGCCCGTGAAAATAAAACAGCAGATGAACAGGTTGATTGGGATTGAATGAAGAAGGATAGAAGAGGGCTGTAGTATTCCTGTTCAAAACGCGGATACATTTTTTAGCTTCTTTATCAAGACAAACCTTTGATGCTTTAAACCCGAGATTAATGATCGGGTAAAATGTATTCTTCGGAAGTCTTTCGTTTTTTGCCAGCGGGGCAAGCTCCTGTTCTTGTGATGTGTCGCCGGAAAGAAGCCCGGATAAAAAGTTTTCAAATTCCTGCTCATCATTGCGTAAAGGTTGTTGCTGCGAAAGTGTATTATGCCGGTGCATGTGAAATAAGTTTGATGTAAATGAATGCTATTTATTTATCGCCTATGTATTTCATAATGCCGATATATCTTTTCCCTTTTGTGATCAGCTTTCCATCGGCGCCAGTCGCAAGTTTTTTCATTCCCACAGTATCACTTGTTCCGCTATAATCAGATGTATTGCCGCCGATAGTATGAATTTCTGTTTCGGTAACTTTTACTACAATATCACAATGCGAACAATAACCTTTTCCGCTGGTAATATTTGCCGCAGTACCACCTGCAACACATTCACTTCCTTTTGATTTCGGACGTGTGAAGCAGATAAGATCCCCAACTTCAGGCTTTACTTCATCCACATTATACGTCCAGAAAGGATACGTTTTATCTGCTGCATTTTTAGCCACCTTTCCTCTCCTGATATAATTGATATGGGCAGGACTGTAAGCGAATGTAATATCGCGGCCAGCAGAAGCAACGGCATGGCGCATCACCCACGAAATGAATGCTGCGCTCCACGCATGGCTGTGACATTTTTTTGGTTTGTCATCCGGATTCTTCCGTGTGTAACATGGTATATCGGCAACATATCTTTTTTTCGTTTTAGGATCATACTTTTTTACTGTCTTCGCACACTGAATTTCACGCACGTGATTTTTAGCATACTCAGGCTTGAACTTTAATCCTTCTACATAATAACCGATGAGTACATCTGTAACAAGGCATTCGGTCTCCAGTCTTTTGCCCGAATCCCAAAGCAACTTATATTCTGTAAGTGCGATCTCCGCTGCTTTTTCTCTGAATTGTAAATTGAGGTCAGGTTGTGCATCATCGTAAAGAAGTTCATGCATTAACTCATCCAATATGGTTTCGTATTCAAATTCTCTTTTCATTCGTTTCGGTTATTGGAGCAAGTGAATTTTATTACACAATGAACTTTTTTAATTGCAATAAGCAGCATCATCAAGTACAGTAATTTGGTCAGCATGCATTTTTTTTGCAATGTGACGCGCCCTGTGCCACTTTTTTGCAAATTTTTTCGTGATCATTTCACTGAGCCTGACAGGATTTTCGATCCTGGTTTTTATCGCTTCGGTAATCGCTTCTTTCAACGCTTTTTTAAAAGGACTCGGCGCTGCGTTATTGGATTCATATACATGCGCCCAGAGATTTGGGAATCTGTGATTGGCAAATTTTGTTCTCAGGAAATCTGTCGGATCACTATAAGCCAGCAGATCATTCAGACGTTTTCTTGCTTCCTGGATCAGTGCTACAATAATTTCTTCATCAAGACCGGCCTTATAAAATTTTTCACCCCATTCATAGGATCGCAAATCGCCCGGACGCGTTGTCCCTTTTATTTTGTCAATATCAGTACCCGGATATTTCTCTCCTTCGGTTAATTCAATGCCATATTTCTTATATGCAGCAGGAACACGCCTGATAACACGCTGCAATGTATTTACGCCAATTGTAAATTGAGTGAATCCCATACTCATGAAAACATTGTCCCAATTATTAACAGCGCTGATCTTTTCATTCGACTCCGCGCCGGAAACCAAACGGAACATTTCCATTTCATTAGCAGAAATAGTGAGCAGTCCTTTTCTTCTCAGCTCACACAATACCCATTTAATATCTCTTCCGCCGGAAATTACCCATCCTGTGCCTTTGCGTTTTGCGGACATCTTATTCGTAATATCCAATGACTTTTTCAGCAAATTCCAGGTAACACGATCAAGTATCCCGGTGATTTTTTTTGCGGGATAATTTTGTGCCTTTTGCCATCTTGCAACCGCATGCGCAAAAGCTTCTTCACCTTGCGTGGCGTTGGTCTCCAATCTTTTTTGGATGAGCGAAAGGTGTGTGCCCCAACCGATTTTTTCTGAAAACGAAGCATTCCTTTTTGTGGCTCGTGTTTCATTAATAACAGGTGCCGCAGTAGTTGTATCTTCTTTATTTACCGAAGCTTCCTGCGTTGCTCTTTTCCCGAAATTTTTTAAATAAAGAAGCAACAGCGTCGGATTATATAATTGTGCGGGAGCTTTAGATCCTTTATGCCATTTTTGATTCGTCTTCGCAGCAATTGTATAAACTTCAAAATGCAGCATAGATTCTCCTCTCGGATTTTTTCCGGCATAACCAATGATCTGCCCGGGAAAAACAATGGAGCCGACTTTCAAACCCGGCGCAAGTTCTTTTTCTACTTCGCCGTAATTGATCACCATCGTGGTATGCTTCACAACAAGAGAATAAGTTTTGCCATTGAATGCGCCATGCTTGATGATCGTGCCATGATCAACGGCAATAACGGAATCTTTGTGTTTAGCATACATATCAATTGCTGCATGGTAACGTCCTCCTGAGCTTTTGCGTGATGCGCCAAACCGTTTCCTGTTTTCCCCGATAAGTCCGGATGGCGCCATATAGGAAATTACTTCCGCTAATTCGTGCGTTGAGATCAGTGGCCAGTAACTTCCTTCAGGTGGGAGTGGTGCAAATGGTACATTTTTGAATGGAACCGGTGCAGGATTTTCATCTTCAAATTCTTCCATCACTTCCTGCAAAAGCGTGCGTTCATTTTCATAACTGTAATTCTCTTCTTCAAATTCCTGTTCATGTAGCTCCGACAAAAACGCTTCGAATTCCTGCTCTTTGGGTAGCACAGTCATTTTTTGATTGGAGGAGTTGCATTTGCACATCGGACTTATGTTTTAAAAAAATTCTAAAGAGAATTACAGTTGTTGTAGTCAGCTTATCTTTTATTTCTTCTTTGCTGGATGAGAATTCCCGGGATTGTATTGCGTTCTTCTGTGGTGGAGGAACTTTCAGTAGACAGGTCAACACCGGTAACTGCGCGATAGCTGAAAATGTATTTCTGGATTTCATTCCTGAAGAATACAGCCCACGTTCCTGCTGTTTCGCTTGAGTTCACATCTATCCAGTTCACATAACGAATGCTGAGGATAAGTATCTCGCTGTAATTTGCAAGATCGTAGAAATGTGTAATGCCGGTAGAATCCCATTGCTGAAGTTTTTTCATCACATCAACGCGGCCCATCCATTCTTCTTTGTACGGAACCATGATGCGGCCATTCAGGAATTCACGGATTTCTTCACGTGCGAGAATTTGCTGTTCTACCATCATCTCAATACGCGCTTCGGCAGGAAGGTTACCGAATTGGTTATTCGCTCCTTCAGCAAGAACGAGATGTAATTCCTGGAGCGAATTCAGGATCGGGAATGCGTCTGCTTTGATGGTCAGGTTATCCGTCTGCTTGTAATACGCACCACATTTTAAAAGCAGGTTGTTTAACGCGCCGATGAATTTAGAACGTGAGTCAGCACTTGGCGCTTTAGGGATCGCACTTCCGTACAGACGCAATCCGTACTGATTATCATATTCGTAGGAACGGCGCTGAACAGTGAGGCGGTTATTCGCATCCTGGATATATCCCCAGAGCAAATTGCTGGCGCCACGAAGCGGATCAATGGCGAAGTTAGCCAGCGGATCACGATCACCATTTCGCATATTCTGGAAACGACGGCTGATGGCGTTCATCGTTTGAACAAGCATTCCTTCTTCCATCCAATAGCTCCAGATGAGTTCGATCATACTTACCGGAACATTTGCCGGTGGTTCCAGGTTAAGCGCTTCATACATTGTCTGAATGTAATTGAGCTGTTCCTGACCGAGTGCGGATTCAAGATGGGAAAAATTTGCATCATCCTGCGTATAATTCATTGAAACAAAACTGCTGATGTAATACTTCAATACGGAATATTCCAGTTTTGCATTTTTGCGGTTGGTCTGACTGATCCTGTTAAGAAAGCTATCGAAACGATTTTCTGAATCTCCGTCCAGTGAACTATAATGTTCCGGAAGATGAAGCTCAGGAAATGCCATTTTGAATTTTTGATAGATAGCATCATTATTGCTGAGCAATGTTTTTACTGCAACCTTATCCTTATCGTTGAAAAGAAGCAGCATTTTGATCTTTCCATTAATGAGGTTGAATGCAAGCGGCCGTTTTTTCAAGACGCTCCATACGTTTTCCTGGTTGCAATTCAGCGCTTCCGATGTAATGTCATTGCTGCCGGTAAGCATTACCTGCACAGGAAAATTCTGATCCTTTCCACCGGTAATATTTATGTTTTGCGTGGCGTATTTTTTTTGATCCTGGTACGCCTGTGTTGCTTCTGCATTTTGAGAACCCATGGATGTTCCGGATTCCATTTCGCCGTCAATAGATTTTCGAGGTGCCATATTTCTGTTTGGTTTAAAGATTAGTTTAATAAATGATTTGCCCAGTTCGTTAATTGGTATTGAATTAATCGTGATTCGGATTTTGCACATAGTTTAAAATCTGCTTTTGCCTGGCCTACGATTGCAAACAGCAGGGTAGGAGGAATGCGTTTGAGTATCGAACGATTTTTTTTAATTTCCATGTAATATTTCCTTAGCAAATTTGGTTGCCGTTCTGCAATGGGAAAAATTTCAACAAGCCTTTGATTATTTAGGGCTTTAAGACGGAGGTTGATCATCAGCCGGATAAATTCAGGCATCTCTTCCAGCAATTCATGAAGATCCTGGCGCTTGTGTTCCGGAAGATTTTCTGTTGGGTAAAAGGTGTTCCATAATTGTTCAAGCTGCTGCCACTGCGGATCGGGAAAGAGCATATTTCCTGACCGGCAACTGAGCAATACTCTTACAAAAGGTGCAGGATGCGGATCATTCAGATCGAGCCTGAATTGGAAATAAGCGGGCAATGACACAACACCCATTAGTCCCTGCGTGGCGCTGATGCCCAGCTGTGCAATGGCCCAAAAGTCAGCAACTATTTCGGAAACCCATCGCTCAAAATATTCCCACGCTTTTTTGTTCTTTGTTTTTTGCTCACCTACTTTATGGGTTTCTTCTTTCAGTCTTTGCGTGAGACCGATGAGTTCAGCTGCCTGGTGGCCTACCTCATGAACAAGCGATGAGCCGATTCCATTTCCGCACATGCGTTCCCGTGGGATCTGGATCACGGCAACAGGATTTAAATCGCCTCCAGGTAAACGTGTACGGGCTCTGCGTATTGCCGCGCCGTGACCGCGATCGAGATAAACCATCAGGGCGGGCAATTCGAAATATTTTTTGCCTGGTGATAATCCATCTTCTGCAAGAATATCCAATCCGCGCAACCATGTTCCTGTTTCCTGCTCACTGCGTTGCGTCAGCACATCCGCATAAATGTCGAGCTGATCGAGTATGCTGTTGAAACGCAGCTTAAGCATCGCGAATTGATTCTGTAGTGCAACAGGATCAATCTGCTCTTCAAGTTTTTTATGTCTCAGCTTCCGGATAAAAGCAACAACGGAGATGCGCAATTTTCTTTTTGCGTTATTGACGTGGTCATTCACTCCTTTGAATGCCCTATCCGAAACAGCAGCGCTTTTTACCATCGATACAGTCATGCTGAAAGGTTTCAGCTGCTTTATCCTGATCAGCATTCCTTCGGCTTCGTTGGCAATAAATTCTGTGATGAATGTGGAAGATTCCATAACGGTTAGTTCCAATATTCGTTTTCTGATCCATCGTTTCCACCATCATTACCCGAATCATTTCCAGAAGGAAGATCATGACCGTTCGAAGCCTGCGGCGCATTCATCGAGCTGATTTTTTGCGTGAGCTGTGCTAGGGCATTTTCAAGAGAACTCAGCTTTTGACTGAATGGAGCATCTTGTGCGTTTCCGCCTGATAGTAATTGACCTGGATTTTGCGGTACAAAATCATTAGGTTGTTGTGAAGGATAATTGCCGTTCTGGTAAGGTTGCTGTTGCGGATATTGATTTCCCTGGTAAGGTTGCTGCTGTTGATAAGGTCTGCCTGAATATCCGTTCTGTGGGAATGGTTGTCCGGGATGACGCATTCTCCAAAGGTTGCGTTGCTGTTGTGTGAAACGGTTCGGATGATTTTTCCTGTAATTCATAGAACGGCGACGCTGCTGGATTTTTTGGTTTCTCAGGTAAGCAGCAGAATTATGGATCGGCTGGCGTCTTGCATTGATAGTGTTTCGGAAATTACGGCGGTTAGGAGTTCTGCGAAGTAAACCAGGTGCATATCTTTTCGCTGCATGCTTAAGCGCCACTTTTGTCCTCGCACGTGGCGGAAGATTGCGTCTTAATAGTGCAGACCTCATTCCCGCATTCCCTGCAAACCGAACGAATGCTTTTGCTTTTTCAAATTCCTGGTCTTCCTGGCTCAGTCCTTCAAATTCCATTTCGAATGCTTTCGAAGCCATATCACCAACGGATTTTCCAATCATATTTCCAAGTCCCGGAACAAACATTCCGCCGAGAACTCCTCCTGCCATTGGAAGCACTTTTTTCGCAATTCCTTTCAGCACTTTTCCAAGCGGTCCCGGCAGCGCAATTTTTGAAACTTTTTTTACAAGTCGTCCCGCTTTTTTCAACAGCTTGCCAAGAAACATATCCAGCTCTTCTTCCGTCTGAACATTCAGTAATTCTGAAGCAAGCTCCATCTGTATCGATTCATTGAAAGTCGATTCACGATCATAAACCTCACCATCGTTTTCATATTCATATTCATACTCCTCCGATTCGTTTTCTTCCTGCTCGTATTCATTTTCCTCCGATTCATTTTCTTCTGATTCGTTCTCTTCAAATTCGTTTGCTGTTACTCCCTTGCATGAACCACATTTGCATTTACGTTTTCTGCGTCCCGGTGATTTCTGTTTTTCATTTTCGTTTTCTTCCTGCTCATACTCTCCACTTTCCTGCTCTTCATAATCTTCGTGTTCATAATCTTCAGACTCATTGTCCTCGTAATCTTCATATTCATTATTCATCTCTTCATAATCCTCTTCTTCATCTTCACTTTCGTAATCTTCATTCTCATAATCTCCTTCATAATCTTCCTCTTCCCATTCATCTTCATACATAGATTCGTATTCCGTATCCGAAGTTTTTGCATCATCATTAGCAGTTGCTTGCTGCGAATTTGAAGGCTGATTGTCAGCCTGCATTTTCATGTAGCTGATCTTTTCAGTAAGGCTTCCGATAGCATTTTCAAGCATATTCAACCGCTGCGAAAGCGCAGGAGAAGGCTGTGCTGATGACGGAAATTGATTCAACGTGTTTAATATTGCGGGATTATAAATTCCCGGTGCATGTCTTCTTGCTGCAAGTGCCAGCGCACGTCGCGCTCTCCATCGCGGCGATTGGCGTTGATGCATCACTGAAGCGCGGCGTGCAGCGCTTCCTGCAAGTCGCACAAAAGATCTCCGCGTTTCAAACTCCTGGTCTTCCTGGTTCAGGCCTTCAAATTCCTGTCCGAGAAATTCAGCACGGAAAGTATTTTCCTGCTCCATCATCCTGCTGCTTAGACGATGACGGTTGCGTTTTTTAGAAGTAAAAAGTTTTTTCGATAATCCTTTAAGAAGGATCGCAAGCGCATCAGTCATTTTTCGATCCAATGAGCGCCTTCTTCCTGTAGCTCTTCTGAAAAGCCGTTTTAAATAATGGTCCATTTCATCTTCACCCTGCACAGCAAGCAACTCATCTGCCATTTCCATTTCGAATGATTCTCCTTCAGATAATTCGTTTTCAGAATTATTTTCGTTTTCATAATCATTCGATTCATCTTCATTTTCATAAAGATTTTCATTCTCGAAATCATTTTCCATTTCAGGAATGGAGTTTTCAGAATCATATTCTGATGTTGGAATATCGTAATTGTGCATGTCGGTTTAAATAAAGTTTCCGGATGCATTTCAAGAACGGTGCCAGCAAGTTAATTGGTTGATTTACATATAGCTTATGTAGATTGCGAAGGTGCGCAGGGCGAAAATATTTTCGTGTATTTGCGGGTGAAAAAGGTGGATGCGAAAAAAAATTCCTCGCGCAGTAGTGCTGTAATAATTTTCCAGTCAAGAGGTTATTCCACAAAAAAAATTTTCACTATAAGTCATAGCACTACCTGCAATGCATGGTGATCAGCATGCCGGAGAAGCAGTAGAAGTAACGTGTAGAAAATTTTGTGTTTCGAAAGAATTGGCGCATTCCTTTTCAGGATAAATTCTTTCGTGAAATTATTTTTGCTTTAATTCTTGCCGGTGAAGATGTGCCTGATGTTATAAAAGTAATATTGAACAGGTTGTGCAATTAAATATAAAATCATTTCTTACAACACTCATCCAGCTGCTCAACACCTTTCGGATCAGCTTTCACATCATCGGCATCATAACCTGCTTGTGAAATTACTTTCCTTATTTTTTCAGGTGTAATGCGTTTCGGATTATATTTTACGCTTATAAGCATGGTCTTGCTATCAATGTTTACTTGTTTTATTCCGGAAGTGAGCATCAGTTGTTTTTCCAATCGTTGTTTTCCCGTTTCACAAACATCAAAATGATCGCAGTGAGAAGCCGTTTTGATTGTGATTTCCTGTAAAGGGGCGAGGAAAGCGAAATTGGCAAAAACGATTGTCAATAAAAGAAGTGTCTTTGCAAGTCTCATGGTTGTCGGAATTAGATGGAAGCCTAATGTTAAGTAAGAATCACGCGAATTGAAACAACCGTTCTGTTAAACGATGCCATTTTTTGCCGCATACATTACAAGTCCGGCAATATTACGCACCCCCGTTTTTTCCATCATTCCCGCACGGATGCCTTCCACTGTTCTTGCGCTGAGAAAAACTTTTTCACCGATTTCAGCGGAAGTCAGTTCCTGGCAGATGAGCTGCAGTACTGTTACTTCTTTTTCAGACAGCTCAGTTTTATTTTTGAAATCAGGTCGTGCAAGATTTTTATGTACAATGCTTTTTAGCATGGCCTTGCTCACGAGATCGTTGAAATAATGGTTCGTTTCATACACTGCATGAATAGCCTGCTGGATTTCGTCAGGGTTAGCGTTCTTGAGTAAATAACCATTGGCACCGTTTTCCAGCATGTGCAGAATAAAATGCTCTTCATCATGCATTGTAAGGATCAGGATTTTTATTTCAGGAAAGCATTTTTTGATTTCGCGTGTAGCTTCAAAGCCGTCCATCTCCGGCATTTTGAGATCGAGAAGAATGACATCGGGCGAAACTGTTTCAAGCAATTTCAGCAATGTAATTCCATTTTCAGCTTCGCCAATAAAATCCAGGCTTTGATCATCAGCAAGAACAAGTTTCAGTCCCTGTCGGAAGATCTGGTGATCATCAGCAATTACATATTTAATGGCATTCATACTTTTGAGGTTTCATTAATGGGGACAAGCAGGATCGTGCTGAATTCACTGGCTGCATTTTTTTCAAATTCAATTGTTGCATGAATGAATTTTAATCGGTTTTCAATATTCT
>JBDSHN010000089.1:0-43371 GCA_039918435.1 Bacteroidia bacterium | reverse complement strand
CTCAATCACGATCGCACTCGCTCCGCCGCCGCCATTACAAATTCCTGCTACACCGTATTTCGCTTTATTCTGCTTTAACACATTGATCAAAGTAACGATAATACGTGAACCGGAATTTCCAAGCGGGTGACCTAATGAAACTGCGCCGCCATTAACATTTACTTTCGCCGGATCGAGATCCATCAGTTGCATATTCGCAATAGAAACAACTGCAAATGCTTCATTGATCTCGAAGAAATTAATGTCGCTCATTTTTAATCCTGCTTTTTCTACCGCGCGTGGAATAGCGATAGACGGCGTGGTAGTAAACCATTCCGGAGCCTGTTCCGCATCCGTATACGATAAGATTCTTGCAAGCGGTTTTATTCCCAATGCATCTGCTTTTTCTTTGCTCATTAATACCAGTGCAGATGCACCATCATTAAGTGTTGAAGCATTGCCCGCAGTTACTGTTCCGTCTTTCTGGAAAACAGTTTTGAGCGTTGGTAATTTTTCGAAGTTGACATTTTTATATTCTTCATCTTCAGAAACCACCACATCGCCTTTACGTGTTTTTACAGTAACAGGAATTACTTCGTCATTGAATTTTCCTGCCGCCCAGGCCGCTGCCGAACGTTTGTACGATTCAATTGCAAAAGCATCCTGTTGCTCACGGGTAATAGTATATTTCGCTGCACATAACTCTGCAGAATTTCCCATCAGGTTTTGGTGATATACATCCGTCAAACCATCTTTCACAACCGCATCAAGCAATTGTCCGTGTCCGTAACGATAGCCATTACGTGCTTTCTCCAAATAATACGGAGTTGCCGACATATTTTCCATTCCACCCGCAACCACTACATCAGCATCGCCAAGCATAATTCCCTGCGCACCGAAAATCACCGCTTTCATTCCCGAAGCACAAACTTTATTGATCGTTGTGCATTGAACAGTATCAGGCAACCCTGCAAACTTTGACGCTTGTCTTGCCGGTGCCTGGCCAAGATTTCCCTGCAGCACACAGCCCATTAATACTTCATTTACATCTTCCAGCTTCACACCAGCACGCTCAACTGCCGCTTTGATTGCTGTAGCGCCAAGCTGTGTTGCAGGAACTTCTGTCAGTCCGCCTCCGAATGCGCCGATTGGGGTACGTACAGCGGAAACGATATATACTTCTTTCATAAAATGGATTGGTTTTTCTTTGGTTATTTAGGACAGGCAAAGGTACCAAAAACTGCCGGAAACTTAACCGTGCAATGACCGCGCAATAATCAACGGATAAAATGAAAAAAGCGGGGCTATACAATGTGTACGGCCCCGCTTTTTAAGATTTAATTACTACTACTGCACAGAAACGTTATGCGTGAAGACTTCGCCACCGCGATAGACCACCACAACATATACGCCTGCACGGAGCGCACCATTTTCACCAAGATTCACCTGGATTTGAGTTGCTCCATCGCCAAGTGTTTGCTGGGTTTTCATGCACACCTGTCCGAGCGCATTCATCACCTCAACCTGTATATCCTCGCCGGTTCCTGCTGCATCAAACTGAATATTCAGCAGTAGGTTATCAAGTGTCAATGGATTCGGGAACACGTTGCTTCCTGTAATTTCCGTTTCATCGCCGCCGCTTTCTCCGATGCGGGTATTTGCTCCGCCGGGAACGCTGTTCGCAGTACAAATGAGCGCGTTCTGCATAGAAGCTACCGTCCAGTCGAGGCTGCGCTGACGCTGGGCGCTGCTTTGGTCAATATCTTGTTTTGCATCATTGTAAAATCCCGGGCCGTAATAATACCGTGCGTTATCCAGGATGAAATTACACGCAGTAATACCGTTGAAATACGAACGTACGTGGTAAAAATCAGCCTGTCCAAGCGTAGCAAATGAACCGCTTGAATAATTAAACATCGATAAGCCAACGTTCCCCGTTGGTACACCAAAATTTAAATAATCAAGCTCAAGCACTCTGTCATTACCAGGGCCGCCATACGTAAATTCACTGCCCGATGCAACAGGAGCACCATAATAATTGAGCTTGTAAACCACTTCATCTTCGTTTCCGAAATAACCTTGGTCAACATATCCGCCAACATAATATTCATAATCGCCGAATGTATTTACGCGTTCAATAATATCATAACCAAATTCGTTCCGGTCCCCTGCAGAATAATCCAGTTCTGTAGAGAAGTAGATGCTTCCTCCTGTTGGATCAATCTTGAGCGCCCACATATCATAAGTAGCAGGCGAAAGCGTCGTCTCATTGAAAATATACGGCAACGTATATCCGGCAATTGCAAACCCCGGGTCACCATAATTCGGATTGTTTGCGACCGTGATTGCATTGAAACCACAGTCGGAGAATAGGCCGCCGTATTGATGGATGGTACTTGTAGGAACACCTGTTGCCGCATCGATAGTGGAGAAACAGCCTTGCCCTCCATCACCCGGATTGAGTACGTAACGTCCAACCAAAGCAATATCAACTTTATTGTTTGCCTGACCCGGGTAGGGCGATTCCACCAGGTCTTCAGCAGTCCATTCAAAAGCACCGCTTGATATATCGGCATAAGAGTTTCCCCAGATAAGGGAGCCACTAGCCGCATCAATCCGCATCACAACCGGTTGTTTGTTTCCATGTCCGCCGGCTATGTAGCCGCAGGCAAATAAAACAGCATTATTGCTTGGCGACTGTATGATCGAAGTAGCTTCTGCCTGAAAAGGAACCGTGCCTATGTTATAGGTTCGCACGTAAATCGGGTTGCCGGAAGCATCCGTCAGCATCAGGAAGAACTGGTTTGAAACCGGGCCTGTAGAAGTAGAAAGTCCATTGTTATAGTCGCCGAAAACCGCAATCTGACCATTCGCAAGCGAGATTATTTTTTTGGCTTTAGCACTTAATTGTTGCGTCGTAAATTGCGCCAGAAGTGCCACGCGGTTATTAAATACCGGTATGCCTGCAAGATCAGTTCGCGTAACCATTACCGAATTAAGACCGGATGTCGAACCCTGCGGTGTATAACCCGCCATTAAAAAACCTTTCTGGGAGATCGATATTCCTCCATTGTAATTAGTTCCTGTTTCAAGAACTTCATTGGTGTTCGGGGCTCCATAAACCCGTTGAAAGAATTGAGCATTCGCCATGCCGACAAATAGCAGGGCACAAAATGTAAGGTGTAGATTTTTCATAAGTGTGTGTTTTTGATGATTTATAAAGTAATAACAATTAAGTATAAATTACAAATTAAATTAAATATTTAATATGTAGATGAGTGGAGCGAGTTTGGCATGGCAGACAAAATCAAATAGTTGCGCGGTTTTTCTTTGCATTCAAAGTCTTGAAAGAGGAGGTGGGTAGTGTCCTGCGGTGCGGATGGTAAAATCACATACCTGCCTAAATCTCAATTCTCAAGTCTCATCCGCAGCGTCTGACTCTCGTCCCTTTTTTTAGTTAATTTCACCACCCAATGAACAGGATTTTCACTTTCATCCGCGATCGTCATGCTTTGCTTTACAAGGGATTCCTCTTTGTGATCAGCCTTGCCGTTATTGTTTACCTGTATCCAAGTGAATATAAGTTCCGCTACGATCTTTCCAACCTGAAAACGCATCCTTGGCCGCACGATAATCTTATTGCACCATTCGATTTTGCAATTAAAAAGTCGCCGGATGAATTGGCGAATGAGAAAAAAGACATCCGCGATAATTCCATGTCTTATTTTCGTTTTGATACAGCTATTATTAATCAGAATGAGCAGGTTTTATCAAAACAGTTTTCAGCTCTTTCACCTGTAAAACGCAGGCAGATTTTAACCGTCGTTGATAAAGTGTATTTGCAGGGAATACGCGCGGTAAATAATCAGGCAGGAAAAGGACCGGAAGATGTAATTCTGCTTGTAAAAGGAAATGTCGCCGAAGAACATGAACTGTCTGAATTTATGGATCCGGTAGCGGCAGATTCAATAATTGTTTCACGACTGGCAGATGCAAAAAATGACTGGCTTTCGCGTGATTATACACCACTGCCGGCCAATATTGTTTACGACAGTTCACTTACCAATAAATCGCTGAGGCAGGCAACGGAAAATATTTCTCCTTTCCGCGGCGCATTGACAAAAGGACAGATCATCGTAAGCCGCGGTGAAATTGTGGACGAGGAAACGTACCAAAAATTGCTTTCGCTGCAGGAAGAATACCAGGCGCAGCAAAAAACCGGCAGCAACTGGCTTGTGTTTTTTGCGCAGGTGATAATGGTCGGATTCTGCCTCTTTATCCTGTTTCAGTTTCTCCGTATTTTCAGAAGAGAAAATCTCGGCAACGATGCACGATTGCTTTTTATCCTGCTGATGGTTGTGCTGATTGTTTGTATGTCTTACATTCCTTCGCTCATTGATACTGTTCCGCTGCTCGCACTTCCTTTTTGCATTCTGCCGATTATTATGCGTGCGTTTTTTGATTCGCGGCTTGCTCTTTTCGCTCACCTGCTCACCATCATCATGATCACCATCAATATGCAGGGCGACAAGTATTCGTTTCTTGTGATACAAGTGCTGGCCGGAATTACAGCTATATTCAGCCTTGCGAATATGCGTAACCGTTCGCAGCTTTTTATTGCAGTTGTTGCTATACTGGGAGTTTATATAGCCTTACATATTTCACTCATCCTGGTAACGGAAGGTGAGTATACTTCTATACGCCCAGCTGATTTTATCAATTACGGAATCAGCGCGGTGTTGATGCTGCTTGCTTACCCGTTAATCTTTCTTTTTGAAAAGATGTTTGGTTTTGTTTCTGACGTTACGCTGCTCGAACTTGCTGATACGAATAATCCCTTGCTGCGCGAGCTCGCGGAAAAAGCGCCAGGAACATTTCAGCATTCAATGCAAGTGGCAAATCTAGCAGAAGAAGCCATTCGCCGCGTTGGCGGGAATACCTTGCTGATTCGCGCAGGAGCTTTATATCATGATATCGGCAAAGGCGAATTGCCGGTTTATTTTATCGAGAACCAAGCCGGTGGAATTAATCCGCATGATGAATTGTCGTTTGAAGAAAGCGCATCCATCATCATCAGCCACGTGATCAGGGGAATTGAAAAAGCGCAGGCCGCAAAGCTTCCCGACCAGGTGGTGGATTTTATCCGCACGCATCACGGCACTACGAATACCACGTATTTCCTCACGATGTATAAGAATAATAACCCGGATGAAATTGTGGATGATGAATTGTTCCGTTATCCCGGACCTATTCCGTATTCAAAAGAAACTGCCGTGCTCATGATGGCCGATGCAGTAGAAGCATCATCACGAAGCCTGAAAAAATACGATGCAGAAAGCATTGACGCATTGGTAGAAGAAATTATCGACCACCAGGCAGATCAGCATCAATTCGATAATGCGGATATTACATTAAAAGATATTACAGCGATCAAGAAAATATTCAAGAAGAAGCTGAGAAGTATTTATCATGTAAGGGTGGAATATCCGAAGTAGAGATACCAATTACGAATCAATACGAAATAGTATGAATGGATATTTGAAGCAAGTATTCGCATTTTCGGGCGAATTCGTAATTCGTACCCCCGCTTTTTTCTTATTTTTGCATCTCTCACTTAACACTAAAATTTTACACTCAAAGCCATGGGCCGCGTATTTGAAAAACGGAAGCATAAAATGTTTAAGCGCTATGGACAAATGGCGCGTCAGTTTACACGTGTAGGCAAAGAAATTGCAATTGCTGTAAAAGCCGGCGGTGGAAATCCGGATACGAATGCACGCTTGCGTATTTGCATTCAGAATGCCAAAGCGGTTAGCATGCCCAAAGATCGCGTGGATGCTGCTATTGAAAAAGCATCAGGCAAGGCAGATACGTCGCACTATCATGAAGTTATTTACGAAGGAAAAGGTCCCTCCGGCATTGGTGTAATTGTTGAAACAGCTACCGATAATCCTACACGAACTGTTTCTAACCTGCGTGTTCATTTTAACCGTAACGGTGGCGAATTAGGAACAACAGGTTCGCAGAGCTTTAACTTTGAACGCAAAGGCGTTTTCAGGATTTCTACTGTAGGATTGGATATGGATGAGGTGGAATTGACATTGATCGATGCCGGTCTCGATAATATAGAAGGCGCTGATAACGACGATGAAGTTTATCTTCAATGCCCTTTTTCTGAATTCGGAAATATGCAGAAAGGATTAGAAGCTGCAAAAATTGCGGTGATAGAAGCGAAGATACTTTTCATTCCAAACGTGCTGATCGAACTTACTCCGGAGCAAAAAGAAGAATTGAATAAAATGATCGAGAAGATACAGGACGATGAAGATGTGCAGGAAGTGTATACGAATATGGCGGAGGAGTAGGGAATTTAATGATTTAATAACCGGGTGTCCACAGCGGCGGAGGGCGATTGGTAACAGTTGAAATTTAAATCTCTTGTATGACTTTATGTCTGCAGGAGATTTTTTTTTGCCGTATGACCCCCGATAATCTGTGTGATCTGCGTTCCGCCGTGGCGGAATGTGGCTCTGCAATGATTGCCACAGTGGCACAGCGGCAGAGTAATAAAAAGTGTTTGGCAAAAGACACAAAAAACTGTACGATGTGCGATTTCCAGGGATTTATTTTATAATCACCCTCCGCCGCGGACATCCAGTCACCAATTTTTCCCACCCGGTTTCTGCCAACAAAAACGAAAAAGATTCTTTTCAAACCTTCGGTTTCCGCCTCAATTTTGAAGCTCACTAAAAAAACAAACCATGAAAAAAATTCTTACCGTGGCATTATGCCTTTTTACGCTTACCATGTGGAGTCAAAGCTGGCAATGGGCTGTTCGCTCAGGCGGAACAAATTCTCAGATGATAGCCAAAAGCATTGTAAGCGATGCAAGTGGAAATACATACGTAGCAGGTTGGTTTGTAGGAACAGTTGTTATCGGCGATAATCTGCCGGTTACTTCCAGCACTCCCAACGAAGCAGATGGATATGTAGTAAAATACAGCAGTTCAGGAAACGTGATGTGGTTCAGAATTATCAGCGGTGCCGGTATACAAGTGGCAACCGGAATAGCGCTTGATCCATTTAATAATGTTTGTGTGACAGGATATAATTCTGTGGGCGCTAATTTTTCCGGTGTCGTGGTTTTGTCTGCGCTGGTAGGTTATCAAAATGGTTTTATTGTCAAATACAGCAATGCAGGAGCGGTGACGTGGGCAAAAAAGATCGGTGATGCACCGGTTATCGCACCACAAACTTCCAATACTATTTTCGCAAATGGAATTGCTGTGGATGCAATGGGCTATATGTATGTTACCGGCAGCTATAATTCGGAAATTCAGTTTGGTGTAAATACACGTGTGGCTGCAGGTGGTGCAGGCGATTGGGATGTGTTTGTTTCTAAATGTGATAATGCTGGAAATGTTTCATGGCTTGCATCAGCAGGCGGAACTTCTGTTGATGAATCAAACAGCATCGCAGTTACAACAAATGGCACCACATTTATTACCGGACGTTTTTTCAGTACGACCATAACACTTGGTGCATTAACGCTGAACAAAACAACTGGCTGGCAAAATGATATGTTCGTAGCCAATTATTCTAATACAGGAACAGCTACATGGGCTGTTAAATCGACAGGAACAACTACACCACCATCAATAGGCATGGCATGCGGGAATGGCATTGCAACGGATGGAAGTTCATGTTATGTAACGGGATATTTCACTGCAAACATGAATCTTGGTTCTGCTCTTTTAACTGCACCGGGAACCGGGGCTGATAATATTTTTATTGCGAAATATACTTCCAGCGGATCACTTGGCTGGGCAAAAGCGGAAGGTTCTTCTGCAGGCAGCGATGTCGGCAATTGTATTGCATACGATGTAAGTGATGGCCGGATCTATTCTGCCGGTTATTTTACAGGAACAACACGTTTCAATAATGGTCTTGTAGCTGTAACAGCGCTTGGTACTTTTGATGCTTACTTTTCAAAATACGAAGCAGCTACCGGTAATTTTCTTCAGCTGGAGCATGCGGCAACAACTTCGAATAATGTCGTTCCGAATTCCATTTGCAAAGGTATAAGCGGAACACATACGTTTCATTCCTGCGGCTACTACGGTGGTTTCCCGACCATTTTTTATCATACGCTGAGCAGTAATGCAGGACTCGTACTCTCGGGTTATACTGCGGGAATGGAAGCAGCCTTTGTCGCAAAATATACTTTCCCAACTGCCAATCGTATGGCTTTGAATGTGGAAGAAGCGCATGCTGTTACTGTTTATCCGGTTCCAGCAACAGATAACATAACTATAGCATGTACAGGAGTGCTGCACGAAAACATTGTGATGACATTGATCGATATCAACGGACGCGAATTGATGACTGTGCTAGTTGCGGCAGAATCGGGCAATGCACAAACCAGTTTTGATGTTTCATCACTTGCAGCAGGCATCTACTTTGTTTCAGTGATCGATGGTGATCAGCGGGAGATGAAAAAAGTAATTGTTGGGAAAGATTAGTGATTGAAGCAGGTGTTAAAAACCCGCAGAGCGTTGAGCTTTGCGGTTTTTTTTTGAGTATTGTAGTTGTGAATTTCTGCTGTACAAACACGCGTATATTTTCCACCATCACGACTGCGTAACATCCTTTTTAAACCAGACTGTAAATTCCGCACCTTCGCCGGGAAATGAATCAACCGTAATCTTTCCCCCAAGATTTTCAAGCTGGGTCTTGATAATGTACAATCCCATTCCTTTTCCTTCAATGCGCTCATGAAAACGCTGGTATAATTTGAAGACCTTTTCACCCTGCAACTTAAGATCAATTCCCATACCGTTATCCGTAAATTTCATAAACACATATTGATCGTCTTCCCAGGTAGAGATCTCCACCTTCAGCACTCTTGCAATATCCCTGAATTTTAAAGCATTGGAAAAAAGATTAATGATAATGCTGTCGAAAATAGATACAGGAAAATTTATTGTTTTCACTTTAAGATCCATAAAGATTACCGCAGCAAGACTGCTGACCTTATCCGAAAACATTGACGTAACCGATTCGAATCTTTCAGCAATATGAATGAGCTCTTTTGGTTTGTCAGTTTCCTTTTTTGCCGTAAGAATATCATTCAGGTCTTTGAGTGTATTGAGCAGTACATCGGCAGAGAATTTTAGCTTGCCATGAATGTTTTTATTCTGTTCCGAAAGTTGGTCGTAATCGATGATCCGCAGCAGGCTGAGCATATTAGCCGCCGGCGCACGCAGGTTGTGAGAGGTAACAAATGCAAATTGCTGCAGCTCGGTATTCATCCGCATCAGCTCATCGGTTATACGGTGAAGCTCTTCTTCCTTTTTCTTGAGCTCATCCAGGTCAAGATGAATTCCTGCTACGTGTGTTGCAATCCCTTCACTGTTCCTTGACTGCGCTTTACCCTGGCTTAATATCCATTTCCATTTACCTGATTTGGTTTTCATGCGGAAAGCTTCTCTCAGGCTATCTGATTTACCTGCAATATGTTCGTCCAGTTTTTTCTTAAAGAAAACTTTATCCACTGGATGCAACAGGTCGAAAAATGTTTTTGAATGATCTTCAATTTCGGCCGGTTCATAACCCAGCATCGTCTTCCAGGTGTTGTTATAAAAAATAACATCCTCCGCAATATTCCAGTCCCAGATGCCAATTCCGCCCGAGTTGACAGCCAGCTCAAGATGCTCCTCGCTCTTTTTCAGTTTTAATTGTGTTACAATTCGTTTGCGCCGTTGCGTATAGATGTTGGCAATAAAAAGTGATAGGAGCAATGCTATAATTATACACACACTGATCAGCAGTTTCGACAAGCGGCTTTGTTTGGCCTGCTCAGGATCATAAATAAATGCGTTGATGGAAGCGTCGGCCGGGGCGAGTTTTAATGATTTGTAAACGTCGAGAATATGCTGCCAGCGCCCCGGATTCATGTGCCCTATCTCTACCACATTTGGAAGGATGAGCTTATCCATTTCTTCGTATTCGATAAGAAGAATTTCTTTCGTCATTCCTCTCTCTTTTACTCCGGGCAGTGTCATGATATAATCCGCCATTTCCTCCGGGTGCTGCATGGCATATTGCCAGCCGAGAAAACTGGCCTTGCGGAACCGCTCTACTTCTCCCGGGCGATCATCCACACGCTGCTTCGTGGTGAATAAAACATCACCGTAAAAATCAATCCCGTAATTTATTGAATTGATAATAGCAGGTTGAATGCCTTTCTGTTTAAGCAATGCAGGCTCTACGCTGACATAAGCGGTTTGTGCATCTGCTTTTCCATTGCTTAGATCATCCAGGTTCCAGGAGTGCGGAATAATTGTAACAGAATTGTAAGGAATGCCTTCTTGCAGCAACATGGCTTTCAGTTGCGCCCAGCCCTGATCATCAGAAGCCATGATCCTTTTCCCAATGAGATCGGCGGGGCAATGAATATTGCTATTATTGTCGGACAAAATGATGTAGGGCGAATGCTGAAAAATAGCGCCGAGCGCAACTATCGGTGCGTCATGCGCATAATCGAGCACCAGGTCAGATCCGGTAATCCCATAATCCGCTTTGTCAGCGAGCACTTGTTTTACAGGAGCATGAGCAGGATCTCCGGGAATGATCACAACCTGCAAACCTTCCTGTGCATAAAATCCTTTTTGTTGCGCAGCGTAATAGCCCGCAAACTGAAATTGGTGCCACCATTTTAACTGGAGTATTGTAGTATCGCCGGAAGATGCCCCGAGAGAAAAAACAATAAGCAGGGAAAAGAGCGTGACATTAAATCTCATTGACAAATGTATAAATGGAGAAAACAAGGCAGAAGCTTTTCTCGCTGAATGGTAAATTTCATCGGATAAAGAAGAGGGTGCCCATGACAACTCTCGTTATGAGTCAGTAACGGTTGTCTGATAAAACAAAGCTAATGCAATATCACAAACAAATAAAACCTAAACATCCTAAAACTTACATGCAAAACTGAAAACAGACGAAATAAAAATGAAAACTTACGGTTGAGTATTAACAACCGACAACCAAAAACCGAGTACTGATTACACCCAAACTCCCTTATTATAAATCCCAATCACAACACCCTTCAACTCTTTCCCCACCAACGGCGTATTCTTCGATTTACTGAAAATATCTTTCGCAGTAAAAATCCGCTGTGCCGAAATATCAAACACCGTAAGATTTGCTTTTTCACCAACTTTGATCATCGGAATTTCCAAGCCTGCAATTGTTCGTGGTTGAATTGAAAATGCATTGACCAATTGTGCTGCCGTAAATTTATCGGAAGAGCAGGCGAGCGAAAAAGCGGTTTCAAGACCGATCATCCCGAATGCAGCAAGGTCAAACTCCACCACTTTGTTTTCAATATCCTCCGGCGAATGTCCCGAGGTAATGCAATCGATTGTTCCGTCCACAACAGCATCAAGCAACGCCCTGCGGTCTTCTTCTCCACGCAACGGCGGATTCAATTTGAAATTGGTATCGAAATCTTCCAGCACGGAATCATTCCAATATAAATTGTAAGCATGCACAGCAGCAGTAATTGGCAATCCTTTTGCTTTTGCTTCGCGCACAAGCTGCACACCTTTTTCTGTGCTCACACCCATAAGATGCAGCGGCGCACCGGCATATTCTGCGAGATAAATATTCCGTGCGATCATTAATTCTTCTGCAAGTGCAGGAATTCCTTTCAGGCCAAGTGTAGTGCTCACAGGACCTTCATGCATTTGTCCGCCGAGCGAAATGGTTTCATCATCGCAGCGCACGTGAACTCTTCCGCCGAAATTATTTGCATACATCAATGCGCGTACTAAAAGTCCGGCGTGCGTCACAGGATGTTCTGCATCTGTGAATGCTTTTGCTCCTGCAAGATGCATATCGTACAGCTCGGCCATATCTTTTCCTTTCAGGTCTTGCGTGAGCGCACCTGCAGGAATAATATCCACCGCTAATTGCTGCGATCGTTTGATGATGTATTCCACCGCAGATTTTGTCTGCACAGGCGGATGTGTATCGGGCATGACAAGCACAGCGGTAAATCCGCCTTTTGCTGCGGCCACAGCGCCCGTTTCAATGGTTTCCTTATACTCGAAACCGGGATCGCGTAAATGCGCATGCAGGTCCATCCAGCCGGGTGAAACGGAATAGTTCTCTCCGCTGATCAGCAGTGCATCAGCCGCAGCAATATATTTTCCGATTTGTGCGATAACTCCTTTTTCAATCAGCACGTCGGTGTGCTGGTTATTGTGCGGCGAATTCGCATCGCAGATAAGAATGTTCTGTAGCAGGACTCTCATATCAAGATTGGAATGAAGTTTTTAATTCGGTTTCGTTACGCCAGAAACCGAACAAAAGAATTTCTGCAAGCAGGACTTTCATATCAAAGAGTAGGGGATGGAGTTTTTAATTTAGGTTCATTGCGCCAAAATCGGATTAAAAGAATTTCGGCAAGCAGGAAAAACAACACGAGCCAGATACAGGTTTTCCATAAGCGGATTCCGTAATCCAATTCAGTCAGTGCAGCTGTTAATCCTTTTGCATCTGTTTCAAGCAGGGAAAAATTAGTTAATCCTGCCGATGAATAGCTTTCTTCAATTTCAGCGGAAGTCAGTGTTGACAGGTCAGATTCTTTCCGGTCAAAATTAAATGAAATGCCTGTGAGCTGCGTTTTTCCAAGCTTCACAAAATAATTCGCGGGCTCTGTCACCTGGCGTTTTACATCCAGCAAAGTGTGTCCGGCCAGAATGGTATGCGCAGGAATAATGTCAAAGTTTTTTGTTGGCTCTGAAAGATGAAAAACATTTTCGCCGATTGTTCCAACATCGCCAATATCAATTGTTGAATTACTTCCGATGGTGTAGAACATGGAAGATTGTGGCTGCGAAAAAAGTGCGGCTTGATAAAGTGTCGGAACAAACATGGCGTGACGTGGAAAATTGCTCCATGAATCGAGCAGCGGAACCGCACAGGTGTAAACATTTCCTTTGCCAGAACGATAGCTTCCCACAAAAAGATCACCATTACGCAAACGCATCAGATCTTCCTGCGTGCTGCGCGTGGAAACACTGATCCGGTAATGATCATAAACGGCCGGCAGATCAATATTACCGGTCGTTTTTTCAAACACGTCCTTGTAAAGCGGGTGCGAATAATTCAGCTTATCGACAACTGTTCTTGCTGTATCAAGCTTTTCGTAACCGTTAATTCCCATTGGTGTGAAAAATTCGCGATACGATTGCAGGTCTGCATTCGCGCCGGGGAAAACAAAAAGACTTCCTCCATTGCCGACAAACTTTTTCAGCTCATTCGATAATCCGGATGAAACTGATTTTAATCCATTGAGCAAAATAAAGCTGTAGTTTCCGAATGAAGAATAATCCAGCTTGCTTTCTTCCGATTCAGAAAAAACAAAAGCAGAGTCAGCTCCGAAAAGCGATTTGAGATAATTATTTTCGGTAGTTGAGGCAATTGTATTTTCTGATGTTGCATTGATGGAAAGCATCGGAATTGCTTTCAGCATATTGAATGTAAAATAAAAACGATCATCGAAGGTTACCGGGTAATCGTTTATTTCAACAAGACATTGCTGTAAGCCCGGCTCGCGGATGGTAAAATAAACAACAGTATCCGTTACGCCATTTGCAGGAATGCTGAAGCTGGAAGGCGTTCGTGCTTGTCCGTTGATGTATAGCCGCATCGGAACATTTTCCGCAGCAACTTCCGAATGACTTTTCAAGCGAATGTGCAACGCTTCCTGCTGATTCAGCTGACGAACAGGAGAATCAAACCAGACAGAATCGATGTAGATGTTATTCCTGTTTTGTGCAGCAACAGGAACTGGTTTGTAACGAATGGAAGTATCTGTTTTTATTGCGCCGAAATCTGAAATTGTTTTCTGGAAATCGCTGATGAGGAAAGCCTGTTTGTTGCCGGACTGAATTCCTTTTTCAGTGTTGAGCGCATCTTGTTGGCGTTTGGTTACTTCAGAAAGCGTGCGCACTGCAGGACTTGTAATTACTTCATCCACCAATTCAATAAATTCCTCGCGGTTGACAAGACGCTGGTGACGGCCTTCAAAATCATTTGTAATTAATTGAAAACGATCGCTCGGTTTGAATGCCGCTACAATTTCCTTTGCATCTTTTTTCGCTTCATCGAGCAGCGTTCCCGATTTTCCGACAGCATCCATACTGAATGAATTATCGATATAAACGCTGATGGCTTTGTCGCCCGTACGTATTGCGCCGTTTTCACGCGGAATATAAGGTTGTGCAAATGCAAGCACGAGGAAAAGCACGGCAAGCAACCGGCAGCAAAGGATAAGAATATTTTTGAGCTTGTTACGGGCTTTTGTATCCTGCTTTACCTCTTTGAGAAAACGAACGTTAGTAAAAAAAACGCGTTTGAATTTTCTGAAATTAAAAAGATGGATAATGATCGGAATCGCCAGCGCAAGAAGTGCGAACAGGAAGTAGGAATTAGCGAATTTCATCAAAGGTCAAAGTTAAAGAAAAAGGAACAGGAAAACAGGGGCAGGAGGCTGGATTATCTTCTAATGCGTTTTTTTACTTTTTTTAACTGCTAGTGCCACCTTTTTTCCTGTTCCTGACTTTATTTCAACTGATTCAACGAAGCCTTGTACGTCCTATTGTCCGGATCGAGTTTCAGCGCAGCCCTAAAATCATCGCCGGCTTTGGCGTAGTTGCCAAGGCTGTACCAACAAATTCCCCGGTAATAATAAGCCTGGTGATAATTTTCATTTAATTCAATTACGCTGGTATAATCGCTGATGGCTGCAGTATACTTTGAAAACATGCGGTTGAAATAAGCCCGCGTATAATACGCTTCGGCCGATTTTTTATCGAGGGCAATTACTTTATTACAATCGGAAAGCGCATTTGCTTTTTTGTCAAGTGCTGAATAAATATAAGCCCGTTGAAGCATAAACTTAGCATTGAGTGTATCAAGAGCAATCGCTTTATTGATCGTTTGAAGCGCATGTTCATTTTCACCGATTTCTAATAATATATATGCAAAATTGCTATAAGAATACGCGTTGAACGGGTTTAGCGAAACTCCTTTTTCATAATCAGCTATTCCGCTTTCTTCATCTGCGAGATAAATTTTAATTTTTCCGCGGCAAAAGTAGGCGTTGGCAAAACTGTCGTTCAGTTGAATGCTTTTGTCGATGTCGGGCAGCGCTTCTTCCAGCAGTTCCATATTATATTTTACAAGCGCTTTATTATACCAGTAACCGAAATAATCAGGCATAAGCTGGCTCGCTTTTGTAAAATCAGCCAGCGACTCTTCATATCTTTCCCATTGCAGGAAAAGGTTGCCTCGCTTGTTATAATAGTGAGCAGAATCCGGACAAATTGAAATAGCTTTATTGATATCCGTCAGTGATTCCTCATACCTGTTTTCAAGAAAATTCAGGTAACTGCGATCGCTGAGGTAAATGGTATTCAAAGGTTTTGTCCGTATCAAAAAATCAAGATCCTCCCGTGCACTTTTATATTTTTTTCTCTCAATGCAAATAAGATAATGTCCTTCATGTGCTACAATATGTGATGGATCAAGAACGATTGCTTTTTCAAAATCCACCAGCGCAGAAATGGAATCCTGTAATTTGAGTTCGATGAATCCTTTATAAGCGACAAAATCAGCGTTTTTTTGATTCATACGAACTGCGTTTGAAATATGCTGCAGCGCATTTTCTTCCTCGTGCATGATGTACTCTGTGCGCGCAAGATTGTAAAACGCAGTATCGCTGTATGGATCAAGGACGGTCGCTCTTTTAAGATCGCTGTAAGCTTGTGGTAACTGTTCATGCTCCAGGTAAATGATACCACGGTTATTGAAAGAATTCGAATAGGTATTGTTAAGCTCAATGCTTTTTGTAAAGTCGCGGAAAGCCGCACTGGTATCATTAAGCGCTTGTTCCGCCACACCACGATTATAATATCCGACGAAGTTCCTGGGTTCAAACTTTATTACCTGAGCAAAATCATCGGATCCTTTTTCATATTCCTTGTTGCGATCATACGCACATCCCCGCATGAGATATGCATCAGAATATTTAGGATAAAGTTTTATGGCTAATGTAAAGTTGTCGATGCTTTCGGATAGCATTCCCTGAGAATAATAAATGTAACCCAAAGCAAAAGCTTTTTTAGCTTTTTTATTCTGCGCCGATCCGATGAATGGTAACAGCAGCAATAAACAGAGGAAATGTATTTTTTTCATTCAGGGTTAATTCCCCGCAAAATACAATTATTCCATCACGTATCATTCGTGAAGAATTACTGAACTTCTTCCATCAGCAACAATTTTCCTTCCCGCGCTTCCTTCAGCGATGTATCCATTTCCAACGCCTTATTAAAGTCCGCCATCCCTTCTTCATAAAGCCCCATTTCTGAAAAAATATTTCCACGGTCGCAATACGATTGTGCGGAAGGAGCAATTGCAATTGTTGAAGTTAAATCTGCAAGCGCATTTTCAAAATCGCCCAGCTGGTAATAAATGCTTCCGCGGAATTTATAGGCTTCTGTGAATTGCGGATCTAACGCGAGCGCTTTATCTAAATCATTTATAGCGCGGTCGAATTGATTGAGGTGGTATTCGGCTGCTGATTTGCAATAAAATGCTGCGGGACTATTCGGAGAAAGCAATGCTGCTTTTTGATAATCAGTTAATGCATCTGCGTATTGTGCACCTGCAAGAAATGCGTTGCCGCGATTAGTATATGCTCTCGCGCTATCAGGCGAAAGCTGTATGGCAATTGTAAAATCTTCAATCGCATTTTTGTAATCGCCAAGCTGAAAATACAAAGAGCCACGGTTGATGTATGCAGTGCTATTTGTATTTCTATCAACGCAGGAATTAAAATCAATGAGGGCTTGAGTGTATTTGCCAAGTTTCCTGTACACACCCGCACGGGAAAACGTAGCAGCCGAATTAGCCGGATTAATTTTAATTGCATCCGACAAATCAAGCAATGCCGAACTGGTATCACCGAGGCATAAAAAATTCAGTCCGCGATGATAATAAGCCGCATCATTTTTTGGATTCAGGAAAAGCGCACGTGTAAAATCGGGAAGTGATTTCGCATATTCTTTAAGCTTGAATTTAGCAATGCCAAGATTATAATAAGCGGAATCTTTGAACTGATCGAGATTGATTGCCTGGTTGAAATCAGGAATTGATTCTGCATATTTTCCCATATTCAATGAAGCGACACCACGAAAATTAAAAAGGCTGTAAGTAGGAATAATCTGAATTGCCCTTGTGAAATCCAGGTAAGCAAGACTGTCTTTGCCAAGTTTCAGCTGCGTCAATCCGCGATGAAAGTATGCAGCAGAATTGTGCGGCGTAAGTGAAACGACATAATCAAAATCTGTCATTGCAGCCGGCAGGTCGTTCAGTTCTGCAAAAGCAATTCCTCGTAGAAGAATCGCGTCCTCATATTCCGGGAAAAAAGAAATTGCGGTGCTGAACCTCGCGATACTTTCTGAGTAACGATGTTCCGCATATAATTCCTTGCCAGAAGCGAATTGTTCTTTGGCAATTTTTCCCTGGCCATGAAGCGATTGTGAAAGGAATAATAAAACAGCAGGAAAAAAAATCCGCTTCATTTTTTAAATATTAGTTTCAATACGCAAAAGTAAGCGCATCAATTTCCTGCTGCACAGAGCAGTTTCATACTTATGAAGAGTGAAATGTGAATAGGAGGGATTTAAGCCACAGATTACGCGGATTGCTCAGATTGATAATTGCAATACCGTTAAACATAAATCTAAAAAAGGTTCACGCATAATCTGTGTAATCCGCGTAATCTGTGGCAACACCCCAGCGCGCATCATCAGGTAATTATTCATCTTAAATTGCGGTATAATTTAATTACCATGGCAAAAGAAGAAGGCGTATGCGAAGAATTCAGGAAAGTAAATTAATATTCAAAATTCAACATCAATTGAAATCTTGAATCTGGGATTTTGAATTTTGAATTATTTTATTGAATTAACAAGAGAATCCAACTCGCCATAAGTAGTTTCTCTCGGCAGAAATTTTCTATAACTTTTCTTCGAATTCCTGATCAGTGTTGCAGGAATATTTCCCTGCCATTCCTTATCCACTTTTGGAATCCATTCATTGTCGTTTGTCTCGTCGAGGAAAAGAACTTCTGTTTTGATATTTCGCTTTTCAATGAATGGAATCAGCTTCGTTGAAATATCTTTTTTGAAATCGAGCGATACAAGAATTACTTTGAAATTTTTATTGGCATAAACTGAATCCAATTCTGTGAAATAATGCAGTTCTTTTACGCATGGACCGCACCACGTTGCCCAGAAATTAACTACAAACGTTGTATCGCCGCCATTTTCCAACCGCTCAAGTACCGCATCGATCTTGCTTAACGGAATTTTTTTATCCGCAACAAAAGAGAGCAGGAGGAAAGCGGAAATAAAAATTGCGAGACGTTTCATAGGGTAAAGTTAAACACAATTCTGCATCGCGAAGTTCATGCCAATTTGCTCAATCATAACTTCAACTTCTGCGTTTTGTACTTTCATTCCTTGTTCGCTCCGCCGCGGCGGATCGGACCCTTTTAAAAAATGCGAAAAGGCGGACGCATTCACGATTGCTCATGAAAGTTCCGCCTTTCGAGTGTTTGCCAGGCTCGCTCGAAGTACTTCCCACCAGAACCAGAAGCTTCGAAATCCACCCGATTGATAGTATAACTCCGGTGGGAGAAAAAGTTACAGGGTTTTATTGACTTTCTGACAAGACCATTAATTCCGGATAACAAACAACTAAATTGTGCTCGGTGAGACGTTTTTGGTCACTGATAACTGCGGATGATTTTTCCAAAATTTAAAATCGTACATCCGACTTCGTAATTCGTACATCTTTTCCCGTATTTTTGGATGCTCACAATAACCCAATATGCCGGGAACGCTCCCTAATTACAAGATCATTCCGCCTCCGATTGCTTCGGCTGGTGTTTACTTTTTCACTACCGGCAGTGGCATGCATTACGAAGTTCGTTTTGGCCGCCGGCAGGATAATATTCTTCACGCAACAATTGTTTTTGGTGTGATCAACGAAGAATTTGACGGCGAAGAATATGTGGTGACGAATAAAGGAGAAGTATTCCGTGTAATGGGAACGGTTGTTGAAATTGTAAAAATGTTCATGGCCGAACATACCAAGATCATGTGTTACGAATTCACCGGTATTCCAAAAGACGGTGAAGACGAAAGCAAAACATCAAAACGAAACGTGCTTTACAAACGTTTCCTCCCGAGAATTTTCGAATCGGGATGGGAATTTAATTTCAACGGCAATTCAGCTGTTGTTACCCGGAAAAATAGTCGGTACTAATTGAATATTCAATATTGATTTTGGATATTCAATCTTGAATCTTGAATTTATTTAGGAACGGCTTTCTTCATTTGAAAAGGAGCAGGCGGCGGTGTAAGCGAAAATTCAACTTCACACGGAACTATAATTTGTTTTTCCTTCACCGCTAAATCGCAATCTGTAGTACGCATGTAAAGTTTGCGTATGCTTCCATCAGGCATTTCCATTTCCATATCCGTGCTTATAGCAGTCGGGCCTTCAAATGTGAACGGATCAGGAAATTCACTCGCGAGATCGACGTTTTTCAAATGATATTTTGTGCCGAGGATCTTGGTGTAAATTTCTACAATACAACGTGTGATCTTTATATTGATCATGTTTTTCGGACGGTCGTACCAGATTCCAACATCGCCTGTACACATTGTAGTATACATAAATGGTCCCGCGCTGACATTTACATCGGTTACAAAATCTGCTTTTCCTTCGTGAAGATGAATCTGCGGATTAACAAGCGCCCATGTGAATGTGTCATTTACAAATAAAACGTGGTAAGCCTCTTTTCCCGAAACTGGTCCGAGCGCTTTAAAACATTTATTCATCATGTCTTCGGTAATGATCACTTGTATATCATTCGGCACAGTAGAATTGGCAATCGGAATGGGCGGCGTATAAACCGGCGGACCTTCGTGCTTTAAATTTTTAGGTCCGCGGCATGCAGAAAAAATAAGCATCAGGGAAAAAAGAATGGGGCAGATTCTGAACAACATCGGCCACAAAAATAAGCGGCAGGGAATTTGATATCTTTAGCTGACCCGATTATCTTTCAACAATTTCAACACTGAACAAACGTTTTTAAATAATGAAACTTCTCCTGATCACTTTCGCGACATTTTCCTCCATCGCATTTACAAGCGTACCCGTTGGAACACCTTTTCCTGACTTAAAGGCGGAAACGCTCGATAATAAGACCGTAAATATTCCAGCTGATACAAAAGGTAAATCCACGATTATTTCGCTCGCTTATTCAGACGAAGCAGAAAAAGATCTGCAAACCTGGTATGAGCCGATGTATGACAAATTCATCGCTAAAACGGAATTAATGTCAGATGCTTATGACATCAACCTTTATTTCGTTCCGATGTTCACAGGCACGAAAGAAGCGGCTGCAGCGGGCGCTAAAAAGCAAATGAAGGAAACGATACAATCCGACATTCAGCCGCACATTGTCGTATACAAAGGCGCTGTGGAAATTTATAAAGAGAAATTGAATATGGACGATAAGAAGAAGCCTTATATTTTCGTCCTGGATAAAGATGGGAAAATTATTTACTCCACTTCAGGAGCATATACAGAAGATAAGATGGATGAGATTGAGGATAATATAGAGTGATCAGAAGTCAAAAGTTCATGATGGAACTGAATCCAGCAATTAAACTTTTGACTCATTTATGCAACAACTTTTGCGTTCGGATATTTCTTCATCCACATTTCAAGCGCACTCTGACTTTTTACAGAAATTACTGTACGATAATCGACCTGGAGTTTAATTACTTTTCCTTCAGTCGGTTTTTTCGTTAGAATTGGTTTACGATACCTGTTTTTCATAACGTTACTTTCCTTTGTTAACACTAACGGTCTCATTTTGTTTTTTTAAATTTAATACACAAATAAAACTCGAATTCGGGAGATATATTGCTGTTATTCTTCGGTTGGGAGATTCACTCCGACGATCAGTAGAATAAACCCGTTAAGTGGCTGTAGGCCTTATTTAAAGATTCAACTGATTTGAACCGGAAGCTAGGGGGCAGGCTTGTTTATAAACGGTTAAAATCCAGTTGATAAGGATATAATAAGGTGTAAATATCCTGTTCAAATGTAGGATAATTTATTGATTTTCAGGCCATTTTAACAAGTCTTTAGATATTAACAAATAGCCTGACTTTCAAGCGGATGAAAATGGAAAGAAGGCGATATAAGATTATTCCGTTCAGCTGATAATTCAAAAACTAATACGCTGAAAAGACCTAATCTATAACAACAGCCCCCGGATATTTCACCATCCACATTTCCATGGCGTGTTTATTTTTAACCGTGATAATTGTTTTGTGATCTATGCGCAATTTGATGCGGTTCTCAGACATAACGGGGGGGGCGAATGACTTTTTGTTGTTTCTCATGATCGTAGATTTTAATTGTTTGAAGTGATACTATAGTGTCGTCCAATATCATGCCCTTATTGTAATTGTTAACATGTTTTGGCCAGGGTTGAAATATGAGGAAGCGACTGGTTTAATTGTCTGCAAGATCACTCCCTTATTTTATTTCGGAAATCCGATTCGCCCTGGAACCTTTCGTATGTAAGATTATTTATCAATACTGTCCGGAATATTTTTTGCTGAAAGAGAATTGTCATTTCCATTGGAATGAGTTCAGCGAACCGCTCTTGTTCTTCTTCTTTTCTTTAGTAGAAAAGAAGCAAAAGAATCGCCATCTGACGCGGGTTTGCCTAAATTCAGCAGAAAAAATCGGGCGAAAACCATCCCGATTTTTAATCGGGATCATGGTTTTCTTCCGCACAAGCTCACGCTGATTTTTTCTGCTGAATTCTTAACGGCAAACCCGCTGAGGCCGGCACTTTCATTAAATGTATCGTGAATCCAATTTAGTTTATTCCGGACAGTAGTGATTATTTATATATTCTGATTTTTTTAAAATCAGAAAGCAATAACGCACAACACGGATTAAGTTACAGCAAAAACAACTTTAATTTTTCTTTTATAAGAAAGTGACCATTCACCCGTTTTGGTCTTATACCTGTAACCAACGAAGCTTTCCACCTAAGCTGAAGTGCAACAACCCAAAATCAAAACGCATGAAAAATTTCCTTTTCCTTCTTTTTATTGCTTTCCCGTTTTTAATGAGCGCGCAGAATGTAACAGTGAAAATCACGCTCAATGCTATTGAAGGCGGTGTGCATAGCAATATGAATGTAACGCTGGTGGATATGAATACGGGCGCAAAGTTTTCGGGCAAGACCGGTGCAGATGGAAAAGTGTCCATCCAGGTTCCGCCCAACGCATCGTATGAAATGAAGATCCCGAATTATACAGAGAAAAAAATAATCAATATTCCGAATGCGCCGAATGCAACCATGAGTTCTACTTTGACTTACAGCAGGAATATGGCTGCAGAAGAAGCTGCATTTGCAATGACGGAGGAAGAGAAAAAAGAAGTAGATGATTTCGCGAACGCTTTACCTGATACAACCTGGTTCAGGAATGGAAATCCGTTTCAGAGTATCGATGAAAGTTTTTATACAAATGTGGAATTAGAGCTAAAAGACCTGAACAATGGCCCGCTTGCAGATGAAATGGTTATGCTCATCGGCAGAACCCGCCATAAAGCATTCAAAGGCGTAACCAATTCAGTTGGTAAGTTAATGCTCAGGCTGCCCAAAGGTGATATTTATGATCTGAGTTTCCAGTATCATAGAAATTTCGAGCAGACTGAATGCAAATATTCCATAGGGACTTCTGAGATCCAATGGGAATTTGAATACATGGGAACGAAAGTGTACGCGAAAATAAAAGCGGAAGAAGAAAGAAGACTTGCAGAGGAGAAAAAACGCCTGGAAGAAGAACGGAAAGCGTTTCTCGATTACTGCAAAGTGCATGAAGTTTCTGAAGAGGAAGGAATGAAAATGAAACTGAAAGAAGAAATGACAGCGTTTTACGGATCGTCAGATTTAGCGGTGCAGCAGGCACTCGATCGCAACCAGTTCAAAAATCCTTTGATCGTTACCGATGTTACAGGAAGTATGAGTCCTTATATGGCGCAGTTACAGGGCTGGTTCAAACTCAATTCGTCATTAAATCCGACTGCGCAGTTTGTGTTTTTTAATGACGGAGATGACAAAAGCGATGCGTCAAAAGTGATTGGAAATACAGGCGGCATTTATTACACGCCGACTTTGCCTGTTGATCAGCTCCTGAGTTTTATGTCAATGGCCGCCGGAAAAGGTAGTGGAGGAGATACTCCGGAAAACAATATGGAAGCGCTGATCAAAGGAACGAAGATGGCGAAAAAACCATTTACAGATATTGTGATGATTGCAGACAATAATGCGCCGGTGAAAGATATAAGTTTGCTCGGCACATTCAATAAGCCTGTTCACATAATCGTTTGCGGCAGCAACGGCAGCAACATTCACCCCGATTACCTGAGCATCGCATGGAAAACAAAAGGATCCATACACACCGCTGATGCCGATTACAATGATATAGGAAATCTAAGAGATGGTGAAACAATTAAAATCGGTGCTTCTGCTTACCGTTTGATGAAAGGTGAATTTATAAAATTATAATTGTCAATGAAAATGGAGTCGCAAGTACTCAGCAGCATATTAAATCCCTTGTATGTTGTTGACGAAAGCGATTCCTTATTTTTAAGTTAATGGAACTGATTAATATAAATGTGAAATTTCCTTGATTTGAGGAGCTGGAAAAAAGCCGGCAGGATTACTTTGCGCAAAGCGGCAATCACATATTCAAAATTCAAAATTTAATTTTTTCCTGCCGCCTGTCTCCTCTTTCCCTGCTCCTTTTTTACGGTATTGTAAAATCAATTGTCGTATTCACGGTTGCAGTACCAACAGCCGGCAAAGAAAATGTATTCGACAAATTAGAGCTCATCCAATCGCCGGAAGAAAAAGTTCCATCACCATTTGCATCGTAAAGTGTGTAGAGATAATAACTTCCCGGATGCATGTAATTAAATGTAAATGAATGATCAGTGGAAGCTAAAAACACGTAACGCGAACGGTAAATTAAATTCGCCGGCAAATAAGTGAATCCGCTGAATAATGGTTGCGTGGTGATCATCAAAAAAACTTTCTTGTTCGGATCAGGTGTGTACGTTGCGCCGAAATTAATATTGACAGTCGTCTGCCCGAGATAAGGCTGCATGCTTTCATTATACGGATCAGTCATAAGATCATAATAGATCGCTTCCGGCTGCGAATCAAATGTTGTAGAAAAACCGCGCACCATTGTTTTTTGCGGGAATGAAAAATTTGCAATCGCTGCCTGCGCAGAAATGGAATCCTGCAATTTTGCTTTCCATTGCATGTGAATGACCGGAGTAGCAAGCGAATTGTATTGATTAGTATAAACAGTCATCATCAGGCTGTCATTCCTGAACAATACATTCGTGTAAACGCGGTTTGCTCCTGCACGAAAATCTGAAAAGCGATAGAAATAATTATTCGGCTGCTCCGACGCACTATCAATTACGGCATAAGCAATCCGCTGCTGACCCGCAAATCCGCCGCCATTTCGAAAAGCAATTTTATAAGCATTCGCATGTTTCACAATGAAGAATCCCATCAGGATATTATTTACAGAATCAAGTTCTGATTTAGAAGAAACCTGTGAAGGAGAAACCGGTCGCAAATCAACAATCCATTCCGGGTAACCGCCAAGTGGAGTAGAGGAGGTAACCGGTCCGTTCCAGATACCAGGCAAATGATTCAGAATTCCGTATCCCAAAACCGGCGTCGTGGAATTGATAGGAGGAACTACAGGAGTTGTATCCTCCGGTTCTTCATTGTTATTATGCCTGCAGGAAATTGAAAAGAATAAAATTATCGCGATGAAAATGACAGTTGGAATTAATTGCTTTTTCATCTTGCGAAGATACAATTCCCTTTTGGGCAGGCGAAAGCATTTTTATTTGACTTCTTGTCCGCCTTCGATGCATTTTATGATTTTTATCTGGCTTCGCATCTATACTTCTGCAAAATAATTGTTTTTAAAAGCCATTTCCAATAGGTAAATGTATTGAAGGCGAAAAACGATAAGGGTACGAAAACCAGTTCCGTACCCTTTTGAATTTTGAATGTTAATTTTTGAATTATTTTATGTCTGTTTCCACCGGTTGACGAAATACAATCTCCTTATTAAAAACATCCAGCACAACTTCGCTGTGTGCCTGAATTTTTCCGGCAAGAATCTGTTTCGACAATTCGTTCAGCACCTTTTTCTGCAGCAAACGTTTCACAGGTCGGGCACCAAATTGCGGATCATATCCTAATTCGGCCATCCATTCAATCGCTTCCGGGGTTGCAGTGAGTTTGATGTCACTTTCCGCAAGCATTTTTTCCACTTGTTTGAACTGGATCTTTACTATCTCTTCCACGTTCTCGCGTGTAAGCGGTGTAAACATGATGATCTCATCGATGCGGTTTAAAAATTCAGGACGGATCGTTTTCTTGAGCAATTCGAAAACTTCCCGCTTTGTTTTTGCAAGCACTTCATCTTTGTTTTTCTCTGTCATCGCGTCAAAATTTTCCTGGATGAGATGCGATCCCATGTTAGAAGTCATGATGATGATCGTGTTTTTAAAATTCACCACACGGCCTTTATTGTCCGTCAGTCTTCCATCATCAAGCACTTGCAGGAGAATATTAAAAACATCCGGATGCGCTTTTTCAATTTCATCGAGCAGGATCACGCTATAAGGTCTGCGCCGTACAGCTTCGGTTAATTGTCCGCCTTCATCATAACCCACATATCCCGGAGGCGCACCAACCAAACGGGAAACAGAATGACTTTCCTGGTATTCACTCATGTCGATACGTGTCAACGAATTTTCATTGTTGAATAAAAATTCTGCGAGCGCTTTAGCTAATTCAGTTTTACCCACGCCTGTTGTTCCAAGGAAAATAAATGATCCGATCGGCTTGCGTGGATCCTGCATTCCTGCACGGCTTCTGCGCACCGCATCTGAAATGGCCTCAATTGCTTCGCTTTGCCCAACCACGCGCTTGTGCAATTCATCTTCAAGAAACAACAGTTTTTCTCTTTCGCTTTGCAGCATTCTTGAAACAGGAATACCTGTCCAGCTTGCTACCACGCCGGCAATATCTTCGCTGTCCACTTCTTCTTTGATCAGCGGAGTTCCGCTGCGCTGCGTTTCTTCCAGTTTTTTCTTTGCGAGCTCAAGACGGTCTTCGGCTTCTTTCATTCTGCCGTAACGGATCTCTGCAACCTTTCCGTAATCGCCGGCACGTTCGGCCTGTTCGGCGCTGAATTTCAATTGTTCAATTTCTTCTTTCGCTTTCTGAATGCTTTCCACCACATCTTTTTCCGATTGCCATTGCGCACGAAGATCAGCGCGCTTATCATTCAGCTCTGCAATTTCTCTTCCGAGATCTTCCAGTTTACGTTTATCGTTTTCACGTTTGATTGCCTCACGCTCAATTTCAAGCTGGCGGATCTTACGTTCAATATTTTCCAGTTCAATCGGCATGGAATTGATTTCCATTCTCAGTTTGGAAGCCGCTTCATCAATAAGGTCAATTGCTTTATCAGGAAGAAAACGATCGTTGATATACCGCTGTGATAATTCCACCGCAGCAATGATCGCTTCATCTTTGATACGCACTTTATGATGCGCTTCATATTTTTCCTTGATGCCGCGAAGAATTGAAATCGCATCTTCAGCAGAAGGTTCATCCACCATTACTTTTTGGAAACGGCGTTCAAGCGCTTTATCTTTTTCGAAATATTTTTGAAATTCATTGAGTGTAGTTGCACCGATCGCGCGTAATTCTCCCCGCGCAAGTGCTGGCTTAAGAATATTTGCAGCATCCATTGCGCCTTCACCACCACCTGCACCCACGAGCGTATGAATTTCATCAATGAATAAAATTATTTCTCCTTCCGCGCTGGTCACTTCTTTCACCACGGCTTTCAAGCGCTCTTCGAATTCACCTTTGTATTTTGCTCCGGCAATCAATGCGCCCATATCAAGTGAATAGATCTGCTTTGATTTCAGATTATCCGGAACATCGCCATTCATGATCCTGTGCGCAATACCTTCCGCAATCGCAGTTTTACCAACACCCGGCTCTCCCACGAGAATCGGGTTGTTTTTTGTCCTGCGTGAAAGGATCTGCAGTACGCGGCGTATTTCCTCATCGCGACCGATAACAGGATCCAGCTTGCCATTACGGGCTTGTGTGTTAAGATTAATGGCGTACTTGTTCAGCGCGTTGTAAGTTTCTTCTGCTGATGCGCTGGTAACGGTAGCACCTTTGCGTAAATCGCGGATAGCAGCTTTAAGGTCTTTGGTGGAAATTCCATTGTCTTTCATCAGCTGTGAAACCTGATCGCCGGTATCAAGCAAGCCAAGCAGGAGATGTTCAATGGAAACAAATTCATCATTGAACTCCTTGAGATGGTTGACCGCTTTCAGCAAAGCCTGGTTGGAAGTGTTTGACAAATATTGCTGCGAGGTTCCACCTGATACTTTGGGATAAGAATCGTTGATGCGTTCCACCACCTGGGTAAAAAGTGGAATATTGACATTTAATTTTTTAAGAAGGAATGGCGTAACGTTTTCGTCTACCGCTAATATTCCTTTGAGGATATGGCCGGTTTCAACAGCCTGGTTATTCTGCTCGCTGGCAAATTGTTGGGCTTGTTGAATGGCCTCCTGCGATTTTAATGTGAAATTATTCAGGTTCATGTGTCGCGTTTATAAGTAAATTCAGTTAATAATATACACTTGTACCCGCTCAATAGTTATACCAATACGAATACCGGAAATAACGGCAGAAGAATGAAACAGCTACTGACGAAAAGGCTGAAAATAAAAAAGGATCCCGCCTCAATGACGGGATCCTTTTTGTAAAAACGGATAAGGATTATTCTACGATCAGTTTTTTGCTGATAGTAGTTGTGCCTTCTGTAACATTAATGAAATAAATTCCGGTAGCAAGGTTAGTTACATCAACTGCGAAAGTTGTTGCGCCAGCCGGAAGATTTTTCATTTGTGAAGAAACCATTTGTCCGGTTGAATTGTATACCGCAACCGTTACTTCAAGTGATTTTGCAAGATTCACAAGCACGTGAGCAGTTGTATTTGCCGGGTTAGGGTAAACTTCCACTGAATTAAGTGATGTGATTTGTTCGTTTACTGAAACAATATCAGTAGTAGGAAGTGAAGCACAAACGATATCGTGTAGGTTATCAACATTGTCCGGATCAGGGTTGTTTGCTGTGAATACACCATGACCAGCAACCTGATCTTGTGTGTAACAAACGTGTGCAACTGAACCTACGTTACGTGCAAGTGTCGGGTAAACTTTTTCAGCTGAAACATCAGGAGAAATGTTGAATGGAAGTGACCAGTTAGCACCGTTGTCAGTGCTCTTTATCATGTAAACCTGGCGGTAAGATTTACCGGAACCTTCGTCAGTTCCTTCGAGGATAGCTGAGAAAGCAACGTAAAGGTTACCTGCAGCATCAATTCCTGAGCTTGGGTGTGAAAGCAGACCAACCTGGTAAGTACCAAAAGCAGTAACATTAAGAACTCCATCATTATTCGGATCTTCCGGAACAGCGATAACTTCAGGAGGATTCGTTCCCATTGATTCGTTCCAGTACATCAAAGCTGCTGTGCCAGGGAAATAACTTAATGTTCCGTCTGTAGAATCGTCGTTAAGAACGAACATCAAACCGTACCAAACGTGAACTTGTCCACTATTGTCGATAAGAACTGATAATGAACCGTCATTAGTCTCAAGTGTATCAGCAATATTATCGTTGTTTGTGTCTGTAACCTGGTCAACGAAAGGAGCGGGGATAAGGAAATCCTGTACAATTGTTTTTGTCCATGTAACGCCACCATCAATAGATTTAGCAAGAACCACGTCTTCGCCGAATCCGCCTACTACAATTGCAACGGTATTGTTCATTGCATCAATTGCATAAGCATCTCCGTTTCCTTTCGATATCTGTGTGCTGTCGAATGGAGCAAGCAATTGGTTCTGTACTGCAAATGTTTGTCCGCCATCATTAGAACGGGAATACAGCAGGCAACCATCTTGTCCGTGATATAGAGCGCCACCGTTAGCAACAGGCTCAGTTAAAGCAATGTGGTGGATTACATCGCTATTTCCACCAACTGCCATACGTGGCCAAAGGCAATAGAAACCGAATCCAGGAGGATTTGGAAGGATAGAGGTATAATCAGTCCACAGGCCAATTCCTTTTTGCGCACGTGAACAGAAATGCATCAATGAAGAAGCTGTGTTGTGAGCTACAGTCATTTCCATTCCGTTGTCGAGAACGATCAAATCAGGAAATCCTGTACGGCCATTTTCAATACGTTGAGTAGAAGGAACCTGCCAAGTAGAACCGTCAAAGTAATTGTAACCTGTACCACGGTCACTCCATGTAAGCCATGCACCTACCGCGTAGGTATAGACCACGGACATTGTAGAATCATCATTATACCACAAACGGTGCGGCATAGAAGAATTGGTCTGAAGCGGGTACTTTGTGGAACCAACAATAGCTTCATTTGTAGAAAGTGTGCTGGTAGAATTCCCGTGACGGGTGTTGGTGACGGTAGAATTTGATTGAGGATAAACTTGGCTGAATTGAATGTCTGAAGGAGCCTGGTATTTTACGGCTGGTATAGGTGTCGCAGTTTTCAAAACCTTCGCAGACTGCTGAGCTCCTACACTAAGACCGGCTGCCAAAGCCCCTATCATTAGTAGTGATTTTTTCATTGATAAAAGTTTTTTAGTTTGTTAGGATCGGGCGAAATGCCGTAAAAATTATTGTTAAAGGCAAATATAAGGGATAAACTGAAATATAAAACCTCAGTAATGTAATTTTTACGCATTGTTTATCAGAGAGATATTAAGAAAGCCAGTGTTTTTAAGGAACAATAAAAGATGAATTTTCAGCACTTTATGTAATTAAAGGTTTTTTAACAATTTCACCTTTGGGTAACAAAAATGGTTTTAAAATTCAATCGGAGACTTTCAACTCAAATGCTCTATTAACTTGTTGATTATTAGTCAAATGTATGATAATCTGAATTCTGATCCTGATTTGTTATGGCTTATGGAGGAAAAAATTCCAGCCTGACAATCAGTTAATTTAAATAAAGACGGGTTTTGATGATGGAAAAGGCCGGTTTCTGTTCTATCTTTGTATCCCTTTGTAAAAAACGGGATTTACCGGCAAATCCCATTCATAATCGCCTTTATCTGCCGGAATAAAGGCCAGTGCGAAAGCGCAATACCTAATTAACTAAATGGCTGAAAATTTAACAGCACCAGCAGCGGTTCCGGAATTTGACTGGAATACCGTTGGAAAAAAACAGGATTTCTATTCGAAAGAAGAAATCGAACGCCTTGAAAAACTTTATGGCGGTACACTTAAATCAATCGTGGATCACGAATTGGTTGAAGGTGTTGTAGTTTCCAAAAACAACAAAGAAGTAGTCGTTAATATCGGCTACAAATCAGATGGCGTAGTTCCGTTGTCTGAATTCCGCTACAATCCCGATCTGAAAATCGGTGATACAGTAGAAGTTTATGTAGAAAGTCAGGAAGACAAAAGTGGTCAGCTGATCCTTTCCCATAAAAAAGCCCGCGCCATGAAATCATGGGAGCGTATCAACAATGCGCTTAATGGTGACGAAATCATTAAAGGTTTTGTAAAATGTCGTACAAAAGGTGGTCTTATCGTGGATGTATTCGGAATCGAAGCGTTCTTGCCGGGTTCACAGATCGACGTTAAGCCTATCCGTGATTATGATATTTACGTTGGTAAAACAATGGAATTTAAAGTTGTGAAAATCAATAATGAATTCAAAAACGTTGTTGTATCACACAAAGCGCTTATCGAAGAAGAGCTCGAAGCACAGAAAAAAGAGATCATCGGCAAGCTTGAAAAAGGACAGGTTCTTGAAGGAACAGTTAAAAACATTACCAGCTACGGAGTATTCGTGGATCTTGGCGGTGTTGATGGCCTTATTCACATCACCGATCTTTCCTGGGGACGTATTTCTCATCCTGAAGAGATCGTTAAACTGGATCAGAAGATCAATGTTGTTATCCTTGATTTTGATGATCAGAAAAAACGTATTGCGCTTGGACTTAAACAACTTTCTTCACACCCTTGGGAAGCTCTTTCAGCTGAACTTAAAGTCGGTGATAAAGTTAAAGGTCGCGTAGTTGTTATCGCTGATTATGGTGCGTTTGTAGAAGTTCAGCCTGGCGTTGAAGGTCTTATTCACGTATCTGAAATGTCATGGTCACAGCACCTTCGTTCTGCACAGGATTTCCTGAAAGTAGGCGATGAAGTTGAAGCTACAGTGCTTACACTTGATCGTGATGAGCGTAAAATGTCACTCGGCATTAAGCAACTCACACCTGATCCGTGGAAAGATATCCTGGATAAATATCCTAAGAATTCAAAACACACTGCGAAAGTCCGCAATTTCACCAACTTCGGAATCTTTGTTGAACTCGAAGAAGGAATTGACGGTTTGATCCACATTTCGGATCTGAGCTGGTCTAAAAAGATCAAACACCCATCAGAATTCACTAAAATCGGTGAAACCATCGATGTAATAGTATTGGATGTGGATGTTGAAAATCGCCGCCTCAGCCTTGGCCACAAACAATTGGAAGAAAACCCATGGGACATCTTCGAAACCGTATTCACAGTCGGTTCCGATCACCAGGGTACAATTGTGAGCGCTAATGATAAAGGTGCTGTAGTTCAGCTTCCTTATGGTGTTGAAGCATTCGCTCCGAACAAGCATTTGATGAAAGCAGAAGGCGGAAACGCTAAAGTGGAAGAGACACTTGATTTCAAAGTTTTAGAATTCAATAAAGATTCTAAAAAGATCATCGTATCTCACCGCAACACTGTTGAAGCGATCGCTATCGAAGAGAAAGAATCGCGCACCGGTGGTAAAAAAGAAGGTGGAAGCAAAGGTGCTGGTGAAGAAACCAAGAAAGCTGTTAAGAAGGTTAAAGACAACCAGGAAAAAACAACTTTCGGTGACGTAGCCGGTCTTGCTGATCTGAAATCTGCTTTGGAAGATAAAGAACAAGGCAAAGAGTAATAGACAATAACCCGGATGGTGCCTCTGTCCGGACCGCTAAAAATCACGCCATGGTTTTTAGTCACCCCTCTCCGATTCGTCGGGGAGGGGTTTTTTTGAAAAAAGTGAAGGAAAAGTTGTCCGCCACGGCAGAGGTTGAAAAAGTGTCCGCCGCGGAAGTGTTGATCCCATTTTCTTACCCGTTTTCAAACATTTATAAACGTTTGTTTTCGATTATGCCCTTTGTTTAGTAGGTAAAAGGTAATTTCAAACGGATAAGTTGATAAAATAAATGCTTATTTATTTTGTATAATTAATTAATAATTTAGTTTTACAGTATAATTATTCAAAACCCCTAAATCTCCCTTTTATGGATCGTTATTGTATGGATTGCGGTGAGTCATTAAATGGACGCGCCGATAAAAGATTTTGTTCCGACCAGTGCCGCAATAGCCACAACAACAGGCTGAACAGCGATGACAACAATTTTATGCGAAACGTCAATAATATACTGAGGAGAAACCGCAGGATATTAGCCGACCTGACGCCCGACGGAAAAAGCACCATGCATAAAGAAAAAATTTCAGAATTGGGGTTTCACTTCGGATATTTTACGCACACCTATACAACACGTAAAGGTGCTACGTACTATTTCTGTTATGAATATGGCTATCTCGCTATCGGAAATGATTTCTTAACTGTTGTACATAGAAAAAGAACACAGTCACTCGAAAGAGACGCTGTTGCCTGATGTTTTAATTCAGTTCCATTTTCATTCGAGCTATCACAATTTTTATTTTCTTTTCCTGCGATAGCGTCGGGGAAAGGTTTCGCAATACGCGGTTCTGGAATTTCTCTGCTCTTAACTTGCAGAAGTACAGCGCTTTCAGCGATCTGCTAATGTTAAAAAAAGTAATAAACGTCAAGCGGTTGAAAAAAAGCAAATTTATGTAACTAAATTAGGGGGTAGTTACGTTTATATTTGAAATAAGAATCTCCCCCGGAATTATGAAGAAATCCTGTGTTGTCTCCCTCTTTTGTGCCGCTATTGCCTTGTCCGGAAATAATGTTTCTGCGCAGGTAGCTGCTAATATTCATCCTGATGTAATCCGTGTATCTGCGTTTAATGATACTGCCTTACATAATATGGTTAATACAAACCAGATTTATGAAGCAGGATTACAAAAGCTTCCGCAGATCAGTTTTTGGAGAAGAATTATGACTATGACTCCCGATTCTGGTTTAGTCAGTCTTGCAAGCGATCGTACAATTTATGCCTGCTTTTGCGCTGCTTCATGGGATAAGCTTGGCGACAATGGACAAACCCATTACCGCGACAGCATTCGCCATTTGTATTCCATGCCGGATACCACTTCAATTCTTTTCACAAAAGGAAAAAATGATTTTTATGACGCGCAGGCTGTTATTCCTCAGATAGACCGCGCCATTCCGATTTTTATTCAGAATGAAGTGGATCCGTTTTATGCACAGGCAATTCTGCTTATTGAATCACCGGGCAAATTGTTGAAATCAAATGTTGGTGCAAACGGCGCTTTCCAGCTGATGAAAAGTGTAGCAATACAGATGGGATTGAAAGTCAATAAAACTGTTGATGAACGAAAAGATTTTGATAAATCGGCGTGGGCAGCTTCTAAACTTTTGAAAACAGTTTGTATTCCGTATACACGCAATATGCTTGCAAAACGCGGAATTGCTTATAATGAAAATGATCTTTGGTTTCGCCTGCTCGTGCTGCACGTTTATCATGCCGGCGCAGGAAATGTGGAAAAAGCGCTTGCTGCAATTGACCCTTGTGAAGGAGGAATGGATCTTATTCAAACACTCTGGCATACCAAAGCAGGCGCATTTGGCAAATCATCACAGAGTTATTCGCAATTAGCTGTTTCAGCGTTAATAGAACTTGATATTGTTTTAGGAAGAAATCAACCTGAAATTACACCGGAGAAAGATCCTGCCGAGTTTAAAATAACACATTAAACAGCACCTGATTGTAAAAGATAAAATGCCGGTGGATAACTTCTTCCGGCATTTTTGTTTAATGCGTTGAATATAATACCTTTATAATTCAAATAAGAACCGGAAAATGACCAAAACATTTACGCGGATTCTGATTGCCGTTATCTCCCCACTGCTATCAGTACTTCCTGTTAATTCTCAAGTTGTAATTAATGAATACTCATGTGCAAACGTGAGTACGGTGCTCGATAATTATGGTGAATACAACGATTGGGTTGAATTGTACAATGCAGGCACCACAACTGTAAATCTTGTTGGTTACTACATGAGCGACAAAGCAAGCAATCTTCAGCAATGGGCTTTTCCATCAGGCACGCTTGCTCCGGGTGCGTTTTTAAAAGTTGTTTGTTCTAAACACAATGCAGTTGGAGGAGGATATTATCACACCAACTTTTCACTCATCCAATGCAAGCCGGAGAAAATTATTCTTTCTGATGGCGGGGGAAATATTATTGATTCTGTAGGACTTCGCCGCAACCAGGAAGGCCATTCATGGGGAAGAACTACCGATGGTGCAAATTCATGGAGTGTATTTATATCACCAACTTATGGTTCATCTAACGCAACCAGCACTCCGAATCTGCCTTATGCTACACGTCCGAACTTCAGTCTTGTGGCAGGTTATTACTCCGGCTCACAAACGCTGACCATTTCAACTCCTGATCCTTCTGTGACCATTTATTATACCACAAATGGTTTTGAGCCAACAGCATCATCTGCCGTTTATTCTACACCGCTGACAATCAGCGCTACGCAGGTTATACGTGCCCGTGCATACAGCAGCGTCGCCAACAGACCCGCAAGTTTCATCATGAACAGTTCTTATTTTATCAATGTTGCCAGTCATGTGCTTGCTACAGTTTCTATTTACGGCGATAATCTTGCAAGTCTCATGGGTGGTAATCAAATTACCCCGGCTACAAGTCTTGAATATTTCGACAAGGGCGGTGTAATTCGAACAAAAGTTTCCGGTTCTTCAAACAAACACGGAAATGATTCATGGGCCTATCCTCAGCGCGGAATTGATTTTAAATCAGCAGATGAAGAAGGATATGATTATGCCTTGAACTGGAAAATTTTCAGAAGAACCACACGCGATCATTTCAAATCAATTATTCTGAAAGCTGCTGCCAATGATAATTATCCGTTTGAAGATGGTGCACACCTGCGCGATGCTTATTGCAATACGCTTTCTCAGGATGGGCATCTTCACCTGGATGAAAGAACCAGCGAATTTTGTGAAGTATACATGAACGGACAATACTGGGGCGTTTATGATATCCGTGAAAAAGTGGACGAAAATGATTATACCGATAAATATTACAACCAGGATGAACCCTACATTCAGATGCTCAAAACATGGGGTGGCACATGGTCCGAATACGGTGGAGCACAGGCACAAACCGACTGGAATACATTGCAGAATTTTATTGTTTCAAATAATATGGCGCTTCCAGCCAACTGGGCACATGTGGATACGCTTTACAATTGGAAAAGCCTTGCCGATTATGTAATCCTCAATTCTGTTTGTGTCACTTCCGATTGGCTGAACTGGAATACGATCTGGTGGCGTGGCCTCGATCCGAATGGCGGCGCTGAAAGATGGCGTTATGCTTTATGGGATAATGATGCAACATTCGGCCATTACATCAATTACACCGGGATTCCAGATACATCGCCAAATGCCGATCCGTGTAATCCGGAAGCTTTGCCTGATCCTGGCGGGCAAGGACATATTCCGGTTTTGAACGCATTAATGGATAATCCCATCTTCAACCAATATTATGTCAGCCGTTTTGCCGATCTGATGAATACTTCATTGAGCTGTGACACCATGCTTGCATTGCTCGATACTATGTCAACAGAAATAGCGCCACAAATGGCTGCACAATGCGCGAAGTGGGGCGGAACCACAAATTTATGGGCTGCGAATGTGCTCACGATGCGCAATTTTATCCAGGCACGTTGCATTGCGCTGGAACAGGGAATGGTTGATTGTTACAGCCTCACCGGTCCGTTCAATATTACTGTGTCCGTTCAGCCAGCAGGAGCAGGAACTGTGAACATTAATTCAATCTTCCTCGACCAATTTCCATGGAGCGGAAATTATTACGGCGGAATTCCAATCCTGCTCAACACAACAGCCACATCGAGCCAGTACACTTTTGATCACTGGGAAATGACGAGCACACCTTTGCCATCTGCTACCAACGACAGCGTGAGCATTGACATTACCGGACCTGATAATATTGTGGCGGTTTATGTAACAGCAGAAATTCTTTCCAATGCATTTGTTCCGACCGCATTTTCTCCGAATGGCGACGGACAAAACGATATGTTTTTTGTTCACGGCATCAATCCACTATTGGGCGCTGAAATCGTGATCTTCAATCGTTGGGGACAACAGGTTTTCCAGACTAAGGATATGAATTGGGGATGGGATGGAAATCAGGGCGGTCAACCTTGTCCGTCAGGTGTTTATGCTTATTATCTTAAAGCTTTTAATGCAGATGGGAAAGTAGAGATAAAGTCGGGCAATATTACTTTGATGCGATAATCCGGTAGAGCGATGCTGATGAAACGTTTCTGTTTATTTATTGGAATACTTGTGTTTTCTGCGCCAGCCGCATTTGCACAGGATATTCATTTCTCCCAAATCACCGAAACACCGATGCACCTCAATCCGGCCAATACCGGTTTGTTTGATGGTTTGTTTCGCGTAACAATGAATTACCGCAGTCAATGGGCGGCTATGGGCAAACCATATACAACTGCTGCTGCTGCTTTTGATATGCCGCTGTTGTATGCCAGGAACAGGGCGTATATGGGAATCGGCGCTTTCATTTACCGCGACCAGGCCGGTGATTCAAAATTCGGAACTTTCCAGGCGTCACTTTCTGCAACAGGAATTGTTCCGCTGAATGATTTTAATAAGCTTTCTGTGGGTTTACAGGCCGGTTTTGCGCAGCGTTCAGCAACTATCGACGGACTACAATGGGAAAATCAATACGTCAATGGTTCTTATGATCCGCTGGCAAGTCCGAATGAAACAAATTTATTGACTTCTTTTCCATTTGCCGATTTTTCCGGCGGAGCGGTTTATCAATACCGGAATGTTGCGGGCAACGTAATTGGAAAAGATGTTTCTGAATTTTCTGTTGGTGTCGGCGCATTTCATTTAAACAAGCCTGAACAGAAATTTCACCAGGGCGGAGACTTCCGCGAGCAGATGCGTTTTGTTTTTCATGGAAATGGAAGGTTTGACTTTAAAGGAACGAAATGGTCGCTGCGGCCTTCTGCTTATTATATGCAGCAGGGAAAAGCGAATGAGCTTGTTTTCGGCTCATTGCTTCGATACCGGATCAAGAACGGAACAAAGGTCACCAATTTTTTCAGCGAGTCAGGACTTGGTTTCGGTGTGCATTACCGTTTAAAGGATGCTATCATCCCGCAGATTTATTATGATCTTGGGGATATATTTATCGGCGTTTCGTATGATGTCAATGTTTCGAAATATACTGCTGCATCAAAATATTCCGGCGGTTTTGAAGTAACGCTGCGATATGCGAACATGAATGCTGCTTTGTATAAAAACAAAAAGTAATTTTGCCGTATGAACGAAAAGCTCAGGGCATTTTACAAAAAATACTTTATTCATTTTCCTGATATCTGGCAATACCTGTTGCTGATCGTGCTTTCCATTTTAGCAGCAATATTTTATCTCTGATTTTTATATGTCCACTTCGCTCAGGAAGGCAAGTTCTGCCGATATTCTCCAGATTGCGACGCTTGCTGAAAAGATTTGGCGTGCGCATTATACGCCCATCATCGGTAAAGAGCAGGTCGATTACATGCTTGCTAAAATGTATTCGGCAGAAAGCCTTTTGGAGCAACAGCAAAGCGGGCAACAGTTTTTTCTTGCACAGCTTAATGGCCGCCCGATTGGGTATATTTCTGTAAGTGCAAAAGGCAATGATTTTTTCCTGCATAAATTTTATATCGATATGACGGAGCAGGGGAAAGGCTACGGAAAACTTTTTTTCGCGGAGCTGTTGTCAAATTTCCCTGAATTAAAAACCATGCGCCTGCAGGTAAACAGAATGAATTATAAAACCATTAACTTTTATTTCCGTCTTGGTTTTATTATTGAAGAAGCAAAGGATTTCGATATCGGAAAAGGGTTTTTCATGGAAGACTTTGTTATGTTGCTGAAGAAATAAGGGGCAGGCAAAAGAGTTTATTCCGCGCCCATTCCGCGTCCCAGCGGAAACTCTGCGAAAAATGTCATGACAATTAAGATTCTAACGCTGATCTTTGTATTATGTGCAACATAACAAGACGGTGAAGCGGATAATAATCATATCTACACTTATTCTCCTTACGACTCTTTTGTTTGGACAAAAGTTTATGATTAAAAATAGTGACACCCTTCCTTACAAAGATGAAATGGAAGTTCGTGACGGTAAGGCAGTTTATCTTGGAACGTGTTGGACCTTTGAAAAAATAAATGGGCAAATAATAAACCAACAAGATCGAAATTGCCTATCTCAAGGTCGCTGGAAAATATCAGATGATTCAGGAAATTATCGGATCGGTGATTATATAGACGGCAAATCAGTTGGAGTATGGAAGCACTTCGACAAAGCAGGAAAACTTTTAAAGGAAACTGAAACGGTTTCGATTGGTCGCGACACGTATACAATAAAGGAAATTGATTATTCAACTGGACAAGCTGTGACCATTGTGAACAAGCCATTTCTTGCTTTTTATCTCAAAAACTTATTCGTAATTGTGATCATTCTTTTCGTTTCCTTTTTTAGTAGAATTTTTATAAACAGTAGAATTTACAATATAGAAAATGGAACAAAAAATTCTCCGATTTACCTTCAGCTTGGTCCACTTGTGACAAATAATTTTGGACATAGCGTACTTTGCACTTTTTCATTCTGGTTTTCAAATTATAAACCTGAGAACAAACGGCTTGTATTAATTACGAATACGCTTTCAATTATTTCATTAGGAATATTTTTTGGAATAATTGTAGGACTAGCAATAACCGGGGAAATTTGAACAAATAATCACCTTCGCGCGGCTAAGGTTTTTTCCTATCATCAACCCTTTGTTTTACATAAATGTAATCAAGGTAATAAAGCAATCGCACAGAAATCTGGTTGAGCTGTGGTCCGTGGATGGTGTGATTTAAATTATGCGAGTAACTGTAATCTATAATTGGTTCTTCGCTCAGAATATTTTGTTTCCATGCAATGCTTAACCAGCTGCCGGGAGCGAAATTCCAATTGTAAACCAAATCCACATTGACTGAATTAAAGCTGAAATCTTTCGTTCCGGCACCCGACCAGTTCACGTAATCGGTAAGCGTTCCGTCTTGATTTAAAATATAGTAACCATGATAATTTCCAGTTTGCCAGTAATGCCTTGCCTGTAATGAAACCGACATTAAAGTGGTGAAAACGAAATTAGCCGTAACGCCATTTTCCCACGAGCGCAACGTTCTTCTTCCAAATACAATTGTGCCGTCATCCTCCGTTCCAACCCAGCCACGATCGCCGAAATCGCCATGAAACCCGCTTGCCGCCCTGAATGAAAAACGATTCCCAATGCGCCAGTTAACATTTGCCGCCGCGCCACCCCACGGATTAACAGGAATGGTCTGACTCACTTTTGCAGTGGCGCCACCATGATAATCGATGCCAATCCATACCGGTTTATTAGTATTGGTATTAAATCCACCGTAAGCTGTTTTGTACCGTGTACGCAGGTAAAATCTGCCATCTTCCCGTGGCTCATAAAAATCGCGCTGATCATACGGCATCCATTCTGCACCAAAATAGCCGGACCAGAAATTTTTAAATGTAGCAGACGTAAATAAATTTAATCCAAGACTGTTCCGGTCGTGCGTTTCCAGATTGGTCGTATAATTAACCGAAAGATTTACTTCTGCATTATTGAGAAATTTCCATGGATTAAAGACATAATACCCGATCCACGCGCCATTGTTTGCGTAATTCGTTTCGAGATTTATGCCCATGTCGTTGCAATCCCAATTCCGGTTGACCACTTGCCGGTTAGCTCCGTATTGCAACTTTCCGCTGTTCTTGGTTATACCGAGTTGATAATAATAACCAACATTCGCTTCATAATTTCCGGTTGTATAAGTAGGCTCCAATACATTGCTCACACCACCATCGCCGTTTACATTCCACGTGCTTTTTTTATTGTTGACTGAAAAACCTGTGGCCGTCACATTCGCGCTTCTGTATCCGTGCGAACGAATGACATTTGTATTCGTCACATAAACGCGAGAGCTGTTGGCAAGCTGTTTGTCAAACACAAAAATGTTGTAATTCGATGCAGGTTCTGTCAGGATCTTTCGTGTTTTTCCTGTTACAGTATCCGTTGCGATCGCGAATGTATTTGCTACATAAGCGTTGAGAATTCCAATGCCTAAACCATCATTTGTGCGGCCTGTAATTTTTGTTGCATTCATGAGCCGCGACTGCGTAGGATTTTTCGTGATCTCTTCTGTGCTGTCTGCCAAGTACGGGGCATCATAAAATTCTGATGGCGTACGTCCGATCCTTCTTGAATAAAAAATTCCTCCGAGATTGAACAAGTCTACACCTTCTGTAAAAAAAGGACGTTGTTCCTCGAATTGAATTTCAAACGGACTGAGGTTTTTGACAATATTATCACTTTTGACCTGGCTGAAATCCGGAAGCAAGGTCATATCAAGCGTAAAACTTTCATTGATTCCGTATTTTAATCCTAAGCCACCACCAATACTTGCTGAAGGAGTTGAAGGCCCGAAGCGCGAATCTTTTTGCAGGATTGTTGCAACATACGGAGTCAATGAAAGACGAACAGGCGCTTCAATATTGTCGAGGCCGGTGAGAATGCCCCAGTATTTCATGGGGTTCGGCGAACCTTTCGGGCTAAGCGCCCATTGGTCAAATTCAAATTTACGCTGAATCGATCTTGTGATCTGTAATCCCCAGTTCTGTTGTGCCGTTGAAGGAAACCGCAATGCTGACCACGGAATTTCCATTTCAACACTCCAGCCATTTTCGAGAATTTTAACTGCGCTTATCCAGACGGCATTAAAATTATAGTCCGAAAAGCGGGAATCATTCTGCACGTTCGACGCTGTAACTGTAAAGTCAAAAGCATCCTGCTGCGTATTGTACGTATCGAACACCACACGAAAATTATCAGCATTTGGATATTCATCGCGCAGGCTCAGCTGTTTTTTAATGCTATCGGGTGAATTATCATAACACATTGCGCCGATATAAATTGCAGTGTTATCATAAGTAATCCGCACTTCTGTGTCGAAGCTTACAGGAGCTTTTTCTTTGGGACTATTCTGCGAAAAATGAGTTGCAATCTCAGCCGTTTTCCATGCTTCATCATCCAGTGCGCCATCAATCTTTGGTTTTATTGCAACTCGTTGTGCAGCCATTGTGCGCCGGACGATAACCGTATCTTTTTCCGTTCCCGCAAAAAGGTGTGTGGTACAATAAAGAAAAACAAAAATCAGCGTTTTGAATTTCATGCAGGGGAAATAAGATGTGCGAATTATGAATTACGATTCAGAAATACTGTTCTCACCTTATAGGTTACGTGAGCACTTCATTTGTTACATGGTAATTTGTAATTGCCTGAGCCAAAGATGATGTAACTAAATCGTTTCTAAAAGAGAAAGTTGATGAAAGGGGGTTAAAAGTTGTGAAGGGGGTGAAAAGGATAAAAAGGAGTTAAGAATTATGATTTAAGCTGTAAAATTAGAAATCCAAGCATTTGAATTTCAAAGAGACTTATAATTGCTGAAACCTATACTGTTTCGCAGTACTGGAATAGTACATCTTAAATCGCAATTCTTACATTCCTCTTTTTGTTAGTTCTCTGTTAAAAGAAATCGACCGGCAGCAATCTGTGATCGGCAATTCCCGATATATTTGTGATCCAATAAACACTCCACTTATGAATCTTCACGAATACCAGGGGAAATCGATCTTAAAAAAATTCGGCGTTCCTATCCAAGAAGGAATTGTTGCCGAAACACCCGAACAGGCTGTTGCAGCGGCAGAGCAATTAACGAAAGAAACCGGCACAGGCTGGTGGGTAGTGAAATCGCAGATCCATGCCGGAGGCCGTGGAAAAGGAAAGATCGCAGGAACTGAACAACGTGGTGTTGTGCTTGCAAAAAGTCTTGAAGATGTAAAATCATTCTCCAAAAATATTCTCGGCAATTTTCTTGTCACCGCTCAGACCAGCGAGAAAGGTAAAAAAGTAAATAAAGTTCTTATCGCGCAGGATGTTTATTACCCCGGCGCAGAAAAGCCACTTGAATTTTATATGAGCGTATTGCTCAATCGCGCAAAAGGCCATACCGTTATCATGTATTCTCCGCAAGGTGGAATGGACATTGAAGGTGTTGCGCACGATACACCGGAACTGATCTTCAACGAAGAAATTGATCCGAAAGTAGGACTGCGTGATTTTCAGTGTCGCCGCATTGCTTTTAACCTCGGACTGACTGGAGATGCTTTCAAAAACATGATCAAATTTATCCGCGCCCTCTACAATACTTATGATGCGATTGATGCAAGCATGTTTGAGATCAACCCGGTTTTAAAAACATCTGACGGCAAGATCCTCGCGGTCGATTCAAAAGTCACCATTGATGGAAACGGTTTATTCCGTCACCCGGAAATCGCAGAAATGCGCGATACTTCAGAAGAAGATCCGACCGAAGTGGAAGCTGGCAGCTACGGACTCAATTACGTGAAGCTCGACGGAAATGTCGGTTGTATGGTAAACGGTGCCGGACTTGCGATGGCAACCATGGATATTATCAAGCTTGCCGGATTTGATCCTGCGAATTTCCTTGATGTGGGTGGAACAGCCAATGCCGCAAGAGTAGAACAGGCGTTCCGTATCATTCTGCGCGATAAAAATGTGAAGGCGATCCTTGTCAATATTTTCGGTGGAATTGTTCGTTGCGACCGCGTGGCACAGGGAATTGTAGATGCATAT
>JBDSHN010000088.1:0-40173 GCA_039918435.1 Bacteroidia bacterium | reverse complement strand
AAAGATCCTTCAGGCAAATTGGTGATCTTGTACTGACCATCAAGATCAGTTGATGCGCCGCTTTTGAGATCAGGAAAATAAATTACCGCGCTGGGTAAAGGCGTATTATCTGTTTTGTTTGTGATTTTGCCGGTAAGCGTTGCGCCACCGGGATTGGCTTTTAGTTGTAGCTGCAAAAATGTACAGAGAAAAAGCAAGACTGTTATAGATCGTATCATTTCGTTTGGTTTAATAAAAAACAGTACGCGAAATCATCCCATTAAAGGAATGCATCGCGAAGAATTATTTTTTAGAAATTAAACCGATGCGGGCGGGCCGCGAAGTGAAGGGTAATACGTAAATGTTATTCCGGCATGAAGTGCTTCTGCTGAAATAAATTGGAAGGCACGATCAAATGAAACGGGACAAATGGTAAGTGATGCAGCAGTGTAAAGCGAAGCTTCGTAAGAAAGAAAATCGCAGTGAATATGTTGAATGCCGATAGTTTGCTCATTGGCAGAGCAGGGATTCTCATGTGTATCCTCGTGCCCGTAAAGCGCATGCACGAACTCATTCGGAACCAGGCAGGCCGAAAAAACTGCGAGCAAAAGAATTGCGGTACAACGACTGAAAAAATTACGCATAGGTTGTGAACAGGTGCGAAGGTATAGCTTCTTTTGAAACCGGTAATTACCGCTCATACCAAATCTATTTACTCAAAACCAATTTCTGATGAGAAACAATTCCTGAACTTCCCTGCAAACGGCAAATGTAAATTCCTGCTGCAAAAGCGGAAACATCAATTTGTTCATTCGAAGAAGTAATTTGTTTTTCCATGATCACTTGTCCTTCCATATTCAAAATGGAAAAAGTGGCAGGCAGCTCTTTTTGTGCAAGGGAATTGCTGAGTGTGAAAGCTTGCTGCGCCGGGTTCGGATAAATTCCAAAATCAAATGCCTGTCCTTTAAATTCATCCACACCATCAATAACGTCACCAAAAAATAAAGATACGCCGCCGGAATAATTCCCGATGATTAATTCAGGAAGTGTGTCGCTGTTTAAATGCCCCATCCATGGCGCACTGCGAAGTCCTTCACGTGAGCTGACGTATAAAGAATCTGTCAACGTGAAATTGCCGGTAAGATTTCCATCAATATTATCATAACGGAAAATAAATCCGCGTTCCGATCCGGAAAGCAATACATACGATCCGCTATTGTCCCACAAATAAGGAACTGAATAGCCCGTTGTATAACCAACCTGGTTCACAATTACATTTCCAAAAAGCGGCGTAATCAATGAAAATGCAGGAACAGTTGTCGTTCCGGTATTGCGGTAATAATTTATATTTCCGCTTGCTTCACCAATGAGCAGATCCAATTTGCCGTCACGATCCACATCCACAAGTTGTGGCGTTGAATAAGATCCGACATCAATTCCCATATAATTACTCGATACAAAAATGAAATTGTCGGCAGGTCCCGGATCTTTTCTGTAGAAATGTAGCTTACCTGTCGCATTACCGATCACCATATCTGCGTCGCCATCTCCGTCCAAATCACCGAAAGCAGGAACCGGACAAATAATATTCGATGTTGTAGCAAACAGATTTATAAAGTCATCCGTCTGCAAACGGAATGCAGGTGTTGTTGTGGTGCCGATGTTTTTATACAGCGCAATTTTTGAAGCGTAAGTGGGCGAGCCGTAAAAACCGTAATTGCCAATGAAAAGATCGTCATCGCCATCCGAATCATAATCAAAGAAACGAGGGAATGCACCTTCACCAAGTTCAATCATATTGTCCTGCAAAAAATTATTCTGAATAAATTGTGATTGTACATCTTTATTTGTGCCGGTATTGTGATAATACCAGACACTCTTATAATTTTCTGATGAGTTCGGAGCATCCGGTGAAAACAAAAGATCTTTTATTCCATCATTATCCACATCCAGGTGAAAAGCACAATTCCAGATATTCATTGTTAATGTTGAATCATAATTGGGATAACGATTATCCACAAAGTCCATTGCTGCATGCGATGAATCACCACCGTTTCTTCCATACGTATTATAGGGGCTGGAAAGATCACCGACAAGAATATCCATGTCGTTATCATTATCCGTATTAATACATTCCAGGCAAGAGCCATTATGTACGCTGTGCAATACGTCAGGAAGCGGGTTTCCATTTGCAATTGGCGGCGGCGGACAACTGATATTCAGATTCAGATTTGAATTAAGTGTGTTCTCGGAAAATTCTCCCCAGCATTGCGATTCCAGTTGAAATTCCAGGAAATTGCAATTGCCATGATTTTCTTTTGAATAGTTGCGGTGAAATTCAACAAACACACCTGAAGGATCAAATGTGAGCACATCAAGATCACCATCATTATCAATGTCGCGCACGGCAGGAATATCCACATTCGTCACCCAGAGAATGCTGGTTGTGTGATTGGTGTTTGGTGCAATATCTGTCATCAGCGGATTAGCTACCAGCTGAAACTGGAGGCCACCTACAAGGGTTGAAATATTTTCCCAGACAGAAATCCCCGGCGATGATCCGGAATACGCAGTGAAAATATCCATCTTTCCGTCGCAATTATAATCGCGGAGGATGGCCCAATCGTGTAGTCGCGGAAACCGTGTGATGTATTGTGGGGCGATAGAATAATCTACCTGGTTTGGTGTTCCGTTATTGATGTACGTTGTGATCTTATCGCCTGTCCGGTCAAAAACAAAAAGATCCATTGTTCCATTCTGATCAAGATCGATTTCCGAAAACTGGGCAAAATTAATTCCTCCCGCCCAAGGAAAATTCAGCGCCTGTGCATTGACCGTCACTGGAACACTGTCGAATCGTACAAATTGAATCTGCGCATTCATTGCAGCAGCAGCAGACAGGAAAAATAAAATAAAAATAGTACGCATGTGCTTATCTGCTAATGACTAATTTTTTGCTTGTGGTGAACCCGGAAGAATTTGTTACGGTGCAAATGTAAATTCCATTTGAAAGACGTTCTGCCGGAAGAATTGTTTGCTTCGATGAAATAAATTCGCTGATTATTTTTTTACCTGTGAGGTCAAAGATTTCAAGAAAGCTTCCGTTTTTGAAATCGCTTATTTCAAGCGTCACTTGTGAAGCTGCCGGGTTCGGATACAATTCAAATTTTGTTGCAGCAGCATGCTCTTCGATAGCAATCGTATTATCGCCATAAAAAAGCGAAACGCCGCCCGCAAGGTTTCCGATCACTACATCCATTTTTCCATCTGAATTCAGGTCTGCAGCAGCGGGTGAAATTTTTCCTCCTTCGTAAGCGCTTACATATAAGGAATCGGTCAACGAAAAATTCCCTGCAAGATTTCCATCAATATTATCAAAGCGGAAAAGAAATCCGCGCTCGCTGCCTGCCAGCAATACATAGTGTCCGTTATCATCATACAGAAATGGTGTGGAATAACCTGTCGTAAAACCAGCTTGCGTTACATTCACATTTCCAAAGAGCGGCGTAACCAGATTAAAAACCGGTGCCGCACTTGTTCCGTCATTGTGATAATAATTGATGTTGCCTGTTTGCTCCCCGATAAGCAGATCATTTTTCCCGTCACGGTCGACATCTGCAATTTGTGGTGCTGCATAACTTCCTACATCAATGCCCATGTAAAAAGATTGTGCCAGCACAAAGTTGGTATCGTTGCCCGGATCTTTTCTGAAAAAATTCATTTTTCCATTTACATCTCCTATTAAAAGATCTTTATCACCATCGCCATCCAGGTCGCCAAACGCCGGTGCCATGCCATTCATGTTTATTCCGCTGGCATAAATTCCTGCAAAGTCTGTAGTTAACAATGTAAAAACAGGGTTCAGCGCATTGCCCGTATTTTTATAACACGCAAGCATACAATCAGGAATTCCGGAAGACGAATAGTAACCGCGTGTTCCGATAAAAAGATCTTCATCGCCATCACCATCGTAATCAAAAAATACCGGTGCAGCGCTTTCGCCGACCTCAATCATTTTTTCCTGGAGAAAATTGCGTTGAATAAAATGCGAATGAACGGCTGAATTTGTTCCTGTATTTTCATAATACCAAACACTTCTGATATTTTCGGAAGAGTTCCAGACATTCGGTGAAAAAAGCAGATCACGTTTTCCGTCATTGTTTACATCGACTTGATATCCGCAGCCAAAAATTTCAATTGCCATTGCGGTATCATAGCCAGGATAAAATGCATCAACCGAATCGCAAAGCGCAAAGTTATTGCTGCCACCGTTACGAATGAGATTGATGTGAATATTGCTCAGGTCGCCAACAAGCAGATCAACGTCATTGTCGCCATTTGTATTAATGCATTCGAGACAGGAACCCGCATGTGCAATATGTTCCGGATTATTTGAATGAACCGGGGGAGGAGCACAAGGCGTATTTAATGTAATGGAAGGGTCATTCGCACTTTCTGTAAATTCCCCCCAGCAAAGTGTTTCTAAAATGTAATTAAGGCTGTCGCAAACGCCGTATAATTCAAGGCTGCGGTTTTTATAAAATTCAACTTGTATTCCGTTGGTGCCGTAATTCAGAATGTCAAGATCGCCATCGCCGTCTACATCACGGATTGCAGGAACATCCACCCAGCTGATGTTTATGGGGTTGATGTTGTTCGTGCTGTTAGGTGTAAGATCGGCAAGGATATTATTTGTAACAAGTTGAAATTGCAGACCTGTCGCAGGCGTAGAAACATTTTTATACACACGTACTTTGCTGGCATTGGAAGTGAAAATGTCCATTTTGCCATCACAATTGTAATCGCGCAGTAAAACCCAATCGTGCATGCGCGGAAATTGTGTGACGTATTGCATTGCGGCAACATACGCCACCTGGTTTGGTGTTCCTGTATTTAAAAAGGTCGAAATTTTATTTCCATTGCGGTCAAACACAAAAAGATCCATTATCCCATCCTGGTTCAGGTCGATATCAGAAAATTGTGCTGAATTAATTCCTCCGGTCCATGCATAATTCAGCTGCTGATTATTCGCATAAACAGGAATGCTGTCCTTGCGTATAAATTGTGTTTGCGCGGAAAGAAATGCTGCAATAAATAAAAACGCAGTGATAAAATTGAATTTCATTTACCTGCTGATAATTAATTTGTTTTTAGCCGCAGTTCCGTTTTCATCCAGCAGCGTGCAGATATATATGCCAGCCGCCAGTTCAGCAACCGGAATAGTTGTTTGCTGAGAAAAAATTTCATGCCTTAAAATTTCTTTTCCCGAAAGATCATTCACGATAAAAAACTGCCTGCTATAAATTGTTTTTTCCGTAGAAACAGTCACACTTTCATTCGCAGGATTAGGAAAAATCGAGAAAGACGCAGTTTGATGTAAATTCAGTTCGCCAGTAAACACAGTTGTGTCGCCATAAAAAAGAGAAATGCCGCCGGCATAATTTCCGATAACCATATCATACCAACCATCGTTATTTACATCGGCAACCGCAGGAGCTAATTTGCCGCCTTCATAAATGCTTACGTACATGGAATCGCTTCGTGTAAATGCACCGGAAAGATTTCCGTCAATGTTATCATAACGATTGATCCAGCCGCGTTCAGAACCCACGATCAAAATATAATTTCCGCTATCATCATACATGCAAGGTGTGCTGAATCCTGTCGGGTAACCAACCTGGTTGACGCGTACATTTCCGAAGAAAGTAGTGACCAGGCCAAACACAGGCGCATTTACTGTTCCGTTATTATGATAATAGCTGATGGTGCCGCTTTGTTTACCTATTATTAAATCCAGCTTCGAATCACGATCAACATCGATCAATTGTGGAGCAGCAAAATTTCCAATGTCAATGGATTGATACGTGGAAGTGATAAAAACAAAATTATCTGCCGGCCCAGGCTGCTTTTCAAAATAATTAAGCGCTCCCGTAAAATCGCCGATGATCATATCCTTGTCGCCATCGCCGTCAAGATCGCCGAATGTAATTGCCATTCCCGTAATTGAAGGATAATTCGCATGAATGTTCGCAAAATCACGCGTGATCAATGTATAGACGGGTGAAGTGGAAGTACCTGTGTTTTTTAACAGCGCGATTTTAGATTCATACGGACCTGCTGTCTGGTAATACCCATAATTCCCAATGAAAAGATCTTTGTCGCCGTCATTATCATAATCGAAAAATACGGGATAAGTTCCTTCTCCGAAATCCAGCATCGAGTCCTGCAGAAATCCACTTTGCACATACGTTACTTGCACATCGGTATTTGTATTTGTATTGCGGTAATACACGCTGCTGTGAAAATTTTCAGAGGTATTGGGTGCGTTAGGAGAAAATAAAATGTCTTTTTTGCCATCGTTATTTACATCGAGATGAAATCCGCAACCATACACATCAAGATCAAGCATTACATCGTACGACGGAAAGGAATCGTCCTGCATATCCATTAATGCATAAGTATTTGTTCCGCCGTTTCTTAAAAATGTAATTTGCGGATTGCTCAGATCGCCGAGCAAAATATCCTGGTCGCCGTCATTATCAACTTCAATACATTCTATGCATGAACCAGAATGTGCAGTGCTATGTTCAGCCGCAGAATTTTCATCCTGTGCAATAGGTACCGGAGGGCAGGTTGTATTAAAGACAACCAATGAATTAGTGGCGTTTTCTGTGAATTCGCCCCAGCAATTTGTACTTGTGATATATTCAATGCTGTCGCAAATTCCATATCGCTCGATGCTCATGTTTTTATGATATTCCACTTTATTGCCGCCATTTTCAAATGTGAGAACATCAAGATCGCCATCACCATCTATATCGCGGATAGCAGGAACATCCACCTGGCTCACAAAAAGGTTGCCGATAAAATGAGAGCTGTTGGGAGAACGATCAGTATTAACAATTGCGCTTTCAAGCTGAAACTGAAGTCCGGAAGCAAGTGTTGATGTGTTTCTATAAATGGAAAATCCAGCAATGGTACAAGTGAAAATATCCATTTTGCCATCACAATTGTAATCGCGTAAAAGAGCCCAGTCGTGCATCAATGGAAATTTGCTTACATACTGCGGCGCAAGAACATAATCGACCTGGTTGGCCGTTCCTTTATTTAGGTAGGTTGTGATCTTATTTCCGGACCGGTCAAAAACAAAAAGATCAAGAATTCCGTCCTGGTCAAGGTCAATGTCGGAGAACTGACAAAAATTCATTCCACCGGCCCAAGGGAAAAGAAGCGGCCTGTTATTTGAATAGACACGAACGGAATCTACCCGCGAAAAGCCCACTGTGGTTTGCGCCTGTAAAATGCCACCACTCAGAAACAGAAGGCTCCCGATAATAGAATACATTGTTCGCATAAGGGAAATTAGGTATGATTCTTTTACGGAAGGGAGAGTAACAAAGATAATCTAAAATCAATCGTTCGGTGGCTGGTGGTTTGGAGTCGGCTGTCTCTTAGTCAGTATGGGCTGCCTCCTGCGTCCTTTTTTGCCTGCTGCTTTTATCTTTACGTCTCCCATCCCCCTTTTTTTAACACTCAGTTTCCCATCCTGATTACTTTAGAATTGTCGTGTTGGGTTTTTCTTCTATATTTGCACCCTCTATTTTTAGAATATCTGACCCTATTGGGCTCATTTCTACTGGAATTACGTTTATACAACTATGCAAAACATCAAAGGTGCTATCCGGATTTTCGCCATTTTAATGGCGCTGAGCTGTCTGTTTTATCTCTCTTTCTCATTTGTAACCAGAAAATGGGAGAAAAAAGCACATCAGTACGGCGAAAATTATTCACAACAGGCTTCTGTCTCTACCTGGGTGAAAGCCCGTGCAGCTGGCGACCCTGTTATGGAACGTGAGATCAACGATTCAATCGTTGCTGCTCGTGAACGTTTCTTCCTTCATGATTCTATCGCCGGAAAAAAGATCTACCTCGGCCTTTATACGTATGAAAGCTGTAAAGACAAAGAGTTGAATCTTGGTCTTGACTTAAAAGGCGGAATGAACGTTACCATGGAGGTTTCTACTCCTGATGTGGTAAAAGCGCTTGCTAATTTCACTACTGATATCCCTTTTAATCAGGCGATCACAAATGCAACCGTTATTCAAAAAGCCAAAGGCGGGGATTTTATTAACCTTTTCGCACAGGAATATAAAAAGATTAAGCCGGAAGGACGACTTTCCAGCCTTTTCGGTGCAACTCCACAGCTGAAAAAGTATGATATTACTTACAATTCTACTGATGAGGAGGTTTTGTCTGCTATCAAAACGGAATCTGACGAGTCTGTTGAGAATGCTAAAAATGTTCTTGAAACACGTATCAACCAGTTTGGCGTATCACAGCCGAACATTCAACACTTAAAAGGAACCAACCGTATTCTTGTCGAGCTTCCTGGTGTTAAGGATGAAGATCGCGTAAAGAAACTTTTGCAGAGCTCTGCGAATCTTGAATTCTACGAAACTTATAATTTCTCCGAAATCTCACAGGCACTTGGCGAGGCTAATCAAAAGCTGATGATTACCCTCGGCTACAAAATCGATTCGATTCCTTATGATTCGACTTTTATCAAGAAGGTCAACTATAAAGACGCTAAAAACAAAAAAGATTCCACAGGTGCAGTTGCCATTGCACAGGCGAAATTCGACAGTTCACGTGTTGTAATTGATAGCATCAACAAGATGAGAACTGATACTTCTAAAGTAGGTGCTGATAAAAAACAGCGCAGTCCTTTCGGAGATTATGTAATTGCACAGAATACGGATCCGAACGGAAAAGGTCCTATGGTATTTGGTGTTCTCACAAAAGATACCGCAAAGATCGGAGCATTACTTCGCCGTCCGGAAATCCAGGGAATGTTCCCAAGGGAATTACGTTTTGCATGGACAGCGAAATCGCAGGCAACAGATGCCGGCCAACCATTCTTATCACTCATTGCATTAAAAGCTGACAGCAAAACAGGTCGTGCTTCAATGCCGGGAGATGTTGTTACCGAAGCAAGAAAAGTATTCGATTCAAGAAGTGGTTCAGGATATCCTGAGATCTCTATGACGATGAATGCGCAGGGTACAAAAGACTGGGCGCGTCTTACAAAAGCAAACATCGATCGCAGTGTTGCGATTGTTCTTGATGGTTACGTTTATACTTACCCGAATGTAAATGGCGAGATCACCGGTGGTGTTTCTTCTATTACAGGAGCGTTCACTATTAAAGAAGTGGATGATGTTGTAACAGTTCTAAGCACAGGTAAACTTCCTGCTCCGACAAATATTCTTGAGCAAACCGTTATCGGACCAACACTTGGTGCTGAAGCGATCCGTTCCGGTATGATTTCGTTTATCGTGGCGCTGATCGTTGTTCTTATTTATATGGGATTCTATTACAACAAAGCGGGTTGGGTTGCCGATATTGCATTGTTTGTAAACGTATTCTTTATCATGGGAATCCTCAGCTCGCTCGGAGCGGTTCTTACGCTTCCCGGTATTGCGGGTATTGTGCTTACGATCGCGCTTTCCGTGGATGCCAACATCCTCATCTTTGAGCGTGTGCGGGAAGAATTGCGCGAAGGAAAAGGTCTTGCAAGTGCAATAGCCGATGGTTACAAGCACGCCATGTCTTCCATTCTTGATTCGAATTTAACAACCCTTATTCTCGGTATCATCCTTTACGCTTTCGGATCAGGACCGGTTCAGGGTTTTGCTACCACGCTCATCATCGGTATCATCTCTTCACTGTTCTGCGCGATTTTCATCACCCGTCTCATATTCGACTGGATGCTGAAAAAAGACCAGAAGATCGGATTCTCTATTCCTGCTACTGAAAATCTCCTGCGTAACAAGAAAATTGATTTCGTTGGCAACAGGAAAAAATACTACATCTTCTCAGCAAGCATTATTATTCTTGGTATCATATTCTATATCAAGAATGACGGCTTCTCTAAAGGTGTTGATTTCAGCGGCGGACGTTCTTACACGGTTCGTTTTGAAAAAGATGTTGAACGTGAAAAAGTGAGCGATGCGCTTGCACTTGAATTTGGCGGCCTGCGTCCGGAAGTGAAAACTGCCGGCGGTAATGCACAATTGAAGATCACAACCAACTACAAATCAAATGAAGTTGATACAGCTGTAGATAACGAAGTCGCTAAAAAACTGAAAGCCGGAATAGAAAAGGTTACCGGAACAGCAAACAAGCACGAGGTTGTCAGCTCTGTGAAGATCGGGCCAACAATTGCGAATGAATTGATCACAAAATCGGTTATCGTAATTGTGGTTTCCTGCATCCTGATGTTCTTATACATTCTCTTCCGTTTCAGGAAATGGCAGTATGGCCTCGGTGCTGTTGCCGCTCTTTTCCATGATGTATTGATCATTCTTTCCTGCTATACAATTTTTGACGGTGTGCTTCCTTTCCCGCTCGAGATGGATCAGCATTTTATTGCTGCTATTCTTACCGTAATGGGATATTCCATGACAGATACCGTCGTTGTATTCGACAGGATACGTGAATTCCTTTCTTTACAAGGAAAGACACTTGGCAATATGGAGAAAACATCCACCATCAACTATGCGCTGAATTCCACGCTTTCCCGTACCATCAACACATCGACGATCACTTTCTTCGTATTGCTTTCCATCTTTATCTTCGGTGGAGAAACAATCCGGGGATTCTCTTTCGCGCTCCTCATCGGTATCGTAATCGGAACTTATTCTTCCCTTTGTATCGCTACTCCGATCGTGGTTGATCTTGATCGCCGTTCAGACGAACTAAAAGCATAATTACCCTCCCATTATAATACGGGAACCCATTTAATCAAAAATGCCGGGCTGTTCTACAGTCCGGCATTTTTTTGGAAAACAGGGGCGCCTGTTAAACGTGCAAATGCCTAACTTTGTACAACACAAAAAGCCATGCATTCACCTTTTCTGGTCTTGTTTTTAAATCTCGGCGGCGGCGAAATTGCGCTCGTTGTGATTCTCATACTTGTGTTTTTCGGTGCAGATAAATTACCGGAGATGGCAAGGGCATTTGGAAAAGGAATGCGTGAAATGAAAAATGCCACTGCGGAAATTCAAAGAGAAATTGAAAACGGTGCTGTCGAAATTCAACGTGATCTTAATATCGGTGAGGAGATCAGCGAATTGAAAAAAGCGACTGATAAAATTACCGGTGGAATTAAAGAAGGCTTGAATACTATTGAAGCGCATCATAATCCCCAAACTGAAATCGCTTCAACCGAAGATGATCCGAAGCCAGAGCCGGAAAATCCGCTTACGCCACCCGACGCAATTAAACGGGATTAAAAAAGTAGGCCGCAACAACTTTCTCCGGTCCGATTATTTATTCCATCACATAATTTGTTCCCGCACTCACACCATATTTAGCAATGTGATTGCTCTTCACCATTTGCGAAAGAATTCTTTTCACTGTTGGCAGCGGAATATCCAATTTCCTTGCGATCTCACCAGATTTGCAACCCGGATGATTCTCGACATAAGAGAGAATGTTTTTCTCCCTCGGACTTAATCCGGATGTGCTGTTTTGTTTTTGCAGTTTCGCCATCAGCTGAGCCTGGATATTTATCACGCAATCGAGGAAAAAGGAAAGCCAGAGATCAATTTGTTCGCCGGGCCGCTGTTTCTGCGTTTGCATGAGCACGTTGTAATATTCTGCTTTGCGGTTTTCAATTTCATGCTCAAAGCTGACGTATTGAATCCAAGAATAACCATTCCGTAATAACAGCAACGTGCCTAATAAACGGCTCAGTCGCCCGTTTCCATCCTGGAAAGGATGAATGCTCAGGAAATCATAAACAAAAACGGCAACTTTTATAACCGGCAGTGTTTCGTTATCGGAATTGTACCACGCAATTAATTTCTTCATCGCGTCTTCTGTAGGCAACCCCGGTTCCGCGGTTTTAAAAAGAATGCGTTTTGAACCATCCGCATAATTTGCTTCAACGGCATTGCTCACTTGTTTGTATTCTCCACGATGCCACGCGTCTTTTTCTCCGTGTATCAAAAGCATCTTGTGAAGGTTTTTGATGTTGCCTTCTGTTATTTCAATGTTATTGAACGCTTCTGTAATGGTATCAAGCGTTTCGAAATACCCCGCTACCTCCTGTTCATCTCTTTCTTCCAGTTTGGATCGTTTCAGTTTTCCGATCAACACTTCAACTTCCGCATCTGTCATAGTAGATCCTTCGATCCGGGTGGATGCACCCACACTCCTGACTGTCGCGATGGATTTAAGCTCTCTTAACGTTTGTCCTTCCCGTTTTTCAATCGTTGTCCAAGAAGCATCAAACCGATCCACCTTACTGATGTCCGTGATCAATTTCATGACCAGCTCAAGTGTAAAGGTGTAAATGGATTGTTTCATCGTGATACGATATGATGCGTAAATGTACGAAAATGATACGACCTTTTTATGAAATCGATACGATTTGATACGATAATATACGACAATGATACGATAATTTACACAGAGCAGACTTATTAAAATCAGTCAAACGGTTTAAATTTTATCAATTTTAGGCAAAGGCTCGGTTTTTTAGGGGTTGTTAAGAAAAAACAAGTGCTTTTTTTGCTTGCACCCCCTGTTTTTGGATACATTTGCGCAGAAAAATATAAAAACCAACTTTTCCATGTCCCATATCCGCTTTAAAGCCCTTGAAGAATCCTTAAGCCGCAAACCGATCTACGTTGAAACTCCTGTTGGAGGTGTTGCTGCTTATTATGGTGAAAACGTTTTTGGCCGCGATGCCATGCGTCAGCACCTTACCGAAGAAGCTTATACAACTGTTATGGCCGCAATCGAAAAAGGTGAGCGCATCGACCGAAACATGGCGGAAATTATTGCTTCCGGAATGAAATCCTGGTCGGTTTCCAAAGGAGCGACCCATTATACACATTGGTTTCAGCCATTGACCGGAACAACGGCAGAAAAACACGATGCATTTTTCGAGCCTGTAGAAGGCGGAAAAGCGATCGAGCGTTTTGGAGGCAGCCAGCTGGTGCAGCAGGAGCCTGATGCTTCCAGTTTCCCGAACGGAGGAATCAGAAATACATTTGAAGCACGTGGCTATACGGCGTGGGACCCGACTTCACCGGCATTCATCATCGGCGATACACTTTGCATTCCGACCATTTTCGTTTCTTATACCGGCGATACGCTCGATTTTAAAACGCCCTTATTAAAAGCCCTCGCGGCACTTGATAAAGCGGCAGTTGATGTTTGCCAGTATTTTGATAAGAACGTCACAAAAGTTATTGCAACACTCGGCTGGGAACAGGAATATTTTTTGGTGGATGAAGCGTTGCACAATGCACGTCCTGATCTTGCAACGACAGGCCGCACACTTTTTGGTGCTGCTCCTGCAAAAGGCCAGCAATTGGAAGATCATTATTTCGGTTCTATTCCTGATCGTGCCACAGCTTTTATGCGCGACCTGGAAATTGAAGCGCATAAACTGGGCATTCCGATCAAGACCCGTCATAATGAAGTTGCACCGAATCAATTTGAGTGTGCTCCCATCTTCGAAGAAATTAATCTTGCCGTGGATCACAATCAATTGCTGATGGATCTGATGCAGAAAGTTGCGCGTCGTCATAATTTCTGCGTGCTGCTGCATGAAAAACCTTATGCAGGCGTAAACGGAAGCGGAAAGCATAACAACTGGTCGCTTGCAACGAATACCGGAAAAAATCTTTTGAGCCCTGGCAAAACGCCGAAAACCAATTTACAATTCCTGACTTTTTTCATCAACACCATTAAAGCTTTCCATGACAACGATGATTTGCTTCGTGCAACCATCGCTTCTGCAGGAAATGACCATCGTCTCGGTGCGAATGAAGCGCCTCCTGCGATCATGTCTGTTTTCCTTGGCTCACAATTAACTGCTGTGCTCAATGAACTGGAAGAAAAAGTGAAAAGCGGAAAAATGACACCGGATGAAAAGACACAATTGAAATTAAACATCGGTAAGATCCCCGATATTCTTCTTGACAATACCGATCGCAACCGTACATCGCCATTCGCATTCACAGGAAATAAATTCGAGTTCCGCGCTGTCGGCTCTTCTGCAAATTGTTCAGGTGCAATGACCGTTGTCAATACGATCATGACCGATCAGCTGGTTCAATTTAAAAAAGATGTGGATGCGTTGCTCGCAAATGGAATTGAAAAAGATGAAGCAATATTTCATGTGTTGCGCGATTATATTGTTGCCAGCAAACGCGTTCGTTTCGAAGGAAATGGTTACGGTGAAGAATGGGTAGTTGAAGCGAAAAAGCGTGGACTGAATAATTTCAAAACAACACCGGAAGCGCTCGAATCGTGGATGAATAAAAAATACATTGACATGTTCATCCGTCACGGTGTATTGACAGAACGCGAGCAGCATGCACGCTATGAAATTTATCTTGAAACATACGTTAAGAAAATTCAGATCGAATCACGTATCATGGGCGATCTTGCAATGAGCGATATTATTCCTGCCGCATTGAGCTACCAGAATACACTAATTACAAATGTGCGCGGATTAAAAGAAGTGCTCGGCGCATCGGAGTTCAAAAAAGCATCTGAAATGCAGATTGAAATGATCACCGATATTTCAGCACGCATCAATGGAATTAAAACCAATGTGGATGCGATGATCGATGCGCGTAAAAAAGCAAATACTATTGAGGACTGGAAAAAGAAAGCTGATGCGTATTGCAATAAAGTGAAACCCCATTTCGATATCATCCGCGAACATGTGGATAAATTAGAAATGGCAGTTGCAGATTCAGCATGGCCATTGCCGAAATACAGGGAGTTGCTGTTTACGAAATAGTTTTGTCGTAAAATCTATTTTAGTGACGCGGGGCATCGCGTAGGAGCAAAAAACGGATGATCACTTCTGATCATCCGTTTTTAATTTCAGAACACAACTGGTTTTTATTCCTTCACAAATTTCCCCGTCGTACTGTTTCCAAGATGATCTGAAACGATCATGAAATAATTTCCGGAAGGAAATCCGCTTATATCAACTTGTGTAGTAAGCGCATTCGTTGGAGTAGAAAGGAGCAACTGTCCCATTGTATTATAAATCTGAATTGAATATTCTTCCGAAGCTTCAAATTGCAAATTCAAAAAAGCATTGGAAGGATTAGGATAAAGCACGAAAGGAATTGCTGCTGTTATCTTTTCTATCCCTGTAATAGCGTTTCCGCTCATTTTCGCGACAAAAATATTTCCTGCATTATCGCCGACAGCATTTACAGTACCAAAGGTTAAACCGTTTCGTATTGTTCCGGCTAAATAAACAGAGCCACCATTTCTGTCAATCGCAATTCCATTACCTGCGTCATTGCCGTTACCCGTTCCAATCCCGATTGTTCCTGTACACGTTCCCGCAGAATTGAATTTTGCAATAAAAATATCATCGTCGGAAGCTACGGGCAAAACACTGGTGCCCATTGTCAACGCTCCTTTATAGGTTCCAACTATATAAGGATTCCCCAATGCATCCAATCCGATTCCGTTAAACACATCGACGCTATTATTATTTCCGAATTTATACAGCCATTGTTTTGTGCCGGCGCTATTATATTTTACAATTGCGGCGCTTTGGTAAAAAGAAGCGCTGATAAACGTGTCCAGCAAACTCCCAGCAACATAAACATTTCCTGAATTGTCCACATCAATTCCATTTCCGCAATCAAAATTGTTGGATGTCGTGGAAGCAACAAGTGTTTTTCCTTCCAGTTGCAGCCACTGGATAGTTCCATTGGAATCAAATTTAGCGGTGTACATATCATCACCGCCCTGGTGGCTAAATGTGCTTGAGCCGAATGTGATGTTCTGGCTTATTTTCCCTGTTGAATAAATATTTCCTGTGGCATCACACTTGAGTGCGTTTGTGTAGCACAAAGAAGAGCTCGTTCCGCTTTTTGCCCATATTACAGTTCCGGCCGGAGAATATTTTACAAAGAATAAATTACTTGCACCTCCCGTTAATGCGTTGCTTGAAAAACTAACAGCACTATTATAATATCCGCTGATGATAACATTACCGGAAGGATCTGCTGTAATTGAAGTCCCGCTGGAATTAGAGGAGGAACCGTTCCTGGCCCACAAAAAATTTCCATTCGCATCATATTTTGCAATAAATACATTTTTGGCTGACGAAGAAGAAATCGGTAATGAGTCCGTTGCTGTAAAATGCAGATTTGACATTTGATAGCTTCCGGTTACAAAAATATTATCTGACGCATCCGTCGTAACCGCATATCCCCAATCCTGGTCAGCGCCACCAATGCCTTTCACCCACATTAATGTTCCGCTCGAATCATATTTCGCCACAAATGCATCCTGGTAGCCAAAGCCAGGTACAATTGTGCTTCCGAAAGTGCCATTGTCAAAATGCATTCCGGTTGCAATAACATGATGGCTGTTGTCTGCAGTTACTGCGAGCCCATAATCAATAAATGTTCCATTACCGCCGGTTTTTACCCACGGAAATGTTTGCGAAAAAGAAGTTGCTGTTATTCCACAAAGGAATAACGCCATGTAAATTTTTTTCATGGAATTTTAAGTTTAAGAAATGTGAATAATAGTATTGCCAATAGCAAGGTAATACATTTCAGGGAAAGCCTTCTTGTTGAAATCAATAAATAAAATTCAGCGTTCTTCAGAATTCTTTTCAATCTCTTGTTACTTTTTTAACCGGCGCCGTTATATCAGCAGATCAGCAATAAAACCAACTGCATGAAGCTTCTGTAGTTTGGTAACGGCAAACATTTTTATTGCTGATCCTTTTTCGAAAACCCACACCAGTTATAAAATTCATATTTTATGAAACGAATCAGACTATTCCTTCTTTTGTTGCTTATGCCATTCATTGGCTCCGCACAAAACGCATTAAAGCAAGGCGACCAACAATTTTATTCGCAGCAGTATTTTCTTGCGCTGCAATCTTATAAAGCAGCCGCAGTGAAAAAAATATCAAAGCCTGAAAAGGCCCGATGCTATTTTCAAGAAGCTGAATGTTATCGCATGATCTCTGATTGGAACATGGCGGCACAAAGTTATGGTCGTGCAATTAATGTCGGCTACACAGATGACAAAGCACATTTTTATCTCGCGCAGGCATTCCAGATGAATGGACAGTACAACAGGGCACTTGAGGAATATGGCAAATACAAAAATCTTGTTCCTTCTGATCCGGCTGCTGATATTGGCATACAGGCTTGTATGCTTGCATTGAGCTGGTTGAATGAAAAGAGCCGCTGGATCGTTCAAAACGAAGCACAGCTCAATACAAAGTCAAATGATTTTTGTCCGGCGTTTTCAAATCGGAAACATAACGCGCTCATCTTTTCTTCCAAGCGCGACGGACAAACCGGCAGCAAAATTGATCCCATTTCAGGAACGATGTACAGCGATTTGTTCGAAGCCACGATTGATGCGAAAGGGAAATGGAGCACGCCGGCAGTTTTGCAGGGCGATGTGAATATGCCTTCCTCAAATGACGGAGCAAGCTGCATCACAAAAAACGGAAGTCATATTTATTACACGAAGTGCGGGCAGAAAAAGAAGCAGCTGGTCACCTGCAAAATTTATTACGCAGAACGGGTCGGTAATAAATGGAGCACGCCCACATTGATTGATTTTGGTTTGGGTGCTGCAACGCTCGACAGCTTTAACTTCCGTCATCCCGCAGTAAGTGTAACAGAAGATGTAATGGTTTTTTCCTCCGACATGCAAGGCACAACAGGCGGCGAACATTCCGACCTTTGGATTTCCACGTTTGATAAAAAGACAAAAACGTGGAGCAGGCCCGTGAACATGGGAAAACAAATTAACACACCGGCGCGTGAAGGATTTCCATACATCGCGGAAGATGGTTCACTTTATTTTTCATCAGACGGGCACGCGGGCATGGGCGGGCTTGACATTTACAGAGCGCCAAAGCTTCCGGGAAATGCTTGGGCATGGGGCGCACCGGAAAACATGAAATCACCGATAAATTCTCCTGCGGATGATTTTGGAATTGTGTTCGATGGAAAACAAAAGAAAGGATACCTCACTTCAAATCGTGCCGGGACAAAAGGACAGGATGATATCTGGCGGTTTTATTGGGAACTATGGTCGCCGCCACTGGAGATTGATGTGTATGATTGCGAAAATAATACCGGAATAAAAAATGCGCTTGTTGAACTTATAGGTAATGACGGATCAACCCAACGAAGTTTTTCAGATGTTAACGGACATTGCGCTTTTACGCTGAAAGAAAATGTGAATTACACGATCAACGTATTGGGCGATTCTGCAAAAAGTGCGAATGCCCAGGCTTATTTCAGCTTGCCGGAAAGAGAAAAGGGTAAAATAACTACTGTAGATATGTCGGAAAATAAAAAATTTGAAATGGATTTTTGTTTGCCGCCTATCATTAAAGAAGATATTTCGTTTCCCGCTGTGCTATATGATCTGGGCCAGGCAACGCTTCGTCCTGAATCAAAGGACTCGCTCAATTATTTGTACCAGGTTTTAATTGACAATCCGAACCTTGTCATTGAGCTGAATGCACACACCGATTGCCGCGGTACTTCACCCGACAACCTTGATCTTTCACAACGCCGCGCACAGGCTTGTGTAGATTACCTGATCTCAAAAGGAATTGCGAAAGAAAGGCTGGTCGCAAAAGGATATGGAGAAGATCGTCCGCTCAAGCTTGCAGGTAATGTGGTGCTGACAGAAAGATATATCAATACAAAGAGGACGGTGCAGGAACGTGAAGCATTGCACCAATTGAACCGTCGCACTGTTTTCCGTGTTTTGAGCACAAATTATGTCGACCCGAAAAACCCTTCGCGCGGCCCACTTTCGCCCGTAAACGTTAAAAAAGGGTATTTTGATGAAAGCGGCGATGAAATTCCGGACGATTCTGAATCTGCCCCGGTGAATAAGCCAGATGCTCCAAAAGCACCTACGCCAAAGCAGAATTAAATTTAAGTTAGTTGAAGATCAATTGGTTAAATGAATATGGCCTGCCCTTAACGGGGTGGGCTGTATCCTTTTAGTGCTTCCGCGTTATAGCGATAAGGGAGTATTTTTTGCCTTTGTAAGCAAAATTCTTATAGATGATTTCAAACCTTTGAGGAATTAATTATCTTAGCGCCACGACAAACTGAAACACAAAAAGGAATTACTATGAAATTGATGAAGCTACTATCTGTTGTTGTAATTTTTATGCTTGCATTCACGGTGAATGCACACGCACAAAAGAACTACATACGCGATGCTGACCGTGCTTTTGAAAGCCAGCAATATTACAATGCCAGTGATCTCTACAAAAAGGGAATGGCGAAAATAAAAAACAAGCAGGAAAAGGCCCGGATTACTTTCCAGATTGCAGAATGCTATCGCATGATGAATGACTGGAAACAAGCGGAAAGTTGGTATTCGAAAGCTATCAAAGCAAAGTACACGAATGATAAAATGTACCTGTACTTTGCTGAGGCCAACAAAATCAACATGAAGTATAATGAGGCCATCACTGCCTTCCAGGAATATCAAAAGCTGGTTCCTTCTGATCCGGCCGGAGAAAACGGAATTAAGTCCAGCGAGCTCGCACAGAAATGGAAAGACAATCCTTCCCGTTATGTTGTAGAGAACATGGCGCAGATCAATTCAAAAGATTACGATTTCTCACCGACCTTCGGCGATAAAAAACACACTTCACTTGTATTCACATCAAAACGTGAAGGACAGACAGGAAGCAAAATTGATCCTATTTCAGGAACAATGTATTCTGATCTTTTCGAAACTAAAGTGGACAAAAACGGAAAATGGAGCACACCATCAACTATCCAGGGCGACGTAAATAGCGCGCTTGGAAACGAAGGAGCTTCCTGCATCAATAAAAAAGGTGATAAAGTTTATTTCACACGTTGCGACCAGGAAAAGAAAAAACTTATCACCTGCAAAATTTACGTGTCTCCTAAAAAAGGAAACGCATGGGGAACACCTGAGCTGATCGATTTCGGTTTGGATGCTGCAGTGATCGATAGCTTTAACTTCCGTCACCCGACAGTTAGCGCGGACGAACAAGTAATGATCTTCTCTTCGGATATGACAGGTTCAATCGGCGGACAACATTCTGACCTTTGGATGTCTAATTACGACAAGAAGTCAAAAAAATGGGGAAAGCCTGTAAACATGGGACCATCCATCAACACTCCCGGTCGTGAAGGGTTCCCTTACTTATCTGAAAATGGAGATTTATTTTACTCTTCAGACGGACAGCTCGGAATGGGCGGACTTGATATTTTTAAAGCTCCAATCACCGATGCTAAAACATGGAAATTCGGAACACCTGAAAATCTGAAATACCCAATGAACTCTTCCGGCGATGATTTCGGAATTGTATTCGATGGTAAAAAGGAAAAAGGTTACCTCACATCAAACCGTGAAGGCACAAAAGGAGCAGATGATATTTGGTCATTCTACCTTCCGCCACTGGTATTCCACCTCGCAGGAAAAATCACAGACTGTAAATATGGTCCGAGTGTAGCGGTTCAGGAAGCAACTATTCGTATGGTTGGTTCTGACGGATCCGCGCTTGAAGTGAAAACAGATAAAGACGGTAATTACAAATATGAACTTCTTCCTGAAGTGTCTTATGTAGTAACTGTATTCTCTGATAAAGGTCACAGCACAAAAGCAGAAGGTTACCTGAATCTTCCTGATAAAGACAAAGGCAAGCTCACCACAGTTGGTGAAATGGTTTCTAAAGATTACGTACTTGATTTCTGTCTTGTACCTGCAGAGTCTGAGATCCGTTTCCCTGCTGTCCTTTATGACCTTAACAAGTCTTCACTTCGTCCGGAGTCTAAAGATTCCCTGAACTTCCTTTACCAGACACTTCTTGATAACCCGACAATCATTATCGAGATCAGTTCACACACAGATAGCCGCGCCTCTAACAAGTATAACCAGAAACTTTCACAGGCACGTGCACAAGCCTGCGTTGATTACCTGGTAAATGAGAAACATATTCCGAAAGAACGTATTGTTGCTAAAGGATATGGAGAAGAACGTCCACTTCGTCTTGCTGACGGAACAGTTCTCACAGAGAAATATATCCTCAGCAAAAAAACAAAACAAGAGCAGGAAGCATTGTTCGATCTTAACCGTCGTTCTGTGTTCAAAGTATTGAGCTGGGACTACGTAGATCCGAACGCGCCGAAAGATCAGTCTGGCCGTAAGATCATCCGTCCGAAAGTAAATGCAGGAGCATTCGATGATTCCGGCGATACAACAGGAGCAGATGTACCAGATGCACCGGTTGACGGTGGTAAAGAACCGGCACCAGCACCTGGCGGAGCAAAACCAGCAGCTGCTACTCCGGCACCGGCAGGAACGAAACCAGCAGGAACAAAACCAGCTACCAAACCTAAACAGTACTAGGTCTTGATAAATAATTAAAAAGCGTCCCGTCCCGGTTAAACCGGACGGGGCGCTTTTTTTGTTTTCCGTACTTTTACTTGGAATTAAGTTAAAATGCGTTCCGGATTTTGAATTTTTATCGATTAAAACACAACTCCGAACCCTGAATACCGAACCCGAAATTCCGAACTCAAAACTTACAATGACAGATATGAAATACAATCAGCGTGGTGTTTCCGCTTCGAAAGAAGATGTGCATAACGCGATTAAGGATATTGATAAAGGACTTTTTCCAAATGCGTTCTGCAAGATAATTCCAGATCACTTGACCGGCGATGAAAATTATTGCCTGGTGATGCATGCTGACGGTGCGGGAACAAAATCTTCGCTGGCCTATTTATACTGGAAAGAAACCGGCGATATCAGTGTGTGGAAAGGAATTGCGCAGGATGCTATTGTAATGAATACGGACGATCTTTTATGCGTAGGGGCAATTGATAATATACTGTTGTCGTCCACAATCGGAAGAAATAAAAATCTTATTCCGGGCGAAGTTCTTTCTGCGATCATTAACGGAACCGAAGAAGTGCTGAAAGAAATGCGCGGACTTGGTGTAGGAATAACAAGCACAGGCGGAGAAACTGCTGACGTTGGGGATTTAGTGCGAACGATCATCGTAGATTCTACCGTTGTTGCACGAATGAAACGAAGCGATGTTATAGCGAACGATAAAATTCAGCCGGGCGATGTGATTGTAGGGCTTTCTTCCTGCGGGCAGGCTTCATACGAAAAAGAATACAACGGCGGAATGGGAAGCAACGGGCTTACTTCCGCGCGGCATGATGTGTTTGAAAAATCGCTTGCGAAAAAATATCCTGAAACTTTTGATCCGCAGGTTCCAGATGAATTGGTTTATTCAGGGAAGATGAAGCTGAGGGATGAAATAGAAATTGGTGGCGGAAAAAAAATGATGGCAGGGAAATTGGTTTTATCACCGACAAGAACGTATGCGCCCGTTATTGCTGAAATTCTTTCTGATCACAGGAGTGAAATTCACGGATTGGTGCATTGCAGCGGTGGCGCACAAACCAAAGTGCTGCATTTTGTAAATGATGTTCATATTGTAAAGGATAATTTATTCCCCGTTCCGCCATTATTCAAACTCATCCACGAACAAAGCGGAACACCATGGGCAGAAATGTATAAGGTTTTCAACATGGGTCACCGGATGGAAGTATATGTTCCGGCCGCGCTCGCTGAAAAAATTATTTCCATTTCAAAATCCTTCAACATTGACGCACAGATCATCGGAAGAGTGGAAAAAGGCAAAGGGAAAAAACTGACGATTAAATCGGAGGTTGGTGAGTTTGTTTATTAACAGTTGGGGTGATTGGTAATCAGTGATTGGGAAAAAGACGGTCAATCTTTTTTTTCATGAAAAGACATTTCACATTAAAATAAAATAACTTAATCACCTCCGCTGCGGAGGACACCTTTTTTTACCAATTACTAATTACCATATTTATCAGTCAGTAATTTTCCATTTTAATGCTCGGTACCAAGGAAAACATTCCCCAATTAACGTTTACCCGTTTTATCGCTGCTTCTGCCGTTATCATTTTTCATTACGGGCAAAAGGCCTTTCCTTTTCAATCCGGCTTCCTCAACGATCTTGCAAGAGAAAGCGGAATCACCGTCAGCTACTTTTTCTTTCTTTCCGGATTCCTGCTTTATATTGTTTACAGTCAGCAGGAATTTTCTGCGCGTAAGTTTTTTGTAGCCCGTGCAGGCAGGATCATGCCTCTTTATTATTTAGGATTTATTTCAGCGCTTTTTATAATACTCGTATTGCAGGGTGGTCGTCCATGGGGAAGTGCGGTAATTGCACAAGGACTTTTTCTGCAGGCATGGATTCCGGGAATGGCGCTTACCATAAATTATCCTGCATGGTCCGTTTCAGTAGAAGTGTTTTTTTACCTGATGTTTCCTTTGCTGCTTATTTTATCACGCAAAACCGGTGTGCGCAATTTTATCCTTCTTGCTATTGTTTTTTGGATTGTCAGCATCGGACAGAACATGCTGGTGCAACATCTTGTCTATGATCCCAATTCTTCCAGGGCAGGCGATTTTATTATGTATTTTCCAATATGGCATTTGAATACATTCATTTCAGGAATTGCCTGCGGAATGCTTTTCCTCTCGTTGCGCGATAAAATAAAAACAAATGGGCCTTTACCATTGCTTTGCGCGATTACCGGATTAGCAGCAATAATTTTCATCCTTGTTTCTGACAATCCGTTAAGGCAGTTTATGCATCTTGGAATGCTCGCACCGTTTTATGCAATGATCGTTCTTGGTGTAGCGCTTGATAAAACAATTGTTGCGCGTGTGCTGAGCTTAAAGCCAATACAATTTCTCGGCGAGATCAGCTATGGTATTTATATTCTGCAATTCCCCGTATGGGCATTTATGGAATATGCGACAAGCGGTTCGGGTTTTGATCTTGCCTCTGCCGGGGGATTTTACCTGTGCTTCGCAGTGCTTTTGCTTGCTTCCGCGTTGTCTTACCGCTTTTTTGAAAGACCGGCGCGCTTATATATCCGGACAAAATTTCGTTAGAATCCACCGGATCGGGAGCAAACGCTTAGCTTTGCAGAATTCAAAAAAAACCAGCAATGTTAGATAAACTCGCGGCGATCGAACGAAGAAGGCAGGAAGTGGAAGAAAAACTTTCGGATCCGGCATCTATGGCCGACATGAAAGTATTTGCCAAATTAAATAAAGAGTACAAAGATCTTGAAGGAATTGTAGTGGCGTACCACGAATATAAATCGTTGCTTGAAAATATTTCTTCTGCAAAAAAAGTGCTGCAGGTTGAAAAGGACCAGGATTTTCTTGCAATGGCAAAAGAAGAAATTGCAGAACTTGAGCCTAAAGTTTCGCCGCTTGAAGAAAAGATCCGCAACATGCTTGTGCCGAAAGATCCGGAAGATGAAAAAAATGCCGTGCTTGAAATCCGCGGAGGAACTGGTGGCGATGAAGCAGCAATTTTTGCCGGTGATCTTTTCAGAATGTATACCCGCTATTGCGAAATGCACGACCTGAAGCTGGAGATCATCGATTACAGCGATGGCACAATGGGTGGCTTCAAAGAAATTCTTGCAGAAGTTACCGGTCCGGGCGCTTACGGCATTTTGAAATATGAATCGGGCGTACACCGTGTTCAACGCGTTCCGGATACAGAAACACAAGGTCGTGTGCATACTTCTGCTGCAACTGTTGTAGTAATGCCGGAAGCGGATGAAGTGGATGTGGTGATCAATCCGGCTGATATAGAAATTCAGACTGCGCGTTCAGGCGGTGCAGGCGGACAAAACGTAAACAAAGTAGAAACGAAAGTAATGCTCACGCACAAGCCTTCGGGTATTGTGATCACATGCCAGGTGGAACGTTCTCAGTTAGGAAACCGTGAACGTGCAATGGCGATGCTGCGTACGAAATTGTATGAAATAGAATTGCAAAAGAAGAATGCGAAGTCGGCATCGATGCGTAAAACAATTGTCTCTACCGGAGATCGTTCAGCAAAGGTCAGGACATACAATTTTCCGCAAAGCCGTGTAACAGATCATCGCATTAGTTATTCGCAGCACAACCTTCCTGCATTTATGAATGGCGAGATCCAGGAAATGATCGACCAATTGCAGCTGGCGGAAAATGCGGAGAGGTTGAAGGAAGGAATGCAATAAAAAAAAGCGGCAGGTTCGTAGGACTCCCTCGGAGCAAAAAAGGAGGCAGGTGAAAGGTGGAAATGGAATAAGGGAGAAAAATTTTATCGTGCATTTGTGGCGAAAAAGGTAGTTCAGAAATATTTATCTTCGAAAAATGACCCGTTCCGAGCTTTACGAACAAATTCTCAAGAAGAAAAGTTTTCTTTGTATTGGCCTGGATACCGATATCAAGAAAATTCCGAAGCATCTTTTGAAGGGTGAAGATCCTGTATTTGAATTTAACAGGCAGATCATTGAAGCGACGAAAGATCTTTGCGTTTCATATAAACCGAACCTGGCATTTTATGAAGCGAATGGTGTTGCAGGATTGCAAAGCCTGGAGAAGACAGTGAAAATTATTCCTGAAGAAATTTTTTCTATTGCCGATGCAAAACGTGGTGATATCGGCAATACTTCCACCATGTATGCACGTGCAATGTTCGAACATTATGGATTTGATTCTGTTACTGTAGCGCCGTACATGGGAAGTGATTCTGTAAAACCATTTTCAGGCTATTACAATAAATGGGTGATTTTGCTTGCGCTTACTTCCAATGAAGGAGCTTTTGATTTTCAGTTATTGCAGTTAGCAAAAGGCGGAACGTTGTATGAAGAGGTTTTGAAAAAATCAAAAACATGGGGCACTGCTGATAACATGATGTACGTGGTGGGCGCGACGAAAGCAGAATATCTCGCACAGATAAGAAAAATTATTCCGGATCATTTTTTATTGGTGCCGGGAGTTGGAGCACAGGGCGGATCGTTGGCGGATGTTGCGAAATACGGAATGAATAAGCAATGCGGATTGCTGGTGAATGTGTCGCGTTCGATTCTGTATGCAAGCGGAGGAGAAGATTTTGCGGAGAAGGCGAGAGCGGAGGCGATGAAGATTCAACAGGAGATGGCGGGTTTGCTTTAAAGAAAAACGCACAGAAAAAAGCAGCTGGACAGGCAATTTTTTTTGTTTTGGTAATCTCTTTTACCTGTAATGCTTCGCAAATTCCGTAGGCGTTTCTCCACATACTTTTTTAAACAGTCGTGAGAAATAAGAATAATCACGGTAGCCTAGAAGTTCTGCAATTTCTGAAACGGTATTTTCAGAATGAAGCAACATACGTTTGGCTTCGAGGAGAACACGATCCGCAATTAATTCTGAAGTAGATTTTTCTACAAGCGTTTGAGAAATCCGGTTCAGGTGTTTGGTGCTGATGTTCATTATTGATGCATAATCACCAGGAGATTTTAATTGGATAAAATTAGCGTCGATCAATTGCTCAAGCTGTTTAAGCTTCATGGAATAATTGGAGGAGCTGACTACTTTTTTATAATTGCTGCCAAGATACAATCGTGATAACTCGATATAAAGTATATCCAGCAGGCTGCAGATTTTCCGGTATTTCAGGATTACATCGCTGGAAAACTCTTTGTGGGTCTCAGAAAATAATTTCCGGATTCGTGGCTCGTTTTGTTTGCTGAGATAAATGCACGGTGTATTCTGGGTCGAATAAAAAAAAGGAAAACTGTCAATCGTATTGTGTGAATAAGGCTGATCGTAATAATTTTTTGAATGGAGGAAAACGTAGCCTTCAGCATCTTTCGAAAGATTCCAGGAATGTGTTTGTCCTGGCGTTAGTAAAAAGACGCTTCCCGGTTTTACTTTATAAGAGCTGAAATCTACTTCGTGTATGCCTGTTCCTTTTGTGAACAATACGACAAGGTATGAATTGTGCTTGTGGGGTTTGTCTATATGGTGATGGTGCTCTTTATTGTGCAGGGATAAAATATTAGAATAGAATTCCTCTTTTTTGCCAGCAAAAAAAAAATTACTGATGTCAAGAACGGGCAATTGTTTCATCCTGCAAATATATTTCAAATGTCCGAATTGTCCTATTAATAGCGCGAATCGTTCAAGCGATTATCAATTGAGAATGAGCAAATTTGTAATATAAAAATTAACGCTATGAACAAGATTCTGAGCATTGCAAAAGGTAAATGTCCATGCTGTCATCAAGGCGATGTATTCACCGGAAAACGTCAGCTCTTGCCATTTAAGTTTCCCCCTATGAATGAAAAATGCGCGGTGTGTAACCTGCGTTTTGAAAAGGAGCCCGGCTTTTTTTACGGATCCATGTATGTTAGTTATGCTCTCGGTATATGGGAAGGAGTTCTTATTTTTCTTTTAGGCGGTTTGTTTGTTGAAGAAATATTTGACGTGCGGATATTGTATGCATTCATTGCATCGCAAGTAATTCTTCGTGTAGTGAATTACAGGTTATCGCGCTTAATCTGGATGCACATGTTTGTGGATAAGGAAAAATGTGAGCAATGGGAAATGGAAAAACGGGCGCAAGCTTAAACCTCCTTCTTCATCAAAAAGTCTTCCTGCAAATCCCTTCCTAATGTAAAAATAGTTTCCCCGAATTTTACAAATCCCTCCCGCTCATAAAACACCACCGCGCGTAAATTTTTCTTCCACACGCCCAGCCAAATGATTTGTTTTCCCTGCGCTTTCGAAAATTGAATAAGATATTCCATCAGCGCAGCTCCGATGTTTTGCGACTGCAACTTTTTATCCACGTATAATCTTTCAATCTCAATTGCAGGTTTTCCATGTAGCTCCTGCGGACTTGTTGCTGTTCCGAGCTTTACGTAACCCACAATTTTTTTATCGAGCATCGCCAGAAAAATAAATGTGTTTTTTGTTGCCAGCTCTTTTTGAATTTCCTCTTCTGAAAAATGCGCTGCAATATATTGCTGCATATCCCCGGCTGTATTAGCATAGGCGTATGCATCATAAAAAGCGGCTGCGCTGAATTCAGAAAGCTTTAGGGCATGTTCGGGATTCGCAGCTGTGATTTGCAAGGTCATCTGGCAGAATTGTTTCTCAAAATTACTCATAATGTTTCCAGGTTTACCAATAGCATAGCCGTTTACAAACGTTTACAAACGAATACAAGTACTTAATCCTTGCTGTTGAGGTTCACTTTTCATTCATTTGCGTTTCTTGTTTTTAAACAGTAATATTTTTCACGCTAGCATTAGATTTTTGAAATTGTATGAGTCTCCAAAGAAAAAAAACTTCCACACGTGCGCAATACCGCAAATTGCTTTATGATATTGGGATAACGATTGACCGTGCAAAACAAAATGCATCGATTGCCGTAAATCATGAATTGGTTTATGCAAATTGGCAAAATGGTAAACATATTGTCGAATTTGAACAAAAAGGAAATGAAAAAGCGGAGTATGGAAGCGAATTGTTATCGCGTCTTTCAAAAGATCTGAAGTATAGATTCGGACGCGGATTCAGCAGAAGAAATGTGCTCGATATGAGACGGTTTTACCTTGCGTTTCCAATTTGGCAGACAGTGTCTGCCAAATTGAGTTGGAGCCACGTGGTCTCGCTTTTAAGCTTTGATGATATTAATGCGCGAAACTTTTATATAGCACAATCTATAAGAGAAAATTGGTCTGTGAGAGAATTGCAACGCCAGATCAATTCATCATTGTTTGAACGAATTGCCTTGAGCAAAAATAAAAGGGAAATGGTGCGCTTAACGCAAAATCGTAAAAGCATTCAACGCCATCATGATGCAGTTAAAGATCCGTACATATTAGACTTCCTTGGTGTTAAAGGAAAAATTTCTGAAAAGAAGCTTGAACAGGCGATCATTGATAATATGCAGGCTTTTTTACTTGAGCTTGGAAAAGGTTTTGCTTTTGTGGGCCGACAATTTAAAATAGCTATCCGTAACAAACACTTTTCGGTTGACCTGGTTTTTTATCATCGCATCCTGAAATGTTTTGTGCTCTTCGATTTGAAAACGCGGATGGTAAATCATACTGATATCGGCCAGATGAATTTGTATTTGAATTATTTCAAGGCGGAGGAAAATGCGGCCAGCGATAATGCGCCTATTGGTATAATTCTTTCATCGGGCAAAGATGAATTTCTTGTAGAATATGCACTTGGCGGATTATCGAACAAAATATTTGTATCGAAATATCAAATGCATTTACCAGAGAAAAAAGAATTACAAAGACAATTAGACGAGTTCGTTGAAATTAAAAACAGAAAAAAGTGAATATGGCAGACACTGTCTGCCATATTCACTTTTTCGTATTATCCATTTATATGTAAGCTAAAAACCAAATCAATATGAAAGAAGAATTTATCCATTACATCTGGAAAACAAAACAATTTAATCCGACGGATCTCAAAACGGAAAACGGTCAAACAATAAAAATCATTTATCCGGGGGAGCATAATCATTCTTCCGGCCCTGACTTTTTCAACGCGCAGCTGGTCATTGATGATATTGCATGGAGCGGCAATGTTGAGATCCATACAAAAGCATCGGACTGGCTGCGTCACAAGCACCAGCATGATGAGGCTTATAATAATGTAATTCTGCATGTGGTTTTTGATTCGGATTTACTGCTGAAGAATAACTATAAGCAGGATTTCCCAACACTGGTTTTGCGTGATCGCATAGATATGAAATTGTATGAAAAATACTTAAGCCTTCGTAAAAGCAAAACAAAAGTTGCCTGTGCAGCACAACTTAAAGACGTTCCTTCCATTATAAAAACTTCGTGGCTCAGTCGTGTGGTTGCTGAACGTCTGGAGAGAAAAGTTGTGGCTTTAAAAACAGAATTGGAGCAAAATAAAAATGATTGGGAGGAAACATTTTATCGTCATCTTACGCGCCAGTTCGGAATGAAGATTAATGCTGAGCCTTTTCAGTGGCTGAGCGCTTGTGTTCCTTACAGGATGCTGCGGAAGCAAAATGATAATCTTCTTCAGACAGAAGCATTGCTGTTCGGGCAATCAGGATTGTTACCTGAAAAATTTTCCGACACGTATACCAATGCACTTATCAGGGAATATTCGCATTTACAGGTGAAATACAGCATCCGCCCGATGCCCTCACATTGGTGGAAATTCATGCGCCTTCGTCCGAATAATTTTCCGACAATCCGTATCGCGCAGCTCGCAGGATTATTTGTACGACAGCGACAATTATTCCGCACTTGCATCGAAACGCAGGATCCGGCGGAATTGAAAAAAATATTTACAACGCCGGCTTCCCGTTATTGGAATACACATTATCGCTTCGGAATAGTTTCAGTGCATTCTGAAAAAAATCTTGGGGCACAGGCAATTGATACTATTCTCATAAATACAATAGTGCCATTCAAATTTTTGTATGGAAAGGTTAAAGGCGATGAGCAGCTACAGCATGAGGCTATTTCACTTCTCGAAAAGATTGATCCGGAAAATAATAAAATTATCCGTGAGTGGAATGAACATGGTATTAAGCCGGTTTCATCTGCCGAGTCGCAGGGATTGCTTGAGCTGACAAAAAACTACTGCGATAAAAAGAAATGTTTAAGCTGTGAGATCGGGAATTATTTACTTCGAGAACGGCTTGATGGAAACCGGTTTATCAGAAGTAAATAGAAGTTGATGTCTTGAACCACAATAGGGCACAGTAATTTATATTTAAAAAAACAAGAAGAGGATAAGAAAGCATTGAGTGAGAAGACATCCGGCAACTCCGGGACGGATACTGATTCTATTGTGAACTATTGTGCTTCAAAATATTCGCCATTAACTTTTCTTTTACTAAATTAGCACAACATTACTCCCATGACCGGAATTAGCTTCATCGATAACATTGTATCCTGGTTTGAACAGCGCGCATTTGGCGTGTGCAACTGGTGGGGAAGCAAGCTTGGTATTCGTCCTACACGCATCAGGATGTATTTTATTTACCTCTCCTTCTTTACTGTTGGTTCACCGGTGATCATGTATTTTATTATGGCTTTTATTCTTGAACATAAAGAATATTTCAAGCCAAAACGTTATCGTCGCGCAAGCATTTGGGATCTCTAGAAAACTTCTGAGGAATTTATTTCAGTAACTGGTAGGCAATCAGGCTTGCGAGGTAAGCCAGCACACCCATATAAGCAAATTGTATTGCAGGCCATTTCCAGCTTTTGGTTTCACGTCTTACTACTGCAATCGTGCTCATACATTGCATTGCAAAGGCATAAAATAACATCAGTGAAATTCCTGTGGCCAGCGTATAAACCGGTTTGCCTGTTTCAGGATTACGTTCGTTACGCATGCGCTCGCGGATGGGCTGCACATTATCTTCAGCACCCGCGCCATAAATTGTAGCCATCGTTCCGACAAAAACTTCACGTGCTGCAAGCGAAGTAATTAATGAGATTCCGATCTTCCAGTCGAAGCCAAGTGGACGAATAGCAGGCTCGATAAATTTCCCCAAACGACCTGCGTAAGAAAGCTCAAGCTTTTTTGATTCCAGATCGCGCAGCTCCGTTGCATAAATTACAGAATCTGTTATATATTCTTCTTCGAATAAAAGCCGATTTTCAACATTGGTGATGATTGGCATTACCGGCGGATTTTGCTTCATCGAGTTAATGGACAATTCTGTTTTTTTAAATTCCTGTCCCGGGCCATACGATGCAAGTACCCATAAAACAATGGCGATGGCAACAATTACTTTACCTGCATCGAACAAAAAAACTTTTACTTTTTCGAAAATGGTATAAAATACATTAGACCATTTCGGCATGCGGTACACTGGTAATTCCATAATGAACCAGCTTTTTTCTCTTGCACGGATAATTTTACTGATCACCCACGCTGCAACAATAGCGCTGATAAATCCGAGTAGGTACATTCCCATTAATGCAAGCCCCTGCAGGTTGAAAATTCCGCCGACAATTTTATTTGGAATAACGAGCGAGATCAGCAAAGTATAAACCGGTAAGCGTGCGCTACAACTCATCAGCGGCGTCACCATGATTGTTATGATGCGCTCTTTCCAATTGCTGATGGTGCGTGTGCTCATTATAGCCGGTACAGCACAGGCCATTGCACTCATCAATGGAATAACAGATCGCCCGTGCAAACCAATCCTGCGCATTAGCTTGTCCATGATAAATGTTACGCGCGACATGTAACCCGAATCTTCGAGCAAGCCGATGAAGAAAAACAGCAAGGCGATTTGCGGAATAAAAACAACTACTCCGCTTAATCCGGCGAGAATTCCGTTTACAAAAAGATCAGTCAGAATTCCGGCAGGAAAATGTTGCGAACACCAGTTTTGAATCCATGCAAAACCACTTTCAATCCATTGCATTGGAAAATTTGCAAGGAAAAAGATGGATTGAAAAACGATGACCATCAGGAAGAGAAATACTACGTAGCCCCATACTTTGTGCGTTAGTATTTTATCCAGCTTCGTTGTCAATGCCGGACGCTCTGCTTTTTTACCGGTGCATTCCGCAATGTGTTCTCCGATGATGCTGTAGCGTAATAAGCTTTCTTCTGCCTGTGCAGCTGAAGGAGAAAATCCAACGGCAGCTAATTTTTCACGCCACTCAATATTTGTTTCGAATAAACGATGCGCACGATGCAAGGCCTGGAAATCTTTCTGACCTGGATCAATTGTTTTTTGAACCAAACGAATTGCTTCTGTTGCGATATTCGATGGATCAATAAACCGATAAGCGGGTTCAATCAGCTCACCACAGATCATTCTTTCCAGTTGATCGATACCGGTTTTGTGACGGGCGCTTACTGCAACAATAGGAATTCCGAGACGGTTTGAAAGGCGGTCTTTGTCAATGAAGAATTGTGCTTTCTCTGCTTCATCGATCATATTGAGTGCAAGAATGCACGGCAGATTTAAATCAATGATTTGTCCGGCAAGAAACAGGCTGCGTTTTAAATTTGTTGCATCAGCTACGATCACTACAAGATCAGGATGGTCTGCATTGTCTTTTTCGGTAAGAATACGTGCTGCAACTTCTTCATCCAGCGATTTGGGATAGAGACTGTAAGTGCCCGGAAGATCGGTGTAATGAAGAGAAAAAGAATCTTTGCCGTATTGTTTCTTAACGTGCGCTGTTTTTTTATCGACTGTAACGCCCGGAAAATTGCCTGTTTTTTGATTCAGGCCGGTGAGGACATTGAAAAGCGTGGATTTTCCGCTGTTCGGATTGCCGACGAGGGCAACTTTCCGTTGGATGGGAGAATCCGTTTTTATAGTCTGCACGAAAAGTGAAATTACTTAATGGCGATACGCCGGATATTTACGGTTGCAGCTTCAGCACGACGCAAACTCAATACATAACCAGAAATATTTATTGCGATTGGATCACCAAAGGGAGCAACTTTTTCCAGCTCCACAATTTCTCCGGGAGTACATCCCATTTCCAATAATTTAAGGGAAAGGTCAATGTCAGTAAACGAATCAATAACTGCTTTTTCACCGGCAATTAATGAGGCAAGGTTATCCATCTTCTTCACCATATACTTGAGGTTAAAACAAAGGTACGACCTGAGTAACCGCATAAAAAATGAGAACTGTACCTAAAACAGGGTATTTTAATGAAAGGGGACGATGCGACGGGGGACGGGAGAATAAGGACAACGGGGAATGGAAAGGGCAATTAAAATTAAAGAAGGTTGCCGAAGGATTGGCAAATAATAAGAATCGGGATAAAGTTGAGGTGAGCAATAGGGAGCAAATATTCTTTCCGACAAATCCTACGTCACCCGCCCCTTTTTTTCCGCCCCTCGTACCTTCCTTTCCGTCCCCGTCCTTTTTATTAGTGGTGTTTCTTTTTCTTCATTTTCTTGGGTTTTCCGTTGGATTTGAAATTGGGGCAGTCACCACATTTATTTTTTCCATGGACAATAAAGCAACTTTCGAGGTTAGTGCATGCAATGGCAGCGACCAGGAAAAAAGGGATAAATCGTTTAAAGCTGCGCATGAGGAGTGAATCTGTATCAAATATATGGAAAAGGGTCCTTAACTTCTTTACAAAACGCTGCAGATGCTGCTTTTCGTGTATTTTCATTCTCTGTGGCGGACTAATATTCCGTAATTTTGGCCACTTCTGATGAATCCGCTTCGAATCCTTTACCATATCGGCCAATATTGGCTTTTGCTCCTTCGGGTTTTCAGGCGTCCTGAAAAACGGAGCATATTCTGGAGCAGATTTTTTATTGAGATCAATGCTATCGGAATCGGCTCCCTTGGAATTGTTGCGATCATTTCTGTTTTTATGGGTGCGGTTATTACTATCCAATCTGCTTTCGGATTTGAAAGTCCGTGGATACCGCTTTATGCAGTTGGAGTTGCCACCCGTGATTCCATCATACTTGAATTTTCGCCGACCATCGTGAGCCTGATCCTTGCGGGAAAAGTCGGCTCAAGCATTGCTTCCGAAATCGGCAATATGCGCGTATCCGAACAAATTGATGCGCTCGATGTGATGGGTGTTAATTCGGCGAGCTTTCTTATTCTTCCAAAAATTCTCGCATCCGTTTTTATTTCTCCGTTTGTGGTTTGCATCAGCATGTTCCTGGGACTTCTGGGTGGTTTATCGCTTGGTGTTGCAGCCGGCGTAGTTACACCTTACGAATTCGTCTACGGTATTCAGTATGAATTTCATCCGTACAATATTGTTTATGCAATTATAAAAACATTGTTCTTCGGCTTTATCATCCCATCCGTTTCTGCTTACCAGGGATATTACGTAAAAGGCGGTTCACTTGAAGTAGGGCAGGCAAGCACGCGTGCCGTTGTATACAGCATTATTGTATTGTTGCTTTTTAATTTTATTCTCACTCAGCTTCTTCTCTCATGATCGAAGTAAAAAACCTGAACAAGGCGTTTGGTGAGAAAGTAATTCTCCGTGATTTTTCTTTTAATTTTCTGCGGGGAAAAACAAATCTCATCATTGGAGAATCCGGAACTGGAAAATCTGTGCTGATAAAATGCATGGTAGGATTGATCACTCCGGAAACGGGAAAGGTTTTGTACGACGGACAGGATTTTCTTCAGATGGATTTCGATTCGCAGAAAGTTATACGTCAGCAGATCGGAATGCTTTTCCAGGGATCAGCTTTATTTGATTCAATGACGGTGGAAGAAAATGTGATGTTCCCGCTTTCTATGTTTACGGATATGTCATACGCTGACAAGCTTGAGCGTGTTATGTTTTGTCTCAAACGAGTGAACCTGGAAAATGTCGTAAAGCTTTTCCCTGCTGAGTTAAGCGGAGGAATGAAAAAACGGGTTGCTATTGCAAGGGCAATATCTGTACGGCCAAAATATCTTTTCTGCGACGAGCCGAATTCGGGGCTTGATCCTAAAACGTCTATTCTTATTGATGAGCTCATCAAAGAGATTACAGAAGAATATGAAATGACGACTGTTGTTATTACGCACGATATGAATTCGGTTCTCGAGATCGGCGATCATATTGCGTTCTTACATAAAGGCGAAAAATTGTGGGAAGGATCGCGGAAGGAAATTCTCAGGTCAGATAATAAAGAACTTTCTGATTTTGTCTACGCTACAAAATTTCTCAAGCAATTCCGCGAACGATTAGAGAAAGGCGAATAAAAAAAAGTCAAAAAAAATCCCTCCTCGTTTTACGGGAGGGATTTTTTATTTCAAACAATTCAGTGTTTACTGAACGATCATTTTACGAGTAGCAGAAGTACCGTTTACATTCATTGTGTAGAAATAAACACCAGCTTCAAGCGTTGAAGTGTTCAGATCAATTGTGTAAGTGCCGGCAACCTGGTTGCCTTTGTTTACTGTCATTACCATTTTACCTGCAACATCATAAACGTTGAACATTACATCTCCACCATTGATGATTGAGTAATTGATTGTTGTATTTCCATCAACAGGGTTTGGAGAATTTTGTCCAAGTTCAAAACCAGCAATGTTATTTTCTGTAACACCGACTGTCAATGATGTGATAGAAACATCGATAAGGTAACCAGCTTCTGTATAAGGAAGCATAGAACCATTAAGGAAACTCTGAGCAGATGGCCAGATACCATAACGGCTTCTGTTATCTAAATCGCCGCTGATGCCCCATGAGCTGCCATCGTAGAAAAATTCATTTCCATTTCCAGCTGCTGCATCCTGGTAGATGTAACCACGGAAAGAGTTCATTGTAGCAGGTGTTAAAGGATCTGCAGAGAAATAAATATCACCTGCAGAATAAGGAGCAACAGGAATAAATGTAGCTTCAAGACCTACGATGTTGTTTGCAGGAACTGATACAGGAACTGAAGGAACAACTGCGATGTAAGGATAATCAGGATTTACGTTTGGATCGCTGAATGTATCAAGTGCTGTAAGTACGCGCTTAACAATTACTTTGTTAGCAGAAGTAGCAGTAGAAAAGCTCATATTGCCCATTGCAAGTGATGTTGTGTTTTTAGGCAAACGAAAAACCTGTGTAGGTGGGTTTCCGATCTGAAGACCTTGCCAGAATGTTGCAGTAGATGGCCCGTAGATGATTTCCACTTGCAATGTATCTCCAACAGAAGCATTGGTGATTTCATAAGCGCCACCAATCCATACTGTATCAACAGTGTAAGTTGCAGTAGAATTAAGTGCATTTGCACCAAAATGATTTACCGATTTCGGATCAAAAATTCCACCGATCTTTTGTGTTGTAACGTAAGACTGACCATTGCTGTAAACAGCCTGTACGCTGGAATCCTGGAATACTGCGTTTACGAACAAAGAAAATAAACCGTTTGTATTTCCCGGATCAACGAGATTGATTGCCTCATCTGTATGGCTAAGGCGTGCGTGGAAAACGGTTGCAGGTGCAGGCGCAGGATTGTTGCCAATAGAAGCAGCAACTGCTCTGTCCGCAGCAACTTGTGCTCTTGCAGGGGCAGGGTGCGTGTTTTGAGTAGCAACAGGAGCCTGTGCCATCATTCCGATGGTTACAAACGCGGCAGCTAATGTAGAGTAGACTTTTTTCATAATGGTTACTTTGTTTTTAATTTTAGGTTGATAAACAAATTTACAAAAGATTTACGGGAATGACAAAGCATGTTTGTGGATTGACACAGGTTTTATTTTTTTTATTTGTTAAAATGGAATGATTGAGAAGGGTAAAAAAAAACTCCTTTTGAGATAGTCCGGGAATAACGCTGATCGTAAAAAAACGTAAATAGTTTTAGGATATTGTAAAACCGCAAGCTTATTTAAGTTGGACAAACAATTTTGGGATATCAGGCCATTATACAAATATGGAGTATGAAATAGATAAATGTTAAAGTGGTTACAGGAAATAAAAGCAATAAAAAAGGCGTCACCGAAGCAACGCCTTTTTTATATGTTGAAAGTGATTAGTTGTTAGCAACAGTCATTTTGCGTGTAACTTGCTGTCCACCTATTGTCATGCTGTAGAAATAAATTCCGTTAGCTAATACATTAGTATTGATGTCAACGCGGTGTGAACCTGCAGACTGGTTATTAATATTTTCAGTGTAAACAACTTTTCCAGTAACGTCAGTGATATTGAAAAGAACATCTGAATTGTTGGCAAGTGTATAGTTGATAACTGTGTTTCCGTTCGCTGGGTTTGGCATGTTCTGGTTCAAAGTAAGTCCGTTAGCTTCAGGAGAAACAACAGCCAAAGGTCCTTCTGTGATCAGGAAATTTGTTAAATAAAGAATGAACATATCATTCGCATCGTGGTGGAATGCAATATAAACATCCTGACCTGCATAGTAGCTAATATCGGCCGCCCGCTCAGCGAAAACATTTTGTGGAAAATTAACCGTATCGCCCGCTGTAGAAGCAGCCATATCATTCACATCGAATACCGGAGGATCGATGAAATCAGTGTAAGTCTGGCCATAAGGAGAAACTAAAACCTGGTATCCGTCACGGTAGTTTCCATCAGGCATATTGTGCGCCCAATGCAATGTTGCACCAGCAGCAGGAATTGTGACTGGTCCGAATTCAAGCCAGTTATTTGCTTGTGCAACAGGATTGAAATAGGATGTTGCAGCTGCATAAAACATAGTGTCAGGATGTCCATATTGATATGGGCTTGTAGAATCAAGATCGTAGAAGAATACAAAGTCACTTGTATTTCCAAAGATTGGCTGCATTTGAGCTGCCATTGAGAGTCCATCAATATCTTCGGTTGTAATCGAGAAACCTGCAGGAAGTGTAGAATTCCAATCGTAAACGTAACCACCATCAAAAAGGAATACAGTATCAAACTGCGCCTGAACTGAAGGAGGTGTTACATGGATAACCTGGCCAGGAGCATGTGGCGATGGATGGCCGTTGATTGGTGTTGTCGACGTGCGCAAAGAGCTTTGCGCATTAGCTGAAAACGCCATTGTAAGGATGGCTACAGCAGTGTAAAGTTTTTTCATTTTCATTTTTTTAAAGTTTCGCAATAAATTATTAGGCTCCTGATACTATTGACTTACAAAAATAGCATATTCCTCAACATTACATAATGTAATGCAACAAGATTTTATATGGCTGAAATCCCTTATAGAAGGTTGTTATTATTGATAAGTCTGGTTATTGCAATCAAGCGTTTGCAGGTTCTGTCATATAAGCTTCAATCGGAAGGCAGGAGCACACCAGGTTACGGTCACCAAAAGCATTGTCAACCCTTCCGACGCTTGGCCAGAATTTATGATCGCGCACCCAATTTAATGGAAACACTGCCTTTTCTCGTGTATAAGGATGGTTCCATTCTGTTGCAATCACACTGCCGGAAGTATGGGGTGCATTTTTGAGCACATTATCTGCCACATCCGCTTTTCCATCCGCAATTTCCATGATCTCATGGCGAATGCTGATCATTGCTTCACAAAAACGATCAAGCTCCGATTTGGCTTCACTTTCTGTCGGCTCTACCATTAAGGTATCATGAACAGGAAAAGAAACAGTTGGTGCATGGAAATTATAGTCCATTAACCGTTTGGCAATATCAGCAACTTCTACTTTTGCAATTCGTTTAAAATCGGCGCACTGCAATATCATTTCATGCGCTACTCTTCCATTGATGTTGGTATAAAGCGTTTCGAAATTTCCTTTCAGCTTTTCTTTAATGTAGTTCGCATTCAGGATCGCCATTTTTGTTGATTCCGTCATGCCGGTTCCGCCAAGCATTTTCACATATCCGTATGAAATCAATAGAATAAGTGAACTGCCGAATGGTGCTGCAGAAATTGCATGAATACCATGTTCTCCGCCTGTAGCTATCACCGGGTGAGAAGGAAGGAAAGGAACAAGATGCTTCGCAACACCAATTGGTCCCACGCCCGGACCGCCACCGCCATGTGGAATAGCAAATGTCTTGTGCAGATTCAAATGACAAACATCTGCGCCGATATTTCCGGGACTTGTCAAACCAACCTGCGCATTCATGTTTGCACCATCCATGTAAACTTGTCCTCCATTCGCGTGAATAATGGACGTGATTTCTATAATTGATTCTTCATACACACCATGCGTGGAAGGGTATGTTACCATCAGGCACGAAAGTTTTTCTTTATTCGCTTCAGCTTTCGTGCGAAGATCATTCACATCAATATTTCCTTTTTCATCACATTTAACAATGATAATATTCATTCCTGCCATCGCTGCGGAAGCCGGATTTGTACCGTGAGCAGAAGAAGGAATCAATGCGACATTGCGATGATGATCGCCACGGCTGATATGATAAGCGCGGATCACCATCAGTCCTGCGTATTCGCCCTGTGCTCCCGAGTTCGGCTGAAACGACATTGCAGCAAATCCTGTGACTTCGCTCAATGATTTATTCAATTCATCAATGACAATGTGATAACCTTCTGCCTGTTCTACAGGTGCAAACGGGTGAAGATTTGCGAAACAAGGCCAGGTGATGGGCATTAATTCAGCAGCAGCATTTAATTTCATCGTGCAGCTTCCAAGTGAAATCATGGAATGCACGAGCGAAAGATCTTTGTTTTCAAGACGCTTGATATAACGCATCATTTCTGTTTCGGAATGATATGTATTGAATACAGGATGCGTTAAAAAAGCTGAGGTACGTTTAATGCTTCCTTCAATCGGAGAAAGAGCAGCTGTTCCGGCTTTTAGATCAAAGGCAGAAATAATATCCGCAAGATCGTTTG
>JBDSHN010000087.1:0-3414 GCA_039918435.1 Bacteroidia bacterium | reverse complement strand
TCGCAACAGGAGCTTTTGGTAAGGCCGCAGGGCTGTCAACAAACATCAAAACATCATCAGCGGTTTTAGTTAGCTCATCAATAAGGCCTTTCAATTTCACAAGACCACCGGCAGTAAGCATGTGATAAAGGCATGCAACAGCTACTATGGCAACTGCACACACCGCTACTGCCACTACTACTGCTCCCGAAACCACCACACCGCCTGTTTCAACAGCAGCAGTACCACCCGCTTCTGCAGCGGCTGTTCTGGCCGCTTGTTTCACTACTTCACCTCCCGAAGTAACAGGCAGCGTCGGTAAGATTAATGCTTTACTTGCTTCTGCCTCTTTCTGTTTTGCATTCTCTAACTGCTCTTCTTTGGCATCACTTACTTCCCGGTCATCACTGTTGAGCAGGGTCGTCATGTGCTCTACAGCTCCAGACAAAATCTGTTTTTTTGCAGTCAACATGGCTTTTATCTCTGCATTCAGATCAGGATTTGCAAGACTGATATTAATTCTCAGCAAAACCATATTTGCTTTCCGAAGCGCATTATCAGAATCTTTTAATAATTGATCGCTGCCTACGGACTGAATGTATTGTTCATTCAATTTATCTTTGGAAGGTATATATTCATTACCGTATTTTATTGCATTTTGCGTTGCTACATACATTTGCCGGCCAGCGCTTGTGCTCATGTTGAATGTATAATTTCCTACTTGCCCGAATTGATATACATTTTTATTATTCGCTGCGTTGCCCGATAACCGATCTTTCTCAGCAGGATCCTGCTGTCCCGATTTGTTCATCACTTCATACAGTCGGGCGTCATGATCAAGCGATTTCAAAGTTACCGGTCCTACATTACCTGATTGATCTTTCAGATTTTTCAGCGCCTGGTATTTTGCAAATTCTTCAAGCGTATGATTGTCAAATTTCGGGTCAGGTAATTGTTCCGCTGTAAAAGGATCAGTAAAATTTCGTCCAAAAACATTATTCACTTTTATTGCCATGTGCAAAGCGCGCTTCAGCTTAAGCGTATACGCGCCATTCGAACCAATTCCCAGGATATAACCATACTGATTTCTACCCCGGTTCACGGTATAGCTCAATTGGTCATCGCCGCTCAAAATCATTGATTCGAAAACATAATCTCCCGGCTTTTTTTCATAAGGTGGCGATGGAACAAATACTTTCTTTTCAGTTTGTGGCGCAATGGTTTCAATCAGTTGCACTTGCACTACATCATCCAGGTATTGATAATGCATATAAGCCGAATTACCTGCAATGATCAAACAAAGAATCCCATTTTCATCGCTTACAGAATATACCGTAGTCATTCCAAATTCATCTTCAATGGTATCTCCCTCTCCCGCATTCACCTGTTTCATGAGAATTTCTAACTGCAAGGCAAAATGAATTTTACCTTCTTCTCCCAACTCTGCCGTCACTTCCTGTTCACTGATGTTAAATGATTCAAGAAAACCCTCCTGCTCTACAGTCAGCAATCCGCTATCACAGTATGCAGATTCATAAGGATCATCATACGCATCCGGATACCGGCTGGTTTTTGATTTCTGTGATGCAAATAAAATGTCGTAATGTCCCATAATCTTCTGCATTATGTTCCTAATCCTTGACGTCCCATGTATTTGAATTCTTCATCTTTAATGCACTTTTCAAGGTTCTGGAATGTGATGTGGTCTTGCTTGTTTTTCATCGTTAGCACACATACCCTGAATATAACATTCATAATGGAAGCAGGAGTAAGCGGGTGCCGTTTTATGAGAAGGGGTAAATCAATTCCCGGATCTATCGGACATTTTGCCGGAAGATTTTTCTTCCAGAATTCAAACAACATTTCAGCATCAGGTGTATAAAATCTCACCATCGCCTGAAATCTTCTTGTGAAAGCCTGGTCAATATTATTTTTTAAATTGGTGGCAATAACAATAACCCCATCATAATTTTCAATGCGCTGCAAAAGAAACGCAACGTCCTGATTAGCATAATGACTGTTTGAACCCGTATCCGCTTCCGTTGATTTCCTTTGACCAAGAAGCGCATCACCTTCATCAATAAAAATAATCCAGCCTTTGCTTTCTGCCATGTTAAACAAGGAATCAAGACGCTTTGTTGTTTCTCCGACATATTTACTTGTTACCGCCGAAATATCAACTCTGTAAACTTCCTTGCCAAGATGTTTACCGAGAAGTGAAGCTGCGAGTGTTTTTCCTGTACCCGATTCTCCGAAAAAAAGAATGCGACAGCCCTCACGTGCATGCTTATTCATTCCCCAATCATGCGCTATAATCGGAGCGTACTCCAGGAAAGCCTGTACCTCATCAAGTTTCTCGCGTGTAAGAGGTGCAAGAATCATATCATCCCATTCGAGCTTAGTGGTAAGCAAGTGAGCAGGGAAATCAGGACTGAAACGCGGTTTTCGATACTTGTTCGTAATGAACAGATCTCTGAAAGAAGAAGATAGTGATAAAACCCCTTCATATATTGACTGCCCTTTAGTTGTCTCACCCAAATCAATTACACTTTGTTTATAAAATAAATGTTCGGGGTCAAATATTTCATGCGCCTTTAATCTTTTAGCAAGATCATTTCCAGCAATTAGGTAAAGCGCAGTTTCAGCCGTTGGTAAAAGTGAAATATCATTCTGTGATTTATAGAGTCGTGATGCTTGATGATTTTTTTTATCAGTGATGAAAAGATCAAACAAAGCCGGACGCAAATGAACTGCCAATGTAAGGGCAAGCACAAGCCTTTCGTCCTGGTTTAAGTGATGAGAGGAAACAAACCCGCCGTATGCTGAATTTGCACAAAGTTCCGGAGCTGAAAATATTTTTTCGTCATTCCCTTTATAATTTATTCGGTGACTAATAACAGAAAAAAGCCATTCCAGTTCTTCATTAAGATTACTTACATGGCTTTCCGGTAATATATCCTGTTCAATCACTTCCTGTTCTGAATCCATTTGCCGCGTAATTAATAAATAAATTAAATTTCATTCAATCAAAAATCATCGTCAACCCAGGAGGCATGCGTTGCGAATTTCAATATTACTTGTCACCATTTAGCTTGAGGTTAATATGAAGCAACAATTATTATAGCTAATATATGATTGATAAAGACGAAAGTCAATAGTATTCCAGTTTTTACATTTTTAATAGGGTGAAGGGGAACAATCGGTAACAAACATTTGTTGTCGGATAATTTTGACTAAAAAGTAACTCGAGGGTAATAAGGGGCTTTATTGAAAGTTTTCTATATTCTTATAATTTGCTTTCATACGATTTAAAAAAATGTGGCGAAGGATTGAAAAAATTCTTTCAATGGAGCAATCGTTGTTCACTCATCTTCATTAAATAATCTTCGGAATATCCTTTGTAAAAAGACTGGTCCTTTTCACTCTGAATTATAT
>JBDSHN010000086.1:0-38417 GCA_039918435.1 Bacteroidia bacterium | reverse complement strand
GCACTTTTCGGATTCATATTGAGACATTCCTGAAATTCCACCAATGCTCTTCCCGGATTTCCAAGCGCTTTTTGTATGCAGCCTTGCACAAACGTTTCTTCTTCTGTGGCTTTTCCGGCAGTCATTGTTCCGGGCTTTTCATCATCAGCTGTATGAACATTCTGAAATTGAAAACCATCATCCGTTTTCGCAATCTTTTCCTTGTGTTTGCAGGAAACCGCAAACAATAAAAAACAAACAGAAAAAAAGCAAATGACGGATCGTTTCATACTTAATTCAATTTTAAAATGGTGTAATCGCCAATGCTCAGATCACCTTTCGCTCCAGTGATTTCTACAAAATTTCCAATCATTGAATCCTGGATCTTCGAATTAAAGATTTTCGAATTGGCCTGAACAATGCTGTTTGAAATAACGGTGGAATCAACAACAGTATTGTCGCCAATAGAAACGTGCGGACCTACTTTGGAATTTTTTAACACCACGTTTGCACCAATGAAACAAGGAGTAATAATTTCGCTGCCTTCGTTTTTCAATGAAGCAGAAACCAATTCCTTTTCATCTTTTTTGAATTCGAGCACACGCTGGTTGGTGTAAACGGTGGCGTCTTTATTTCCGCAATCGAGCCATTCTGTGACTTTGCCCGGTGCAAATTTAATTCCTTTTCTTTTCATATTCTCCAATGCATTCGTCAATTGAAATTCGCCTTTGTCGCGGATATTATTGTCGAGCAGGTATTGCAATTCTTTACGAAGGTTTGCGCCATCGCGGAAATAATAAATACCGATAATGGCTAAATCGCTTACAAATGTCTGCGGCTTTTCCACGAAATCGGTGATGTGCCCATCATCATCCACTTTCACCACACCAAACGCACGCGGATCATCAATTTTCTGCACCCAGATAATTCCTTCCTGCGCGGTATCCATTTTGAAATCTGCTTTGAACAATGTATCCGCAAAAGCAACCACCACTTTCCCATCGAGCGCTTCTTTCGCACACATGATAGCGTGAGCAGTTCCCAATGCTTCTTCCTGGTACCAGATTGTTCCTTTGGCGCCGAGCTTTGCTGCAACACCTTTCAGCATTTCTTCCACTTCTTTCCCGAAGGAAGGCCCGATCACAAATGCAATTTCTTCCAATGGCTCATTACAAACCGTCGCGATATCTTCTACCAGCCGCTGCACAATTGGTTTTCCTGCAACAGGTAAAAGCGGTTTCGGAACTGTCAGTGTATGTGGCCTCATCCTTTTGCCCATACCTGCCATTGGAATTATAATCTTCATAAAGGTGTATTGAGTATTTAGTATTGGGTATTTAGTACTGTAAATTGTTTCCTGTTTAAATTCTCAGCATGAGCTTCTGTATTTTTCCCGGGTTACGTCTCAATGCTCAATACCAATTTTCAGTAATACTATTTCACTCCAGTAGAACCAAAACCGCCGGCGCCTCTTTCTGAAGCAGCAAGCTCATCGGTTGATTGCCATTCTACGCGTTCATGTTTAGCTACCACCAATTGTGCCACACGTTCGCCATCATTGACAGTAAACGGCTCATTGGAAAGATTGACGAGAATAACTTTTATTTCACCGCGGTAATCTGCATCAATTGTTCCGGGGCTGTTCAATACAGAAACGCCGTTTTTAGCTGCGAGCCCGCTTCTCGGACGCACCTGCGCTTCGTAGCTTTCCGGTAATTCAATGAATAATCCGGTCGGGATCATTGCACGTTCAAGTGATTTTAATACAACCGGTTCGTCCAGATTTGCGCGGAGGTCGAGGCCGGCAGAAAGTGGCGTTCCGTATTCCGGAAGGACGTGTTTTGAGCGATTGACAACAGGTATTTTCAACATAATACGAAGGTACGGTTTTTCAAGAAAGAGGATTTGTTCCGGGCGATTTGCGGCGGAGCATTTGCTGTGGTTTTTCTACTATAACCACAACGATGAGATAGATCAGCAGAAGAATATTCTTCAGCGCGAGATCAAGCAGCATTTTTCCGGTTTCAATACATGTTCCGGCAAAATAAAGCGCGATGGCAAATGCGAGATAACCAATTACTTTGGGCACGTTGTATTCGACAGGATAATATTTCTGCCCGATGAAATAGGAAATAACCATCATTGTGCCGTAACAAATAAGTGTGGCCCATGCGCTTCCCATAAATCCGCCGTAATGAATATTGGAAGAAGGAATCCAGAGAAAATTGAGCGATAATGTAATGGCCGCACCGAAAAGCGTGAGGTACATTCCGAATTTTGTTCTGCCCGTGAGTTTGTACCAGATGGAAAGATTGAAATACATACCGAGAAATAAATTCGCCATCAGCAGTATCGGAACAACGGGCAATCCTTTCCGGTATGCGGGCCCGACAAAATATTTTATCCAGGAAATATTCATTGTCGTTCCTAAAAAAATGACCAGGCAGAAAATCACAAAATAGGTCATTACTTTTCCATAGAGTGATTTTGCATTTGTATTTTTTTGTTCTGAAAAGAAAAACGGCTCTGCGGCATAACGAAAAGCCATGACGAACAAGGTCATCAGGATTGAAATTTTATAGCAGGCGCCATAAATTCCCAGTTGTGTTTCTCCGATTCCCGGCGGCAAAAGATATTTTAATAAAATCCGATCCATCGTTTCATTGACCATTCCGCCTAACCCGACAATGATAAGCGGAAGCGCATAGCGCATCATACGTTTCCACAGTTCGCGGTCGAACCCGTTTTTTACCCGCATCAATTCCGGTGAAAGCAACAGGAGAGAAAAAAGATTCGCCGCAAGATTTGCGATAAATACATACGCAATTCCTATTTGAGGATTATAGAGCTTCCCGAGAAAAGAGGCTGGTTCATTGTCATGATAAAATTTGCAGATGCCGATAAAAAAAATGGTAATGACGAGCTGCATGATGATATTGACCAGTTTTAATTTGGCAAATCGTTTTGCTTTATTCTGTTCCCGTAATTTTGCAAACGGAATAGCAGCAACTGCATCTGTTGCAACAATCAGGATGGCAAACCAGATATATTCGTAATGACCGGGATATCTTAGAAGTGCAGCAAGGCTTCCGGAAAAACATAAAAAGGGAAGACTTAATAAAATGCTGGAAACGATCAATGAACGCAAGGCTGTGCTATAGACCGATTCTTTATCGGATTCGGAAGCCGAAAAATTAAAAAGTGCGGTTTCCATTCCATAAGTAAAAAGTACATTGAAGAAGGAGATGTAGGAATAGAATTCAATGTTTTTTCCGAATTCCGCCGGCTTGCCGTAGATGTAAGAAAGTAAAGGCACAAGCGCATAACTCAACAACCTGCCGATGATCGTTGGCAGACCGTACATGGCTGTTTGCCCTGCAAGCTTTTTAAGTGGATTCAATGTGTGGTATTTCTAATGTAAAATTGCCACTAAAACCGCCTGCTTATGACGGGTTTAACGCAATTTATGCACGTTGAATTGTCAGCAGTTGTGGGGCTGAGTGATTTGATGTCCGCCGCGGCGCAGGTTGACTGGGTGATTTAACGGTACAAATTGCATTTGCAGAAGCGAATATCTGCAATCGGAGCCTCCTTTTTTCAATCACCAAGTCACCAAATCTCTCTCTGCCTCGACGGACATTAAATCCCTTTTCGATGGAATACGTCATTTGCGGTATGGTGGGATCAAAACAAAACTCAGAATATTGCAGCGTCGGTTGGTCACTAAACTTAAAACACAGACTTATACCGTATTAAACCGTTCAAAATCTTTGGCCTTGTTTTTGTAAATCCTTTTCGGAATTTCTCCCCGGAATCCCCAAAACAAGGAAATAGCCAATGACGGGAAGAAAATAATTCTAACTTTGTTTTATTCAAACCTTAAACCAAGAAAAATGAAACCTGCAAAATTCGCCGTTCTCTTCGGCGCTCTCAGTCTCGTATTTATGGGCTGTCCTTACGAATCCAAATTCTCAGTTGATGATTCATCAAATGCAAAAGTTGATAAAGCTTTGAATGGTACATGGGAAGAGCGCTCTGAGGAAGACTATAAATACACGATTAAAACAGAAGGCAACCAGTACAGGATTGTAAAAGCAAAAAAATCAGGCTCGGATGATCCAACCAAATATGTTGGTTTCGTTTCCAGTCTTGGCGCTGATGTTGAATATTTAAACGTTTATGAAGAAACAGAAAGCTCTTCTTCTTCATCAGATCGTAAATATTACATCTACAAACTGGAGAACAAAGGCGGAGATCGTCTTAAGCTTAAAGGTGTAACTGATAACATCACAGAAGACTTTACCAGCTCAGCAGAGTTGAGAGCATTCATCAAAAAATACCAGGATATCAGCTTCTTCTTCGATAAAGACGAAGAGAAGACATTCTACAAAGACTAATTCCTGTCTTACTATAAAAAGCCCTGTGAGTTAATTCTTACAGGGCTTTTTTGCGTTGGGAGAAATTTTCTCATTGATTGGGAAGGGGCAGGCGGCAGGAATTCAGGAGTAGCATCTTTACACTTTTATTAATATGACAAAGTGTTTTAATTGTTCCGTTGGTTCGAGCGAAGCCTAGAACCAACGGAACAACAAAAAAACCATTTTCCTTTCGAAAAATGGCTCCTAAAATACTTTTTTCTGTCCCTTTCCGTAAGGGAAATGTTTAATATAAAATACTTTGCTGCCGCCTGCCGCGGCGGATTGCCTGCCCTTTTTTATTTCCCGCTGAATTTCGGTTTACGTTTTTCCATAAACGCAGTAGTGCCTTCTTTGAAATCTTCTGTATCGCAGCAGTGGCCGAAAGCATCTACTTCGAATTTGAATCCGTCAACGCCATCGGTGTAATAGGCATCAACACATTTTACGATTTCAGCAACTGCAACCGGCGCTTTTGAAATAATTCTATTAAGAATCTCTGTGCACTTTGCGATCAGCTGATCTGCCGGTACGAGGTAATTTACCAAACCCACACGATACGCATCACTTGCATCGATAATGTCGCCGGTCATAAGCAATTCTGTCGCGCGGCCACGTCCGATGTGTTGTGTCAATCGCTGTGTTCCGCCGTATCCGGGAATTAAACCAAGACTCACTTCCGGCTGACCGAATTTTGCATTTTCAGCAGCAATACGCATGTGACACGCCATTGCTAATTCGCAACCGCCACCAAGCGCAAAACCATTTACCGCCGCGATGATCGGCTTTGGAAATGTTTCGATCTCCTGAAAAATTTCCTGCCCGTTTGCCGCAAATCCGGAACCGCCTTTTGCATCGAGTCCGGCAAATTCAGAAATATCTGCACCAGCCACAAAAGCTTTTGCGCCCGAGCCGGTGATGATAATTCCTTTTACGCCATCATTTGTCCGTGCTTCAGAAACAGCAGAGCGGAGATCGCGCAAGGTTTGCTGGTTAAGCGCATTCAGCTTATCCGGGCGATTAATAGTAATGGTGAATATGCCGTTTTCCAGCGAAGTAATGATGGTCTGAAAGGTCATGATTTCGGGTGTTGATTCAATTGCTGCGGGGAAAGAGTTCATTTTTTGCAAAAATATTTAGCGGGCGTAAAGGTAACGATCTCCTCTTTTCAAGGGGGTAAGAATTACGAATATTTTCTAATAGTTACGAATAGAGAATGTCATTAAAAATAAATTCGCAACTATTCGCGGACATTCGTAATTCTTACCCCATAAAAAAACCCGCACTGTAAACAGCGCGGGTTTCTGAAAACATTCTTTTAACGATTACTGAGATAATTTGAATGACTGAATCATCTGGTCCATCTCATCGCTGTTTTTTTCTTTGTCTGAAGCGAGTGTCCATGTCATGATCATGTAAAGGTTTTTTGTTCCCTCAACAAAAGCCAGCTTGTAATAGATGTCTGATTCAACCCCTTCAACAGCCCCGGTGAAATCCACGATTTCAGCATCAAGTCCGTTGAGATTTGCTTTTTTAACACCAGGCTCGCCGCGAAGTGTCATTTTTTCTTTCATCGTTTTCATCTGCACCATTCGGTAATTTTTTTCCGGTGTCAGCTTGTCGTCGTATTCATTCACTTCCGAAGCAGAAAATGTTTTGATGAAATCTGTTTTCGGCTCATCAATAACAATGATATAAAGCTCTTTGTAAATATCCTGGTATTGCAAAGAAGCATCATCATTCAATTCTTTGGAAACCGACATGTGCTTTGGAATGCTGATCTTGTAACCACCGGGTCCTACAGTGATCTCATCGTTTTCAGCAATCGCTTTATTTAATGCTTCTTTTTGTGAAGCAGAATCAGATCCTCCTTTACCCATCATGCCATTGCAGGATGAAAACATTACAAATGCAAAAAGTGAAGCGCCGACTAAAATTCCGGAAGTTCTTGATATCATGTTTTTCTTTTTAAGGTGTATGGTTCGTTGAGGGGCAAATATATGAATTTAAGATATGCAGCAAGGGAGTTGCGGATTTTTCACTTACAATAAGCAGTGTAAACCCGTTAACTTAGTCTACTGAGCGGAATGATTTAAGCATATTTTCCATTGTGTTGTTATGAAGTGATTTTCTTTCCCCCAGCGTCCACGACATGATCATATAAAGATGTTTACCTGTTTCAAGAAAACCGATCTTGTAGGCAATCGGAAAGCTGATGCCTTTCACTTTACCGCTGAAATCAGCAATTTCCATTTCAACAGCACCTGCTTTTGTTTTTCGCACTACCGGCTTGCCTTTTATCTTCATCCTCTTTTTTATTGATTCCATCTGCACACGGCGATAATTTTCAGCATTTGTCATTCCGGAGTTCCATCCTTTTTCTTTTCTGAACAACTTAACAAAATCATCAGTGGTTTCATCGATGACAATAACGTAAAGCTCCTCTTCCGTATTCTGATATTGAAGCGAAGCATCATCATTCAGCTCCGTGGTAGATTTCATGTGCTTCGGAACCTCGAGGCTATACTGTTCATTGATCACTACCCGCTTTGTATCGGAAGTGTCAGTTGTTATGCTGTTTTTCTTCGCACTATTTTCTTTTGATGAAATAGTAAATGATGTAAATGCAACCGAAGTGCCGATTGCCGCTGCTAATAAAAGGACTGATTTGAATTTCATGCGAATGGATTAATTAAATTTTGCTGCAAGTACACAGCTTCGTTTGTACGTTTTGGTTTTACCGTCAGGAGAAAAAACCTCGAAATAAATAATGTAAGCGCCCACACGTGCTTTTGTGCGATCGTCCATTGTTCCGTCCCACGAGTAAGTTCCTTGTTCTGTCCCGATCAATTGTCCGCGGATAAGCGTTCTTACCAAACGTCCCCGTGCATCATAAATGTAAACAGCTGCAACATAACCCGGATCAGTAAAATGATAATCAATATTCAAAACATCATTGTATCCGTCGCCATCAGGAGAAAAAAGCTGCTCCGTAATTGTAACTGCCCCATCGTCCGCTGCTGACGGATTAAATTCTGAATTCTGCTGCGTAGGCGTAGCTGATCCTGCTGTTTCTGCTGCAGAATGCCAGTTGGTAGCATCCTGCGTGGTACGGTCAAAATCAATCCGCTCGAGCGACACGCCTTTGGTATTTTGCAGCAAAGGAAAATGCCATGTGCTGAAATAAATGAGCTTGTCAATAATATGAATTCCGGTATCGGCGAGCACAACAATATCACCGTCAACATTCATCGAAGGAATATTATCCATTTCGAGACAACGGTTAATGTCTGTGCTGTTCGGATATTGCATTTGCACCGCTGCACTGCTTTCGCTCAGCACAAGGTATTGACCCGGAAAAAGTAAATAACCTTCCGGCGCGATAAGATTAAAATCTGTCAATGTATTTGTGATCGTGTCCTGCGTGCACAAAACAAGATTTTTCAGGTCAAGAACTTTTGCGGAGCGATTAAAAATTTCCACAAAATCAACACCGCCGACATTCGGATCAAATAATACTTCGTTGATCACAATATCATTCGGAAGAATGGCTTCCGGTAATGCGAATACTGCCGTGCCCGGCGAAGCCAATTGATTTCCGACACAATCATGCAATTGAAAATCAACTGTGATGGTATACGTAACTCCTGCAAGGAGCGAAGAGCCAAGCTTGAGATCGCATTTGGAAAAAGCAACACCGATAGGACGAATGCTCAACGGATTTCCGATGCCGTTATTTACAACATAAGAAGTGAGATTCACCATGCTTGCACTATCAAGCGACTCTGAAAACCAAAGACGAATGCTGTCTGCGGTTAAAATAGAAACACGAATAAGCGCTGGACTTACCGCATCCGGATTTGCTGCATAAATACTATTGCGATACCCAGGTGTTCCGCCGGAAGTGGCGCTGGAGGCACGCCAGTTTATTGCACCCGCACACGGATTGAGCGGATCAATTTGTTCGAGTGACCAGCCGCCGGCTGCTTTCGTTGAATTCTGGTACCACGAGTCAATGTAGTTTACAGAATGAATTATTTTGCCCGCATTATTACGCAACACAATTGTTCCGCCGGTATTTGTAAGCGTTGGAAAACTTGTTCCGCCGGCAACATTTATTCCTGTAAACAATGGTGCAGCGGTGGTGGAGGTAAGAACAAGAAAACTATCAGCCGGAATAATAACAGCTGGCAAAGCGCGTACTGTTGTGCCTACAGCAATTGTCCAGTTGCCAATAGAAACCGGGTAAGGTGTTGTATTGTACAACTCGAGATATTCCGCATCCGGCAATTGAACGGTAGGATTCGGATCTGCCATAATTTCATTAATCACAATATCAAATTCTTCCAGCAGGTGAAAAGCAAAATTCCCGCTGTTGGGATTTGCTGCATTTCCTGCGCAATCGGTAAGGCCGTTGAATGTGATTGTGTACGTCGAATTATTTGTAAGTGGCACCGCAAGCGTTAATGTCACACATTGTAATGTGGCGGTATCATACACAATTGAAACCGGGCTTCCGATGGATGGAGTAATGTCATAATTCGACAATGTTGCTAACTGTGCAGGATCAATTCCTTCATTGAAGCAAAGGATTACATGAAGATTGTCGGTTGCACTAACCGATTGCAAAACCGGCCCTGTAACATCGGGCGAATTATTAAAAACGGAATTCTGTATACCCGGTGTGCCGCCGGAACTATTCACAGAAGCAATCCAGTTTCCTGAGGGTGAGCAGCCAATTCCAGCATCCGGATTAATTAATTCAAGTGTCCATCCGCCATCATCTTTCACTCCATCACGGTACCATGCTAAAGTGTAGTTAACGGAATCCAGAACGTTGCTGGCTGCATCAAAAAGCTTCAGATTGTCGCCGGCGTTATTCAGCGACGGCCACGAAGAAAGTCCGAGTGTCGGGCCGAACGGAGAAAAAGATGCAGTATCAGCATTCGCACATAAAATAACATAACCGCCCGCAGGAAGAATATGTGCACCTAATGTTCCGGTAGAAGAGCCATCCGTAAATTTCCATCCTGAAAGATCAAAATTAGTGCTGCTGCGATTAAAGAGCTCTGCGAATTCCGCATTTGGCAAACCAATGACCGGTGATGGATCAGCGAAAATTTCATTGATAATCACATCGTGAAATGCAGGCGTGCCTAATGGAAAATAAAGGAAATTTGCTGTTGCAGTTGTGATGGCATTTGAATTCAGATCCTGCACATTGCTTACTGTCAATATATAATTCGTTGAACTGATAAAGTTATTGCTGAAGGTGAGATGCACGATGGCGAAATCAGCGGCATCGCGGATAGCAGTTAAAGGATTTCCGATGCTGTTATCGACAGAATAATTGGATGCGGTTTGTGAAGTGGTGAGCTCCACATTTTCATTGAAGGTAACATCAACCGTTGTTGCAGAAGTCGAAACAGCAGAAACAATTGTGGGTGCTGTTACATCAACAATTATGGGTCCTGCATAAATATCATCGTAATAAAATGCAGTAATATTTGAAACCGTGTATTTGCTGAAAATGCCAATATAATTGCTTGTAGTATGTGTGTTATCAAATACATTTCCTTCCGGCAAATAATTATAACCGCCTGTTATATCCGAATATAAATTCCAGTTCCCGGTTGCATCGCGCGTAAGGCGAACGCGTAAAATATTATTCGAAGCCGCGCAATGTGCATTTATACCATCAATAATTTTTACATGTGTCGAGCCGGTTTGTTTCCACAGATCTACACTGTCGAAAGAACCATTTTCACCGAGACGAATATAATAGCCGTTTACTGCGCCGGTAAGGATTGCAATATCCGACACCACATAAAAGCGGACATTATTATTATCGGAAGGAGCAAAATTTTCACGCACCCAGAAATTCCATTCCGTGTTAGCCACTACGGTGCTCGGTGTGGAAAGATAGGAGGTGTCGGCAGCAGTTCCGTTCAACTGTAATTGAAAAGCGCCATTGACGAGATATTGGCCGTTATCGCCAGTCCAAGCCGGAGCATTTGTGAAATCGCCATCCGTAAAATTATCGGACACCTGAGCGGTTGAAAAAAATCCGCAGCACAATGCAATTGCGAGCAGTGATTTTCTAAGGGAAGATAAGTTGCAAGGCATGAGAAGTAAAGATAGTTTATTATGGAAAGAAGTTCAGTAAAAGGGTGGATTTTTTAATGCCGTTACAATGTTATCAGTAAAGATTAATAATGATTATTTTCGTAGTCCTTAAGGATAAAAAGAATAGTTTGTACAATGAAAATAGCAGTTGTAGGCGCCACCGGTTTAGTGGGCACAAAAATGTTGCAGATCCTCGAAGAGCGGAATTTTCCGGTTACAGAATTAATTCCTGTTGCATCAGAAAGATCGGCGGGGAAAGAAATTTTCTTTAAGGGAAAATCTTACAAGGTCGTAAGCGCTGAAACTGCAATTGCAATGAAACCGCAGCTTGCCTTGTTTTCTGCGGGTGGAAATACTTCGCTTGAATGGGCACCGAAATTTGCCGAAGCTGGAATTACAGTCATCGATAATTCTTCTGCATGGAGAATGGATCCGGAAAAAAAATTAATCGTTCCTGAAATCAATGCGGATGCGCTGACGAAAGAAGACAAGATCATCGCCAATCCGAATTGTTCTACGATTCAATTGGTGGTTGCATTAAATCCGCTGCATAAAAAATATAAAGTGAAGCGGATTGTTGTGAGCACCTATCAATCGGTAACAGGAACAGGAAAAAAGGCGGTGGATCAATTGATGAATGAACGAAGCGGAACTAAAGGTGAAATGGCTTATGCGTATCAAATCGACATGAATGCCATTCCGCACATTGATGTTTTCCTTGAGAATGGCTACACAAAGGAAGAAATGAAAATGGTGAATGAAACGCGCAAGATCATGCGTGATGATTCCATTCGTCTTACTGCAACAACTGTCCGTATTCCTGTTATGGGCGGACATTCAGAAGCGGTGAATGTAGAATTTGAAAATGAATTTGATTTAGCAGAGCTGCGCACAATTCTTGAAAATGCAGCTGGCGTTAAAGTAATTGATGATGTGAAAAATCTTCAATACCCAATGCCGCTGATTCATGCGCATGATAAAGATGATGTATTTATAGGAAGATTACGCCGCGATGAAACACAACCGAAAACACTAAACATGTGGGTGGTTTCTGATAATCTGCGTAAAGGTGCTGCAACGAATGCTGTGCAGATTGCAGAGTATTTGGTAGAGAAAGGTTTGCTGTAGTTCCAGGAGGCACATTTTCCTGCTTGTCTGCCTTCGATACGCGGAAGGAAGATGCTGGTAAAAACAGAAATAGCAGAACGCACTCAGTCTTACAAGACCGGAAGATTTGACTTACTTGATTTCGCCTTTATCTTCCGGAAAAATTCCCTTATTATCCTGAGCGACTTTCTCTTCCGGCTTTTCTTCCAGGTGAATATCGCCAATTTCTTCCACAGGAATTTCTTCCACAACATCAGGAACAAATACGGGCCAGCGTCGGAGCATGTCGAACATTGCAACTCCAAGTGCAGCGGATAATCCAAGAACAAGCCAAACTTTTCCTTGTGGTAACGGATGCACTTCGGAGAAAATGGAGAAGTAAGTAAGAAGAAGAAAAACAGCAATCAGGAACGTGACAATGCCGAAGAATATATTTGTGCCAAGTACTTTTCTTCTGCTGAGCGAGCCGGTTTGTTTTCCGAAAAGACGACGCTGGAAAAGGATGAGAAGAAAAACGCCTATTGAAATTGCCGCGTCTGCAATATTAAAAACAGGACGGAAGAAAAGAAATTCCTCACCACCCCAGATCGGAAATTTTTCAGGGAATGTTCCGGATAAAACCGGGAAGTAAAACATATCTACAACTTGTCCGCGCAGAACAGCTCCGTAGCCACCTTCTTTCGGAAATAGTTGCGCTACATTCTGATCCCATGGATCGCTGCTTTGAAATATTTTTCCATAGAAAACGCTGTCAAGAATATTTCCGAGTGCGCCGGCAAAGATCAATGCCACACAAACAATTAAAAGCGGGCGGACGTTCTTTTTGAAAAGTGTGTACATGTAATAACCGATAGCAGCCACAGCAGCAAGACGGAATAAGCTCAACACTACTTTTCCCCATGCGCCATCACCGATCTCCCAGCCAAAAGCCATTCCCGGATTTTCAACAAAATGCAGGTAGAACCAATCGCCCGAAACTTTATGCGCTTGCCCGAGATACATATTTGTTTTGATCCAGATCTTAATAGACTGGTCAATGAACAGAACGGAAAGTATAATTGCAAGAGCCTTTTTCAATGGGTACGAATTACGAATTTTTACGAATATACGAATAAGAATAGCCGCGAAATTACGAATAACGAACTCAGGAAATGAGTTAATAAATTGAAATGGAAAAAGGCCCATAAAGAGCCTTTTTCCATTCGTAATTCGTGCCCGATTACCTGTTCTGACTCAACTTCGCATCGATGCTCAGGGTAGCGTGTGGTACGCTGCGCAGACGTTCTTTTGGTATCAGCTTTCCGGTGACGCGACAGATTCCGTAGGTTTTGTTTTCGATACGGATAAGCGCGTTTTTCAGGTTTTGAATATATTTTTCCTGGCGTGCAGCCAGGTGAGCGGTTTCTTCTTTGGAGAGCACATCAGAACCATCTTCGAGCAATTTGAATGTCGGAGAAGTATCATCTGTTCCATGATCATCCTTGTGAGAAAGCGTGTTTTTCAGAAGCTCGTAATCGCGGCTTGCTTCATCAAGTTTATGAACGATAAGTCCTTTAAACTCTTTCAGCTCGGCATCTGTGTAGCGTGAGCGATTATCTACCGGACCAGGTTTTGCTTTATGCGCCACCGGGTTTGGTTTGGTAAAAGCGAACGGTTTTGAAGTAGCGACGTTTACCGGGGTAACAGGCGCTGCTTTTTTTGCCGGCGCTGCTTTTGCGACAGGAGCTTTCGGAGCTGCTTTTTTCGGAGCTGCTTTAGCTACGGCTTTTTTCGCTGCAGGCTTCTTTGCTGCAGGTTTGGATTTAGCTTTTGGTGCGGCTTTTTTGGTCCCGGCTTTTGCCGGGACCTTTTTAGCCGTTTTTGCTTTTGCTTTCTTCGCCATTGTATTTTTTGGAATCAATTAAAAATGATCAAATGCACCACGAGTGTCATTATCACTTGTGTGTTCATTGTCATCATTTACTTCTGGAACATCTTCAGTCGGGTTATTTGTTGGCTCATCATCAGCCATGACCTCATCATTGCTGACAGCCGGTGTTGGTGTTTCAACCGGAGTTGGTATTTCAACGGGTTTTGGTTTTGGTGTTTCTGCTTTAGGAGCCGGAGCTGGTTTAGGAGCCGGAGCTTTTTTTGCAGGTGCTGGAATTTTAGTTACTGCTTTTTTCGGAGCAGGTGTTGCCTTTTTAGGCATGGCTTTTTTAACGGCTTTTTTCGGTGCAGGGGCTGCTTTTTTCGGCGCGGCTTTTTTAGCGGCTTTCTTCGGAGCTGCTTTTTTCGCTGCTTTTTTTGGAGCTGCTTTTTTCTTAGCTGCTTTTTTCGCGGATTTTTTTACCGCTTTTTTCGCTGCTGCTTTTTTCTTAGGCGCTGGTTTTTTCTTAGCTGCTTTTTTCGCGGATTTTTTTACCGCTTTTTTCGCTGCTTTTTTGGCGCCCTTTTTCTTTGCTGCGGGTTTTGCTTTTTTAGCAGCTCCGCCTTTTTTCGCCTTTTTAGCCATGGGTGTGTGAAGTTTTAATTGTGTTTTGTGATGTGTATTAACGTTTTAATCTCATCATCCACTTCCACCGTGTCAGCTTCTTTTTCAAGAATATCATTCACGAGCTCGAGTGAAGAGGCTAGAGTTTCAGAGCAAATATAATTGAAATTGTTTCTCACAGCAGTAGCCAGCGTTTCATGAGATTTAATCTTCACAGCAATCCGGTCGGTAACTGCATATTCTTTGTCCTTTCTGAGGTTTTGAATCCGGTTGATCAGTTCCCTTGCGAGGCCTTCTTCCTTCAATTCAGGACTCAAAGTAACATCCAAAGCTACGGTAAACCTGCCATCAACAGCCATCAACATACCCGGCAAGTCATCCACAAGCACCTCAACCTCAGCGCGTTCTATATTAATCGTTTCGCCTTCCAGCTTCAAATCAAAGTTTCCATCACGTTCCATCGCTGCAATATCGGCCTGACTGAAATTTGAAAATGCCGCCGCCGCTGCTTTCATGTGCTTGCCTAATTTTTTACCTAATAATTTAAAATCCGGCTTGATTTTTTTGACAAAAACACCCGATTCGGTCACATATTCAAGCGATTTTACGTTCGTTTCGGCAAGAATAAGGTCTTTGACGAGCTCCAAACGGGTCTGAAATTGCTTGTCGAGCACGGGAATCATGATGCGATTTAATGGCTGACGAACACGGATGTTGACCTTTTTGCGCAAAGAAAGTACCAGCGAAGAGAATTTTTCCGCAAGCTCCATACGTTCTTCTAATTCTGTATCAATTAATTTCTCGTTTGTCTTTTTAAGCAACGTGAGATGAATTGATTCCGGCTTTTCTGCATTATTGACAGCGCCCTGCTTTAAATTAGCATACAACCATTCGGCAAAAAACGGGGCGAAAGGACTCATCAATTGCGCAACTGTATCGAGACATTCATACAGCGTTTCATACGCAGCTTGTTTGTCGCGTGTCATTTCACCTTTCCAAAAACGGCGGCGTGAAAGTCGTACATACCAATTCGACAAATGCTCATCTACGAAACTTTCAATAGCGCGTGCTGCTGGTGTCGGATCGTAATCGTCTAAACGTGCGGTGACGAATTTCACCAATGAATTTAAACGTGAAATGAGCCAGCGGTCGAGTTCGATGCGTTCTGAAACAGGCACAGGATTTTTTTCATCGAATTCAAAATTGTCGATGTTCGCATAAAGCGCGAAGAAGCCGTAAGTATTATAAAGCGTTCCTAAAAATCCGCGCTGCGATTGAACAATTCCTTCCGTGTCGAATTTCAGATTATCCCATGGTGATGCATTGGTAACCATGTACCAGCGTGTTGCATCTGCGCCGTATTTTTCCAGCGTTACAAACGGATCAACGGTATTGCCAAGGCGTTTCGACATTTTATTGCCGTTTTTATCAAGGACAAGTCCGTTTGAAATAACGTTTTTGTAAGCGACAGAATCAAAGCACATCGTCGAGATCGCATGCAGCGTATAAAACCATCCGCGTGTCTGATCGACGCCTTCTGCAATGAAATCCGCAGGGAAATACTTGCGCTGATCAATTAATTCTTTGTTTTCAAAAGGGTAATGCAACTGCGCATACGGCATTGAACCCGAATCAAACCATACATCGATAAGATCAGGTTCGCGGAATAATTTTTTGCCGTTACGCTCAAGAAAAATATCATCTGCATACGGACGATGCAAATCAAATTTGTTGTAATTCGCTTTCGAAAAATTGCCGGGCTTAAAATCGGCCAACGGATTTTTAGTCATGAACCCGGCTTTGATCGAACGCTCAATTTCATTCTTCAATTCTTCTGCAGAACCGAGACAAATGACCTCTGTATGATCTTCACTTTTCCATATCGGCAATGGAATTCCCCAGAAACGAGAACGCGATAAATTCCAGTCCTGCAAATTATTCAGCCATTCGCCGAAACGACCTGTGCCTGTACTTTCCGGTTTCCAGTTGATGGTTTTATTTAATTCCGCCATGCGCTCTTTTTTAGAAGAAGCTTTGATGAACCAGGAATCAAGCGGGTAATATAAAACCGGTTTATCTGTTCGCCAGCAATGCGGATAATTATGTTCGTAGGTTTCTTTCTTGAATAATTTTCCTTCGTTCTGCAATTTCAAAACGATGCGCTCATCAACACTCAGATAATTCAGCTTTGAAGTATCCTTGATGAGAAATTGCATGTAGTCTCTTTGCTTTGCTAACTCCAATGCCTTTTCCTGTTCACTCAAATAATCTTCCTTCACATATTCGCCGGCCAATCCGAATTGATCATCTTTTACTTCCGGACGGAATTTGCCACGAAGATCAACCAGCGGAACGGCTTTTTTATTTTCATCCAATACGAGCATTGGCGGAACACCTGCAGTTTTCGCCACGCGCATATCATCCGCACCGAACGTAGGCGCAATGTGAACGATTCCTGTTCCATCTTCCGTAGAAACAAAATCACCCGCAATCACGCGGAATGCATTTTCTGCATTTTCAAATTCAGTTACATAAGGAAGAAGTTGCTCGTATGGTATGCCAATTAACTGCGCACCTTTTTGTTCACTTATAATTTGAAAAGGAATTGCTTTATCACCAGCCGTATAATCTTCAAATTTCAAATCCGCATTTTTCTCCGGAAAAAATTTTCCGACAAGATCTTTTGCAAGAATAACAGTAATCTCTTCGTGCGTAAATGGATTAAATGTTTTTACGTCAACGTAAGTGATCTTTTCTCCAACAGCCAAAGCTGTGTTGGAAGGTAAAGTCCACGGGGTTGTTGTCCAAGCTAAGAAATAGGTATTACCGAGAGACTCAATGTCAGCAGCATTGTTTTTAGGCAACATTTTAAACATTGCCGTAGCAGTACGATCCTTCACCGGCTTATAACATCCCGGCTGATTCAGTTCATGCGACGACAAACCTGTTCCCGCAGCAGGAGAATACGGTTGAATCGTATAACCTTTGTACATTAAATTTTTCTTGTACAAATCCTGCAACAACCACCACACACTTTCGATATACGTATTTTCATAAGTGATATACGGATCGCCCATATCCACCCAATAGCCCATTTTTTTTGTCACGTCTTCCCACAAGTGTGTGTATTTCATCACCTCGGTGCGACATGCTTTGTTGTAATCTTCGATGGAAATTTTCTTCCCGATATCTTCCTTCGTAATGCCCAGCGTTTTTTCCACGCTCAATTCAATCGGCAATCCGTGTGTATCCCAACCTGCTTTTCTTTTTACCTGTTTTCCTTTTAACGTCTGGTAACGGCAAAAAATATCTTTCATCGCACGCGCCATCACGTGGTGAATGCCCGGAATTCCATTTGCAGAAGGAGGCCCTTCATAAAACACAAACGGCTCAGCACCTTCGCGGGAGCTGATACTCTTCTCGAAAATTTTGTTTTTGTCCCAATTTTCCAGCACATCTTTAGCGATGGCGGGTAAATTCAAAGACGTAAATTCCGGGTACTTTTTCATGGAGTGCAAAGATAGACAGCAGACGTGAGATGTGGGACTTGAGCTGTGAAAATTATGCTGCGCTGCAACAAAAAAACACCAGCTCAGGGCCGTCTTTTGAACAGGTAGTATTGCTGCGTCGACAGCGGAACCCACTGATAACCAGCAGGAATTGGTTCCGATTTATCCTGGAGCAGCCAAAGCGAAGGAATCCATTTGTTTTGCAGGAAACTTACATCGTGATTGCGCATGGCATAAGCATATAAGCTCCATTCATATTTTGTCTTTTCACTCAGCAATGCCGTGGTTTGATAACCGGTATAGCTGAAAATGACATACATATCATGGATGCGATCGCTATCTCTTTTGGGTTTGCCGTATAAAAACAAAGAGGAGATCAGGGCGCCCGCGGTAAGGAATATTCCAAAACTTCCGATGAGCGCTGTCAGTTTTTTTCGCCTGTTCAGCTTTTCCATCATAAAATCGATTTGTGGTGCGATGAGCAGGGAAAAAGCTAACGCAAGAAAAGGAAGTGCAGGAACGAGATAAAACCCGCGTTGTTCCATGGTGATCATTAATGGAAAAATGCCCGTGGCGCTGGAGAGTGCAAAAAACAGGATGAGCTTTTTATGTTGGTTCCAGCCGGTTAACAGGGCGATGTTTTTTCTGGATGCAAATAAAACAATCGCTGTCATAACAAGCAGTGGAAGAGAATCGAGCAGCAATTCGTATAAAATATGAAAATGTGAATCGGAAGTATCATTGCGGTGGCTGAATGTTCCGATGATGCGGGCATTAAAATAAGCGCTGAAACTTTCGTGTACAACAGGAGTAAGCCACGCATACAGCACGAACAATGCGGGAAGAAGAACAACAAAAAAACTTCTCCGGATCATCACCTTAAAACCGGTATCGCGCGTGCAAATCCACCAGCAGAAGGGTGCACCGAGCAGGAACATTCCCTGGATGCCTTTTGTTAATCCTGCAAGCAGCAACATTCCGCCTGCCAGCATTAAATGCATTGTTTCCCGCTGCTTCAGGTGCAAAGCCCGCAACAAATGAATCATGGCTGCTAAAACAAAAATGCCCATGGTGCATTCTTCGAGATTGTTGATGAAAATGTAAAATGTAACCGGCATCGTGAACCAGAACAGCACCGGCAGCCATTGTGTTTTTGAAGCAGGAGCAATAATTTTCCAGCAGCGGCAAATCAGTAAAACAGAAATAATCGCTGTGAGAAGACAATAAATTCTTTCCGTGTATAAGCCAACTCCGAGCACTTTAAAAAATAATCCCTGCAGGAAAAACATTAATGGTGGCTGTTCGTGCATCGATGGAAAAACAGTTGCGGAATAATATGGATTCCAGAATGTGCCAAAGCCAGTTGCGTAATTTTTGCTGATCGCCGCATAAAAAACGCCGTCCAGGAACATGCCATCCATGAACAAAGCAGGGATGAGCAGCAGGCTGCAGATTCCGATTGTAAGCCAGGGAAAAGGATTTTTCATGGTATAGGGTTATTTTCTTTTTTCAATCTTCTCAATTCCGAAAAGGGTGTCCCGGCGCGGGTTTCCGAGCGAGTCAAAAATTTTCCAGATGCCGGAGCGTTCAAAATTCAACAACGCGCCGGATTCATAAATTTTTCCATTGCCGGAATAAGAAGAGAATGAACCTTTTCCTGTTTTATCGGTGATCATTTCTTTTTGCAGCACGCCATTTTCATAATATTCCCTGTGGCTGAACGTGCTGTCGGGCAATAATTCTCCTTTGATCATCAACTTTCCCGATTCGTACCAGGTTTCGTAATTTCCTTTAATTCCATCAGAAAAAGTCACCCGCGATTTTTTCTTTCCTGACTTATAAAAAGAAAGCACTTCTCCGTCCATTTTTTTATTTCTGAAAGGCTCAATCGTATGCAATTTCCCGGAGTCGTAAAAATAATTGCGGGTGAACGTGCTGTCTTTCAAATCCTGCATGGAAGCCGCTTTCCCGAGGTAAAGTACGCGGCCGGTCTTTTTGTTTGTCCACGAAATAAAAGCAGAATCATGGTCGACATACAGTTCGGTCAGAAATTCAATTCCTTCTTCTGGCCACGATTCCGTACCGTATGCAATAACCGTTTTCTTTTTCCCGCAGGAAGTAATTATTAAGAAAATAAGAATTGGCAGGAAAAATTTTCTCATTTAGAAGCGGTTAGTTGTTGGTCGTTTGCCGTTGATTGCTGGAACATACTAATGACAAACAACTAACAACAAACGTTTTTTTAAACCGTGGCGATCACTTTCAATTCAATCGCAATCGGCGTAGGAAGACAATTAATTTCCAGTGTTGTTCTGCACGGAGGATTTTCAGCAAAGTATTCTGCCCATAATTTATTGTAGACCGGAAAATCATCCTTCATATTGGTCAGAAATACTGTTACGTCAACAATTTTATCCCAGCTGCTTCCGGCATCTTCGAGAATATATTTCACATTCCGGAAAACGCTGCGGCATTGTTTTTCGATATCATACGATTGAATTTTTCCATTTGCATCGAGCTCAACTCCGGGAATTATTTTCGTTCCTTTTTCGCGCGGACCAACGCCTGAAAGAAAAAGAAGGTCGCCTACACGTTTCGCATGCGGGTAAAGTCCGACAGGTTCGGGAGCTTTGGATGAATTAATGCTGTTATCTGACATGTTACGAAGGTAATGTGCAGATGTGCAGATGTGCAAATGAAAAAGAATTAAAACTTTTGGAGAACCCCTTTCACATCTTCCACATAACTCCCGCCAAACAAATTCACATGCACCAGCAGTGGATAAAGATTGCAGAAATCTGTTCTTGATTTCCAGTTTTTCTCTAATGGAAATTCATCTTGATAACCGTCATAAAAAGCTGCATCAAATCCGCCGAACAGTTTTGTCATTCCTAAATCCATTTCGCGGTGGCCGTAATAAACAGCAGGATCGAAAATCGCGGGACCATTTTTGCCGAAGAAAAAATTTCCGCTCCAGAGATCGCCGTGGAGAAGGGAAGGCGCTTCAAGCGTAAAAATTTCTTCCAGTGCTGCACAAAAATTTTCTCCCTTTTTCAAAAGCACAGCGTCGATTTTTTTGTCATCGAAAGCAAGCTTTAATTGCGGAAGAATTCGCTCTAGTGAAAAAAAATCAGACCATGTTGCGTGCTGCGAATTACGTTGTGCGAGACTGCCGATGTAATTGTGATGATCCAATCCGAAAGATGCAGCAGTATTCTTATGAAGCAACGCGAGCTTTTTCCCGGCATTGTGCCAGGCCATTTTATCCTGTGCGCTTTCTTTCTTTTCGAGCCATTCCATCAGCAACATGCTGAAGCCATTCTGCTCATGAATGGAAATCACTTCAGGAATACTAAATGCATTTGCCTTTTTCAAAACAGTCAATCCCTTTTTCTCGGCTTCAAACATTCCAGGGAAAACGTGTGTGTCATTTTCTTTCAGGAAGAAATTTCCTTTATCAGTTTCCAGCAGGAAGCAGGAATTAATGCTTCCGCCATATACGGGTGATGCAGCCAGGAGCTTTGCATTCAATGTAAGTTTCAGATGAGCAGAATAACGCAATGTTGCAGACATGCCCACAATTTCAGAAAAAAACTTACACCTGAAAGCATTTTGAAATGGCTGGCTTTCATACGCACAGATATTAAAGGAGTTTTACAGCATCAGATTAATTAACCTGCAACGCATAAACTTATGTTACCCTACACGATTAAAAATATAATTACCGCTTTCTGCCTTTTATTTGCCGTATCAACACTACAGGCACAAACCGCAGTAAGAAAAGTGAAAATCAACGAGATCATTCTGAATTCTTATGTAAGCGGAAACAGCTTTGGTGTGCAACGAAATGCTGCTGTTGGATTTTCAATCGGCAAACATTTTGGATTGAGCATGGGTCCCACCTTTAACAGGGGATTTCAGAAAAACACAGGAGGCCTGGTAAGTGCCCGTTATTATATGGTAAGCAATAACGAAAGCGATAACAAGCACCTGCAGCTGATTTCCATTGTATCGTTTGAGCGCATGCAGAATCAATCACTGAGTCAGAATGTTGTTGAGCTCGAGCAGCAAATGGCATTCAATATGAAGAACGATGAAGCGTTCGACTTTAGCGTAATGCGTTATAAAGGATGGGAAGCCGCAGCCGGAATCGGGTTGGCTTATCGTTGCGATTTTGGCTTGCTGATAAGCGCAGAGGCATCCTTGTGTTATTATTCATCCGAACGCACCACATCTAACCAAGTCAATACGTTTCATGATGAGAATGGTACAAGTCTTCGGCTGGGATTTGGCATTGGCTGGTCAATTGGGAAAATAACTACTCCGAAAGTTTCTTTAGGTGAGCCGGTGTTATTGTTACAACGAATAGAATAGCAGCTTTACCTTTATTGATAGTGGCAAATGCTGAATATGCGGCTTCAAGCTTTTTAAGTTTTGAAGAAGAATTATCATTCAGGGCGATCTTCAGAAACTTTGCAAAGTTTTCAGCCGCAGGAAAATGTCCTGCAAGCTCATCGGAAGAAAGTTTTCTGGAAATGCTTCTCAAAGTAATTTCTGCCTGATCAGATTTTTCAGCAAGCAAAAGATTCAATGTCAGAAATAATTTAACACGGGCTTCTGCAAATGCAAAATCCTTAAAGCCGACTTCATTTAAAAGTTTATTAAGGGTAGTGGCTGCTTCAGAAAATTTATTTTCATGGAAACAACGCGCTGCAAGGTATATGTGATAATTGATGGTTGAAAAAGCGTCATCCGGATCGGGTTGAAAAAGGATTGACTCTTCGCGCGGCAGATCTTTGGTGCTTCCAACAATAAGCTCATGTTCCAGTTTGGAGTGCAGGAAGCGCGTGGTCGGACAGGAATGAGAAAGAATTAAAAAGGTTTCAAGGTTGCTGTTTAATTTTTCATAATTCAGATTGCTGTTTTTATGCAGGCCGAGCTGGTGGTAATATTCAAAATTCAGGAAGAGGCGCACGGGTTCAAGAAACCGGTAGTTACGGTGATCCGGGTAACTTTCAAGAATGGTTTTGAATTGCTGCATCAGTTCTTCAATAGTTGCATCCGTGCCGGGAACTTCATTTTTTTCATCTACAAAAATCGCATAGGTCACACCAACAATAATATAGTTGATCTTAAGACGGTGTGAATCATACAGCCTGGAGGGGTTACTCATCTCCTGCAGGTATAATTTCAGCAGCACTGTTTTTTCTGTATCCATCGAAAGCAGGTATTCACCTAATTCCCTTGTGAAAAGTGAAACCAGCTCTTCGGTTTTGTCCAGCGCAAGCATGTACGCTACATTTTTATTATACAATTGCTGGTAATGATAAAATTGTGCGGTATGAAGATGAAGTTTTTTGAGCCCGCTGTAAACGCTCATCAGCTCGGCAGGCATATCTTCCTTTTTTAACTCTGACTCAAGATGCAATAACAGGCTTATTGCAGTTTCCCGTGGCGTATTATAAATCAAATACGGGATAGAGGAAACATTTTTTAAAAGTTCAGCGCGGTTGTCGGAAGAGGTACGGAAAAGATATTGCTGCACTTTATCAAACAAGCGCGATTTCAAGGTGTAAAATGCAGCCTGTTTTGCGCCGATCGTATCCCTGATAGCGGCATCTTCCATGTCATCGTCACGGTAAAGTTCAAGTAGCTTGGAAAATTTTTCTCCGCGATTGGCAGAAAGTTCATCATACAGCTCGCTGTATTGGGTCTTACTGAGTTGTGAAATTACTTTTTGGAGCATAGATAGCAGGGGTATAAAATGGTGTTTTGTAGGGGACTCTTATGATAAAGCTGGTAAATTCCATGCTTTCCGATTCTACTTCTATTGTTCCGCCAAGGAGATCCACCGTCTGTTGAACAATATAAAGCCCAAGGCCGGAGCCTTCGGAAGAAGAAGTTGCCCGGTAAAACATTTTAAAAACGGATTGAAGCTGGTCAGGTGTAATGCCGATTCCATTGTCCGTATATTTCACAATAAGCATTTCATCTTCAACGTATATTTTAAGCGAAATGAAAGATTGAATATTTTTCCGGGCGAATTTAATTCCGTTGCTGAAAAGATTATTCAGTATGATCTGCCACCTTTCGGGATCGGAAATAAATTCTTCACTAACCAGGTTTTCATATTCAAAACGTACAACCCCTGTAAGATCCATAAACTTATGCATGCTGATAGCAGTATCAAAAAGTTCACGGAAATTAATGGAAGCTGAATTTAAGGTCAGCCGTGAGTTACGCGAATAGTTTATAATATTCTGAATCAGCCGATCGAGGCGTTGTACGCTTTCATGAATTTTATCGAGGTAAATGCTCGCTTCGCCTGCATACGTTTCCCTGCGCATGAGGCTTACAAGACCCAGCACAGATGTAAGCGGTGCCCGCAGGTCGTGTGAAGCGCTGTAAACAAACCTGTCGAGCTCCAGATTGGTTTTGGTAAGCTCCGCATTTTGCTGCAACAGTTTTTCTGCCGACTCGCGATCAGCAGTAATGTCACGCTGCAGGTAAACCCAGTGCGTATAATTATTGTCTTCATCGCACACCGGCATGATCATCATATCAACCAGGAAAGAAGAATTGTCTTTGCGGTAGAGGGAAATTTCACTTGCAAACGATTGCCAGCGTTCCAGGTTATGTTCGATGCGCTGGAGTTCTGCCTTATCTGTGAAAGGTCCGATAAGCATGAAAAAAGTATTGCCTATCACTTCCGTCGGACCAAATCCTGTGAGCTTGTAGAATGCTTCATTGGCAAAAACGATCTTTCTAAGGCCTGCTGAAGAAGGAATAGCTTCAGTGATAATTACTGCATCATGACTGTTAAGAATGACTGACTGGAAAAGTTTCAGCAGATGTTCTTCCGCCCGCTGTCCGGTAATATCTTTTGAAACACCAATGATGCCGGTAATTTTATTCTGAACATTATAATTGTAGGTAAGCTTGATTTCCACCCATATAATAGTGCCGCTTTTTCTTCTTCTGCGCACTATTGTATTCGCCATCCCTGTTTCATCAAGCAATCGGATGAGGGTTTGTGCATCAGTGCCATCGTCCGGATTTACCATAAGAATATCCAGACTCTTGCCGATCATTTCAAGTTCCTCGTATCCATAAACTACAACAGCAGCTTTATTCCAGAAGGTGACGGTTCTGTGCAGGTCAGTAATAATGACACTGTCAGTTATATTTTCAAGCACCGCGGTCTGGAAATGAATTTGTTCCTCCGCTTGCTTAAGCCGGGTAATATTCTGCGATACTACAAGAATAGTGTCAACAACTCCAAATGCTTCATAAGCGGCAACTGCGCTGATCAGGTAGGTTTCCCGTTCTACCTTTACTTCAAATAAAACCTCTTTTCCGTCAAATGCACGAATGAGTTTTTGTTCTATCCGGTCTGAATCCTGAGGCGGATACATTTCAGAAAATTTTTTCCCGATAAGATCAGCGGTATCGATCCGCCTGTTTTTGAATTCGTTTCCACTTCCGAAAACATAACGGAGCCCACGGTCCAAGAAACAGACTTTGCCATTGGGGAAATGTTCTGAAATGTAACGAAATCTGCGTGTACTTTCTTCGAGCCTTTGTTGCGATCTGACACGTTCGATGCTGTAATAAATGGATTTTGCAAGTTGTTCGCATTCGAGCTTGTCCTTAAAAATATAATCCTGTGCACCCTGCGCGATTGTTTTTAAAGCCCGTCGCTGATCAGACATTCCTGAAACAACTATTATCGGTGTGTGTCCCGCAACCTGCCGGATATTTTCAATTGCGCTTTCCTGGTTGGTATCCGGCAAATCAAGGTCAAGAAAAATAATATCAAAAAGCTTTTCATGCAGAAACCCGACAGCCGCTGTAAGTGAAGTGGCATTAGAAACAGAAGAAATAATAACTGTAGATTCTGCAAGGCATTCACTCAGCAGAAGCAAGTCAGCAGGATTATCTTCAACGATCAATACATGCAGGGGAGTTCCGATTAATGGCATGAAACAAAAGAGTACTGCTTTTATTGTAGGTTAATTATGGAATTACTTATTACTAATCAAATGCATGGTTAATATACGCAAAAAATGTATCATCTCCTTAAATGATACAGCGTAAAGTGAACTAACGTTTGTACGGGATTGTGAAGCGGAATGTACTTCCCTTACCTTGAGACGATTCAACCCAGATTTTACCCCCATGGCCTTCCACAATTTTTTTGCAAATCGACAGCCCGATTCCTGTTCCGGCGTATTCTAAACGATTATGAAGCCGCTGGAAAACGACAAAAATCTTTTCATGAAATTTCTCATCGATACCCAGCCCGTTATCACGGATGAAAAATTCGTAGTGATCTGTTCTTTCCATACAGCCGATTTCAATTTTCACCGCTTCACGGCTTTTGTATTTTATAGCATTGCTCAATAAATTCTGAAACAGCTGAATAAACTGCGCTTTTCTCCCTTCAATTGCAGGAAGCGTCCCGATCTTTAACTCTGCCCCATCCGCCAGGAAATGATCTTTGAATGGAATCGTAATATAGCTCAGCAGCTGGTTAAGATCGATCGTAGTAAAATCATCCGTGTTTACACCAACGCGCGAATATTCAAGCAAATCATGGATCAGCTTTTTCATCCGCTCAGCGCCATCCATTGCAAAATGAATGTATTGATCGGCAGTTTCATCCAGCTCGCCGCCATATCTTTTTTTAAGCAAAAGCAGAAAGCTGGTCACCATGCGCAACGGTTCCTGCAGATCATGTGATGCCACGTAAGCAAAACGTTCAAGCTCCGTGTTAGAGGCCTGCAGATCAGACGCACGTTTTTCAAGATCTTCGTTTTTATTTTCCGATGCACCGCGTTCTTTTTCCAGGTACTCCAGCTCTGTTACATCTTCAACGCGGTGAATGATAAATATCACTTCATGATCCGCATTAAAAACAGGCTTATTAAGTGTTCGCCAGCTGTGTTGCTCAAAGGTTCCGCCCGGTCGCAGCATGTTGTATTGCTGCACCTCTATAGTTTGCTCCGCTTTATGCAGTAAAACAGCTTCAAGCGATTTTTTGAGCAGGGCTGTCCAATTCTCACGGGTATCCTGCAGCGGGAGGGGAAAAATTTCAAATAGAAATTTCCCTGTAATTTCTTCCCGCAACAGCAAGGTTAATCTGAGGTAAGCGTCGCTCGCTGCAACAATCCTATATGCGGGATCAACCACCAGGAAGGCTCCGGGAAGAGCATCAAATATTGTTTTGAAATCAACCTCTGCAATTTTCATCGGGATGAAATTGTCGCAACATGATTAAAAAAAAGTATCAGGTAATGCTGAATCCAAGGAGAGAAAGATCGTCCGTCTGTTCGTTTTCGCCTTTCCAGTTTAAGAAGAAATTCATGAGCTGCTCTTTTTGATCCTGCACCTGCTGACTGCCTGTAAGCATCAGTAATGCACGTACTTGTTTTGAGCCCATGCGCTTATTATTCATTCCTCCGATCTGGTCGCAATAACCATCCGACATCATAAAAACGCGATCGCCTTTTTCAAGAAAAATAGATTTGGAATTGATCTTGAAATTGTCCTTGCTTTGAGCACCAATGCTAAGGTCATCCCGGTCGAGGTTGTATACTTCTATACCACGCACAAGATAAATTTTTGATTTTGCCGAAGCATATTTCAGCATCCGTGTTTTATGGTTGTAAGAACACACCGCCATATCAATCGATTCATTAATATCAGATCCTTTATGCTTTTTTAAGGACTGGAAAATAAAACTGTTAAGAGCAGCAAGTATTTTTCCCGGATCTGTTTCCTGGTTTTGCTTTACAATAAATTCAAGTGCAGTAACCGCGATCAAAGAAACGAACGAAGCCGATACGCCATGTCCTGTTCCATCGCCAAGCACAAAAACGGTTTCGGCTTTTTGTTTATCGAACCAATAGAAATCACCGCTTACGGTTTGTTGAGGCGCATTAATTACAAATGCCTCGGGAAAAATTTCCCGGAGATTCGCTTCAGACGGAAGAATAGCGGATTGAATGCGGAAAGCATTTTTTACATTCTCCACAAGGCGAAGGTCAGCACGTTCTTTGGCGGTATGAAGTTCAATTTCTTTACGTTTCAGATCCGTGATATTACTTCTCATCCAAATCAGCTTGAAGGGCTTATTGTCCTGGCTCAGCACTGGAGCTATTGTGGTCTGGCACCAGAAAAGATCATTGTTTTTAGACTTGCTTTTAATTATCCCGGTCCAGATTTGTCCGCTTCTTACCAATTGCATAGCACCTGCAATTGTTTCATCGGGTAACTCGGGATGACGAATCACCTCATGCGTTTTACCGATTAATTCATGTCGTTTAAAGCCGGATACTTTACAAAACAGGTCATTGGAATACATAATGTTTCCACGAAGATCCGTGATTGTAATCAATGATGTTTTATCCATCAGCTCTAAACGTGTGTTAAGCTCGGTTTCCAGCAAAAAAGTATGGAGGTTTTTACTCAGCATATTTTCAGCAGCCGGGTAACCCGGTTCATTTATGAAAGAAGTCATAGCATTTACCGGAAGAGGAAGATTGTTTTCGAAAAATAAGGACTGGCCCATAGCGATCATATTAATTTTTTTTACGTGCAGAGAATTTTTGCCTCACTTGTTTGTGATAGGTGCGGCTGTAATCGAATCTTTTTTTATTCAGGTCATAACGGATAATTGCCACCGGCAGATCTGCAAAAGTGTTAGCCAATTCATTTTCTTTTACCAGCTCAATTTCATAATCAAATTGCATGTTTTTGCGGTTGGCAAAATCAGTTCGTACAATTAAAACACGATCGCGGTAACCCTGCTTAACATACCGCAGCGTATAGTTATGATTATACCGCAGGTAGAGATAGGATACTTTCCCTTTTTGAATAAATAAAGTATCCGCAGCATTTGTATCGCAATAAATCAGCAGGTAATAATTAGTTACGCGTTTGCCTTCATCGGTCAGCTTAAAGGATAATTCAAGCGTTGGAATGCTGTTAGGCTTTTGTAGCATGTATTGCTTTGCCGAAAGATTCAGGCAAAAGAATAAGAGAATTAAAAAAACAGAATACTTTTTCATAGCGTTGTACTTTATATTACAAAGCTATTCCGGCAGCTATACGTGAGAAAGCCCGATTAGATCGGGCAGTTACAGATGTAAGAAATTGAATGAATTTGTATGCTCAGCTCAGCACTTTTCGAGACTTTCCTCGGTTAGTGGCTTATGAATGAATCCTTTTACAGACGGAAATTGTTTCGAACGTTCAATATCCGAGGGATTAATGGAGCTGGTAAGCATTACTATTTTGATTGTTTCAACAATAGACGGATCAAGTTTTTCGAATTCTTCTATGAATTGAAATCCGTCAAGTATCGGCATATTAATATCAAGGAAAATAATGGAAGGAAGATGGTCTTTCCTCAGCGCTTTGTTGATTGACAGGTTCTTAAGAAATTCAATAGCGCTTCTTGTGCTGGTATTGATATAAGTTGTTTCCGAAAAATTGCAGCCATTGATCATCCGCTCGTTGATAAAATTATCAATGTCGTTATCGTCGATGAGCATGACGATATCATATTTTGCCTTCTGCTTTTTGATTGACATATAGAGGTTGTTAATCAAAACTAACTAAAAAACTGAAATGCCCTTTTTAAAATTATCTGTGGTGATGTAAGATTTGCTATGGTTTGAGATTTATTTACGCCTTCGTTTATAGCCACAATTACGAATACTATTTCAGGTATGACCATTACGAGTACCATAGCAAAAAATGCCCACTCATCATTATGAGTTGTGTTGGTGATTTCGACGAGCACCACATCCTTATCGATAGAGAGGCCATAATTGTTTTCAAAGAATTCAGCCTCTTTTTAATAAAGGGACTGCTTTTTATGCAAATTGAAAAATCATCAATTGTTACTGTATTGTTTACAGTAAATACGAAAAACGGAATTCTTTCATCGGGAGGGGAAACAGGAAGAGATTAGCAGGTAAATATAGGAAAAAGTTAATTGTCAGAAAGCGATTCAGGCTGCCGGCATTCACCCTCAACTTACCAGCACGTTTTTACTGCTGATCATTCTCCATTTTTTTCTCCAGCCATTCCGCAAAATCAAATTGCTTATTCAGCGCTTCTTCTTTTGACCGGCGCGATTCTTTGCGAATGCGTGTGACATGCTTCAGAAGGCCGCCGGGATTTTTCTTTATCCATTTTGCATCAGCCAGTATACGAATGCCTTCAAGGGTAAATAAAGCAGTGCTGAATTGCATATCCTGTGCAATGAACCGCTTTGTGGAATTGAGGCGGTTTTCAAATAAAATATCGTGCGATTCAAAAAGCACGACCAAGTAAAGCAGGCGTGCATTGATCTGTAGTTCCTTCCTGAATTTAATTTCACGTTCTGCATTCAGCACCTGGTTTAACCACTTAAGCGCACCTTTAAAATTATTCACCATCAGTTCCGACACAGCCATCATGTACAACAGATCAAAAAGGAACGGGCTGAAATTCAGATCCATTTTTTTCAATAGTGGCTCGATGGCTTTTACATGCAATGCACCGGCAGCAAATTGTTTTGTTTTATAATGAAGAAATAATTCAGTTTCGCTGGTGTTAAGAAAAATGATTTTTGAAAGGGCAGGCCGCCTCATCCTGTATTCGTCTAGGAATGCTTTTTGCCGCGCAACAATTGATTTTGTTTCATCATATTTTCCAAGGAAGCACATAACATTAACAAGGTTATTGGAATTGGAATGATAAATGGCAGGAAGATCCTTGATAAATTGCGGAGCTTTATCCATGATCAGCTTAATCTCTTTATAACATTCGTATCGCCTCTGGTGTTTATTCTGAACGGTAGATACAAGCCCAAGTGCGGACTGGTAATAATAATTTATCCAGAAGCTCCTCTTTTCCTGTCGCGGTGGAAATTTTGCTTTCAGATTTTTTAAAGTTTCCTGTAGAAAGAGTTCTGCTACTTCTCCCTTTTCAATCTGGATCTGAACATTAAAAGCGAGCTGCATGAGCAGGGTTTGCGTTTTCATCATTTCGAGAATGCGGATCTCTTCCTGCAAACCGGCGTTCAGACTTTTATCATCTTCTTTATTGATAAAGATCAGCATCTCTGATCGCAAAAGAAAAAGCAGTGTAGAAAATTTTTCTCCCAAGTAAGCTTCTTTCTTTGCCTTACGGATGATCTTCTGGCATTGACTGAACAGGCCACGGTTCAATAGAAGTTCGATGGAAATTAAATAGTTCGAGTGCCGTGCAAGAAATGTTTTTTCACGGTTGAATGCGTTCAGACTTTCAAGCAAGTGCGCGTAGAGATAATTTTTTTCCACATGCAGGTGGCGCACCACGGATGTTCCTTTCAGGTTGCACCTGATCTTATCCTCGTCATATTTTTCCTGCCTGCAGATCGCATCAAACAGGCGCAGGTAGTTTTTTGATTCGCCGCCCACATGACCAGCAGAATACAGCTTAAAATGCCTTTTTTCTGACATCGTCATGCTTTTAATGAGCTGAAATAGATCCGGCGAAGGTTTCATAGCCTATTCAGAAGGGTAATAATAGCAGAAAATAAAAACAAATTAATTAAGAGCAATATACATAATTGAGGCATAAAATAAGAGTAAGCAGAAGTATAATAATTGCCCTGACTTTGTACTTGTCGCAATAACGTGTTGATCTATATTTGAATGTAGCGGGTTGATTCCTCTTGCCCCAATCTCTCAACATTCCCTGACATGAAAAACATTTCGAAGCTTTACCTGATCCTTGTGATCCTTCTTTTTCACCTGCAACAGTTGAATGCCTTCACAGGAACAGGTATGCCCGTTACTGAATGGGCAAGTCCAAAAGTATTTATCGAAAACCGAGGACAATTCCCTGTTACTGGTGCGAAAGATCCGAAAGTGCTTTATGCGTATGATAATGGTTCAACGCTTATCTATTTCAAACGTGATGGATTTTCCTATTCGCTGTTGAGCAAAACAAGGAAAGAGGAAAAAGGGGAGGACGAGCATTTGCGTAATGATAAACAATGGCTCGATAAGGAGAAAGAAGAAAAGCAAGCTGTTTTTAAGCGCGATGATATTTTTATCACATGGGAAAATTCGAACAAAACCTGTGACGTTATTGCCCAGGGAAAAGTGAGCGATTATTACAATTACGCTGTGCAGGATGATGCGTATCACCAGCACAGCATTGATAATATCCCCGCCTTTACATCGCTCACCTATAAAAACATTTATCCGCATATCGATCTTGTGTTTGTTTTTAAAGAGGAGGGCGGAATAAAATATTTGTTCACCGTTCATCCCGGCGGAAACCCTGCTGATATTAAAATGAATTACAGCGGGATGGATAAGCTTTCAAAAAATTCAGCAGGACAAATTATTATTAAAACCATGTTCGGTACTATTATCGATCACGCGCCTGTCACATTTTATGAAGACCATACTTCAGAGATCATCGCTTCTGAATTTCAAAAAGAAAAAAATGTTGTTTCGTTTTTAACCGGAACTTACAACAAAGCAAGAACGATTGTCATTGATCCATGGCAGCTGAGTTCCGGACTTGGTTTTGGAAATTCAAATAAAGTATGGGAATGTGAGCATGATAATTCTTCCAATTCTTATTTCTGGGGCGGTGATACGCCGAACAGGCTGAAGAAATATAATAACGCGGGAGCCTTGCAATGGACTTATAATTCGCCATGGGACACTGCCAATTATTGGGTGGGTTCGATGATCACCGATAATAATGGGGTATCGTATTGCACAGGCGGATCGAACGGACAAATTTCTAAAGTGAACACAGCTGGTGCGCAGGTTTGGTTCAATAATCCAAACGGGCTGTTCGGACCGATTTTCGAGTATTGGCATTTGGCTTTCAATTGTGATCAGACAGCGTTGGTTGTTGGCGGAATGCGGGCGCAAAGCCCGTTTTCACCCAGCAGCTACCGTGGTGTTATTCTTACCATTAACCTGGCAAACGGAGCCGTAACGGGATATACGACTGTAGGATGGATGGCGGGATTTAATATTAAAGAAGTACGTTCCATTTGTTCTGCTCCTACAGGCGGTTATTATTTCATGACGCTTGATTCCATTGGTTATGTAAATGCTGCTGTTGTTCAGCAATGGAAAACGACTTCAGGTTACGCTTTCGGTTATGGAATTCCGAACTATGGTGTAACCAACCAGGGCATCAGCGCCATCCGTGCCAGCGCAAATTTTCTATACACGGTAAACGGATCGACTATACATAAACGAAATATTACAAATGGTGCGATCTTAACCACAGCCGCAATTCCGGGAGGAACAAGCACAAGCGGTTTTGGTGGAAATTCCCCAGGATGCAGCGGACTTGACATTGACAGCTGCGGAAATGTTTATGTCGGATCAGGAAACCAAATTGTCAAGTTTGATGCAAACCTGGTTGTGCTTTCAACACAAACAACACCTTCCGCTGTTTATGATGTTTCTGTTTCCAAAACAGGGCAGGTGGTGGGCTGCGGAAATGGTTTTATGGGAACCTACGCAATGGGCGCTTGTAATCCAATGCAATCCATTTGTCTTACCAACATATTAACAGCGTCCTCTTCTGCCACCAATGTTTTATGCAATGGATCATGCACAGGAACAGCTTCCGTCACGGCAAGCGGCGGAACTTCTCCTTATACGTATGCCTGGTTACCATCCGGCGGAACAGGAGCATCGGCGAACAATCTCTGCGCCGCAAATTATACATGTACAATTACAGATAACGTTGGCGCCACTACAACACAATCGTTCGCCATCACACAACCGACGGCAGTAGCCGCAACACAATCACAAACCAATTTATCCTGCAATGCAGTTTGTAACGGAAGCGCTTCGGTTGTTGCTTCAGGTGGCGTGCCTGGTTATACCTATGCATGGGCACCCTCCGGTGGAAATGCAGCAAACGCAACAGGATTGTGCGTAAATACTTACACCTGCACCATCACCGACGCAAACGGTTGTCCAATCACAAAAGTATTTTCCATCACGCAACCTCCGGTCATCACCGCCAGCGCAAGCTCAACGGCCAGCGGTTGCACTACGAACACCGGCACCGCAACTACAACAGCAAGCGGCGGAACAGGAACATTAACCTACAACTGGGCGCCATCGGGAGGAACCAGCGCAACAGCAAATAATTTAGCAGCAGGAAATTATACCTGTACAATTACGGATGCAAACGGTTGTACAGCTACCACAAGCACAACAGTCACTACAGTGAACGGTCCGGCCGCCACGTTGCAATCGCAGGGAAATGTTTCCTGCAATGGCGGAAATAACGGAACCGCTGCGGTAAATGCAACCGGCGGAACTCCCGGCTATACATACGCATGGCTGCCTTCCGGCGGTTCAGCTGCGACAGCAACCGGATTATCAAATGGCAATTATACCTGCACAATCACTGACGCGGCAGGTTGTACTGTAACACAAAGTGTGGCAATCACTCAGCCGCCTGTTATTACCGCAAGCGCAAGCTCCACTTCAAGCGGGTGTACAACGAATACCGGAACAGCCACAACGACAGCAAGCGGCGGAAACGGAACACTGACTTATAGCTGGGCGCCGTCAGGCGGAACAAATGCAACTGCAAATAACCTCGCAACCGGAACTTATACTTGTACAATTACAGATGCAAATGGTTGTACAGCTACAGCAATTGCAACAGTTACAGGTGCAGGTGCGCCAGCAGCAGCATTACAATCACAAACAGATGCACTTTGCAGCGGAGGAAATACCGGAACAGCTACAGTCAATGCAACCGGCGGCACTCCCGGCTACACGTATGCATGGTCGCCATCGGGTGGAACAAATGCAACCGGCACAGCAATGGGAGCAGGAAACTATACCTGCACCATCACGGATGCGGCAGGATGCACCACGACACAATCCGTCTCAATAACGGAACCCGGTGCTATAGCAGCAAGCGCAACATCAACACCGGCAGGTTGCAATACAAGTACCGGCACAGCAACTGCAATTGCAAGCGGTGGAACAGGATCACTTACTTATAGCTGGTCTTCAGGTGGAACTGCGGCACTTGAACCTAATTTAGCTGCTGGTATTTACACCGTAACCGTAACCGATGCAAACGGATGTTTCACCACAACGACAGCAAACGTTTCAAGTACAGGCGGACCATTAACAAGTGTTCAGTCAGCCGGAAATGTACTTTGCAATGGCGGATCTACAGGTTCCGGAACTGTCAGCGCCACGGGTAACGGGCCATTTACGTATGCATGGTCGCCGAGCGGAGGAACTGCAGCAAGCGCGACAGGCTTACCTGCCGGATCTTATTCCGTTTCAGTAACTGATCAGAATGGTTGTGTAACAATACAAAATCTTACGATTACAGAACCGGCAATACTTGTTTCTAATCCGTCATCAACCACGGCAACCTGCGGAAATTCAAACGGAACAGCAGATGCAGTTGCCAGCGGAGGAACAGGTTCTTACACGTATGCATGGAGCAATTCGCAAACAAGCGCAACACTTTCTAACCTTTCAGGCGGTTCGTATTCCGTTACTGTTACAGATGCAAACGGATGTACAACCACTTCAACTGTTGTTGTTGCAAATACAGGAGCACCGGTTGTAAATCTGCAGTCGTCTTCCAACCTGCTTTGTTTTGGGGGAACAACCGGCGCAGCAACAGTGAATGCAACAGGCGGATCAGCGCCTTATACGTATGCATGGTCGCCCACAGGAGGAACAGCAGCAAGCGCCTCCGGATTATCTGCGGGCAGTTATACGGTAACCGTAACAGGAAGCGATGGTTGTGTACAAACGCAAACCGTTACACTTACACAACCAACAGCAGTTGCTGTGACTACAAATTCAATTCCTGAAAATTGTGGTGATGCAAGTGGCAGCGCTTCAGCAGGAACAAGCGGCGGATCTCCTGGTTATACCTATTTGTGGAGCAATGCTGATATAAACGATACCATCTCCAATCTTACCGCAGGTGCTTATACGGTAACGGTTACTGACGCGAATGGCTGTACTTCTGGTTCAACAGTTACAGTTATCAATACAGGTTCTGCTTCAGCAAATGCAGGCACATCTGTAACAATTATTTCGGGGCAGACGACGCAGCTAAACGGATCAGGAGGAACGTTTTATAGCTGGACACCTTCAGCTACTTTATCGTGTGGCAATTGTCAGAACCCAATCGCGAATCCGACGGTGACCACGGTATACACATTAATGGTCACTGATTCATCGGGCTGTACAGCTTTTGATACTGTGACAGTCTATGTTGATATTTCGTGCGGTGAATTATATTTCCCGAATGCATTTTCTCCAAATGCTGACGGACAAAACGATGTGCTGTATGTGCGCGGTAATTGCATCAGATTACTCGACCTGCAGATCTATAACCGTTGGGGTGAAAAGGTTTTTGAGACCACTAATCCTGCCTCAGGCTGGGATGGAACATGGCGCGGCATTGCATGTGAAGCCGCCGTATTCACGTATGTTCTTAATGCAACGCTGCTGGACGGAACAGAAATTTCAAGAAAAGGAAATGTTTCCCTCGTTAAATAAAAACAAGAAGAATGAAGTTGAACAACTATTTCTCTCTCCCGAAATTTATTGCGACAAGCGCTTTGCTGCTGCCGCTTCTTTCTTCGGCACAGGACATTCACTTTTCGCAGTTGACAGAAACGCCATTGTTGTTGAATCCTGCGCAAACGGCAATGTCGCATAATGTAATGGCGATACTTAATTTTAAAGATCAGTGGAAGAGTGTGAGCAATTCGCCTTACCGCACATTTAATTTTTGTGCTGATTATGCTTACGCAAAAAAATCAAATGGCAGCCATCTCGGTGTCGGAATGAATGTGTTTTCTGATAAAGCAGGCGATGGTGCGATGGGAACAACCACTGGACAACTGCATCTTTCCGGTGTGCTGGCAGCTGACGAAAAGAATTTGCTTTCCCTCGGTTTGTATGGCGGATTTGGTCAACGGAGTTTATCCTATGATAAATTGTACTGGGATAACCAGTATGATGGTTCAGCATACAATGCAGCATTAGGATCCGGCGAGCCCGGCACATTCGGAAATCATTCGTACGCAGATTTTGGCGCAGGGCTGGCGTGGTTTTACGGAAAAAATCACTCCACGTTATCTTCAAAAGATGCAATGACATTTAATGCGGGATTTTCTTTACAGCATATCAATAAACCTGTTTATAGTTTTTATGGCGCAGGTGATCAGCATTTACCAATGAAATTCGTCGCACATGGAAGTGCAGATATCGGGTTGAAAAATAAAAATGTTGTGCTGGAGCCTTCTTACATTGTTATGATCCAGGGCGGGCATCATGAAATAAATGCAGGAATGATGTTTAAGTATGTTATGCAGGAAGCTTCTCATTACACCGGGAGAAAAAAACCTGCCGCATTTATCCTTGGTGGATATTATCGGTTTGGTGACGCGGCAGTGCTCGTAACAGGTTATGAGTTTTCTAATTACCGCATCGGACTGAGCTATGATATTAATTTATCGGATTTGAATACAGCAAGCAAATCAAGAGGCGGATTCGAACTCGCGCTGAAATTTATTGCGCCAAGTCCATTCGGAAGGGGCAGCACATCAAAGCTGTTTGATTAAAGATTTTCATTGCAACCAAACCCAGATCGCGATTCCTGTAACGGGGATCGCTTTTTTTATAATGGGTAGCAGCAGAGAACAAGAACCGAAAAGACGAAAGCATGACGGTTACGTATTCTGATCAGGTTGGATTTTGGCTTTTATACACATACCAATTTCACTCACCCATGTGTTTTTCGTAGTTGATTTTGTTTTTTCCCCTCATTTTCAAAACAAAAAAAGAGCCGCCATTTCCGGCAGCTCTCCTTTTCATCTTATAAATTATCTTACCAAAGAAACCTTACCGATATATTTATGTGCTGCTCCTATCACGTCTTTGCATTTAATCTTGTAAACATACGTATCCACCTGCGCAAATTCTGATCCGCCTTTTGCTTTTCCGTCCCATCCGTGATACATATCATTGGTATAGAAAATCAGGTTGCCCCAACGATCGAATATCCACATTTCAAAACCGGTATTATCTATTCCCACGCCAAGCGGAAGGAAAATATCATTCAGGCCATCCTTATCAGGCGTAAAGGCATTCGGAATATACAACGACCAATCCGGTTGAATACAGACAAGCGTTTCAGTTGTATCCCTGCAGTTATTCGGGCTGATTACGATCTGCTGAACATAATAACATCCGCTATCCGGATATTCGAAAACCGGATTCTGTAGCGAGGAAGAAGAATTCGGAACATCACCAAAATTCCATTCCCACGCCGTTGCTCCTGAAGACTGATCTGTAAAATAAATAATAGGCTCAATCGCGGTTGCCGGCTGCGGAAAGGCACTGAAGCCTGCAACAGGATCAGGGTAAACGGTAATGTAATTATTTATTGTCAGCGTGGACGTGCATCCGTCAGCAGTTACTACAGTCAGTGTAACGCCATACGACATGGGATTGTAATACGTATGCAACGGATCCTGAAGTGTGTCCGTTGTATTATCTCCAAACTCCCACAACCATGCTGTGATCGTACCCGGTGCAACAATTGAAGAGACATCAGTAAAAGAAATATCCAATGGCGAACAACCTGCTAATGGAGCACCACTGAATGCAGCAACCGGAGTAGGATTGACCGTAACGATTTCTGTAGCTGTAGCAGTACAACCATTCGCATCTGTTACTGTTAAAGTATAAGTTGTGGTTGTATTCGGCGAAACTGCCG
>JBDSHN010000085.1:0-166390 GCA_039918435.1 Bacteroidia bacterium | reverse complement strand
TTCATGGCATATTATCCACTAATGCAAGATGTTTGCCATCCGGACTTATCGCCATTCGTGTGATGCTGTGAATGCCATTTTTTTCAAGGTCGATCAGCTCTTCCCACTCTGTGCTTTTACCAATGATCCATTTGAAAATTTTTGCACCACGCGCCATGAGAATATGTCCGCATCCGTCTACCACAAAATCCTGGCTTTCTTTTAAGCATGGAACCGGTGCAAATTCAAAAACTCCCGGAATAATTCCTGTCATTGAATGAATGGAGTAAGATGAATCAGCATTCATTTGGGTGTACAAAAATATTTTTTTCTTTTTTCGCGTGTACACCTGCATTGCCCGACCTGCATTTTCTGCATAGCTCACGGCATTTCCTTGTTTTGGATTTACATAAGCAAGGTGCATGGGCTCAGGTAAAAGACAAACGACAACAAGCTCTGAACTGTACCAGCGCGAATAGGCAACATTTTTCACTTCAGGCAATAAGAGCATCGATGGTTTGCTGGTGGTGTCAAACCGGCGCAGATCGTATTTCCACAAGCGCTGCGTAGAATCTTTTTCAACCACGACAGCAGAAAAATAATGATCATTCGGAATGTATTCGGGCGAATATTCGCTCACTTTCGTTTGTGTAAGACGCAAGGCAACATGCTCTGTTAAATTGTAGCTGAAAATATCCGTCTGTCCGCTGTCCTGCTCCGAAGTCCAGAGCATATTCCTGCTGTCAGCAGAAAAAAACGGCTGGTTATCATAGCCGGGGTTATTGCTGATGTTTTTTCCATCCATAAAATTAATTGTGGATGATCTTCCGGAATAAGGAAAGAGCCATACTTCTGAATTGGGAAGCTGTGCATTTACCGGAACAAAAATGATGCATGTAAAAAATAAAAAGAGTAATTTTTTTTTCATTTGCCCGGTTTGTTTTTTATGAATATGCGCTAAGTAAATTTACCACTTATCCCTTATAGATTACCATTAAAAACTATTACCGTGATTCCTGAATTCAAATGGTTTCTGGGAACCAATTTCTTTGCCAGCAGCAACAATTACCTGCGCCGAAAAAATTGACAGCAATACCATTCTCATCGGCATGAACAATCGAAATGTATATAAGTTCACTTACACTCCAGTTGGTTTGCTGACGTGGACATCCGGTCTTAATTCGACAACGTTGCGTTTTGATGATGTGAATGCAGAAGTTTATTCAGCTGAAGGAACGAATGTAAATGTGTAGCGTTACAACTCATTCGCATTGCTTCACAGCGTAGCAATTCCATATACAATAAGTGACCTGGAGTTCCGGTTCAATAATTTTTTTTAGTATGGAGTTTTTAGTTCAGAGATGCTGATTCGTAGAGGTCAGTTCGGAGAAAGATGATATTTTTATCACTGAACTAAAAACTACGAACTAAAAACTTTATTCCGCTTCATGAACAACGCCCATCTTGCAGAACTTTTCGATTCGTTCGTTTACAAGTGTTGATGTTTTTTTAGTTTTCAGTACAGCAATATTTTCCAGGATTACTTTTTTCACTGTTGCAAAAATTTCATCCCAGTTTGCATGTGCGCCGCCGACAGGTTCTTTTATAATTCCATCGATAAGCTTTTGACCCAGCATATCTTCGCCGGTCAGTTTTAATGCAGCAGCAGCTTGTTCTTTATGATCCCAGTTTCTCCAGAGAATAGAAGAACAGGATTCAGGAGAAATAACAGAATACCAGGTATTCTCAAGCATTAAAACACGGTCACCGATTCCGATTCCCAACGCACCACCAGACGCGCCTTCACCGATGATGATACAAATCACAGGAACTTTTAAGCGCGCCATCTCCAAAAGATTTCTCGCGATGGCTTCACCTTGCCCCCGCTCTTCTGCTTCAAGTCCGGGAAATGCTCCGGGCGTATCGATCAGCGTGATGACAGGTTTATTGAATTTTTCCGCAAGCTTCATCAATCGTAATGCTTTGCGATAACCTTCCGGATTCGGCATTCCGAAATTGTGATACTGGCGCAATTTTGTATTGCGGCCTTTTTGCTGACCAATAAACATGACCGATTGTCCGTCCACCATTCCAAATCCGCCGACCATCGCTTTGTCATCTTTCACCGTGCGATCGCCATGCAGTTCGATGAATGATTCGCCGGCAATTGCTTTTATATAATCGAGTGTATACGGACGATCGGGATGACGGGAAACCTGGACGCGTTGCCATGGAGTAAGCTTTCCGTAAATGTCTTTTCGCTTTGTGGAAATTTTCTCTTCGATCTCGGCCAATGATTTGGATACATCCACGCCACTTTTTTCGGCTGTTTGTATCATCTTATCGCGTAGCTCGGTTAATTCCTGTATCGGTTTCTCGAATTCAAGATAGTTCATGAAAGAAGGCTTGGTTCAGGACGCAAAAATACCAATTATGGGCGATTTTCGTGCTTAAAATCCAGGCTTTTTAAGTAACGTAGTAATTTCAGTAACCCTTCCTTTTCTATTTCATCCGCGAAATTTTTGTAAATTTTATGGATTGTCCGGATTGATTTTTTTTTGACGCGGTTCAGAAAAGGCATAAAAAAAGGATGACTGCCGAAAGCAATCATCCTTTTGCAGTAAAAAAATTATTGAATGCTGATCTTGCGTTGCGATACAGAAGTTCCCGACAATACACGCAGCGTATAAAGTCCGGCAGGTAAATTTGCAACATCAAGTGTTCTTGTAAATGTGCCTGCACCTTGTTCGCCGTACTGTTCGGAAAGAACAATTCTTCCGGTGAGATCCGTCAACTCTGCTTGTACAGTATTCGCCTGCGTTAATTCTGCAACGATGTTCAATTGCTCAGAAGCGGGATTCGGAAAACAATTAAAAGCACTCAGCTGATTTTCTTCAGCGATGCCTACTACTGCAGAATTTACATTCACCGATTTGAAATTTTGTGGACCGGAAGAACTGTTGATTGTTAAAAAAATAATTTGCAAAAGCGGAAATTTCTGGGTCGCTGAGTAATAAGAGTAGGTAGTGCTGTTGGTGATAAATCCGCTTGCACCTAAAGAATCGCGATCTTCCTGGTCATTGCGCACCCGAATTACATTATAACTTCCTGATGGTAAAATGAGGGTACCACTTCCGTCAGCAGTTGCGTTTGTGTAACCACCGCGTGTTCCGGTAAAGCTGGAGATCGTGTATGATGCAGTATGTGTTTCCATATTGGAATTGCCATACGCGAATGGGTAAACCATCAATTCATCAATGTCGGAGTATTGCATGATGTAAGATGGCGTTCCGAGACCTACAACAGAAAGGCCTGACGCGTTTGATTTGTAATAATACACGCCGCTTGGATTTGAGACGGCGCAGGTGGCTGTTGGAAAGCTGCTGCCATAAGGTGTTGAGCTTGGCGTTACGATCGGTGTTGATGCAGCAGCCCCGATAACGAGTGATGAAAAATTCCATGTCTGGCCTGTGCCGCCCGGACCGGGATTCACGCCTACTGTATCGGCGGAATTAGTGTTTTGAACGTCGCCGGGAATCCAGCCGTGTACAGGGAAGCTAAGTGTTACTTGTGCAGATGCAGTCAAAGCAATTGCAGAGAAAACAGCGAGTAAAGTTTTACGCATTTTAAATTTATTTGGGGTTAGTAGTATGATAGAGAACCAAAGATACACATCTTGTCGGATGTTTTTTGAATCTTTGCAAAATGATCATTTACCCGAATGCAAAGATCAATCTCGGTTTGCACGTTATTGAAAAACGCCCTGATGGTTTTCACAACATTGAAACGGTTTTTTATCCGGTTGCGTGGGAAGATATGCTGGAGGTTTTGCCTGATATTTCAAAAGAAAACGGGGTAACTTTTACATCAAGCGGAATTCCAATACCGGGTGATATAAAAGAAAATCTGTGTGTAAAGGCGTATGAGCTGATCTCGAAAGACTACCCGATGCCTGCTGTGAAAGTTCACTTGCATAAAATCATTCCGATTGGTGCCGGACTTGGCGGTGGTTCTTCGGATGCAGCATTTTTTATTAAAGCGCTGAATGAAATTTTTGAACTGAATCTTGCCTGGGGTGAGTTGCATCATTACGCAAAACAGCTCGGTGCTGATTGTTCTTTTTTCATTACTAACCGCCCCGTGCTTGCAGAAGGAAAAGGTGATCAACTGGAATCGATTGCGGTTTCTTTAAAAGGGAAAAAGGTGGTTATTGTTTATCCTGACATTCATGTCAATACTGCCGAAGCTTATAATGGAATTACACCTTTAAAACCGGAAGTTGCGCTTGAAAATTTAATTGTTGAAACGCCTTTTGATCAATGGAAAAATAATTTGGTCAATGATTTTGAGAAAACTGTTTTTGAAAAATATCCTGCTATAAAGACATTGAAAGAAAATATGTACACCTGCGGCGCTGTTTATGCTGCAATGAGTGGAAGCGGATCAGCTGTGTTTGGGATTTTTGAAAATGAGGAGGAGTTGAAAAATTCTTTTGAAGGGAATTTAATGTGGCAGGGAGAATTGCAATAAATATCCGAATCCTACTTCGCTGCTTTGCGCAACATGAAAATTGCGATAATAGTGAAGAGCGCGTTCGGCACCCAGACCGCTATGTATGCGGGTAGAACTCCTGAGGCTGCATACGAGGCGAACCATTGCATAAAGAAAATAAAAATAAAGCTGAGCGATATTCCTACACCGAGATGCCTTCCTGTTCCGCCACGGCTTTTTCTGCTGGAGACAGAAACGCCGATTACAGTTAATACGAATGTTGCAAAGGGAAAAGCAATCCGTTTGTGTTTTTCAATTTCATACAGCTGCACATTATCGGATCCTTTCATTTTTTCATTGGCAATAAAATGGTTGAGCTCTACATACGTCATGCTTTCCATACGATTTTCTGCGCGGGAAAAATCTTTTGGATTCAGGTTAAACGTGGTGTCAATGCGTTTTCCGCTCGTTAACTTTTCATTTTTTCCGTTGATGTAACGAACAGTGTAATCGAGAATACTCCAGCGGCTGCTAATGCTGTCCCACTTGATTTGCCTTGCAGATAATTTCATAACCAATTCCGTTCCACGCAGCTTTTCAATTGTAAAACGCTCGCCGGTATTTTCTTCATTATTGTAGCTTTCCATATAAACAAAAATACCCGGCGCTACCTGCCGGTGAATGTCACGGCCATCGAAACGGTAATTATTGTCAATGTATTTCGACATAAAATCCAATCGTGTTTTATTTGCGACAGGAATTAAATAATTATTCAGAAAAAGAGATGTAAGGGAAATGAGCGCAGCGCCGATCATGTATGGACGAAGCAACCGGTTGAAGCTGATACCTGAGCTGAGCATGGCTACAATTTCTGTACGTGAAGCGAGACGCGAGGTGAAAAATATAACCGCGATAAATGTGAAAAGATGGCTGAACAGGTTGACGAAATAGGGAACAAAGTTGAGGTAATAATCAAAAATGATTTCCCGCAAGGTTACTTCCGGCTTTAGAAAATCCTCGATCTTTTCTGAAATATCGAATACAATGACAATGAGAATGATCAGCATAATGGAAAGGAAGAACGTTCCGAGAAATTTTCTCAGAATGTATCGGTCCAGGATGCTTAAGCCAAACTTCATTTTTTTATTAGCGTGTTTAGTTCGGTGTGTTTAGTCTGGAGATAAAAAAAGGCTTTGTTTCTCCGGATGAATTACTCCTGACTCAGAACTTTTTACAGTCTTCTTTCGAGGTCGGGAATGATATTTTTCTTCCATTCAACAAAAGAGCCGTCGATGATTTTTCTTCTTGCTTCTTTTACAAGGTCGAGATAAAAAGCGAGGTTGTGAATGGAAGCGATCATTGCGCCGAGCATTTCTTCACTGTGCATGAGATGACGCAGGTATGCTTTGCTGTAGTGCTGATCAACAAAAGCCGTGCCTGCTTCGTCGAGTATGCTGTGGTCGTTCTTCCATTTTTCATTGCGCATGTTCATGATGCCATTGCGTGTGAAAAGCAAACCATGGCGGGCATTGCGCGTTGGCAAAACACAATCAAACATATCAATTCCCAGCGCGATGCATTCCAGTAAATTCACCGGTGTGCCCACGCCCATGAGATACCTTGGTTTTGCCTTCGGAAGAATATCAGTCACAAGATCGGTGAGTTCATACATCATTTCCGCCGGCTCGCCTACAGAAAGTCCGCCGATTGCATTTCCTTCACGGTCTTGCTCTGCAATAAATGCTGCAGAAGCTTTTCGTAAATCTTTATACGTGCTTCCCTGCACAATCGGAAAAAGCGTTTGTTCGTAACCGTATTTCGGCTGTGTTGCATCAAATTGTGTAATGCATCTTTTCAGCCAGCGGTGTGTGAGCTCCATCGACTTTTTCGCCGCTTCATATTCACATGGATAAGGTGTGCATTCGTCAAACGCCATAATAATATCAGCACCAATTGAGCGCTGAATATCCATAACACGTTCGGGTGTAAAAATATGTTTTGATCCGTCGATGTGTGAAGAAAATTCAACGCCCTCATCATTCAGCTTCCTACGGTGAGAAAGCGAATACACCTGGAAACCGCCGCTGTCTGTGAGAATCGGTTTATTCCAGCTGTTGAACTTATGCAGTCCGCCGGCAGCCTCAAGCACAGTAAGGCCGGGGCGAAGAAAAAGGTGGTACGTATTCCCGAGAATGATCTGCGCTTTTATATCTGCGTCGAGTTCGCGCTGATGAACTGCTTTTACAGTTCCGGCAGTTCCTACGGGCATAAATATCGGCGTTTCAATTTCGCCGTGTGCCGTAGTTATTTTTCCCGCACGCGCTTTGGAATGCAGGTCAGTATGTTGGAGTTCAAATTTCACCGGGGCAAAGATACTAAGGAAAGGAAAGGGACGGGCGACGAGGGGACGGCGGGAAGAAAAAGAAGGAATGTGTGCGGGTAGCGCATTCGCATTCGAATCATACTAATTTCACAGATATTTTTTTTTCATCGCTCGTCCCTTTTACTTTGTTAATTACTTTGTTAGTTATGAAATGAGAAAGGTGGGAGGTGCCCGTTGGGTTGGGACTACTTTTGCAGGGTATGGTGGAACAATTGACTGTTTTTTCTGTGTGCATGGTAATTTTCTGGGCGTTTGTGCTTGGGTTTGTTATTCAGCTTTTTTATCATTTGTATTTTTTCCTGCGGGTAACGCGGTTTAAGGAAGGAGTTCGTTCTGAAAATCTGCCGCCGGTTTCTGTAATTATCTGCGCGAGGAATGAAGACGATAATCTCACGCAAAACCTCCCGCTTATCTTTAACCAGGATTATCCCGATTTTGAAGTGGTGGTTGTGAATGATTGTTCGTATGATCTGACGGGTGATGTATTGGAAGAGTTCGGCAAGAAAAATGCTCGGCTGAAAATTGTGACAATAAAAGAAGATGAATATTACCAGCACGGAAAAAAAGTGGCGGTGATGATGGGCATTAAAGGCGCGAAGCATGAACATTTAATTCTTACTGATGCAGATTGCAGACCGGTAAGCGATCAATGGTTGCGCAAAATGGCTTCCGACTTTGATGATAAAACAGAACTGGTGCTAGGTTACGGACCTTATGAAAAAACAAAAGGCTTGTTGAATAAGCTGATCCGCTTTGATACATTTTTCATTGCGCTTCAATATCTTTCTTATTCACTTGGTGGCATTACGTATATGGGCGTGGGAAGAAATCTTGCCTACAAGAAAGAATTATTTTATCGTAAAAAAGGATTTGCTTCGCATTATCATATTCAATCGGGTGATGATGATTTGTTTGTGAATGAAGCTGCAACAAAAACAAATACACGAATTGAATTGGATGCTGCCGGCTTTTGTTATTCGGCTGCTAAAAAAACAGTAAAGGAATGGTGGTTCCAGAAAAAACGCCATTTGCAAACGGGGAAGCAATATAAATTTTCACATAAATTTTTGTTGGGATTATATGTGTTAAGCCAATGGATTTTCTGGGGCTGTTTTATTACGACGCTGGTTTTAGGATTTCAACCGTATATTGTTGCAGGCATTTTTGTGGTTCGTCTTTCCATTCAAATGCTTATCTTTAATTTTGCAATGAAAAGAATGGGCGAGCGTGATCTTCTTCTGCTAACCCCATTTATGGAAGTTTTCTTTATGCTATTTTACCCCGTCATTACTATCTCCCGGATTTTTCAACGTAAGCGTAAATGGAATTGAGCGAACATGATAATTTATCGGATAAAGCGCTGTATGACTACAGGCTTGTAAAAAAGGCCCTCGAACTGGCTGATCAGAAGGCGTATGCTGAACTGATGGGTCGGTACAGGGATTCTGTTTATTACATGCTGCTCAAAATGGTGAATAACAAAGACGATGCCGAGGATTTGACCGTCGAAGCATTCGGAAAAGCCTTTAAACGTTTAAGCCAGTACACACCAAATTTTGCATTCAGCACCTGGCTTTTCAGGATTGCGACAAATAATTGCATTGATTTTATCCGTCGCAAGCGAAAAAATACCTTTTCGATCGATCAGCCGATGGAAGATGATGAAGGTGGTGAAATGGTGATGGATCTTCGTTCAGACACGCTCGATCCGGAGCAGCATATCATGAAAAAGCAGAAGATCATGATGCTGCGTGAATTAGTGGATAAGCTCAAACCGCGTTATCGTACACTCATAGAGATGCGTTATTTTCAGGAACTTTCGTACGAAGAAATTGCCACTCAGCTTGAGCTTCCGCTGGGAACGGTGAAAGCGCAGTTATTCCGGGCAAGGGAATTTCTTTACAACGTTCTGAAAAATACGCAGGGTAAAATCTGACCAGAACCGGTTTATTATTGAGATAAGGAACATTAATCAGAACAATTATTTTTCCGCGTCAATAATTTAAGACCTTTGTAGTACGATTTGCACCGGTTAGCATAAAAAACATCATTTCTTTACAATGTCAAAAGATTTTTCATCCGTTTCCCATTATTTTCCTGAATTAACAACAGGCCAGGTAGCTCGTTTTACCCGTCTTTTCGATGTTTATAATTTCTGGAATAACCAGATCAATGTTGTTTCGCGCAAGGACATGGATAATTTTTACCTGCACCATGTGCTGCATAGCCTCGCAATCGCAAAAGTAATCAAGTTCAAACCCGGCGCGGAGATCCTTGATGTTGGAACCGGCGGCGGTTTTCCGGGAATTCCTTTGGCAATTATGTTTCCCGAAGTGAAATTTCACCTGGTGGATTCGATCGGCAAAAAAATTAAAGTAGTAAGTGAAGTTGCAAATGCGTTGCAGATGAAAAATGTAACCTGGCAGCAAACACGTGCGGAGGAAATCCGACATCAATACGATTTTGTTATTGCCCGCGGCGTAACCAAATGGAATGACCTGCACAGCTGGACAGCCCGTGTTATCAAGAAAAAGAGCGATCACGAGCTTCCGAATGGCTGGATTCTTTTGAAAGGAGGCGATCTGAAAGAAGAATTCAGACTCGCAACGCGTAAAATGATCGAATACCCGGTCAGCGATTTTTTCACCGAAAGCTTTTACGAAACAAAGAAAGTGATCTTCATTCCGAATGCACCGCCGAGTGAGCGGTAATTCCTGAATTCCTACACTTATTCATAGTTTGTCCGCAGATATTTAATCTGGCAGATAAATGACTGTGCGTTGAATAGTTTTACATCAACTATTCAAACATTATGAAACACATTGCACTTTTTCTTGTTTTCATCAGCATCTCATTTTCTTTAGCCGCGCAGAAAGGCCGTATTATTTTTTTTCGAGGGACGATTGGAAAGTATTTGACGCAAATGACCCTACAGTTACCTGATTCGGGAAAAGAGGTTTCCGGATTCTACCAGTATGAAGGCAAACAAGCGTGGTTGAAGCTCAGCGGTACAAGTGCTGATGGAAGGAATCTTGTTCTCAATGAATTTCCGCAGGATGGAAGCAAGAATGAAAATCAAGCTACGACAGGAAGATTTACCGGTCAGCTCAGCAAAGAAAATTTATTCGCCGGGAAATGGGTTGCAGCAAACGGAAAAACTACGCTTGAATTTAAAATGCATGCGGAATGCGGAACAGAAGGAGTTTGTTTTAAAATGCAAGAAGCTAAAGCCGACACCACTATGTATTCCCAAGGAGATCACGAAAAGGGGATTGAGATTTCTGCGGAGGTAAAATGGCTCGAAACCAATTCTGGTAATAATACTCTTGATGCTTGCCTGGATACATTTATTTTCAACCGGCTCTATTCTCCCGAAATGATTGAAACTTACCGGATCACTTTTCCGGATTACAGCGCAATCGCAGATTCATTTATGCTGGACAATATAAATTATGATTCGCAAATGTATTTATCTACGAGCTGTGATGTAACATGGAACGGAAACGGTATTCTTTGTCTCGAAAGCGGTTGGTGGGAATATACCGGCGGCGCACATGGAAATAGTTTCGTGCAATACGACTGTTTTGATTTGCAATCAGGAAAGCTGGTTACAACAGATGATATTTTTAAAAAAGGATACGAAGAACCTTTGCGTTTAAAAGCAGTCGAACATCTTGATCGCGATCCTGATTATTTTGTTCGTGACTCGCTTGAGCTTAACGGGAACTTTTACCTTACTCCTGAAGGCATTGGGTTTTTTTACAATAGCTACGAAATCACGGCTTATGTAAATGGCACTCCCGTTGCGTTTATTCCCTGGAAAGAAATAGAACAATGGGTAGATCCCCAAGGACCGATGAGCTGGGTGAGGAAATGATTAAGTATTTCTTTTCCTTAATTCAGTTCTCCCTGGAATTGCAGTCTGCTTAAGCTTCTGTAAAGTCCGTTGTCAATAGCAATCAGTTCATCATGTGTGCCATTTTCCACTACAACACCTTTTTCAATCACCATTATTTTGTCGGCGTTGCGGATGGTGGAAAGCCGGTGAGCAATGACGAAAGAAGTTCTTCCAACCATTAATTTATCGAGCGCTTCCTGCACTAAACGTTCGCTTTCAGAATCGAGAGAAGAAGTTGCTTCGTCGAGAATCAAGATCGCAGGATTTTTCAGAACTGCGCGAGCGATGGCTATGCGCTGACGTTGTCCGCCGGAAAGTTGAATGCCACGGTCGCCGACCTTCGTTTCGAATTTATCGGGGAAACTTTCGATGAATGTAAGTGCGTTTGCTTTTTTAGCGGCTTCGATAATTTCCGCTTCCGATGCGCCTGGTTTTCCGTAAGCAATATTCTCGCGGATGGTGCCGGCAAAAAGTAAAACATCCTGCGGAACAATGGCCATGTTCTCACGCAATTCGGTAAGATCATATTCGCGCGCATCTTTTCCGTCGAATGAAATTGTTCCTTTATCCGGATCATAAAAACGCAGCAGCAGTTGTGCTGTAGTTGATTTTCCAGATCCGCTTGGTCCGACGATTGCGACTGTTTCGCCGGGTTTTATATTAATGCTGATATCTTGGAGAACGGTAAAATCTTTACGACTAGGATAAGAGAAAGCGACGTGTTGAAAAGAAACTTCTCCTTTCAGCTTGAGATTTCCGCGAGCACGGGATTCGTCTGCATTTACATTTTCAATCTGTTCGCGTAATACTTCAAATACACGATCAGAAGCGCCCATTGCACGTTGAATTTGTGTGAATTGTTCTGAGATTCCACCGAAGGATGCAGAGATGAAAACAGTATAAAACAGGAAGGATAACATTTGTGCAGCAGTGAGTTCATCTTTCAGCGTCATGCGTACGCCGACCCAAACCATTGCGATCATCGAACCGAATAAGCAGAAAATGATAAATGAAAAAAAGAATCCACGCGATTTTGCAAACCGGATGGCCTGTTCAACAATCGATAACGTTACTTTTTTATAACGGCTTATTTCATAACCTTCATTCGTAAACGATTTTACGTTGGCAATTCCCTGCAGACTTTCATTGACGATAATATTAGATTCGCCGATTTGTTCTTGTACACCTTTAGAATGTTTGCGCAATCTTTTGCCGAAGAATACAGTAATAAACGCAACCGGCGGAACAATTGCAAGCATGATTAACGCAAGCTTTCCTGAAAGCAAACTGATGATCGTTACACCACCAATAATGATGATGAGCTGGCGCAGAAATTCTGCAATGCCCGTTGTCAATGTGTCGCCTATCTGTGAAATGTCGCTGCTGAGTCGTGTGCTTAATTCTGCTGCCTGGTTTTTTGAAAAATACGTCATTGGCATTTTCAGCATCTGTGCAAATGTGTCCTGCCTGAGTTTTGCGAGCATGTTTTCTGTGGCCTGCGAAAAAGTAAGTACACGGAAAAATGAAAACACAGACTGAAGCGCAAATAAAATAAGCAATTGAAGCCCGACGGTATTTGAAGCAATCAGCAGGCGTTGTTTTGCATCGGCATCGAGGTACAATTTCTCCGTACCTGAATTTGAAAAGAGAGAGGGTAGGGAGGGTTCCGCTTTTCCGCTGATGATTCCCATCAGTTCGCCCATTAATCGGGGAAAAATAAGTGCTGTTGCTGCAGTAAGTGCGAGAAAAAACAACCCCAGAAAAAATTTCCATTTGTGTGGCCCCATATACGCAAAGAGTTTCGCTGACCTCTTGAGGGTTTCACGATTGATCTTCGCTTTAGGCATATCTTCTTTTCCGTCCGATTTTACTGAAAATGTTCTTTTTTTGGCCATTGGGAATTTAAATAGTGTGCAAAAGTAGGGGTTTATTCTATGGTCGTTTTTCTATGCGGTAAGATTGTTATTTTAAGAAAAGAATTTTTGGGGCAGGAGAGCGGGTGGCAAAAAAAAGGGCGCGGGACGCGGGACGGAGGGACGAAAGCGTATGGTAGCGGTGGATTGCAATCAAAAATCAGTACGAACTTTTATTCGCACAATAGTTTCAATCCGTGTCAATTGCCCGGTTCTACATCTCAATTTCCGCCCCTCGCCCCTCCGCCGCCGCGGATTCCGTCCCCCGTCTCCGTTTTTTCCCGTCCCCCGTCCCTCCGCCGCGGCGAATTTTTCCGTCCCGCCGTCTCTTTTCCTACATAATAAGCTTGATATTCAGTATGTTAAATATTTTTTCACATAAGATTTGGCACAAAGGGAGATTCCCCTATCTTTGCAGTCCTATTAAAAATCAGTATTACAATGGCACAACGTACCTATCAACCTTCAAAACGTAAGCGTAAGAACAAACACGGCTTCCGTGAGCGTATGGCAACAGCAAATGGCCGTCGCGTAATTGCAGCACGTCGTAAACGTGGTCGTAGGAAATTGACCGTTTCAAGCGAAAACACACATAAATAAGATTTTGATCTTAAAAAAAAAGGCGTTCCTTAACAGGGACGCCTTTTTTGTGTTTTGTAAATGCTCAAACTTTTTTCCTACGGTTTATAAAAATTATCCTGCGAATTATTTTCTTCATTCGAATCGGGCTGACCGGGATTTTGTTGGATGCTGTTTTCTGGCAGGAAAGGATTTTGCTGCTGCATATTTCCTTCGTTTTGCTGCTGCTGATATTGTTCGGCTTGTTGCTGAGTAAGCCATGCATAATATCCATTTGCTCTTTGCGACATGTCATTTTCCATATCCGATATTTTGCGGATTACGGTAATCAGCATAATTCCTGAAAAGATATATCCCAGGTGCGATAGTGCACTAAAAGTATAGCCGATCTCGAAATTTTTAAAGTTGATGTTGAAGGAGCCAATATAACCCACAAAAAGTGCGACGAGAAAAAATGCCCACCACCATCCGGTAACAGTATCTTCTTCGCGTTCATAAAATTCACCTTGCTTGCGGAAAACGTTTTGCATTTCAATCCAGGTATCTCTCACAATTTGTAATGGCCAGACAAAGCTCATTATTGGAATGAACCATGCACCTGCAGCCCAGCCTTCGCTATGACGTAAGTTTTTTGACCCGGCTTTGTGCAAGTTGTGGTATGCCCTGCGCAACCACATAATGAAATAAACCATAAAAAGGATATTTACAATTCCACCCAACGCGCCAACAATTCCGACAGCGGCCACTACCATTAATGATTCACGCATGTTGCCACCATTCTTATGAAGAATAACTGCAGCTACGATTTCTGTAAACAATAAGCAAAAAAGAATAACGAGATAGATGCGTAACAGAAGCAGTGACGTTTTGCTGCGTTCTTCATTGGGTGAAATAGGGTTGATGCCGTACATAAGGAAATGGTTTAGGGTTAAATAAGTTTTAGCTGATAATCGGAAAGATAGAAAATGAATTATTATGGTTTATAAAAATTATCCTGCGAATTATTGTCTTCATTCGATTTTGGTGGCGCAGGATTTTCGGGTTGAAAATGATTTGTGTTACTATTTTGATTTTTCACTGTGGCATGTTGCTGCTGATTTTGCTCTGCTTGTTGCTGTATAAACCACGCATAATATTCTTTTGACTGCGGCATCATATCTGTTTCCAGTTGAGTGATATCCCGAATTACTGAAAGTAAATTATCCTGCGAATTGTTTTGTTCACCAGGATATGGTTGCCGTAAATTTTCGGGATAAATACTATTTTCAGGTTGCAGTGCATTTTCAGGATTCGCATTTTGCTGTAGTTGATATTGTATTGCCTGCTGATGTGTGAGCCACTCGTAATACTGATCAGCGCGACCCAGCATAGCTGTTTCCATGCGGCTGATTCTTTTTATCATATTGATTGCAATGAATCCACAAAGAATATAGGCAATGGTTCCAATCGCTGCCATTGTATAGCCAGCTTCATATTCACGATCTCTTAATAAATAAGATCCGATCTGCGTAGCGAAATTTGAGAGCAGAAAAAGCGTCCACCAGGAGCCGGTAATATTATCTTCGGTTTTTTCAAAAGTCTCTCCCTGCCGCCTGAATGTATGCTGCGTTGCATTCCATATTTCACGCATGATAATGACAGGGCGGCCAAGATTCACGAAAGGAACAAACCACGCACCGGAGGCCCAACCTTCCTTATGCCGCAGGTTTGGATAACCGGCTTTATGCACGTTATTATAAGCCCGCCGCATCCACATAATGAAGATGATGGCCAGAGTTAAATATGCAATTAACCGGATAACAGAAATGATGGTGACCCCAAGAATTATTTTGGTCGTATCCAGCAGATCCAGCGAACCACTAAAGGAAGCTGCGGTTACAAATTCTAAAAAGGCACAAAATGCCAGTAAAATCAGGTAAATACGAAAAAAAAGGATCAGCGTTTTGTTGCGTTCTTCATTGGGAGAAATTGGGTTGAGTCCGTACATAAGAATGGATCGGGGCTAAAAACTATTCTTTAACAGATGAACAGGAAGATTGGGAGGATTAAGAAGAAAGGGGATTAATTTGGGGTCTGAAGCAAAGAGCAAATGTAGCCATTCTCAACAAAAAATCAGTATTTATTTTTTCGCTGAAAGCCTTTGTTGACGCGGAATTCAGGCCAGCTAAGGAAAATTAATTTTATTAACACAACGTGAAAAAGTTTTCAGCTTTTAAGACGCTTCATAGATTAACTTTGCATGATTTTTAAACGCACCCATGCCAAAAGACAATAGCATCAAATCCGTCCTGATCATCGGAAGCGGACCAATCGTTATCGGACAAGCTTGTGAATTTGATTATTCCGGTTCGCAAGCTGCACGTTCGTTGCGCGAAGAAGGTATCGAAGTCACGCTGATCAACAGCAACCCGGCGACGATCATGACAGATAAAGTAACTGCAGACAATATTTACCTGCTGCCGCTTACTGCTCAATCCATCATCAAAATTCTTGAAACACATAAAATTGATGCAGTGCTTCCTACTATGGGCGGACAAACTGCACTCAATCTTGCGTTGAAATGTGATGAGCTCGGCATCTGGAAAAGATTCGGTGTGCGCATGATCGGTGTGGATATTGATGCGATCAAAGTAACCGAAGACCGAGATCTGTTTCGTCAACGCATGGAAAGTATTGGTGTAGATATGGCGCCTTCGCACATTGCAAAATCATTTCTCGAAGGAAAAGAGATCGCACAGCAATTCGGATTTCCATTGGTCATTCGTCCTTCCTTCACACTGGGCGGAAGCGGTGGTGCAGTAGTTTATGTAAAAGAAGATTTTGATAAAGCATTGAACCGCGGATTACAAACTTCACCGATCCACGAAGTACTCATTGACAAAGCGGTGCTTGGTTGGAAAGAATTTGAGCTTGAATTATTACGCGACAGCAACGATAATGTCTGCATCATCTGTTCGATTGAAAATTTCGATCCGATGGGCGTTCATACCGGCGATTCAATTACTGTTGCTCCGGCAATGACGCTTTCGGATACAACTTTCCAACGTATGCGTACGATGTCGATCCTGATGATGCGCTCGATCGGAAATTTTGCAGGCGGATGTAATGTTCAGTTTGCAGTAAGTCCGGATAACGACGAACATATTATTGCAATTGAAATTAATCCGCGCGTCTCACGTTCTTCTGCGCTTGCATCTAAAGCAACAGGTTACCCGATTGCTAAAATTGCATCGAAACTTGCAATCGGTTACAATCTGGATGAATTAGAAAATCAAATTACAAAAAGTACTTCTGCCTATTTCGAGCCGACGCTAGATTATGTGATTGTGAAAATTCCGCGTTGGAACTTCGATAAATTCAAAGGTGCGAACCGCGAACTTGGTTTCCAGATGAAATCAGTTGGTGAAGTAATGGGAATCGGAAGAAGCTTCCAGGAAGCATTGCAGAAAGCGTGTCAGAGCCTTGAGATAAAACGAAACGGTTTGGGCGCTGACGGAAAAGAAATCACCAACCAGGCAGAATTGCTGAATGCATTGGAAAGACCGAGCTGGAATCGTTTGTTCATGATCTACGATGCAATCAAGCTTGGAATTTCTGTGAAAACAATTCAGAAGCTGACGAAGATTGATCCATGGTTCTTAAACCAGATTGAAGAGCTTGCTGCGATTGAAAAGGAAATTGAAAAATATTCCATTCACAATATCCCGCGCGACCTGATGTATGAAGCGAAACAAAAAGGTTACGCTGACCGCCAGATTGCACATTTGCTGCGTTGTCTTGAAAGTGAAGTGTTCAACAAGCGTCGCGATGAAATGAATATCAAACGTGTGTACAAACTCGTTGATACGTGTGCTGCGGAATTTGAAGCGAGAACGCCGTATTATTATTCTACGTTTGAAGATGAAAATGAATCGATACGATCTGATAAAAAGAAAATCGTAGTACTTGGATCCGGACCGAATCGAATTGGGCAAGGAATCGAGTTCGATTATTCATGTGTGCATGGTGTTCTTGCTGCAAAAGAAGAAGGATACGAAACGATTATGATTAATTGTAATCCGGAAACTGTTTCGACAGATTTTAATGTTGCTGACAAATTATATTTCGAGCCTGTTTTCTGGGAACATATTTACGAGATCATTTTGCATGAACAGCCGGAAGGTGTAATTGTGCAACTCGGCGGACAAACGGCATTGAAGCTCGCTGAAAAATTAGAGCGTTACGGAATCAAGATCATCGGCACAGATTATAAATCGCTGGATCTTGCGGAAGATCGTGGAAGCTTCTCGAATTTGTTGAAAGCGAATGATATTCCATATCCGAAGTTCGGTGTGATCGAAGATGCTGATCAGGCCATTAATTTATCGCGCGAATTAGGTTTCCCGCTGCTGGTTCGTCCTTCCTATGTATTGGGCGGACAAAGCATGAAGATTGTGATCAACGAGCAGGAGTTGGAACAGCACGTTGTGAAATTGCTCAATGATATTCCGGGAAATAAAGTGTTGCTGGATCATTTTCTTGAAAATGCAATCGAGGCAGAAGCGGATGCAATCTGTGATGGTGAAGATGTTTATATTATCGGCATCATGGAACATATCGAGCCTGCAGGAATTCACTCCGGCGATTCATTCGCTGTGCTTCCGCCATTCGATCTTTCAGAAAATGTGATGAACCAGATCAAAGCCTACACAAAGAAAATTGCATTAGCGTTGAACACGGTTGGTTTGCTGAACATTCAGTTCGCAGTGAAAGAGGAAGTTGTTTATATCATCGAAGCAAACCCACGCGCATCACGCACAGTTCCATTCATTGCAAAAGCTTACGATGAACCGTACGTGAATTATGCAGCGAAAATAATGCTTGGCGCAAAGAAGGTAAAAGATTTCAAATTCAATCCGAAGAAGATTGGTTACGCCATCAAAATCCCTGTTTTCTCCTATGAGAAATTTCCTGATGTTCAGAAAGAATTAGGGCCGGAAATGAAATCTACAGGAGAAGCGATTTATTTCATTGACGATTTGCACGATGAGTTCTTTCACCAGATTTATTCTGAACGGAATTTGTATTTGAGTAAGTAAACTTCTTTTTGCCGCCTTTGATACGAGTTGGCAAATCGAGCCTTTTTTAGTACCGCTTATCCTTTTTCTTTTCCGGTTTTATCAGAAGGCGTTACATTCGTGCATGCATACATTCTTTCTTCGCTTTCTCGTTCTGTTCCTTATTTTTCCTTTTGTTCTGAATGCACAAAATGAAAAAAGAAAAGTATTTACCACCACCCCGGTTTATGATGAAATTATTTCAACTTATTCGACGCTCGTAACAAACAGCAAAATCGCAAAGCTTTCTATTGCCGGTACAACTGCAGTTGGAAAACCTTTGCATGTTGTCGTTCTTTCTAAAGACGGAAAATTTGATCCTGAATTTTCAACGCGGCCGGATGCTGTGCCCGTAAATGCATCTTCGAAAGCAATAATCATGATCAACAATGGCATTCATCCCGGTGAGCCGGATGGAATTGATGCCTGCATTGAATTGACACGAACATTTATTCAGCATCCTGAACTGCTTCCTGATAATGTAATCATCGTGATCATTCCTGTTTTTAATGTGGATGGTTGCCTCAACAGAAGTTCAAATAGTCGCGCAAACCAAAACGGTCCGGAAGAATACGGATTTCGTGGCAACGCACAAAACCTCGATCTAAATCGTGATTTTATAAAATGCGATGCACCAAACACGATTTCGCTTGAGAAATTATTCCGTCAGTGGCGTCCAGATGTTTTTATTGATACGCATGTTTCTGATGGTGCCGACTATCAATATGTGATGACATTGATCGCCTCGCAGCACAGCAAGATGAATCCGGTTGTTGCAAAATTTGTCGATAATCAAATGCTTCCCGCGCTTTACAAATCGATGAAGGAGAAGAAGCATGAAATGTGTCCGTATGTGGAAACGGTTGGCGAAACACCGGAAACAGGAATTGTCGGATTTCTTGATTCACCACGTTTTTCTACAGGTTATGCTTCGCTGTTTAATTGCATCAGCTTTGTTACAGAAACGCACATGTGGAAACCCTATAATGATCGCGTTTGGTCAACGTATGATTTTATTTTGAGTGTAATTGAATTTTGCAAAGGAGCAGAGCAGCTCAAAAAAATACATCACGACGCTGACAATATGGTTGCAGCTCAGAAAATGTTTCCATTGACCTGGCAGCTGGATACCACTAAATCAGAAATGATTTCTTTCAATGGTTTTGAAGCAAAGCATAAACTTTCAGAAATTTCCGGTTTGCAACGCATGTATTACGACCGCAATGCACCATACACAAAAGAGATAAAATATTTCAATACTTATTTTCCTGTTGTTACTGTTACCGCGCCGGTGTATTATATTATTCCGATGGCCTATTCGAAAGTCATTGACCGGCTTGCGTTCAACCAGGTAATTATGAAACGATTAAAAAAAGATACCACGCTGAATGTTGAAGCATATTATATTGATGATTACACTTCAGGAAAGTCGCCTTACGAATCACATTACCTGCATTCGGATGTTAAAGTGTCAAAGCGCATTCAGGCGATACATTATTATAAAGGCGATTGTATTGTGCAGGTCAATCAACCTTGTAATCGTTATATCGTGGAAACATTGGAGCCTGAAGGAAGCGACAGCTTTTTCGCATGGAATTTTTTTGATGGAATATTGCAGCAGAAAGAATGGTTCAGCGATTATATTTTTGAAGAGAAAGCAGACAGCATTTTAAATCACAATGACGCATTAAAATCAGAGCTGCAGAACAAGCAAAAATCAGATCCGGAATTTGCCAATGATCATTGGGCGCAGCTTTATTTCGTGTATGCGCATTCGGAATACATGGAAAAAAGCTTCAACCGTTACCCAGTGACACGAATCAATGAGTCGGCAAAATTACCTTTGGAATAATGAAGCGATATAATATCCGTGCTTACGCATTAATTATTCACGAAGGAAAAATCCTTCTCACGGATGAATTACGAATGGGTACACGTATGAGCAAATTTCCCGGCGGGGGACATGAATGGGGTGAAGGATTGCTTGAAACGGTTAAGCGCGAATGTATGGAAGAGCTGGGGCAGGAGTTAATTTCAGCGGAGCATTTTTATACCACCGATTTTTTTGTTGCATCCGCTTTTCGTGATGAAGACCAGATGATCAGCGTGTATTATAAAGTTGTGCTGCCTCATCCTGAAAAAATAGAGACGGACGAAGTTGTTTTTAATTTCAAAGAAGAAATTGATGGCGCACAGATTTTCAGGTGGATTAAACTTGATCAGTTAAAGCCGGAACAATTGACTTACCCGATTGATAAATATGTTGTGAGATTGTTGTTGGAGAAGGTGAAATAAAAGGAGCAGGCAAATAAGCTGCCGGCGGCAGGAAAAAAAAAGAACATGAATAAGTTACTGAACAATAATCCGCTGCGTCATAGAAATATTGCCATTTACAAGTTTCACCAGATACATTCCCTGCGTTAAGCCGGAAGGCAATTGAAAATTCTGCTGAGTAGGTAAACCGCTTGCTGATCCGTTGAAAAGTGTAGCAACCATTTTTCCGTCGAGCGAGAACAGCTGAATTAAAACAGCTTCGTTCGGCTCTGCAGTATATGCAACAGAAATATTATCATGCGCAGGACTTGGGTAGACAATGAATCCGTTTAATGCATCATCGTTGTTGCTTATGCCTGCACCGATCGCCGGAGTTACAGCTTGCGTCGTTTTATAAATATGATCGCCGACAGTTGTATTGTTTCCGTTCGCTGCATTTCCTGTTGCATAAAATGTTACAGTGCCTACATTGGTTGTCGGACAAACCCAGTGGAAGGTGAAGGTTTTTGTATCGGTACCAATACCGCCGTTTAATTTATGCACTACATTTTTTCTTACGACAGCTGATACTGTGAAATTTCTTATTTGTGTTTCTGTGGCATTTGTTATGAGCATTACGCCTGCATTTTGCGGAGTTGTTACTGCCGTGAGACATTCCACATCGAAACCGAAAAGTGAATTTCCTACCCGGTTTACGGTTACATTAACCGTGTAAGTATCACCCGGCATGTATTCCCATGTTGGCATATCCGGACTGCTTATCGTGATGGAACCTGTTCCGTCGTTTAGTGGGAAACCTGTGTGACAAGTAGTGCATGTACTTTCTCCCGGCGAACCAGTGCGGCCTGCCTGTCCGGAATTATCCATTATATCAAATCCTGAGGTAATGGCGAGGACTGTAACGGCAAGAAAGGCAATTGCTAGAAAGGAATTCCGCATTGGAAAAATAGTTTAATGTTCTACCTGATTGGAGACGATCAAAGATGAAGCTAATGCGTGGTTACACTGATAGGAATTTCCGCCGTTTGCTTATGAATATTAATACGATTTCCCTTTGCTTTTTTTATCTTTTCCGCCAATTGAAAATACGCGGGAAATATTAAAGCCTAAACGGATATCGCCTTTCCAGAAATCGCTGGTAGTGTAAGGAATGTATTGCGCTTCATTCATTCCGAACTGATTGGTAAAATGAAGCTGGAAAACGTGACCGCCGGTTTCAAGATCGATACCGATTCCGAATGGATCATGGAACGTATCGTATGCAAGCGAATACTTGTTCATGCGATGTGCATATTCAAATGTGATGGCGAATCTTTTGGTAATCTTATAGCGTCCGGATAATCCTGCCGCAAACATATCATTCGAATCAGTGATTTTATCAACAATGTTGTAGTGAATATAAAATCCGTTCATCTGCAAAGAAAACTTCTCGCTGAATTTTCTTCCAACAACCAATGACGTTGCATAGGAAATCCTGTCTACAGCGTGATTATATTTATCCCTTCCCAGTGCCGCATTCGGATCGCGCAGGAAAGTATAATTCAGCGAGCTCAGCACGGATAAGGATACTGGCATGTGATTATCTATTGTTTGCCGCAGTATCCTGAATTTTACAGAACCATCTGCAAGTTTATCGACAGAGCTTCTTCCGATTCCGACAGTGAACCAATCTGTAATTCCATAATCAAAAGACAAACGGATACTTGCGCCACCGTCAAGGCCAAATGCATTGTAAGCACCGGAGCTGAAATCGCCGAACCTGTGTGCAATGCGGAAATCAAGTGCGCGTGTTCCCATCGTTTCTACGGTAGGAAAATTAATCAGCTTGGTTGCTTTAAATGTGGCAGAAGTGCGTTCATGTCCCGTATTGGCTGCCGCTTCGATGCTGTCTGCCATACGTTGCATGTCATCAATTTCAGTTTGTGAAAAAAGATGAAATGATGCAAAAATGAAAAGCAGGATAAAAATATTCTTCATAGCTGTTTCTGAATTGGGATATTAATTATTTGGAGCGCCTGCATTTACCCAAAGCTCAAATTGTCTCATCTGGCAAGGATCAAGCGGGAAAGAAGGCGGCATGCGATTGAAGCCATTTGTACCGTGGATGCGATTAATTAATTCGCCGCTTGCTGCATAAGGTTGTAACGCTGTATACGTATCAATCCTGAATCCGCTGGAAGGTGTGCCTCCTGAATGGCACGAATAACAATAATTCTGCATTAATGTTGTGATATGTCCGGAATAAGTAATAACAGAAGTGGTATCGCATTGATCAAACAAGCCTGCTCCTGGGTAAAGCTCTTCCACGGTATCCTTATAACATGCAGTAAACATGAGGGTCGTAAGACCGAAAAATAAAATTAGTTTCTTCATTGGGCTAATTGTCTTTTGCTCCCTGGGCAATCCAGATATAAATAAATTCGATTTGACGGTGAGTCAGCGGTTCATAAGGCGGACGCGGCATGATGTTGTCCGAATTATTATCCGTGATGCTTTCATAAAGTTTACTGTGATTTGACCGGCCGGCATCTACATAATTATCATACTGTGAACGGACGCTGTCTAATACAAATTCATTATTAGGATCATTCGGATCATGACAACCTGCATGCTGACAACTGCTTCTGACAATAGGAACAATATCATCGTGAAAGCTTACCTGCCTCGAAGGTAAAATCGGCTCATGCTTGCATGCAAAAAAGAAGCATAAAGCAAAAGCAAATAAAAACAGCGCGATGACCTTCTTCATATATATTATTTTGATAAAGATAATATGTATTTACATATAATTGCATAGTTCCTTCAGGCACAAAATAAGGAGCCGGAAAATTAAGGAAATAAGCAAGCTTGTAAATAGGAAAATGCGCAAAAAGAATAGGAATTTCCGCCTTAAAATGTTTTTTCCACTTCGAGGTTCCGTGCACGTGTAAACAGGCAGGCGAGTGTAACTTTTCCCATATAATAAATGGCCACCGAAGAATTGATGGAAGAAACGCCTCCTTGTCTTTCGCGCATCTGCACCTGCACTTCACCAATTCTTAATTTATGCCGCGCATACAAAACAATAGCTTCCGGTTCGGGATATTCATCAGGGTAATATTCACTGACAATAGCAAGTGCTTTTTTATTCAGCAAACGAAAGCCGGAAGTTGTATCATGAATTGAAACTCCTGTCAAAAATTTATTAAGCCTGTGAAAATATTTTATTCCTGCACGGCGCATGGAGGAAGATTGAAAACCTTCTTTCGTCAAAAACCGGGAACCGATAGTTACGTCCCAATTGTTTTTAACTGCGCCTGAAATAATTTTAAAAATTTCTTCTGCGGGATGTTGCCCGTCACCATCTACCTGGATCGCAAAATCAAAATCATTCTCCAATGCGAATCTGAATCCCGTCTGCATTGCTCCACCGATACCAAGATTAACAGGCAAATGAATTGCAACACATGGAAGCTTATCTATTATGGCGCCTGTAGTGTCAGTAGAACAGTCGTTTATAACAACTATTGTTATATTTATACTGCTTTTTAAACCCGCAGCAATTAAATCATCCACCACATTTTTAATAGCGTGCGATTCATTGTAAGCAGGAACTATGGCAGCGATCTTCATTTAATTCTTCAGGACAACGGTATCAGTTACGGAGATGTAATAGTTGATTTTTAGAAAGCGGATTTTAAAAATGATAATGCAACTATTTTGTAACGGTAATTTTGCTTGTTGTTGTGCTTGTACCTGCAGGTGTTTTGATCGTACAATTCACAAAATAAATACCATTCGCATTCCCCGAAAGATTTACCTCTTGCAATTGTTTTCCAGCAGATCGTGCTGTTGTTTCAGTATAAATGCGCTGACCTAAAACATCAAAAGCATCAATGGTCACAAATGCATTTTCATCGAGTGTGTACTCCAGGAAAAATTGTCCGTTGCTGGGATTCGGAAATGTTCCAATGTTAGTTGAAGCCAGATTGATCGGAGCAAGTCCTGTACCAATATCAGATGGTTGCTGAAATCCCTGCGTGAGAATGAATGTTCCGGTAGTATACGTTTCAGGAATGGATGCCTGCCCGATCGTAAATGAATTGGTGAAGCCCGGGCCACTCGCGAATCCGCCACCTGAAGAAAGCACATCAGGTGAACTGGATTGTGCGAAAGTAAAGTTGCATAGGAACACCACGGCAATAAAAGCAAATATCTCTTTCATATTTGTTTTATAAAAAATTAAAGCTTGATGATTGTTATGGTGAGCACACCTTGCAATTGAGGAGCTGATCCGCTGCTTACATTTGCATTGGCAGAACCTGCAGCGCCATTCACCGCTTTCACTTCGAATGTGTGATTGCCTGCTGAGAGATTATACGTTTGTGTCAGCGACCAATTGCTGATGAGCTGCGCAAGAGCAGTTGTATTCGCAATCGAAAGTCTTCGCTGTCCGCCTGTCGTGGAAACAACGCCATCGCAGAAAAGACCAATATCAACAACAGAAAATGTAGCAGATGTTGCGCCTGTACTTTGAATGCCGCCTGTTGAAGTGACATAGACGCGGCAATTCGCAGGAACATTGATCGTTTGTGTCAATCCCGGGATCAGTGTGTAGGTTGTTGTTGAATTCGTTACAACAAGCTGCGAGGTTCCGTAAACTTCCGTCACGTTTTGTCCTGTTGTTCCTGCTGCACCAGTCGCACCTGCAATTCCTGCTGCACCAGTCGGCCCTGTTGCCCCTGTTGCCCCTGTTGCGCCATTTAAGCCATTTGCTCCCGCAGGTCCTGTTGGCCCTGTTGGTCCGCCGCTTGAACTTCCTGCTGTTTCTGCGTAAAGTGCATACGGAACTGACAACAATTGAGACGTTCCTGCTGCTGCAAAATTTGTTCCTCCGGTAATATCCATTCCGACTTCCATGAAGTATAAACCAGTCGACCAATTGATTGCACTGAACGTCCCGGTAACAGGAGTTCCCATTCCGAGTTTCACGGTATACAAACCGAACTGATTGGTGCTTACGAAATGTTGTTCTTCGTAAATTACAAGGCCAGTGGAGGAAGTTTGGTGAATGGAAAATTCGATTCCCAGTGCCTGGTTTACCAATGGATTTCCAAGCGCATTACGTGCGATGCCCTGGTAATCGACGGCTTGCGGTGCTTGCGCAAAAACAATGGAAGAAAAGGAAAGTAAGAGAAGCGTAAAGATTTTTTTCATGGAGGAAAATATTGAGTTGCCAAGATAGTATAAGTATCATTATATGCTGGATGTATCAACAACAAATGTGCATAGATGCTACATGATTTTATTTGAATTTGTTGTTGATCGGGCAATAAACTCCATTCGTAGAAATGTGAAAAAAACTGTGTTAAGCGGAGTGAGTGTAAGAAAAATTCATTATATCTTTACTCAACGCCAAATTCACACGAAATTCTCCCGAATTTTCAATAAAATTGTTAGATATGATTGATACTGAGAGTCTTATATTGACTGATCAGCTCCAGAAATATTTTGGATTTAATACATTTAAAGGCCACCAGGAAGAAATAATCAATAGTGTGCTTAATGGAAAGGACACCTTTGTTATTATGCCTACCGGTGGTGGTAAGTCGCTTTGCTATCAATTACCTGCGCTGATCAGTGATGGGGTTGCGATCATTGTTTCTCCGCTGATTGCTTTAATGAAGAATCAGGTTGATGCGATCCGAAATCATGGTTCTGATGATGGCATTGCTCATTTCATGAATTCGTCTTTGAACAAGGCTGAAATTCTCCAGGTTAAAAAAGATATTACCTCAGGAAAAACAAAATTACTTTATGTTGCTCCAGAATCATTGACCAAAGAAGACAACGTAAATTTTTTCAAGGAAATTAAAATTTCATTCTTCGCCATTGATGAAGCGCATTGTATTTCAGAATGGGGACATGACTTCCGCCCTGAATATCGCAGGCTTCGTGATATTATCGAAGCGATCGGAACAGTTCCTATCATTGCATTAACAGCAACCGCAACTCCGAAAGTGCAGCAGGATATTGTGAAGAACCTGAGCATGACGGACGCGAATATTTTCAAATCTTCCTTCAACCGCGCAAATCTCTATTACGAAGTCCGCCCGAAAGTGAACGTTGTAAAAGAAATTATCAAATACATTAAAAAGAATACAGGCAAATCAGGAATCATCTATTGCCTGAGCCGGAAAAAAGTAGAAGAGATCGCTGAATTTCTACAGGTGAATGGAATTAAAGCTTTGCCGTATCATGCAGGGCTTGATGCCAGCACGCGTGCAAAAACACAGGACGATTTTCTCATGGAAGAGATTGATGTGATCGTTGCAACAATTGCTTTCGGAATGGGAATTGACAAGCCGGATGTTCGTTTTGTTATTCACCATGATGTTCCTAAGTCGCTGGAAGGTTATTACCAGGAAACAGGACGTGCAGGAAGAGATGGCGGTGAAGGAAATTGCCTTTCATTCTATGCGTATGCAGATATTCAGAAGCTTGAAAAATTCATGAAAGGAAAGCCTGTCGCGGAACAGGAAATCGGTAAGCAGCTATTATTGGAAACTGTTGCTTATGCAGAGTCATCCGCATGCCGTAGGAAAGTTTTACTGCATTATTTCGGTGAATCATATAAAGAAGAAAATTGCGGCAACTGTGATAATTGCAAACATCCGAAAGCAAAAATTGACGCGACGGAAGATGTGGGATTAGTGATCGAAGCAGTTTGCGATGTAAAAGAAAAATTCAAATCCAAACATATCATCCAGGTTTTGCTTGGAGAAATTACGCCTACTGTTACTTCTTACAAGCATGATGAGCTGGAAGTTTTCGGAAAAGGAAATGAAGGTGAGAAAGATGAAGCACACTGGAACGCGGTTATCCGTACAGCTTTGCTTGAAGGTTTCCTTACAAAAGACATTGACAATTATGGTTTGCTGAAAGTTACAAAAGCAGGCAAAGCATTTTTAGAAGAGCCACGCCCGATGTTCGTTACACGCGATCATGATTATGAAGGCGCGGAAAGTGATAACGATGAAGATGATGATGGCGGAAAAAAAGGCGCAGGTGCAGACCCTGTTCTTTATACCATGCTGAAAGATCTTTGCAGGCAGGTAGCAAAACAAAAAAATCTTCCACCGTATGTTGTTTTCCAGGAAACATCACTTGATGAAATGGCGATCCAGTATCCGGTCACGATGGATGAGATGACACGCATCACCGGGGTGGGGCAGGGCAAAGCGATGAAGTTCGGAAAACCGTTCATTGACATGATTGCCAAATATGTGGAGGAAAATGAAATTGAACGTCCGCAGGATCTGTTGGTAAAATCGATCATCAATAAATCAGGATTAAAAGTTCACATTATCCAAAGCATTGATCGTAAACTTAATCTTGTGGATGTTGCAGAAGCAAAACGTTTAAAGCTGAATGATCTGATCACTGAAATCGAAACGATCGTTCAATCGGGAACAAAAGTCAATATCAGTTATTACATCGACGACATGATGGATTCCGATAAGCAGGAGGAAATCGTGGAATATTTCAAAGAATCAGAATCGGACTCGCTGGAAGAAGCGATGGCAGAATTGGGAGAGGAAGATTTTTCGGAGGAGGAGATCCGGTTGGTGCGGATTAAGTTTTTGAGTGAGTATGGGAATTAGAATATTAGTATGCTTACACTGCAATACTACATGGATCGAAACTCATTAGAGTTTCGATCCATGTTTTTATATTTGGCTTAAATCAAATGCATATTTATAACTAATTATTTTTTTGTCTTTCTCGTTTTCCAGCCAGGCTTTTTCCTGATGACTTATCTCAATAATATCGCTGGTCTTTTTATCCTTAAATTTATTTACAATATCTTTTAGTGTGGCCAACTCAATTTGACTAAACGCAATGTTGTTAAATGTTCTTCCTGGGTGTGCTTTGAATTGTTCTCCAATAGCACCAGAATCAAATTCAGTATGCCAGATATCTATGTCATCATTCTTTGAAATGTATTCAAATATACTATTGTAGTTATTAGGTACAGGCCCCATATTAATTGCCCGGTATCTTGCACCGCTCATAGAGAAACAAGTTCTTTTAAATAGCAAAAAATCCGCGTAAAAAAGTAGTTTGTTCATTTGTGTTTTCCAGGGCTGCATTTGCTCGGTAAAAAACACAACCATTTCGGTTAACTTTTTAAAGTTTGGTTTTTTATAACCGGAAAATTCATCCGGTAACTTACCGTCTAATAAGTAATCTTCAAGTTTAATGCTAAAAACGTTCTTCTCATTATCCTCAATAAGTTTTTCAATTCGTTTTAGAAGGTTAATTCTGAATGGCTCATCCAATGTTTCAGCGAGTTCAATCAGTTGTTTGAATTTTTTTGGATCAGAAGCGAGTTGAATTAACTTACCATTAGCGTTACTTGGCACTTCTCCATTTTCATAATTGCGATAACTATTAACTCCCAATCCTAATATTTCAGCCATTTTATTAGCTGGTAAATCATACATTTCTCTTACTGATTTTATCTCTTCAGGAAACGGAAGATTATATTTATCACGGTATTGATTATAAACCTGATTAATGTTTATGTCATCTAATCCTGCGGATGTAAATTTTTCATCACTCTCTTTACACGAATAATAATGATACATAACCGTGAAAACTTCTTTTCTGAATTCAATTGTTCTACCCTCTTTGTGAATGAACATTTCCTTTCCTGTAACCGGGCTTTTCATATTCAATTAGTTTTTAAGGGATATGATAAATTATGTTCTGCAACATGAAATGATATGCATATCACGGCAGAACCACAAATTCCAATTGTTATTTTAATATAAACCTCTTGCCTTTTGAGCATTCTTCCAAAAACCCACATATCACTCCCGCCATATAATTTTTCGTCTAAAGGACCTTCACAGTATTCTTCTGCGCGTAAATCTTCAAGTATTTTATTTCGATCAATTGGCCTGATCTCAAGAGCTGCTAAGGCCTGGGTATTCTTTCCTCTATCATCTCGAAAGAGAACATCCCATATTTTCATTTTTTGTTTGAATTCCATTAGAAATCCAGACACTTCTTCTTTTGTTGCCATGAATCTGAATGACCATACAAAGATAAAATAATTTTGGCTATAAACAACTATAAAGTTGCTTATTTATTATAATATATAAATATTACAACTTTATCATTGTCTTGTTGAGCTGGCCATCTCTTATGTAAAATCACTCCACAATCACATCCCAAACAATCAACGAACGGTCATCACTACCTGAAACCAATCCCAGCTTATTCCAAAGCAATCTATTCACCGAATTCTTATGCCCGTTCACACCATCCTTCCCGCAACGCAATAATAATTCAAACGTTACTGCATCCCAGATCTTCATCGATTTATCACGGCTGGCTGTTGCGAATAATTTTTTGTCCGGACTGAATGTGATGTGATACAAAGCGAAATTATGCGCGGGAATGGATTTGATCGGTTCGAAATTAGTATTCACATCCCACACATTCAGGTGCGCGTCACGTCCTCCTGTGAGCAAATATTTTCCATCAGGATGCCAGCAAACAGTATTTACCGCCATAGTATGAGCAGGGAAAGAATGAATTTCCAAAACGCCGGGCAACGCATAAATTTTAATATTTCCATCGCCACAGGTTACCGAAAGCAGACTTTCATCTGGACTCATTGCAAAGCCACGCACTTTTTCGGTGGTGATCTGCTTTTGTTCTTTCAATGAAAAGTCATTCGCATCAAGAACAGAAAATTTTCCGTCAGCACTTGCAGTGAAAATCAATCCGTGCTTTTTCGAATGCGCGATGTCGAAAATCTGTCCGTTGTGCAGCGTGGTTGATTTTGTAATTTCTTTTTTCGCGACATCAATTTCGTGAAATGTTCCGCCACCGGTTCCGGCAAGAAGAATATTCCGGTCAGCTAAATAACAAAGTGCATAGACAGGCGTCGGACATTCAATGGCAAAATCTTCCTGCGCTTCTGTTTTAATATTCCATGCGCCGATAAATTTATCGCTGCTGCCGCTGTAAATAATTTCAGGAGATGCGCCTTCTGCCAATCCGTAAACGCCGCCGTGATGTCCGCCGAAAACAATTCTTTTTAATGCTGATAATTTCATAAAGGAATTTACGTGATTCGTTTCCTGATTATTTCATCGACTACTGTCAATAATTGTTGCGGCTTGTATGTTCTCCAGGGCAATTCATCCAGTTTTCCGCCCCAGTTCAGGTACCAGTCGATGCGTGCTTTTTTCATTTCAGTCAAAACATGTGGCTGAAAATTTATAAGCGCGATCCATCCGTTTGCGCCTTCGGAGTCTTCTACTTCCTGGAACCATTCTTCATAATATGAATCGTCCGAATGGTGAAAGTTAAGCACATTTTCTCCAATGATGATATACTTATTGATACCATGCAATTGGAACTCTTCTATAATGTCACGTTTTAAAAGCATGATGTCATTGTTAAGCGCATCATTCCATTCACCAATCAATTCGATCACGCAGAATTTCAGATCATAATCTGCATACAGAATTTTCATGTAAAGTGTTTGCGCACCAAAATCATCCCACTGAGGGTGTAAGAGGTAATTGTAAACACGATTGGTGAATTCAAACTCGCTGTATTCTCTTCCGTAAAATGGCGAGTTTTCATCTTCCTCCGCAGTATAAAGATCGCGCCAGTTATAAAATGGTTCTATTGAATGCATAAAAAAACTGCGCTAATGCGCTGATTTGCTAATAGGAAATTGGCTGATCAGAAAATTCATAAATAAATTTAAAACATATATGCAGATTATCACATTAGCCGATTTGTAAATTATTTTTTCGAGTCAACAGCTTTCCTGACACTGCCGGATTTCTTCAGCAATTCATTTGCTTCTTCGTAGGTAATTCCCGTTTCATCCATCACCATTTTTGTGCCGCGATCGATTAGCTTGTTGTTGCTGAGCTGCATATCCACCATGCGGTTTCCTTTCACACGGCCAAGGCGGATCATCACAGCTGTGGAGATCATATTGAGAATTAATTTCTGCGCGGTGCCCGATTTCATACGCGTGCTTCCAGTTACAAATTCCGGCCCGACTTCTGCCACGATCGAATATTTTGCAAGCGTAGCAAGCGGGGAACCCGGATTACAGGTAATGCAGCCTGTTGTGATTTCATTTTCATTACATTTTTCCAAAGCGCCAAGAACATAAGGCGTAGTTCCTGAAGCAGCAATTCCTATCACCACATCTTCCTTCCCAATTGCATGCTCCTGCAAATCAAGCCAACCTTTATCCAAGTCATCTTCCGCAAATTCTACTGCTTTACGAATTGCAGCATCGCCGCCCGCAATAATTCCAACCACCATTCCATGTGGTACACCAAAAGTTGGCGGGCATTCTGACGCATCTACAATTCCCAGTCTCCCGCTCGTGCCGGCGCCCATGTAAAATAGTCTTCCGCCATTCTGCATTTTTCCGACAATGCTTTCAACCAGGTCTTCAATGGCAGGAATGCATTTTTCCACAGCAAGCGCAACACTTTGATCTTCTTTATTAATATTGATCAGCAATTCTTTCACTGTCATCTTCTCCAGATCATTGTACCGGGAAGTAGATTCCGTAATGCGTTCCATCAGACAAAGGTAAATAAAGAAGAGGTGATTGGTAATAGAAAAAGTGATTGGTGTCCGCCACCGCGATCACCAATTACCAATAAAAAAACCCGGATCCTTGCGAACCCGGGTCTTGCAATAAATTATTTTCAGTTTAGTGATAAACGTTCAGCTTTCCTTTTTCAAGGATCGTTCCGTTTGCATTTAGCGCCTGGAAGAAATACATGCCTGAAGAAAGATCAGAAACATTTACAGAAGTCCTGTCTGCTGTAACATTTGCTGTTTTTACAATACGTCCGTTCATGTCAAGGATAGTTATCAAAGAAACATTCGCCCCGTTAGAAACGAAGGTTACGGTTTCCACGGATGGATTCGGATAAACATTCATGTCGGGTTGGATCGCCAATTCATTCATCCCGACATTATATTGTGGAAGTGTTGAAAGCCATGTTGCGCGGGTGATGGTTCCAAGATCCTGGCTATCTGTTAATTCTGCTAAAGGATAACCAATACCATTTGTGTAATAAGTGTAAGTGCGGACAGAGTCCATTTGAATTAATGCATCATAGATCCACACACCCATTGTTTGTACATCAATCGTGTCTACCTGCAAACGTGTTGTGTTAACGCGAACAACATTAAATGTATCCAATGGTGTGATAGCGGTTCCCCAACCATCAGCAATAGAATTTTTGTAAACGCTGGATTTGATGTGAACTGAATCGATCTGGAAACCAATTCCGGGATCATATCCAAGAAAGGTATAGCCTTCGCCTCTTGCATAGTCAGTGAAAGATGTATTGTAAGTGGTCGGGTAGCTTAATACTTTTTCGTAATCACTGAATGGAATATCAACGATTCCGCTTCCGACCGGATCAGCCGCTTGTCCGGTAATCTGAAAAGCTGTTGCACTTTCATTAAAATAAATGTAAGCCTGAGTTGTATTATATACTGCAGCTGTATTGCTGCCGGGAAAATTTGCACCGTTTGGCGTAAATGAAGGTTGTGTGAAAAGGATCGTATCCGTGGATTGATCTTGTAATGCAGAAAGATCGTACGTAATGTTTGTACCTGCCATTCCGGGAGTAACAGTTGGTGTAGTGTCATTTCGTTGCAAAACTTGTGTGAAATGAGGGGCAATATCAATTTCTGTAATAGTGATCTGCGCTGAAAGAGAAGTTCCGATTGTAAGAGCCGCGAAACAGAGTAAGGATGTTTTCATGAGTTGGTATAGGTTTATTGGTTGAAGAGAAATCTGCTCACACGAGGTTTTGCAGACGGAAACAAAAATAGTGAAAACAGGTGTATGTTCAGATGCTAAAATTCATAAACAGCTTCTTAAAATCAGGATCACTTTTATTATTGGAATGATTTTTATTAAGCAATGGGAGATAAGAATAGAACACGGATAACACGGATCAAACGGATTTAGACAGATAAAAAATCCACTTTATGGGTACAATCCGTGTCATCCGTATTTTACCTTCCAGCTACTTGCCGGATCTCCTGCCAGCTCCAGTTATTTTTCGGCTGAATATGCTTATAAGCCTGCTGGAAAAAATTAACCACCAGTTTTTCAAAAAAACCTGCATCAATTGACGAAGAAAAAATTTCTCTTTCTGTCGGATGAGCAAATCGTTCTGCTTTTGAAAGTGCGGAATTTTCTATGCGCAGAAGCGGACCGGTATCATTTATGGAATCACAAAACCATTTCTTTCCCGATTTCTCCAATCCATTCAGTTCATCGCAAAGTGGTTGGAGTGAAATCCTTGGAAGAGTAGGGCGGGAGACAATATCAACCCACGTCGTGTATTTATATTCGAGTTCGTAACGGTTTTCGGAGTACATGCTCAATACAATATCAGTTCCGTATGTTGCGCTGAATAACGCGTAATAAGAAACCGGTGCAGGCGTTTTGATTATTGTCAGCCCGTTTTTTTTATCCGTAGAAACGCCCGAAGAATTTACGTGAATGGTTTCGTAATCGTTTTTAATCCTGAAATAATCTTTTTTCCAAACGCTTTTGAACTGATCAGGATTTTTGACCACTTCTGCAAAACGCGGAAGGAACCAGGCAAATTTTTCTGCACATGCTTTCAATTCATGGTCATCGCCGAACGGAGGATAAAAACGTGTTCGCTCTTCCGCATCGATCCAGCAAACAATTTTCAACGCATCATCATCTTCTTCGCGCGATAGATCCAGCTCACGGAAATCACCAATACGTGCAATCGCCTTCAGCAGTTTTTCATGCTGCACCGCAATTGCAGGCTCGAACAAACTCCAGACGCCAACGAGTCCGTCGATGTCAAAATGTGTAGCGGTGATGAGTTCGTGATGCAGGCCGGGATGATTTTTAATGATGGCGTTGATCACCACACCCGCGCTGGTGTCATCCGCAATTCCTTCAATTGTATTTTGTCCTTTCCAGTGCGAAAGAATTAAACCGGAAGAATGCGCACCGTCGACGATGATCGCTTCGCGGTCGTTGAGTTCGTGGAAGGGGATGAAGGATTTCATTTTCAAATTAGCAACCAGATCCAAATTTTTCGAAAAAAGTCTATTTCAAACAATTGCCTTAATTAATGAGAATTCGAAGACGACGGTCAAATTCATAAAGACGCATAATATCACTAAACGTTGCATCATCTCGAAATTTATCCTTTGAAATTTGAAGGGGACCAAAATAACCTGACAGCCTAAAATATCCAATAGCTCTAATAGTATTCTTTGTCGATATTTCGTCAGCTTCATCAATGGTTAGGTTTCATTCTTTTAACTCAATCAGAAGTTCATCTACAGTCCTTGAGGGTTTTTTCTTTTGAAAATCTGACATCGATTTATTCGCTATTAATACTTTGTAGTTATTTCCTAATAAATCGCCGGCCATTTCTCCGGATCCGCATCATGCATCATCGAATAAGCGAGATCATAAATATCAACTGTTCCCGGTTTGCTGAAGAAATCGCCATCTGAACCATAAGCAGGACGATGATCGCGTGCCGTGAGTGTGCGTGGCTCGCAATCGAGATGTTTGTAAGCGCCTTGTGTTTCAAGAATGTTCTGCAATATAAAAGCAGAAGCTCCGCCCGGAACATCTTCGTCTACTACAAGCAAACGGTTGGTGCGTTTCACCGATTCAACAATGGAATTATTTCTATCGAATGGCAATAATGTCTGCACATCAATTACTTCTACAGAAATATCTGCTTCCTGTAATTGTTTTGCTGCGTCGAGGCACAAACGTAAAGTAGAACCGTAGCTCACAATTGTAATATCTTTTCCTTCCCGAAGAATTTCAGGGATTCCTAACTCCACTTTGAACTTGCCCCAGTTTTCAGGTGTGCGCTCTTTTAAACGATAAGCATTCAATGGTTCAATAACCAACGCAGGTTCATCTGCGCTGAGCAATGTGTTATACATTCCTGCAGCTTGTGTCATATTTCGCGGTGTGCAGATATAAATTCCGCGTAGAGAATTAATGATCATTCCCATTGGTGAACCGGAATGCCATACACCTTCTAAGCGATGACCACGCGTGCGGATGATTACCGGCGCTTTTTGTCCGCCGACTGTTCTCCATTGCAATGTTGCAAGATCATCGCTGAGAATCTGCACAGCATAAAGCAAATAATCGAGATACTGAATCTCAGCGATCGGGCGTAAACCACGCATCGCCATCCCGATTGCCTGTCCGATAATAGTGGCTTCTCGAATGCCGGTATCAAAAACGCGGATCTCACCGTATTTTTTTTGCAAACCTTCAAGCCCCTGGTTCACTCCGCCGATAAAACCGGAATCTTCACCGAAGATCACAACCTCCGGATTATTCGCAAGGATAAAATCAAAATTATCGCGGAGGATTTCTCTGCCGTCGTATAATTTTTCTTCGTTTGCATATTCAGGCTTCACCGGTTTTATTTCAAGCGCAGTTCCGCTATGGAGGTTTGCGCTGTAACGGTTGAAGTTTGCGATTGCATTTAGCTGCAGCCAGCTGATGAGTTTGCCGCGTGCAGGAATAGTTTCATTCTTCACGTAACGCAACGCCATCTTCGCAGCTGAAATCATATCGCGGCGGGTTGCATCCATGGTGGAAGAAAGGTCATTGCGAACTTTGGTGATGAAAGTGCCATTATCACTTTCATTCGCAAGTACATCGAGCAAACCAAGTACTTCTTTTAATTCCAGTTTTAATGGAGCGAGATATGCTTCCCACGCGGCACGACGCGCTGTTTTTACTTTTTCCTTCGCTTCTTTTTCCAGCTGATCCAATTCTTCTGCATTCGCAATGCGTGAAGTAATAATCCACTCACGGAGTTTTGTGAGGCAATCGAAATCAGTTTCCCATTGCAGGCGCTCATTGGTTTTGTAACGCTCATGTGAACCGGAAGTGGAATGCCCCTGCGGTTGATTTACTTCTTCAACGTGAACAAGAACAGGAATATGTTCTTCGCGGCAAACTTTCGTTGCATCAGCATACGTTTCCACAAGATGCGGATAATCCCAGCCACGCGTTTTGAAAATCTGGAATCCAGGCTTATCAGCAGTACGTTGAAAACCTGAAAGTGCTTCAGAAATACTTTCTTTAGCGGTTTGATATTTTTTCGGAACAGAAATTCCATAACCATCATCCCAAACAGAAACCAGCATCGGAATTTGCATCACTGCTGCGGCATTCATCGTTTCCCAGAATAATCCTTCAGAAGTGGAAGCATCACCGATTGTTCCGAATGCGATTTCATTTCCTTTATCCGAAAACTTTGAAAATTTAGCCGAATGTAAATCCGCATTCTGCTTGTAATGTTTTGAAGCAAGAGCAAGTCCGAGCAGACGCGGCATTTGTCCGCCGGTCGGAGAAATATCGGAAGATGAATTTTTTATTTTCGTAAGATCTTTCCACGAGCCGTCTGCGTTAAGACTGCGTGTTGCAAAATGCCCGTTCATCTGTCTGCCTGCCGAAGAAGGTTCTGCTTCAATATCGGTATGCGCGTATAATTGTGCGAACCATTCCTGCAGTGAAAGATTCTTTGTGGCAAACATAAACGTCTGATCGCGGTAATAGCCGGAACGAAAATCTCCTTCGCAGAAAGATTTGGCCATTGCTATTTGCGCCACTTCTTTTCCGTCTCCGAAAATTCCGAATTTGGCTTTACCTGTCAGCACTTCTTTCCGCCCGGTAAGACTTGCTTCACGACTTTCAAACGCCACGCGATAATCTGCAAGGACGATATTTTGAAACTCTTTTAATTTCTCCTTTGAAACATCTGAATGTTTCTCCGCTACGTTGCTCATCTGTTAAATGCGGTATTGGTAAATAACATGGGTCATACACCGGTTGGGCATATCGCAATAAAATTAAGGAAATTAACGCGTAAAATACTTGTCCTGGCGTAGTGGTATCCCTACTTTGGCTGAAAATTATTTCACTATGAAAATCAGGTTATTGAGCTTGTTTGTTTTATTGATGTTCTCTTTAGTTTGCTGTCGTGATCCCGATAATGATCTGCCATTAGTTGATTATACTGAATTTACAGCTTTGATAAAAGATCACGCAATTAAAGAAATCTACAAAGTCAGCAATGAAAATAATACGCTTGAAATTGTTCTTAGGCATGCGAAAAGAGAATCCCCTTCTGTATTGGCTCTTAAAGCAAAATATAATGGATGGAAGGGAGCAACCCCGGGAAACAGACCACATCTCAAGCTCAATACCCCATGGACGGAGGAGATAGGAATACGCATTACACAAACGCAAATCGAAAACGGCTATTCTGATTTTATTCCGATTAAAGAAATCAAAAAGAACGGAGTATTTAATTAAGACAATACTTGTCCCGACCTGATGGTATACCTACTTTCACTGAAAATATTTTTACTATGAAAATCAAGCTTTTGAGCCTTGCTTTAGTTGCAGTTGTATTTTCCATTTCATGCAAAGATGGAAATGACAAGTCGAAAGGCGATACAACTATGTATGATGAAACACGTCCAATTGGCGAAAATCACCTGGAAGATTTGCTTGATATTAAAGATGAAGCGGAATTAAAAACCAAGTTCGGAAAAGAACATATTACATACGATACGATTTGGGGTCCGGAAGGAAGTTACTTCATGGGTTCGTATATTGATAAAGGAACCTTTGATGAAGTAGAGATAATTTGGGATGATTCGCTTCACCGGTCAGGTCTCGCTTCTGCAATGGTTCGTGCCTATTACGATACTGAGGATGATGGTAATTATATTTTTAAGAACAAATGGAACTCTGTGAAGGGCGTGCATCTTGGAACAACATCGGATGAGCTGGAAATGCTGAATGGCAAACCATTTAATTTTTCGGGATTTGGCTGGGATTATGGTGGAGCAATAACCAATTGGAATGACGGAAATCTTGATAATCAAGGAATGGGGGTTGACCTGACAGAAGGTGATATCAGTAAAAAGATCACTGAAAAGGAATACGAACAAATCCTCGGCGACCAGGATGTAACGAGCGATCATCCGGTAGTAAAGAAGCTACAACCAAAAGTTTATAGAATTTCAGTTTACAAACCTACTTAAACTGAAGAGCGAAAATAAAAAAGGGAGTCAGACGATAATTGACTCCCTTTTTTTAATTTTTATAATAAACAAAGTCAGTGATGCTCTCCTGCTGCTTTCGCCTTCTCTGCCATTGAATCTTGTTTAGCGCTGTCAATAGGTTTCATTAATCCTTCCGCCTCTTTCACTTCAACATTATTATTGTTCGCGTGCCCTTGTAAATAATCATCTTTTCCACCATGATTGTGTGTATGACCTTCTGCATCATCACCATACAATGCATCATGAATACCGGTTTCTTCTCTTTGTCCCCATTTATCGGTACCGGAAACATTAAATGCAAAATAGCCGATAATGCAAAACCCAAGTGCAACTGTTACTAATCCAGCCAATGGCATCCACCATCCTTTTGGATAATATTGGCGATTACCTTCTGTTGCGTGATCGTCGTGGCTTTCTCCGTGTCCATTGTGGTCGTGATTTTCCATTTTTTTATCGGATTGATTTAATGATGCAAGTATAAAGTTTTGGTTTGAAACTGCCGAATGGTTTTCCGATAAATTATCAGATTAAAATTCCACTATCATGCATTTGCTCCGACCGATCTCAGGTAAAGCACGTGTGAACGAAGCGCTTTGAAAAGATTTGGATACTCAATGATCGGAACTTCATATTTCTTACAAAGGTCCTGGATTACTTTATGAAGTGCAGGATAATGGATGTGAGAAATTTTCGGGAACAAATGATGTTCGAGCTGAAAATTCAATCCGCCAGTGAGCCAAAGCATCACTTTGCTGCGTGTCGAAAAATCAGCAGTTGTTGCAAACTGGTGAATTACCCATGTTTCTTCCATTTTATTGGTAGTTACATCGGGCATTGGAAAATCAGCGTGCTCTACAACGTGCGCCAGCTGAAATACAAGTGCAAGAACAACACCGCATACCAGATTAGCAACCAAGTAACCGATTAATGCTTCTCCTACACCAACCATCATAATCGGAAGTGCGAGGTAAATAAATACGTAGGATAATTTGGTGAACCAGAAAATCACATGTTCAGCAGCGGTGAGCTTACGGATTTTGAAACCGGAGATTTTGCCTGTGAAATATTTCAAAAAATCGCGCTGGAAAACCCACCATAAAAGTGTAAGTGAATAAAGTACCGGGAAATAAATGTGCTGGTATTTGTGAAACCAGTATCGTTTTTGATGTTCATTGGTACGGATGAATGGTTTGATATCGATATCATCATCCTGGCCTTCAATGTTTGTATACGTATGATGAATGACATTATGCTTCATCTTCCACATCATTGAGCTTCCGCCCATAAGATTAAGCGTGTATGCCATGATTTCATTCACCCAGTGTTTCTGCGAATAACTTCCGTGTGCGCCATCATGCATCACATTGAACCCGATAACGGCAAGGTTGATTCCGAACAATGCGCAAAGGATGAGACTGATCCAGGCAGCAGGCTGAACGAAAAGGAGGATATAATACATCGCAATTGCAGAGGCAAGAACGATGGCAGTTTTTGTGTAAAGTTTCCAGTTGCCCGTGGTTTTAATATTACGGCTGGTAAAATATTCTTCAACGCTTTTCTTCAGCGCAACAGTGAAATCTGTTTGTTTGTTGTTAAATGAAATTTTGGACATTCCTCGGTATAGGTTAATCAGTGAATAATGTTACTGTTTCCGCTGCTCATCAAAGATCAGCACATTGCAAGGGAAAAAACGAATACAAAAGCAACCACCATTACAGTAAAACTGAACAGGCGGTTGCCTTTATAAGGAAAGGTGATCAATCAGTCTGTTTAAAGAACTTGAAAATTGCCTCCCGTGGGGTTAATCAATGGCCAATTGTCAGCAGCCAGGAATCCTGACAGCCGGCAACTGACAATTGATTTAGTAACGGTCGTTTCTGTCAAAGTCAGAAGGACGCTCAGTTTTTGGACGAGCTTCGTTCACATTGATATTACGACCTTTCACGTTTGCGCCATTTAACTCAGCTACTGCTTTATTAGCAGCGTCATTATCAGGCATTTCAGCAAATGCGAATCCTTTGCTGCGTTGTGTGAATTTGTCAACAATAATTTTTACCGATGATACTTCTCCATATTGAGAAAGTAATCCAAGTAAATCTTCTTCGGTTGTTGCCCAGGCGAGGTTGTTAATGAAAAGGTTCATTGAAGTTGGTCTTTGTTTGTTTTGTTTGTTTGGGCGCAAAGATAATCAGAAAACAGATTGGTGATTCCGCATGCAGTTATTTCATTAACAGGCAATTATTCAAAAAAGAAGGCCGGGGCTGCGAAACCCGGCCTTCTGCACACCAATTGCACGAACAGAACCTCTCTTGTTTTTTTACCTGACCTAACCCATTGAGAGGGTGTTCAGCTATAAGACGGAGGAATTGGTGGTTTGTTACGGCCCTTTCGTCAGTTTTTTGGATATTTAACATTTAAGCTCTTTTCAATCTCAGCCGTCAGAGTTTTCAGCCGTTTGTCCATAAAACCTGCGTCCATTTACGGTAGGTTATTGCCTGAAAAAAGTTGAAAAAAATCAGCCTGGAAATAAGGAAAAGGGAATTTCGGTCGGTTTTGGGAAGAACGCATGAAGTCGGTTGCAAAACTTACCTTGATGCCGCAATTAACGACGAATAAAAAAGCTGCATTTTAATTCTTCAATAAATGGCCAAAGCATTTGATCACAGTTACGGTTATACCTGTTTCATGGAACTCGTCTATGAATTTGACGCGACGCAAAAAGATCAGGTCGAAAAAAAGATCAGGCAGAAATTAAAGTATCACAAACTCGGTGCTTATGATGCCGAACGGGTGGAATATATCCGCACGCTGAAAAATGAGTTGCAGGCTGAAATAGGCTTGTATAAAAACTCAGAATATTATTCAAAATCAGCATCGGAATTTACAGTTATGGCTGATTTTAATATGGTACAAATGACTGCTGATTATTCAGCGCGTTACAATAAAATAGAAGCAAAAGATATGACAGCAATCATCGGCTTTGCGCTTTATTATTTTTACGAACGCTAGGAAAAGAGAGTTCGAAGTGGTTAGTTCTGAGTTTTTGGTTTGTTACTTTTTCTTGTTCATTGAACATTTTTTCCGCCGCGGCGGATGGCATTGAACATTTCCTGACAGAGATTATTTCTCATGAAAACAAAAAACAAACAATGCTCAACATACAATGCAATAATCGAGGCTTTACAATCAAATCCTAGGCTGAACTCCGAACTAACCAATCACAACTGCGAACTAAAAATGGGAAGGGGACAGTAGGCTGCGAAACCACTATCCCCTTTTGCACGAAACGTGCCCCGACCTAACCTGTAAAAAAACTAAAAACCCTGCTGGGATTTGATAATAAGACGGACGGCTGAGCGATTAGTTACAGACTTTTAAAATTATTTTACCTGATTCTTTTCAATTAACACTTTTATGGCGTGACTAGGTGATTTAGTGACGGCTCAGTGTTTGAATATGTTAGCGCCTGGTTAGTTAGCTTAATCATGATTATCAGATTTTTTGTTTTCGTCAATTCGATCATTTATTTCCAGCCCGGCACAGTCCAGGCATTCCAAACCGCGACTTGTCATTTTCCAGCGACGATCTACCATATCATCATCAAGCGTGTTAGTAGTGTTTTCGACATCGTAGATAAATCCTGTCATAGATTCACTTATATAGATCACTTTGTTTTTTGGAACAAGTAATTCCAACCGGATCTCCTGCGCTTTCCAATTCTGACCATATCCTAAGGTAAAGAAGGGATTAAATGTGATCATCGAATCTGCCTGAGTGATCGTGTATTTTATCCCCTTTGCACGCTCCATCGCTTCGCGTTTATCATTTCCAGAAGCCTCTTTGTAAACAATAAGCTGAAAACTATCCGCATCGGTTGGAAGAATACGAAGTTCAAAATCTCCGAATTTCACATCACCACCATTACTGCTGAAAGACTTGCGGCGATTTGAGAAATGATGGCGGCGATTCCAGCGTGAATAATAATCGCTGTTTTCCATGTCAGGATCTCGACTTACCTTCAGGTAAAGTGTATCAGTCTTCGCGTTTTTCATTTGAAAATATTCATGTACAGTTACTTCTTCACGGAACCCTTTGCCAATTGAAATTCCTGCAAAAACAGAACCCGTAACGCCGACCAGCCAAATGACCAATGCAATGATGCCGACAATTTTATCACGCCTTTTTATTCTGAAAATCAATCGGATTCCTTTATAGATCATCATGATAGTCGGGATCGCAAGCACAATAAAAAAGCACGTTAATCCCATATAATAAGTAAAGCGGTCTGGAAAAAAGTTGCTTACATGCTCGCCGAAGGGCAGGTTTTTAAAATCATTGAGTGAAAAAACAGAGGTGATCAATGCAATCAGGAAAATGATCCCGAAAGCAAGTAATATAAAGGCAAAAACTCTGCCGATGATATTAAAAACGCCATGAAAGAAATCTTCAACACCTCCGCGCACATTGTTCCTGCGACGCCAGTCTTTTGTATTATCCTTCCATTTTCTGCCATACTGTTTTGCTTCATTTCCGAAATTTTCAGCGCGTTTTTTGAATTCGCCGAATTCTTCTTTCACTGTTTTGCTGATATTGTTCAGATCAACCGGCTCCCTGCGCATTTCGAGCTTTTCAGCTGTGGTTTCGGCTTTAGGAATAATGATCATCAATAGTAAATAGAACAAAAATCCTGTGCCGAAAACAAAAAAAGCAACTGCAAATCCAATCCTGATCCAGATCGGATCGATATTGAAATAATATCCCAATCCGGAACAAACTCCGCCGATTACTTTATCATCCGTATCGCGGTAAAGTCTGCGGCGACGGCTGCGTTCATCTGAACGAGACTCATCATTGGATTTGCTTCCTGCTTTTTCATCATTGTCAGAGATTACTTCCGGCTCGCCCATCAGCGCAATGACATGATCAACATCGGCCATAAGCACCACCTGCTTTGAAGGGCCAACACGTTCATTCAGAATTTCAGCAATGCGCGATTCAATATCCGCCATGATATCATCACGGCCATCTTCTTCCGAAAAACGGCTACGGACGGTGCGCAGATAATTTCCAAGCGTTTCGTAAGCATCTTCCTCAATATGAAAAATGATGCCGCTTATGTTTATTGTAACTGTCTTGTTCATCGGTTTATCGGATTGACGTTTGAATTAATAGATGTGTTGTTTTTATTTTTCGTCACTTCATCAACCGAAGCAACCAGTTCGTCCCAGGAGTTTTCAAGCTCATGCAGAAATTTTTCTCCTGTTTCAGTCAGCCTGTAATATTTACGCGGTGGTCCCGAAGTCGATTCTTCCCAGCGATAGGAAAGTAATTCCAGATTTTTCAAGCGGGTGAGCAGCGGATATAATGTTCCTTCCACCACCACCAACTTCGCTTTTTTCATCCGCTCTATTATTTCTGTTGGATAAGCATCTCCCTCCGAAAGTGTGGAAAGGATGCAGAACTCTAAAACACCTTTGCGCATCTGCGCCTTGGTATTTTCGATGTTCGCTTTTGCATTTTCTATTGTCATTTTGGTCTCTTTTATTTTTTGATCTGCAAACTGATGCAGGTTATTCCTTTTTGCTGCTGTGATTCCGCCGCCGAGGAAATGCATATCCTTTAAGTGCGATGCAAAGATATGGCTATACTTTAGTACTATGCAAGGCAAAGTACTAAATAAAATATTAATGCATTGAGGATCAATTGAATATTTTTTCAATTAACATCATTCCTCTACTTTCTGCTACCTTTGCGCAACACAAAAATGCCTTATGTCCTTTTCAGATCAGTTTCATCATTTACTTACTTTCAACGGGTTAATCAGTTTACTTACCCTTACTTTATTAGAAATTGTTCTTGGAATTGATAATATCATCTTCATATCGATTATCGCCGGAAAAGTCAAGGATACGAAAGACCGTAAACGCGCACGAACCATTGGTTTATTATTGGCACTGGGCATCAGGATAGCGCTTCTCTTTGGAATAACCTGGATCATTGGTTTGAAGGAACCGTTGTTCACGCTTACAGGAATGATTAATATATTCAAAGGAATGGGAATGGAGCATGCCCTGGAAGCAGCGCAGATTTCGGGTCGCGATTTAATATTATTCTGCGGTGGTGTTTTCCTTCTAGCTAAAACAACTTCTGAAATTCATGAGAAGATGGACGTGGCAGATGATACAGAAGAAGAGAAAAAATTAAAAGTATCTGCAACTATCACATCTGTTATTTTTCAGATCATGTTTATTGACATTGTTTTCTCATTCGATTCCATTCTTACTGCCGTAGGAATTGTAAATGAAGTACTCATCATGATCGCAGCTGTTATGATCTCGATGCTCATCATGCTTGCGGCTTCTGAAAAGGTGAGCGATTTTATAGAACGTCACCCGACAGTGAAAATGCTTGCATTATCGTTCCTGTTAATGATCGGAATGCTGCTGATCCTGGAAGCATTTGAAGTGCATGTGCCAAAACCGTATGTGTATAGTTCAATGGCATTCGCATTCCTGGTAGAAATATTAAATATGCGTGTCAGAAAAAAGTCGCATCAAAAAGGAAAGAAAAAATAAAAGAAAGTGTAACGCAAAAAGCCCTCCTGAATTTTTCAAGAGGGCTTTTAAATTTATTTCAGCCGTATCATTAATTCAGACCGGCAATTAATTTTTTATCGGCTCAGGTGGACCGGGAAATTTTGGTTCCGTTTTCAAAATATAAATATCCAGCACGGCATTCACACGGGCTAAATATTCTCGCATTGCAGTTTTGAATCCATAACGGTTGGGAACATCCTTCGCATTAAATCCAACTGCATTGATGCCAAAGTGATTGGCAATAAAAATGGCACGTTGATTTTGAAATTCCTGTGACACAACAATAATTTCCGATTGCCCGAATACCCATTTGCAACGCACCACAGAATCCAAAGTTCTGAATCCGGCATAATCCAATGTAATCACAGAATCGGGTACACCGATGGCAACCAACGCATTTTTCATTGCGGTAGATTCATCATAATTCTCAGTCGAATTATCACCACTCACAATAATATGCTGCACTTTTCCTGATTTCCACAACGCAGAAACTGCTTCCATGCGGTAATTATAAAACAGGTTTTCTCCGTAGCGAGTAAATGGACTTGTGCCGAATACGAGCGCAGTGGCACGTGCAGGAACGTCTTCCACACGATCGAATAATTTCCCTTTTCCTGAATCGCTTACAATCTTATCACAGGTAAGAATGAAGAGGAGAAGTACGAAAGGTAAATAAATAAAAAACCAACGTTTCCATCTTTTGGAAATAAACCACTTAAAAAAGGATTTCGTTTTCTCAATCATGTTGGGGATGTGTGGTGAGTTTTACAAATACAATGCAAGTATGGAAAATGAAACAAAAATTACACTTGCAATTCCATTTGTAGTCCCGAATGCGCGGTTAACGCGGCTAAGGTCATCGGGGCTTACAATGCTGTGTTGGTAAATAAGCAGCAGTACATAAATGCCGAAGCCCGTATAATAAACAGGTTGATAGAAATGATATAAGGCTGCAAGAAAAATAAAACCGGCAGAAGCAATATGAAAAAGCTTCGAAACATTCAAGGCAGCTTTTTTTCCGATCCATGACGGTATGGAATACAAACTGTTTTCACGATCAAATGTTTCATCCTGCAATGCATAAATAATATCGAAGCCGCTTACCCAGAATAAAACTGCGAATGAAAAAAGAAGTGGCTGAAGTGCAAATGATCCTGTGACAGCAAGAAATGCGCCGATAGGAGCGAGTGCAAGTCCGACGCCGAGAATCAGATGGCAAAGTGGTGTGAAGCGTTTGGTATAGCTATAGCCGAGCACCACAAGCAGCGCAATTGGTGAAAGGCTGAAACAAATGCGGTTGATAAAATACGTGCATGCGATAAATAAAACCGAGCTGATAATCACGAACGTAAGCGCAGAAGCGGGAGAAATAACTCCTGCCGGAATTTCTCTTACCGCAGTGCGTTGATTTTTTGCGTCGAACGTTCTGTCGATATAACGGTTGAATGCCATCGCCGCACTTCTTGCAGTGATCATGCAACCGATAACAAGCAAAAACAATTTGATGGAAAAATCTGCATTGACAGTTTTTACGCCGAGCAAATAACCGAGTATGGCAAACGGCATTGCGAAAATCGTATGGCTGAATACGACGAGTGATAAGTAGCTTTTTATTTTCGGTGTTGCGCTGGTCGGGTTCACTTGGTCAGTTGCAGGTAAAGGATGATCGCGAAGGGCGTCGAATTCAAAATCATTCCGAGAACTCCGGGATTGAACTTTGATTGAATTTCGTAGCGGGTGCTGAAAAGTACGTAAGCGCTGCTGCATAAAAATCCGGGCAGCATGCCGAAAAAAGCAATTCTTGCAAGGCTTCCGGGCAAGAAAGAAGTAACAGCGACAATCAAACCGATCGAAAGGCCGATCCAACCGAGAACAGGGGTGATTTTTTTCATAACAAACTCTTATCAAAGAGTAAACAAAGATAATGCTTCCCCCGTTTCCGGACGCATCAGGAAAATCAGGTAGCGGCTCAATTTGGAACTTTAATCCTTACAAATCGCATTTAGAATCAGAATGATAATCCGCGCAATCTGCGTAATCTTTGGCAGAACAAAATGTTACCGCAGATTACGCGGATTTCACAGATTAAAAAAAAAGATTAGTAAACTGAGCCACTACTAAATTAACCCGTTTAATTCCTTATTCTGGTGCGGTGTATCTTGAAGCCTCTTTCAGACTTTTGAATGCATTTCCCTCTTCTCTTAAATATTCGGTATTAATTCCTTCAGCCCCGGGCCAGTCTGTTACAATTTCCAGCTTTCCGTTTTTTTCAAAGACCGCCAGCAATTGAAAATAGTCAACTCCGAAATTTCCACCATCATCAACTCTCCAGGTGCTTGATTCATTCCATAGCGCAGGAAAATCTTCGTAAACAATTTTGCCAGGTGTAATGTAAGCCAGCGCTGCCAATGCAGAATCGCCTTTGTTTTCAAATTCGAAAAGATAAACCGACGGCTTATTATTAATGACCGTTAAGCAGCGGAAGTTTTTTATTTTTCGTTTTTTATCTGCTTCCACTCTTGATTTAATTTCCAGTTGCAAGGCTGTTTGTTTAATTTCATTCACCTTGAAATAGGTGCGGCCCGTCAGAAATTCTTGTGTAAGAAATACAACCGATTTATCAGCATCAGCAGGACTTCCTTTTATTTCATATAAAAATCCTGCGCAATTTGCAAAGTTGCCGCTCGTCTGCCGGCCATTATCGCTCGAAGTCGCAAACTGTCTTTTCCTGAATGCAAGGAGCACGGATATTTCTCCGTCCGAACCAATTACAGAAAATGCAGGGCGGCCAATTATAGTATCTGCCAATAACAAGACCTTGTTTCCTTCGGCATTACTGAATCCGAATTCAATTCCTTGTGCGTCTGCAGAATTGACTGCCGTAAGTTGATCGTCAGAAAGGTTTTCAATGATTTGATCAGCTCGTTGCACAGAATCAGGAGCACTGTCATTAATCTGTTTTCCTTTTTGAGAATTATCTGAACAGCTGAACAGAAATAGAAATGGCAGGCAATATAAAATTTTCATCAAAATGATTTTATTTAAACGTTTAATTAGTCTTCAAATGAATCCACAATGCCCTTCTTATCATATCACTGTTTCTTGGTAACATCAAACTGATCCCTGTTTATGAACGCTACAATTTCATTCGAATGGATCTGCCCTTTATTTCCCAATGATAACGTGTAGCGGACCTTTGTTTTAAGCTCGCCTTTAAAAACAGGAATGTCGAATTCCCAGAATTCATTTGTATCGAGTGCAACAGTATGGTAGCTGTTGCCACACCAGCTCGACTGTAAATAAGTAATTGGTTGCCATATATTATCTTCGTTCAACGCTTCTGCCACAATGTAAAGTCTGCTGTCGCTTGCGCTAAGATTTACCAGGCTGTCGGAAGTATTCACTAAATAAAGCTTGCAACCCAATTTACCGCCATCGATTTTGATCAGCTCGTTGCGATTGATTATCAAATAAAATCCCTCGCGCGGAAAAGTTCCATCTACCGCTTGTGCAGTATTGTTTGAATGTGCTTCTCCATTCGACGCAATTGCATTTTTGTTACTGCTGTATGCATAACAGCCACCCCTCAGATGGAAATGAACGTCAACGCTGTCAAGGCTTTTGATTTCCTCTTGCGTCAGTTTTGTTTTTCGTTGTGGGAGTTCTGTAACAGCAACAGTATATTCGTTGATCGCCACACTGCATCCGATGATCCAAACGGAAAGACAAAATAGGATTTTCATTGTTTTTTTATTAGTTAAGCAATTAATTATTCCACCATCAATTTCTGCGAATAAGAAAATCCTTCGCCGCTGATTCTTACAAAATACATTCCTGTTGTCAGCAGCGCACCTGGAATATTCGTGTTTGACGCGCCTTCCTGCAATGCCTGAGAAAACAACAGCTGGCCATTCACCGAATAAATTTCAAGCAATGATTCTTTTTCTACCGCATTAAACTGTAGCTGAAACGAAGCATTTCCATTCACAGGATTCGGAAAAAGGTGAAATGTATTTAAAGCCGCATTATTTTCTACGACTACTGATAACACACAATTCGTGAGCATGCTGAATGCATCGACTTTCCCATATCCCCACGTGTTATTCGGCAATCCGGTAAATCCGGTGAAATTATCGGTATGCGCACAAGACGTTACTGCATTTTTTATTTGCCAATAATTTGCATTCGGGAAACGCTCAAGATAAAGTGCAACACTTCCTGCAACAACCGGTGAAGATGCTGATGAGCCACCTCCCGCAACATGAAATCCGCCTACACCTACATATTGCGGCGCACTCGCAATCGTTGAAGGCAAGGTGCTGAGCACTCCACAGGAAATTGTATTTGCTCCCGGCGCTGTAATATCAGGGCGAACTCTTCCGTCGCGGGTTGGACCTGCGCTCGAATTCCACATGATGCTGCCGCCTACAACGGTCGGATCATAGGTGCGCGATCCGTCGTAGCAGGTCCAGCTTGCACGGTTGGTGTAATTTCCAACACAGATAGTTTTATCTGAACATTGGAAACTACTGCAAACCGTGTGCGTTGTATCCGGCGATTTGTAGAATAAAATTTTCGGGTAAGTAATTACGTTCGGCAATGGATTCGGATAAAAATCGAAGCTCCAGCAATGAAATAATCCTGCGCCGGTCATTTGCAGACTGTAATTATATCCCGCAGCGGAATCGGGTGTGATGAGAAATTCCATGCTGCATGCGCTTCCCTGGATGGAGCCGAAACGTTGTATTGTAGCAATACGCTGACCATTTGAATTCACGATTGAATCGACGGTAAGCAAATTATTGTTCGATTGAAAATTTGTAAATCCCGTTCTTCCGCGATCATTAAAGCTCACATCTTTTGTAGCGCCGATTGCAAACTTTGCACCATTGAAATTATTGGTGTCGGCCCAGGTCTGAACGTAAATGTCGCCGCCGGTAGTAGTGAACCAGGTAAAATTTGTATCAATAGCATTCAGCGGATAAGAAACATGAATTTTTTCTGCGCCGGCATTTCCGATTGCACAAACAAATGAACGGGAATTGGTCATGAGCAACGAATCAATCATCAGCGCCTGCAGATCTTGTCCGTCATGCGAACCTAAATAATCGCCCACGCTCGCATTGATCACGCAGGGGCGGCCAAGCGATACTGCCATTTGATAAATGTAAGCTGCAGCATCAGCAACTGCAACCGGACTATTTGCGCCGTTAAAATCAAGCGCAACCATAATGATATTTGCTTTCGGTGCAACGCCGCTGTAATCGACTGCTGCAACTGAAGAACCATCACCCGCTGCAAGACCCGTTACACCAGTGCCGTGTCCGTAATAGGCAAGATCATTATGTGTGCAAGCACCGGAATTAATTTGCGACGAATCCCAAATGGTTCCATAATTCCATGGAGCAGGCCCCGGCCCGGTTCCATCACGCTGATCCCAGATTTTAAGAATGCGCGTTTTTCCCAATGAATCTTTAAAATCGGGATGATTAAAATCAATGCCAGAATCGATCATGCCGATAATAATATTATCTCCCGAATAACCTTGCGTTAATGGAGTCATTCCGTTACGTGCAGGATAAACATTGCTTTGCAGCTTCATCGTATCGTTCAGCACTTGCACGTTTCCTGCATTCCCGATACGGATAATTCCGGGTTCTTTGGAAAAATTGAGAATTTCGCCCGCAGGAAGCTGAACGGAACAAATAGTGCCCTGGCTGTACCGAAGAAATCCGTTATGGTTTTTTGCTGCCGTGGCAATAGCAATAGGATTTCCTTCCACAAGAATTCCAATGGGCTGCGATGGATTCATTTGCGAAACTTTCGAATAAAGGGAAAGAGGAATTTTCCATGCTTCCTGTGCTATTGAAAAGAGTGGCAGGAAAAACAGGAGCAGGAAGAAGAAGCGGCAGGAAAAAAGGGGCAGGTGGCTGGCGTATTGTTTTTTCATTTTTATATGGCTTGGGATTTTGCAAATAGCAACCAATGTGATTTCCTCTAAAGTTCGGAAATTTTTCTCAGGATTTCCTGATATTTGTAGTCCTATGAGAACCCTTTTCATTTTATCGGTCATCCTTTGCAGCGTACTTCAAGCGCAAACGGATTCTGTAATTTATAATTCTGATTTTAAATTTAAGGAAGGTATTTACCTCACGTTCCAGAGTTTCCGTGATAATAAACCAGTCCCCAAAAACGCAATTGTTTCGAATTACAACAAAGCTGAAATTGATTTTCTGCGAAAAGTGATGAGCACAAAAACAATTTCTTACAGGGACAGTTCGGGCATGGTTTGGGAAATTGCACCCGGCAAAGTTTGGGGATTCTGCGAAAATAATTCAGTGTACATCCGTTACAACGGGGATTTTAATAAGATCGTGGTAATGGGAAGTATTTGTCATTTTACTGCGTTGTATACCACTTATTTGTCGGGCGGACCAACATCAGCTGGTGCAGCTACAACAGGCGCACCGGTTGAAAGTGTGCAGCAATATGTGCTGGATATGCAAACCGGAAAAGTGCTGGATTTTGTGCTGCCGAACATTGAAGAGCTGTATGCGCGTGACGAAGCATTGTATAAAGAATTTATGGGGTTGAAGAAGGGGAAGCGGAGGAAGCTGCTGTTTTTTTATTTGCGGAAGTATAATGAAAGGCACCCGGTTTATTTTTCAAAATAGGCACTATCCTTTTTATTATAGGATAATTAAATTGCCCATGAGTTCATTCACAAGTGGATTCAGCAATGAAAAGTTAATCCGGCTTATTTAAAGAATCTTGTTTCGAAGAATCTTTCCGAAGAGAATCTCGCAATTGGCTTTGTTCAAAAAGGGAATCAGCGATATCCGCAGAATCGTGTCGCCTTTTCAAATGATCATCAGCTGGCATTCCCATACAAGAGGTAGTAGAAAACAGTAAAGCGCCGAAAACAAGATAAATCGCACGGGAAAAAGTTTTGAGCCTCAAAGAATATTTTTGTCTGACCGAACCCGGAATGGGTTGCAATTGTGAAGGCCTGAATTTTCCACAGGTGTCTGTGTTTGACTTTAAATACTGAAAAATTTCTTCCGCAGTTTTTTTTGTAAAATCGACAACAACCTTGCAACAATTCGCACAGAAGCGTCCGTTTTTCGCCGGCATCATGGTTTCGTAATTCTGCGGACAAGGATTATTTATGCGAGGAAGATTCATTGGCTGGAAGTTTTCTCAAATGTAAGTTCATGCTGTTTTGAAATTGTTGGCTTGTAAGTTAAAAGATATTAAAAAGGGGGGAAGCCCTGATTGCAGCGGCACCGTGTACAGCGGAAAGCAGGTTTCATGCGCGCCAGCGGACTTACTGCTCGATACTATTCCTGACATTTTAGAATTTCCCCACCTTTTCCATCAGCATATTAACAACCCCGGCAGCTATCTGAACCCATCAGCAGATTCATTTACACATCTGCACAATAACCCATTTGCACATTTACCCGTTTGCACATGGGTATTTTCACGATATTTGTGACCCGTAAAAATTAAGTTTCACTCCTCAATTATAGCGTCATGTCAACAGAAGGAAGACAGATTATTTTTTCAATGGTGAATGTTTCTAAAATTCACCCACCGCAAAAACAGGTGCTTAAAGATATTTACCTCTCATTTTATTATGGCGCGAAGATCGGTGTGATCGGTTTGAACGGTTCGGGTAAATCTTCTTTGCTGCGCATTATTGCAGGTGTTGACAAAGATTACATTGGTGAAGTTCATTTTTCGCCGGGTTATTCGATTGGAATGCTGGAACAGGAGCCGAAGCTGGACGAGACGAAAACCGTAATGGATATTGTGAAGGAAGGCGTGAAAGAAATCAACGATACGCTCAAAGAATATGAGGAGGTGAATAATAAATTTGCTGAACCGATGACGGACGAGGAGATGAATAAATTGATTGATCGTCAGTCGCGCCTTTCTGAAAAAATAGAATTACTTGATGCTTGGAATATTGAAAGTCGCCTCGAACGTGCGATGGACGCATTGCAATGTCCGGAAGGTGATACGCCTGTGAGCGTGCTTTCGGGTGGTGAGCGCCGACGTGTTGCGTTGTGTCGTCTTTTATTACAACAGCCTGATATTCTTTTGCTTGATGAGCCGACCAACCATTTGGATGCTGAATCTGTTTTATGGTTAGAGAATCATTTGCAATCGTACCCGGGAACAATTATTTCTGTAACGCACGATAGGTATTTCCTTGACAATGTTGCAGGATGGATTTTAGAATTGGATCGTGGTGAAGGAATTCCGTGGAAAGGAAATTATTCGGAATGGCTGGATCAGAAATCAAAAAAATTAGCATCGGAAGAAAAAACAGAAAGCAAACGCCGCAAAAATTTGGAGCGCGAATTGGAATGGGTGCGACAAGGCCCGAAAGGAAGACAATCGAAATCGAAAGCACGTCTTGCAAATTATGAAAAGATGCTCGGCGAAGATGTGAAATCGAAAGATGAGAAATTAGAAATGTTTATTCCGAACGGACCACGATTAGGAAATGAAGTGATCGAAGCAGTTGGTGTGAATAAAGCATTCGGAGATAAAGTGCTTTATGAAAATCTGAATTTCAAATTGCCGCCGGCAGGAATTGTTGGAATCATCGGGCCAAACGGTGCGGGTAAAACAACTTTGTTCCGCCTGATCATGGGTGAAGACACGCCGGAAGCTGGTGAATTTAAAGTAGGACCGACAGTGAAGATCGCTTATGTTGACCAGGCGCACTCGGATATTAACCCGGAGCATACTGTTTTTGAAGCGATAACCGGTGGAACAGAATACGTGGAATTATCAGGCACGAAATTAAATTCACGTGCTTACGTTTCGAAGTTTCAATTCGCCGGACAAGATCAGGGCAAAAAAGTTAAAGTGCTTTCGGGTGGTGAACGAAACCGTTTGCATTTGGCATTGACACTTCGCTCAGGAGCAAACGTGTTGCTGCTGGATGAGCCGACCAACGACATCGACGTAAACACGATGCGAGCGTTGGAAGAAGCGCTGGATAATTTTGCAGGCTGCGCCGTAATCATTTCCCACGATCGCTGGTTTTTGGATCGCGTGTGTACGCATATTCTCGCGTTTGAAGGAAATGGTTCTGTTTATTTCTTCGAAGGATCTTTCTCGGAGTATGAAGAGAATCGTAAGAAACGTTTGGGTGATTCTGAGCCGAGAAGATTCAGGTATAAAAAACTGGCGGTGTAACTAATTTATAATTGGTGTTGTGAAAAAACTTTTTATCAGTCTATCAGTTTTTGCTTCTATTTTCACCATGGCTTTTACCGGTGATAATGACTGCAGCTACAATGATTTTTTTAAGGAGGGAACCAAATCCAAAATGGGTTATTACAATTCGGATAAAGTTCTGACCGGAACTGGTGTAACTGAAGTAGGCCGGATTTATACTTCTGGTGATTCAACAATTGCTGTGATCAATTCGGTTTATACAGATGCAAAAAAGAATGAGCCACATAATAGCCAGATGAAACTTGCCTGTGTGAATGGCGCATTTGTGATGGATATGAGTGGTCTGATGAACAGCATGACACCGCAGGGGCACGACATTAAAATGATTTTTACAGGTAATATGATTGCGTATAAATCAAGCTATAGTGTTGGTGAAAAACTGGAAGATGTCAATATGTCTATGGAAATGATTTCTGGCGGAAGTTCGATGTTGACTTCCGACATAAAAATTACAGACCGAAAGGTTGAATCGTACGATGATCTTGTGGTGCCAGCAGGGACATTTAAATGCTATAAAATTTCGTACATATCTTCAGGAGTGACAAAAATGAAAAGTATGACAATGCCTGCAACGCAACCTTTGAAATCGGTTATGTTTTATTGTCCGAATGTAGGAATGATCAGGACTGAGAGTTACAAGGACGATAAGATATACAGCTATTCAGAACTTTTAGAATTGACAAAACCTTAGTTCTGTTTGAATGTTTGGCGTTTGAAATTTTAATTTGTTGCAGCATAAAAAATATGGCCATCCAAAAACCATCCATCCCCAAAGGCACGCGCGATTTCTCTCCCGATGAAATGGTGCGGCGCAATTATATTTTCGATACGATTCGTGCCGTTTTTAAGAAATACGGTTACCAGCCGATTGAAACGCCTGCGATGGAGAATACGGAAACGTTGATGGGAAAATACGGCGAAGAAGGTGATAGGTTGATTTTTAGAATTCTGAATTCAGCAAATTATTTTTCTGATTTCAAAGATGACGGAGATATTATTGCTGCTAAAAACGCAGGCTTTGGCGCATTCACAAATAAAATTTCCGAAAAAGCTCTCCGCTACGATCTCACAGTTCCTTTCGCCCGTTATGTAGTTCAACACCAGAACGAAATCACTTTCCCTTTCAAGCGTTATCAGATCCAACCAGTTTGGCGCGCTGATCGTCCACAGAAAGGTCGTTACCGCGAATTTTTTCAATGTGATGCTGATGTGATCGGAAGTAATTCACTGATCAATGAAGTGGAGCTTGTTCAAATCATGGATGAAGTTTTTACTTCGCTGAAAGTTCCTGTGACAATTAAAATGAATAACAGGAAAATTTTATCCGGCATAGCAGAAGTTGTTGGCGAAAAGGAAAAGATCGTTGACATCACTGTCGCCATCGACAAACTCGATAAAATTGGCGTGGATGGTGTCAATAAAGAATTGCGCGAAAAAAATATTTCAGAAGCAGCCATTGAAAAAATTCAACCACTGATTATTTTCCAGGGAAATTTCACAGAAAAAATAAACCTGCTTTCAACGCTTCTTGCAAGTTCGGAAACAGGAATGAAAGGCATAGAAGAAATAAAATACGTCTTCGAAACATACAACAGCTTAAAACAACAAACAACAAACAACAAACAACAAACAATCCTTGAATTAGATATCACCCTCGCTCGCGGATTAAATTATTACACTGGTGCCATCTTCGAAGTGAAGGCAAACGCAGGAACATTAAACAGCTCCATAACTGGCGGCGGCCGCTACGATGATCTCACAGGCGTTTTTGGACTGAAAAATATGTCAGGCGTAGGAATTTCTTTTGGTGCCGACCGGATTTGTGATGTATTGGATGAATTAAATCTTTATCCCGAATCTGTTACCGCCGGCACACGTTTGCTGTTCTTTAATAATGGTGGTGAAAGCGAAATGCGTTCCCTGCAATTATTGAAACAGATCCGCGAAGAAAATATCGCTGCTGAAATTTATCCTGACAAAGCCAAATGGGAAAAACAAGTGAAATATGTTGACGCGAAAAAAATTCCATTTACAGCAACAGTTGAAGAAGACGGAAAAATTGCATTGAAATATCAAATTCAAGGCCAGGGAAAATGGACAACCGAAACCGTTTCCCTGGAGGAACTAATAAATAAGATTAAATAATTTTTCCGCGTTCTCCGCGCCCCCGCATCAAACCCGATCTCACGAAAATGCCACATCACCACGAACTCTGTCCAACCAAACCATTAAGTTTTGAAATAGCCGGGAAGCTCCTCAAAGAACTCCCGCAATTAGCGTTATCAAATGAAGCAAAAAAAAGCATCAACTTTTCCCACGACAAGCTCACCCAGATCGTTTCACAGGCAAAGCATCCGATCTACGGAATCAACACCGGCTTCGGCGATTTAAAAAATGTGCAGATCTCCGCTGACGAACTTTCTCAATTGCAAACTAACCTCGTTATGTCACACGCATGTGGCGCAGGCGACGCGGTGCCTGTTGAAATTGTGCGCCTGATGATCTTATTGAAAATACAAGGACTCATTCATGGCAATTCAGGTGTGCAATTAGCAACAGTCGAACTGCTGATTGCTTTTTGGAATAATGCCATTCTTCCTGTTGTTTACGAACAGGGATCACTCGGTGCTTCCGGAGATCTTGCACCGCTTGCGCATCTTGCATTGCCTTTGCTCGGAAAAGGGGAAGTGAATTTGTACGGCACTATTCGTCCGGCCGCAGATGTGTTGAAAGAATTTAATCTTCTGCCCGTAAAGCTCAAAGCAAAAGAAGGTCTTGCCATTCTTAACGGCACACAATTCATGAGCGCGTGGGGAACATGGAATATCCTTCACGCAAAAAATATTCTTGAAGCAGCTGATGCCATCGGCGCACTTTCATTGGATGCATTTGACGGTTTGAAATCACCTTTCGACCCGCGCCTGCATGATATCCGCCCGCATCCCGGACAAATTCAATCTGCTTCCCGCATTCTCGATCTCATTGATAAAAGTCCGATTGCGAATAAGCCGGGCGAAGAAAAAAGAGATGTGCAGGATCCGTATTCGTTCCGATGTATGCCGCAGGTACACGGCGCTTCACGTGATGCAGTTGCGTATGCGGAAAGAGTTTTCCTCACCGAAATAAATTCTGTTACAGATAATCCGACGATCTTTCCGCAGCAGGGCGATATTATTTCCGGCGGCAATTTCCACGGACAACCATTAGCGCTTGCATTGGATTTTCTTGCCATCGCACTTGCTGAGATCGCGAATATTTCGGAACGCAGAATTTTTCTTCTCATTTCCGGTAAACGCGGATTGCCCACGATGCTCGTGGCAAATGCAGGATTGAATTCCGGTTTTATGATTCCGCAATACACTGCAGCTTCCATTGTAAGTCAGAACAAACAATTGTGCACACCTTCATCTGTCGATTCAATTGTTTCTTCCAACGGACAGGAAGATCATGTAAGCATGGGCGCAAATGCAGCGACGAAATGCGGGCGCGTGGTGCGCAATGTGGAATGTGTGCTTGGAATTGAAATGATGGTTGCAGCACAAGGATTGGACTTCCGTCAGCAAACAGAAAATCTGCTGACATCAACGCAGCTTTCAAAATTGCATACAGCGTTTCGTACTGTTGTTCCTTTCCTGGAAAACGACCGTGAAATGTACCCGGACATTGCAGCGGCAGAAAAATTTGTCCGCTATTTTGAATTCGAAAAATTATGAGAACGTTTTTTCTTTTTCTTTTTTTATTAAACGCTGCAAATGTGTTTGCCTGCAAATGCGAAAGTCAGCCCTTTACGATGGAAGGGATAAAACAGTACGAACTTATATTTACCGGTACTGTAGCGGCAATTTCCGGCTGCGACAAAACATCAAAAGCTACTTTCTCTGTCAAAGAATTGTATAAGGGAAAATGTTTTGAAAATGTTGCTGTCGAATTTGATTGCAGCAGCAGTTGCGGCATGAGCTTTCAGCCCGGAGAAACGTGGATCATTTTTGCCACCTACAAAAAATACGGTGAGCCGGAAGTAACACTATGCAGCCAATCACGGAGGAAATTTGCAGATGAAAAAGATGATTTTTATTTGCAAACATCCGGGCTAAGCTTTATTGATGCAGCAACTTTTCTGAAAAAAAATCTCGGCATTCATGCAGTAAATACCAAAAATGTGGAAGCCGAACAGCACCATGAAAACATTCGTCCCGATGGTTCGCAAACGCTTCTTTATCTCGGTGCAGGATTGCTTGCGCTTTTTGCATTTTATTTTCTCGGCAGGAAATTTTTTAAATGATGACGAACCACTTTTCTATTCACAAACATCATCCATGGCATGGCATTTCGCCGGGTGATGGGCAACCACAAATTGTAACCGCTTTCATCGAGATCGTTCCGGGTGATACGGTTAAATACGAAGTCGATAAAGCTTCTGGCTACCTGAAAATAGATCGCCCGCAACTTTTTTCAAATACAACTCCTGCACTATATGGTTTTATTCCGCAATCGTATTGTGGTGATTCCATTGCAGCATTTTGCGCACAGCAGTCAGGAAAAAAAATTAAAAATGGTGACGGTGATCCACTCGACATTTGTGTCTTGTGTGAATGTCCGGTAACGCACGGCGATATTATTTTGCGCGCCGTTCCGATCGGTGGATTGCGCATGATTGATAAAGGCGAAGCGGATGATAAGATTATCGCTGTTCTTCTTGGCGATCCTGCGTATTCACAGTACAAGGATATTTCAGAATTACCAAAGCCAATGCTCGATCGTTTGCGTCATTATTTTCTTACCTACAAAGCAATTCCGGGAGAAACAGATCAGCCTGTAGAAATTGATGCTGTTTATGGCAGCAGTGAAGCTTATGAAGTGATCAGGAGAAGCCTGGCTGATTATAAGATTCTCGTCGCCGGTTCTAAGTGAATAAAGGTTATTATCCGGCTCTTGATCGAAAGGCTGCAAAACCGGTGTGTAAATACTTACCTTTAAAACTACAAGCTATCTCTCCTCCCATGTCACGCTCTTGCGCGAGAATGTTGCCTTTTATTTTGGTATTGTTGCTGGCCGGTTTTTTCAGCACCGATCTCAGTGCCCAGCACTATAATTTTCTTCGCTACTCTGTTGGAAATGGTCTTCCGCAAACGCATGTAAATTGTGTTTTCCAGGATGAAGCCGGTTTTGTGTGGGTCGGAACGGAAGCAGGCGCTTGCCGGTTTGACGGAAATGAATTCGAAACATTCGACGTAGAAAATGGCCTTCCCGGAAATGAAGTTACCGCCATCACCGAAACCAAAGACGGAATATTACTTGCAACCGATAGCGGTGTCGCAGTATATTACCAGGGAAAATTCCAACTCTATAAAATAGAATCATCCGTAATTTTTCATCGCATCAATTCTTTTTTCAAAGGAGCAATGGATGAACAGTTGATGGCAACAGATAATGGCATTTATCGTTTTGATTATGCAAGAGATCGTGCGTCGAAGATTTCTAAAATTTATACTTCAACTCCGCTTGACCAGATAAATGTCAGAACCGCGTATCGAGATGCTAAAAATAATTTATGGCTGGGAACGGAGAATAACGGGCTATGGGAATTGCAATATGTTAACGGACGTTATGCAAACCTTGTTTTTCCCGGCCAGGAAAAAATTGTAAACGCACATATCCGTGGAATTACGCAAACAGAAAATGGTAAAATGTGGATCGCAACTTCCCACCGCGGACTATTGTCTTACGACGGACAGGAGTTGACAAGGGTTGTATTACCGGCAACTATCACTGCAACAAATTTCACTTGTATTCATAAGGATCCATACGGTAATATCTGGCTTGGCACGTTGGGAAGTGGTGTTGTCCGATATAACCAATCTGTTTTTAAGCAATATGATCAGCGTAACGGCATGGGTGATGATGTTATCACTTCGATTAATTCGGACAGGCAGGGCAATACCTGGTTCGGAACGTTTTCAGCCGGACTTGTTTTTTTCTATGGTGATCAGTTTACCGCTTTAAACATGCGTGATGGATTGCCGGATAACAATGTGAAGGCAATAACAGGTGATAATAAAGGAACGATCTGGCTCGCGACGCATTCAGGCATTGCAGCATTCGATGGATTTAATATGAAGGTGTGGAATGAAAAAAACGGGTTGAGCCAGAACCGGATTGGTGCGCTTGCCACAGATGGAAAAAAAATATTTGCAGGAACAGCAAACGGTTCGGTCAATGTAATCGAAAATGAGAAAGTAACAGTTTATAACCCGCCGGCCGGAATGGAGGTAGGAGAGATCATCAGCATGATCTATACAAAAGACGGCTCAGTATGGATCGGTACTGTTTATAATGGATTGTTCCGTTTTGCAAATGGAAAAATTGAATATATAAATACCGGGAATACATTATTGCGGAATCCTATTTGGTCTTTGTACGAATCAGCTGATGGTGTGATCTGGATTGGTACAGGACGCGGCATGTATTACATGGAAAATGGTAATGCGGTCAAGCCAATCGCCACCGGGAAAATTCAGCCCTCCTTGCCGGTATACGGAATACAAAGTGATCAGACCTATATTTATTTCTCGACGCAACGAAATGGAATATGGCGTTATCACCGTAAAATGCAGATTTACCAGAGGCTGGATAAATCAGAAGGCCTGGGAAGCAATTTTACCAATGGAATTCTGCGTGTTGATGAACGTTCAATGTATGTTACAACGATGGTGGGGATGGATAGAATTCTGTTTTCGCCCGATACGCACCAGGTTCGTCACTTTCTTTACAGTGATGGGATTGGCACTGATAATTTTAATCCCGGTGCAATTTATCACAGCAGCGATGGCCGAATCTGGCTCGGTTCTGCAGATGGAGTGATTATTTATTCTCCCGGAACAGAACGCAGCAAGATGCAGGCGCCTGATATTGAAATCAAAGAAGTTCTTTTATTCAACCAGCATACGCTGTGGAAAGATTATGCGGATAGCTTATTGCGCAACGGTCTGCCTTATAAACCTGCGTTGCCGTATAATAAAAATCAATTAACCTTTCACCTCTCGGGAATTCAATTCGGTGCAGGGGTCAATATCCGTTACCAATACCAGCTTCAGGGTTTCGATAAAGAAATAAATTTTCTGCAGTCGGGTAATTCAGTCAGCTATTCAAACCTTCCGCCAGGCCATTATAGTTTTATGGTGTGGGCAGAAAACAGCAATAATATTATAAGCACTCCATATATTTTCACTTTCGATATTGATCCTCCGTTCTGGGGCACATGGTGGTTCTTTCTTATCGTGATCGGTTTTATTTCTGCGCTGGGAGTGCTGCTTACTTTTTTATACCGGCGCTTCCGGACTGATTTTGTAAAAAGACATCGCTCATTTAATGATTACACGCTCAATGCCGGAAGAATGTTGCTGCTTATTTCAGGAATTGTTTATCCTGTTTCCGGCTATCTCTGTCACCTTTTCCAGGAGAAGCTGATTGTACAGGAGCTTGTTCAGTTTGGACTTGGCTTTTTACTTTTTACAGCAGGTGTTTCCACCTTTTTCCTTCCGCTGGCTAAAAAATATGTGAGCTGGCTTTCACAACTTGGATACTGCCTGATGGTAATGCATATTCTTTACCTGAATCATCTTAACCATCTTCATCCTGTAACCATATTAATGCTTGCTGTTGCACTTGGTGCCTCTTCTGTTATACTTAATACAATAAGAACCACTGCAATATTTTCTGCGGCATTGTTGCTTGTGGTCGGATTGCTGATGTTTTCTTCAGGAAATGAAGCATTATTCAATCGTTGGCTTTTTTTATTCGGAATAGTTATTTGCCTTATCATCACATTTGTAAGCGTACTTTCCAGGTTAAATCTTTTGAACCGGTTGATTTTTGCAGATACTACAATTAATAACTCGCGAAGTCTTGTCATCGCAGCAGATGAAAATGATAAAATTATTTTTGCCAGCCGAAGCATTAATGAAATACTGGGTTATACTGAAGAAGAAGTGATGGGCGATGGCTGGTGGAAAATCCGTACAGATAATCCGGATGAAAATGAAAAAATCAGGCAGCAAATTCATAATACATCAGGCACTACACCTATTTATGTTTCTGCTGTAAAAACAAAAAATAACGCGGTCAAATGGATCCAATGGGTGGATACCGTTCTGGAAGGTGGCATTAAAGTCGGAATCGGACTTGATGTAACAGACCGGAGAGAGATTGAAGAGCGGTATCGTCACATTGTGGAATCTGCAACGGATATTATTTATACTGCAGATTACAAAGGCCGTTTTACATTTATCAATGACGTTACTGCTAAAATAACAGGCTATTCAAATGAAGATTTGTTGGGAAAACATTTTACACAAGTTGTCAGCGAAGATTACCTGGAAGAGGTGAGAAGCTTTTATGCAAAACAATTCTCACGTCGCATCGTTACAACGAGTCTTGAATTTCCAATTAAAACAAGTACAGGAGAACGGATATGGCTTGGCCAGACGGTGCGCCTGCTCTTCGATGAAACACGTCCTAATATCATTACCGGCTTCCAGGCAATTGCCCGCGATATCACGGAGAAAAAACGATACGAGGAAGAACTGGAAAAACTTTCTCTTGTAGCAAGTGAAACCATCAATGGTGTTTTGATCTGTGATCCCGAAGGAAAGATCGAATGGATAAATGATGGATTCACCAGGATCACAGGCTATTCACTTGGCGATGTTGATGGAAAACTTCCGGGTGATGTTCTTGCTGGTGATCGTACAGATATCAGCGCTATTTCTCTTGCGCGCCAACATTCTAAAAATGCGGAAGGATTTCATAAAGAATTCCTCGTTTACCATAAGCAGGGACACGAGATCTGGCTGGCCGTTTCGAATACACCGATCGTTGATGAGCATGGAACTGTTCTGAAACAGATTGAGATCTTCAATGATATCACAGAGAAAAAAAGGTACGAGATACAGCTGGATAAATATTCGCGCCGCCTTGAAACATTAAATGCTGCTAAAGAAGAATTGCTTCGTTCTGAAACAGTTTACGATGTTGCAAAAAATGTTTTAGGAAGCCTGACAAAAAGCCTTTCGTTTGCTCATCGTGCATCGCTGGCTTTGTTTGATGATCGTGAAGAAATTGCGGAAGTGTTTTATATGCTCAAGGAAGACAATAATACACTGGTGAAAACGATGGTTCCTGTAGCTACTTTCAGAAGCATTTCTTATCTGCGGCGCAACGCACATTTTCTCGTGAATGACATTGCAGCACAAGCCGAACTTTCTGAATCAGACAAAGAAAATATCCAGGCTGGCGTTTCTTCTTACCTGGTCATGCCCTTGTATTCCCAAGGAGAATTGCTGGGCTCCGTAAATATCGGCTCTGCAGAGGCCAACACAATCAGCAGCGATGATATTGAAATGGTGCGTGAAGTTGCTGATGCGATGGCAAATTCAGTGCAACAGCTGAGCTACCGTGGTATCATCGAGCAAAAGAATTCAGACATCTCTGCAAGTATTTTATACGCAAGAAGAATCCAAGATGCGATTCTTCCTCCTGAAGAAATGCTGCGCGAACAGATGGGCGATCTTTTTGTTTTATACAAGCCAAAAGACATGCTCAGCGGCGATTTCTATTGGGCAGAACAGCGTGGTGATTATACATTCATCGCTGTTGTCGATTCCACAGGGCATGGCGTACCCGGTGCATTGTTAAGTCTGATGGGACAAAACTTATTGAACCAGGCTGTGCATGAACGTCATCTTGTACGTCCTGCGGCTATTCTTGATTATCTCAACGCAGGAATCCAGCACACGCTTAATCAATACAAAAAAGTGGGTGAGCTTCGCGACGGAATGGATATTTCATTGTGTGTATTTGAAAAAGGTTCAATGAAAATGCATTTCGCCGGCGCGATCAATCCGATGTATATCATCCGCGACGGAATGCTGATCCAATCCAAAGGAAATCGTTTTTCGATCGGAAGTTATTTCGATAACAGAATGCGTCCTTTTACCAACCAGGATACCGATCTGCAGGAAGGTGATGTGATCTATTTATTCACGGATGGGTATCCTGACCAGTTCGGCGGTGATGATGACCGTAAAATGTCGCACAGAAGATTCCGCGAATTATTAATGAGTATTCATAAAGAAGAGATTCCTATTCAGAAACAAATGCTCGAAGAACAATTGAATGCCTGGATGCAGGGAAGCATTCAAACTGACGATATTTGTATAATTGGAATCCGGATTAAAAAATAAAAGTATGATCGATGTAATTTTTGAAGACAATCATCTTATCGCGGTAAATAAAAAGGCATCTGATATTGTACAGGGCGATAAAACCGGTGATACGCCAATGAGCGATCACGTAAAAGAATATCTCCGCAAAAAATATGATAAACCAGGCGAAGTGTATTGCGGAGTAATTCATCGCCTCGATCGCCCCGTGAGTGGAGTAGTGCTGTTCGCAAAAACGGATAAAGCGCTTTCACGTATGAATGAAATGTTCCGAACGCGCGAAATAAAAAAAACGTATTGGGCGATCACAGGTACAAAGCCGGAAAATGAATCCGGTACGCTCATTCACTGGTTGAAGAAAAATGATAAAACCAATAAATCGCACGCCACAAAATTTGAAGTGGATGGCGCATTAAAAAGTGAAACAGAATACAAGCTTGTCGCAGCATCGGAACGTTATTTCCTGCTTGAAATTCTGCCCCACACCGGCCGTCATCACCAGATCCGCGTACAGCTCGCTACGATGGGTTGCGTCATCAAAGGCGATTTGAAATACGGCGCACCAAGATCTAATAAAGACGCATCCATTTGCCTTCATGCCCGAAAACTGGAATTTCTTCACCCGGTAAAAAAAGAACCAGTCACCATCATCGCGCCCGTTCCCGAAGATCCGTTGTGGAAAGCGGTTGAAGCGATGGTAATGAAATAAGGAGCAGTTAAAAAAGGAGGCAGGAAGCAGCAATATTTTTCCTGTGCCGATTCACGCTTTTTTCCGTCCCAACGTCCCCCTTTTTTCATATTAGGAATATTTCACATCTGCCAAGCCCCCAATCTTCCTATCTTTAAGCATAGGAATATATGCTGCTTCGTCGTCTCCGGTATTGGTCAAATTTTACAGTTGTCAGGTGGCAGTTGATCCTGACTATGATCCTGCTTTTCATAAGCTGGTATTATTTCGACAGCAAATTTGAGAATACAAAAGACTATGATCAATGGAAAGTTATTGATGTCTATTTCGAATTAATATTCTGGACGGTTGCTTCACTTTTTGTCTTCAGTATTATTTCCGCTGTTGCAGCATGGCTTTTTTTTATCTACAGAAAAAATAATAAGCTGATTGGGTTGCAAACTAAATTCGGTAAAAGTTCTACTGCTGATACAGGTGCGGTTGCAGGAAGAGTTCCGGTAACAGTAACGCTTAGCGGCGCACTCCGTCCTTTGCTGGGAACTATCCGCGCTCGTCTTTCATTTGCCGGAATGAAAATGACGAATGTAGTTTTGCTGGATGAAAATAGTTACAACCGGGGAAGCATCATCCGTAAAGCGATTAACGGCACAGGCGAAACAGAACTTCATGACCGTGGAATTTATGATGTAGAAGAAGTGGTCGTTTTGTTCAGCGATATGTTTCGGCTTATTGCACTGCCCTATACGCTTCATGTTTCGCAACAATTGTATACGCTTCCGCAGGTATTAAAAGAAAAAGACATCAAAGCCGAACCTAACGCGACAGAAGAACAGACACACCGGATTGAAATTCCTAAAAAAGTTGAAGGCGAATTTATCAATTATAAAGATTTCGAAACAGGTGATGATGTCAGGCGGATCGTTTGGAAAATTTATGCGAGAAGCGGACAACTCGTTGTGCGTATTCCTGAAACAAAAGATCCTTATGCTTCTCATCTTTATTTTTACCCGAGCTTTTACAACGGAATGAATAATGCAGCAGAAGGAATTTTTGAAACAGAACTTTTGAATGCTTATAAAGATAAGGTCCGGAATTTATATGAGGCGCTTGCTAAAAACGAATATGAAGTTCGTATTCCTTTTGACCAGGAAATGCAGAAGCTTTCCGGAATGAGCGATAAGAAAAACGAATTGTTCATGATCACAGCAGCTCACTGGCAGAAAAATATGGAGCCTGTTAAATATGTAAGCGCTGTGAAAGCAGCATTTGTTTGTCTGTCATCTATGGTTCCTTCCGGAGAAATCGGGCAGTTGCTGGGAAATATTCCATATACTGTTCCGGTGGTAGTTGTACGTTTGTCTGATGCAATCGTATCTCCGTTTCGTATCAGGTTAAAAAATTTATTTTTTATTCCTGAACGGAAAGCGAATGATGAGTTGCGCAAGCCATGGATTATTTCACCATTACGTTCAAGGCTTCAGCAAAACGAACGTGAAATTTTACGAATGCTTCAACAAAGAGGAAACAGCTGGATGATCTCCGCTGATGATAAAACATGAGCGAACAAATTATAACAACACGCAAAACAATTTCACAGCTGCTTTTCCGCCTGCTGTTTATTGTCGTGCCCACCTTGCTCGTTGCCTGGAAAACACTGTGCGATTTTAATCTATCATATATCAGCCTTGATACAGACGTAGGCATCCAGGCGCTGTATTTCGGTATAGGGCTCACCGCTTCTTATATTCTTTATTTCTTCCGCGTACGTTTTATCATCACTTTTCCGATTTTGCTTATTGCATATTGGTTCATAGGGCTTATGATTTCGCGAATGCCGGGAGAGATTGATTTGTTTAAGTATACAGTTGAATTCAAATTGTATTCGACACTTTTTATTTTTGGCTGGCTTTTTGGATATCTGCTTGTTCGTTTGAAATACGCTTATGTAATTATCGGAGGCGTTTTTGCGGCGATCAGTATTGACTCCTTATCCAACAACTCCAACCTGAGCACCGATCTTACTTTTGGAAGTCTGGCACTTTCAATTTTACCGGTAGTTGCTTATGCACTTTACATGCTATTTATCGCTCCTCCGTTGTCTGAAGCGGTTGATCTTAATTGGAAGCGATCAGGAAAAAGCATATTGAAAGCGGCAGTCGTAGTAGGATTGCTGGTGCTCGCATTTTTTATTGTACGCTCACTTCCTTTCATGGAAAAACAATTTGATGCGCTGTGGAAATATGAAGCTGAAAAAGGAGATAAAGATAAAGGCGGTGCTGGTGATGATAAAGGTGATAAGAAAAAGGGCTATAGTGAAAAAGACGGTTTATTAGAACGCGGCAGTAAAGACGGTAAAGAAGGAAAAGGCGGAAAAGAACCTGGCGAAGATGGAAAAGGCGGGAAAAAACCTGATGATGGTGAAGACGGTTTTAAACCGAAAGACACCATGAAGATGAGTGATAAGATGAGCCAGGCCGACTATGTAATGTTCTGCGCGAAAGTGAAAAACTATTTTCCCGATGGAACACCAAAGCCTTTGTATTTTGTTTATCACTACCTGACGAAATATGATCCGGTAAAAGAAAGTTTTATCCGTGATACGGCAATGCCGCATTTCGATGAAATGAAATGTGATCCTTCTTCACTGGCAATGTATCGTTCGAAAACAGACAGCACGGTGGTAAAGAATACGCTCGCAACAAAAAAGATGAGGGTGATTACTTCCGAAGTGTATGTTTCTTCCAATACATGGAAACATGCACTGCTCGCACCGGCAAGCGCTTTTTATATCCAGACAATTCCTGTCGACAGCGGATATAAAAAAATGTTCCGTTCTGCATATAAAGTGAAGTCTTATACTTCTGAGCTAAATAATGCGTATTTCGTTTACAATCCTTCCGGCAATGCGCAGCTGGAAGCTTACCAGGAAGAACGGTATGACGAGCTGCGTTCAGTAAAAAATTATGCTGGAACAGATACTGCTCTTTTTCGTTATTACACACAAATGCCAAAAGGTCCTTTGTATGATTCGATCAACGCGCTTTCAAAACGTTTGACGCAAGGAGAACTCACGCCGATTGACAAAGTAATTGCCATTCGGAATTTTTTCCTCCAGAAAGATAAAGAAGGAAATAAAATTTTCCGCTATTCTTTAAATGCAGGCGTTCCGAGTGATCCGAATATTCCGAACTCAAGCATGCTGCGCAATTTTATTTTTAAAACGCATGTGGGTTATTGCACCTATTACGCAGGCGCATCACTGTTTCTTTTGCGATGTGCAGGAATTCCTTCCAGGTTCACTACAGGTTTTGCAACCATTGACAGAAGCGATAAAAATAAAGGCTGGTATTGGTTTTACGCGAGTCAGGCACATGCTTGGACGCAGGTTTATTTTCCGGAATATGGCTGGCTCGATTTTGACATGACCATCGGTAATGATGATCAGCGTGAGGCACCGCACCCGGATGGAACGCCTCCACTTCCTCCGCCTGAGCCATGGCTGGTACTGGATGGAAAAGCGGAAGTTGCGCCGGATCTGAAAACAAAGCAACTCAGCGTTTCTTTTAAGAAGCTTATTTTTTTCAATGACGATTACCGCCTGGATGAGCCAGCTACACGCACGATCAATGCTTCTGTTTGTCGTGTGCTCTATGGAAAAAAAGACACCACACTTTCCTGTATCAAAGCAGGTGATTCTTTAATTGTCGTTTCGTATGATGATATTGCGAAAACAGTTCCTGTTCCTGATAGAAATAAAACAATTGAAGAACAGCTTGCAGGATTTCCAAAACCCATCATTGCGGATGAAATTCATATTAAATTAAGGCCGGAAGATATTAAGAAAGAGGATAAGAAGAAGGAAGATAAAAAAGAGAAAGCCGAAGACAATAGCGGAAAGACGATCGGATTGATTATCGGAATCATCCTCGCTTTATTAATTACTGTTCCGTTCGGTTTTCCGAGGTTATGGTTATTCTGGCTTATTCTTCGTGAGAAACTGGCAAGGGATACGCGGGCAAAAGCAGATTGGGTGTATCGCAGAGCACTATATGAATTCCACATGTCAGGAATTGAAAGAGGAAATGAAACGCCTTTGCAATATGCAGTAGCAAAAACAGATCCGATATTAGGAACTAGCTTCGCAACATTTATGAATATGTACCTGCGCATGAAATATACAAATGGTGCAGTATTGCCGGGTGATAAAGAGATAATTGACAGCATGGCAAATGCTATTCGTCCGTCGCTGAGAAAAAAATTCGGGTTTATTAAAACCTATTACAGGCTGTATAATATTTCGCGTGCACTACGTTTTTTCCGCAAGCCGGAAGCTAATCATCAAGACGAACAACAATCATCCTTATGAACGATCAACCACAGGCAGTAATCAGTCACAGCGAAAAGCTGTTAACACTTACGGAAAATATCGGAAAGATCATCCGTGGTAAACCGCAGGAAATAAAATATGTGATCACTGCCATGCTTGCGCGCGGGCATATCCTGCTGGAAGATAATCCCGGTGCAGGAAAAACGGTGCTTGCAAAAACACTGGCGCAATCTATTTCCGGTGGACTTGATGAAGCGCCGTTGAATGTTTCAGGAACAGTTTCGTTCAAACGCATTCAGTTCACACCCGATCTGCTTCCAATGGATTTGATCGGTTCACATATTTTTGATGATGTGAAGAAAGAATTTATTTTCAAGAAAGGCCCGTTATTTACAAATGTGCTTCTTGCCGATGAGATCAATCGCGCTTCGCCGAAAGTGCAGAGTGCATTACTCGAGTGCATGGCTGAAAACCAGATTTCTTCCGGCGATAAAACATTTCACCTCGATAAATTTTTCTTTACCATCGCAACGCAGAACCCGATTGAAATGGAAGGAACTTACCCGTTGCCTGCTGCACAGCTCGATCGTTTTTTTATGAAGATCAGCTTTGGTTATGTGACCGAAGAAGTGGAACTGGATATTTACAACAACTACATTGCAATTGGTGATGTTCGTAATAATGTGAAACAGGTTTTGACCTACAATGATATTATCGGTTTACAGCAGGAAGCAGAAAATGTTTTTATTCATCCTGAATTGGTTAAATCAGTTGTAAATGTGGTACAGGGAACACGCAAACATCCTGAAATTTCACTTGGTTGCTCTACACGAGGAGGAATTATTTTCCTCAAATGCCTGAAAGCTCATGCGCTTGTAAACCAACGGAATTTTGTGATCGAAGATGATATTCGTGCATTGGCACAACCTGTATTGCATCATCGCTTGTTGTTCCGTAACCGTGAAGCTTCGCGCGGCGCACTGCAACAGGTTATCGATCGTGAATTAGAACGACTTGCAAAACTTCGTATCGCAGGATAAGTGAAAAATTCAACGTTACATAAGGTGCGTACAATGAAACAGGTTCTTTTCGGAATGCTGCTGTTGCTTCCTGCATTTTTGTTTTCTCAGAACAGTATCCGGCAGCAGATCGATGCTGAACGCCGTTACCTTGGTTTTGATGATGAAAAGACACTCGAAAAAGCAAGAGGATTTCAGCGCGCAGACACCACGTATTACATCGGCTTTATGTATGAAGGCGGATTTCGTTTTTATCGTGCAAATGATGAATTAGGTTTCCGGCAAAATATTGTTTCGCTTGAAAAAGCAATGCGGCTGATTGAAAATGATTACGATAAAGAATTACGGACGCGCACCAATGATATTTTCACCTATATCCGCGTCAGCACTTTACAGAATGACTATTGCGATATTGCCTATTGGCTGCAGCAGAGTTACCAAAATATTGAAATGCCCGGAAAAGCGTTTGAAACAATTTCCCGTGTACGCGAGCGCAATTTGCAGATGGAGCAGGGAATTGAATCCTACAATACGATGGGATGGATCTATCACCGCAATCGTATGTACACGCCTGCAAATGGAAATGAATTTGCATTCCTGAAAAATTCCGTAAAGGAAAATGATTCAATGGCATATAAATACCTTGACTCTGCATTGCTCAAGCACAAGATTGATGCAGAATTGAACCTGGGTTTGTTTGATGCATCTTACCTCAACCGGCAATACCTCTATACCTATCATTACAAAGCAATCCTGTTCGATTACAATCTTGAAATTGATTCTGCTAATTTTTATTATGATGAATTGATCCGTACTGGATATTATTCGAGCAATAACTACGCAGAGTTCAAACTTGCCATGGGCGAATTTCAGACTTCGGATGAATATTTTCATGAAGCGGCACAACGCGATGGTTCAAGGGAAAAACAAACACGAGAATATTTTTATATGCGTGGCACGCTTGATACTTATCGCGGGCATCCTGAACAGGCAGATACACTTTTACGGAAAATCGTTAAAGAACAGATTGCATCGCCCGGTTATGGCTGGCATTCTATTGCGCTTGCACGAGCTTTACATTATGAAGGATTGACCGCAGAAAGCCAGGAACGCACGAACAAGGCTTCACATTTTAATGAATTACATATTGCTACTACATGGGGACCTGAACAGTATAAGACAGCTTATACTACGCTGGATTATACAAACCAGGTTCAATTCAAGAATGATTATTTTTTCGAACACGGTGAATGGTGGTTCTGGCTAAATCCTGCCAATTGGCTGAAGTACGCTAAGTATTCTTATAGCATTAGTAATAAAAAGCTCATCCTTGCTGCTATGGTGGCAAAAAATCCGGAAAGAAAACAAACTATTTACCCGATTTTCTCCTCTGAAAACCTGGTCAACTTTGATGAAGTCTGGCAGATCATAGATGGATTCGGAAATGAATATTTTATCGGCTTTTATCAGAAACTGCTCAAAGAAGATAAACGCCCGAAGCTGAAAAAGTACTTCCGTTATTTTCTTGCAAAGCTTTATCTCGCTGAAGGGAAAAAAGCAGAAGCAATAAATTATTTCGAACAGGTATTGAATGATCCTGAAATAAATGATGAATACCAGAAGCTGCTTTATGCAAGATGTTGTGAAGGCATGGCGCTTGCTTCTTCGGGCACCACCGATAAAAATTATTGGACACAGCAGATGTACGAAGCGTTCCCGCAACTCGTTCCGCAGCAGGGTGGAGTTACCATGCGATTTCACCTGGATGGCGATGTACAGAGAAGCAATAAAGGCCTGTTCATTGGTTTGGCATGGATTTCTGTTATTACCGGAATTTTATTTTCATTCGTGCTTTATTATCTCAAACGTTCAGGAAATATAAAAGCAAGAGCTGTAATCGTGATTCTTCCTTTGGTCGGATTTACAATCATCGCAATTGTGTTATCTGTTACAGTGATGAACATGGAGAAAGATAATCCGCGCCAGGCCATTATTGATGGACTCGAAAATTGTAACTTGGAAATTACGGACGATATTAATGTTCCTGTTGTTGAATTTGAGTCAGTCCAGACAAAAGAAGCGGTGGAAATTACGTATATTGTAAGAAAAGCAGGAAGCTCGGAAGAAATTACAAGCGGTGTGTTAACTGTTCCATTCGATAAAATAGACGATGGCGGAAAATTACTCGCTTATCGTTTATTCGGCATTAAGAAAAGAGAAATAGGTGAAGAGGTAGAAGCGGAGCCGGCGAAGAAAGATGATAAGGAAGAGAAGAAAGCGGGGAAGTAAAAAGTAGTCAAATCACTTGGGGAAATCTTTAAGATAAACCATTCTATAATTGTGCAGCATGTCTTCTGATTATTTTTTATGAAATTTACCTACTTCGTTATTGGATTACTGCTGTCAACTGTAAGTCTTTCACAAGGATTATTGCCCACGATCAATTCAGGTATTTTACCCAACAACAGTGATCCGATCTGCCAATCGTCCTGGTATACCATTAGTGATTTCGATACAAGCGGATATGATGTTGGAGAAACAGTAAACGATTTTACGTTATTTGATTTGAACGGAAATGCTTTTCAATTAAGCACCGCACTTGCTTTGGGAAAACCTGTTCTTTTAATTGCAGGAAGCGTAACATGTCCGTATTTCAGAGATCATGTTGCAACTATAAATTATGTGGCTTCAACTTACGCATCCTATATTAATACCACTCTTGTTTACCTGATCGAAGCGCATCCGACGGATACATGTCCTTATTCCGGTCATATCAATGTGCCGCCACAAAATTTTGTTGAAGGACTTTTATTTCCTCAACCTACAACTTACCTGGGAAGAAAAAACCTCGTTGACACTTTATTTCAACGTTTGACAGTAATTCCGCCCTTGTACATTGATGGCCCCTGTAATGAGTACTGGCATCATTTCGGGCCTGCACCACAAAATGCATATCTCATCGATACAAACGGCGTTGTGTTGCTCAAGCATGGCTGGTTTAATAATTTTCCGCAAAATATTTATTGCGATATCGACAGCGTGCTTGGAATAAATTCGGGTAATTGCGTTTCAACTGCAACGAACGGAACATTCACTTTTGCGCCGACCGTTACTTCTGTTAATGGAATTCCGGGACAAACTATTTATGATACGGGTGATTTAATTAATACCGGCACTTCAGATGTACTAATAGAAGTGATTAAGCTTCAGGAAAATTACGCTCCGGGTTGGAATTCCGCTTTATGCATGAGCATTTGTTATTCCTCCAGCGTTGACAGCGTAACATTCCTTCTTGAAGCAAATGATACGATGCACTTCAGCCTTGATTATTTTACCTCACAGACTGCTGATTCAAGCAGGGTGAGAGTTGGTTTTATGAATGAAGGTTTTCCTGCGAACCATTTTATTCAGTTATTCAAAGGATATACGTCTGTTATGACAGGAACGCAACCGGTTGAAACAGCCTCATTTGAAATCTATCCCAATCCATGCACTTCTGATTTGCATTTTGTAAATAATGAAGCGCAGGGAAATGATGACGAATATTTTATTTATGATTTGAATGGGAAGCTTCAAAAAAAAATCAGTTCAAATACAGCTGTTGAATTTTCAATTGATGTAAGCGATCTTTCGCAAGGCGTATATTTTATTGAGCAGCGGGGAGCGCAGGCTTCTTCTTATGTGAAGTTTGTGAAGTATTGAGAAATTAAAATATTCTTTTATTTCTCTTTTGCATTGGCTTCGTCATTCACCTGTTGTAATTTTTTATTATGCGTTATCAACATCGCATTCCCGCTGTCGATCAGATCTTTCCGGTGTTCTTTAACTGAACGTTCATAAAACTCAGCGCTTTTTACTCCCCATAAAGTCGTCGCCCTTATTTTCTCTACATACTTTAATCCTTCACCCGGTAGATTTCTTGTTTTTACAGAATCCAGGATGTTCAGGCAATGCGCCCAACGCCTGGTTATATTATTCTGAATTTCTTCAAGTGAAGTGGTTGAATCAATCCGGCCGGAATATTCAAAAGCAGCCATTCGTTCTGCGTCATATCTTTCAAATAATACATCCACATCCTCTTTCCCTTCCACTAAAGGCTTTGGAAGCATCATCCAGAAAAAAAATACGATACACGTTGTAAGAATTCCCGTGGCAATTACACCGCGGTATTTATTGATTCGTTTTGCATACCAGTCACGAATATCATAGTAGGATAAATAACCGCCGGCCATACCAGTAAGCAAACCTCCGATGTGCGCGGAATTATCAATGCCACCATATAATCCGATCAGTAAATTAAATACGATGGCCTTCCCCATACTTTTCAAAAGATCTTTCCTTACATCCTGGCGAATGAGATCAGTTGTAAGAACCGCTGCAAAAAGTCCGAACAACCCGAAGATGGCTCCTGAAGCTCCCGCTGATACGCTCAGATCATTGGCATGCCACCATAAACTTACTGCGCTTCCGCCAAGACCTGCAAATAAATAAAGAAAAAGGAAACGCCACTTACCAATAAATGGCTCGATCATTCTTCCCAGGCTGTATAATGCATACATATTGACAGCAAGGTGAATAATTCCGAAGTGAAGAAACATAGAAGTGAACAAACGCCATGGTTGTCCACCGGTGGTAAGCGCAAATTTATTCGCGCCCCAATGAGCCAGATCAACAGAACTCGGCAGCATCGGACTCACACCCGATGCAACCATCAAAACAAAAATCAAAACGTTTATTCCGAGAATGATCGGCGTAAAAAAATAATCACCTTTAGGAACGAATGCGTGAAAAGGACTTTTATTCTTTGGCTTCTCTTCGTGTTGTGCGTCGATATAGTCCTGCTCCATAAAATTTATTTGAAAGCAAAATTAAGGAAAAGGATTTTATCCTTGTTCATTGAATATGTACGTTTGGCATTGAACATTTTTGCAGGCATGTGGATTTCTCCCGCCTGGAAAAATTACAATCAACAAACAATGCACAAGTAAAAATGATCGTTAAGGAGCTGCTATTTTCTCACAATCAAAACCGGAACTTTCACCTTATGCCGCACTTTCTCAACCGTTGTTCCGAATAAAAGATCTTTCAATAAATTATGTCCATGTGCGCCCATAACAAGCAAATCTACATTCGCCTGGTTCACAATTTTCGGAATTGTTTCTTTTGGATTCCCGAAACCAAGCGTGGTTTCTACAGTAAAACCTTCGCTTCTGAACTTCGCAGCATATTTATCCAATTCCTTTTGGTCAAATTCAGTTTCAAAATCACCCGTGTCGCTGTTCATTACACGCGCACCTGCAGTTTCTGTGATGTGAAGTAAAAGGTAAGTCGCAGATTTTCCTCCCTGCTGAATCGCACGATTTAATGCTTCGGAATCGCTGGTAGAGAAATCAACGCAGACTGCAATGCGGGCATAATTTTCTTTTTCTGCGAGCAACAATTCACCATGCCCATCATGCGGACGTGAAGTTCTTTTGTCTAACGCTTTTCCAACTAATGGTCGAATAGTAATCCAGATCAAAAGCGCAGCTACAGCTAAACTTACAGGAACTGCGGTCAGCCAGATTAAGATTGGATTGGAACTTTCATTTATTGCATCCTGCAATGTGGAAAATACAAGCTTTCCATTGAGCGAAACAATAATGATAGCCGTAAGCCAGGCAGGAATGATCAGCCATTTGGTTGCAACAAATTCGCCCATTAGTTTTTTGTTGCTTACAAAATGGATGAGTGGAATAACAGCAAATCCAAGCTGCAGACTAAGCACCACTTGGCTGAGGATAAGCAATCCTTCCATTTTTTCTTCTCCGAACAGGAGGAGCGTGATCACAGCAGGAATGATAGCAACAAGCCGCGTGATCAATCTTCTTATCCACGGTTGCAGGCGTATATTCAAGTAACCTTCCATTACAATTTGCCCTGATAAAGTTCCGGTAAGCGTAGAACTTTGCCCGGCTGCAATCAGCGCAATAGCAAAAAGAGTAGGTGCCACATTTCCTAAAAGATCCTTTAGCAAAGTATGCGCATCCTGGATGGAAGTGACCGAATGATACCCGTTTGCATCGAAAGTTGCTGCTGCAAGAATGAGAATGGCGGCATTGACAAATAATGCAAGATTAAGTGCGATAAAAGAATCGATGACGTTGAACTTTATTGCTTCCCAGATACTTTTTGGTGTGCGACCGATCTTTCTTGTTTGTACGAGTGAAGAATGCAGGTATAAATTATGCGGCATTACTGTTGCGCCGATAATTCCGATTGTAATATATAAAGCAGCATCATTCGGAATTATTGGTTTTAATCCTGAAAAAATTCCGGGCAACGAAGGTTTAGCGTAAAAAAGTTCAACGATAAAAGCCATTCCGATAATGCTGACAAGACCAATGATAAATGCTTCCATTTTGCGGATGCCAAATCGTTGCAGGATAAGCAAAAGGAATGTATCGAAAACGGTAATGCATACGCCTGTAAGAAGAGAAAACCCAAATAGCAATTGCAAGCCGATGGCCATTCCTATTACTTCAGCAAGATCGCAGGCAGCTATGGCAATTTCAGCTAAGATCCACAGGAAGAAGTTTACGCCTTTCGGATAATGTGCACGTGATGCCTGTGCAAGATCAAGCCCGGATGCAAGCCCGAGACGCGCACTTAAACTTTGCAGTAAGAGCGCCATCAGGTTGGAAAGCACCAGCACCCAGACGAGCGTATATCCGAATTGGCTTCCGCCAGCAATATCCGTGGCCCAGTTTCCCGGATCCATATAGCCAACGCTTACAAGATATGCCGGTCCGAGAAATGCAAGCAGGCGTCTCCATGTATTTTTGTGCTGCGTAGTGTCCACCGTTCCGTGAACCTCAGCCAATGATTTTCTATCGTCGCTCATACAATCATTACTTCTGATTTTTTTTATTTCATTCCGCTGATAAGAATATTTTTCGCCACCTCGTTACTGATCTGTATCGTTTTTTTCTTGTTCACCAGTATAACCATTGAATGATCATAATCTGTTTTCTCTTTCAATTCAATTGCATCACCCAGCTTTATTTCTTTCTTGTCGAGGAATTGAAGAAATAATGCACTGTGATCAGCAACACCTGTCATGATCGCTTTTTTACCAGTTTCCAATTGCGAAAGCGGCACCTGGTGCTGACCGGAAATTTTCCCGTCTTTATCAGGAATAGGATCTCCATGTGGATCTACTTTCGGAAAGCCAAGAAATTTATCCAGCTTTTCTGTTAACGCATTGGATTGAATATGTTCAAGCTGCTCAGCAATATCATGCACTTCATCCCATTTGAATTTGAGCTGGTCTACGAGGAATACTTCCCAAAGTCTGTGTTTCCTCACCACTTCAACAGCAAAGCGTTTTCCTTTTGCAGTAAGCGTAACTCCTTTATAACGTTCATAGCTGATCAACTTTTTATCCGCCAGCTTTTTCAGCATATCTGTTACAGAAGCGGCTTTGGTATTAACAGCAGCGGCAATCGCATTCGTAGATACATTTTCGCCCGGATTTTCCACCAGCTTCCAAATCGCTTTGAGGTAATTCTCCTCCGAATGAGTTTGTGACATGCCAGCAAAGGTAATTAAATTTCAATTTGGCAAAAACTATTTTTAGGTATGCCTAAAATAGTTTGACAGGCGATATTAAATCCCGACTTTTTAAATTACCCTGTCATCATCCGCCGCGGCGGACATCCAGTCACCAGATTCCTCTTAAGGTAAACCTTTTCCTGTACGCCTGATCAGGGTTTTACAAACGTATAAATCCTGTCCGTAGAAGTTTTGTCATTTGCATTTACCACGTGCAGCTCAAGCGTTTTATCGTAAAGAATGTGACCGGTAAATTTCTGCTCACCTGTTTCACCTTTTACATTGAAACGAATGGATGCATCCCGTTTGCCTTTTTTACATTTCCCCGAAAGTATGCGCGAAAAATTTTCTTTGTCGCGGTTAAACCATGTCATCACTTTTGAATAATCATTGACCGAAGTAGAAACGATCACCACGCCATCTTCATAAAATCGGATCACAGCAGAGCTTTCTTTATCGAGCTTGTAAACGTAAATGCCATCGTATTCTACATCAAGATAAAATGCTTTGAAAGATGTAATGCTTATTAATGTACTTGCTGCAATGAGGAGAAAACAAATTCGCTGCGCTGTTGACTTAAGATTTTTCATACTCTTTCCTGTTATTCGCTTTTGATTTTTATTTCGCATTCCCTGCATCCAAAATTAAGCCAATAAAAAAATCCCGCCTCTGAAGACGGGATTTTTAGTGTCAAATACGAAGTTTAGCGTATGAGGTGAACAAAACCTTTGTTCTCAATAGGAGCTTCGCTGAGCGAGCACCGGGAAGTCATTTTACAGATCCAAAAATAAACGCCGTCTGTACATTCCTTGCCTTGTTTCACCGTTCCATCCCATGCCTGTGAATAATCATTGGAATAGAATACTTCATTGCCCCAACGGTCATAAATCCAGATTTCAAAAGATTTGAGATACAATATTGAGAAATCATATTCAGGTTGGCCACCTACAGATGTCTGCGATGAAATTGCAGGATCCCAATACGGGTAGAAACGGTCGTTTTTCAAATCACCATTTGGTGTGAATACGTTTGTTGTTGCGCTCGGACTGAAGAAATACGATGGCGGAACAATGTGCAGAATTACAGAATCGTAAATAGGACATGCAGGTGGATTTTCAAGTATGGCGGTATATTCCTGACCAAGTTGTGGTCCATTTACGATGATTGACATGCCGTTACTTGAAAGGGTATCGCCGTTAGGTCCGATCCAAATGTAATTTGAGAATCCAGGAGGTGCAGTGATCGTGATATTCTGATCACCGGGACAGAATGTAAAATACATTAATGAAGTGTCAATTCGCGGAGGCTCTGTGACCACAACTGTGTTTGTAGAAGTACAGCCATATGCATCGACGACATTTACAGAATAAGTACCTGCGGGCAAATTGGATTGTGATTGCCCTGTCAGGGATGAATTCCATGTATATGTATAAGGCGCAATCCCGAGACTTCCTGTTGCAGTTGCTGTTCCGGTCGCATAACCATAACAAGGCACGTCCGTTGAAGTGGCAGTGGAAGAAATCTGTGTAAACACAAGTGGATTAGGCAGCACAATGGAATCAAAGATCGGACATCCCGGTGGTGGCAAAAGTGTTACAGTATAATGTGTTCCAACCTGCGGGTTATTTATAACGATCGCATTGCCGGAAACATTATTAGTAATGGTATCACCATTTGCATCCACCCATACATAACCTGCAAATCCACCCGGTACTGTGAGGTAAAGGTTTGGATTTCCAAGGCAATAACGGTAACTGAATATTGCTGTATCCAACGGTGGCGGTTGCGAAACAAGAATTGTATCATCGGCTTCGCATCCCAGTGAGTCAGTGATATGAACGATGTAAGATCCGGCTGGAAGATTAGTAACAGTTGCTGTGGATTGCGGAGGTGAAGTATTCCAGGAATAAGTATATGGCCAGACTCCATTGCTGCCGGCAGCTGTTACTGTTCCGTCATTATAACCATAACAAGTGGTGGCGGAAGAAGTAGGGTTCGGATAAATTGTTGAGAAGGTTAATAAAGGTATTACAACTGAATCAAAAACCGGGCATCCTGGCGGAGGTGTAAGCACAACATTGTAATAAGTTCCGGGAGTCGGATTATTTACAATAATCGAATTACCAGTAGACGAAACAGGATTTCCATTCATGTCTGTCCATGCATAAGAAGCATAACCGGCAGGAACTGTAAGCACCATATTCGGATTTCCCTGACAGTAGGCATACGCAAACTGCGTGGTATCTATTCTTGGGGTTTCAACTACAGTAGTTGTATCAAATGTTTCACAACCGAGCGAGTCGGTCATGTGTACGGCATAAGTTCCCGGTGGAAGATTAGTTATCGTTTGCGTATTCTGCGGCGGTATGGTTTGCCATTGATAAGTATAGGGTGCCCATCCTATAGTACCCACGGCCGTGGCCGATCCATCATTATATCCATTGCATGATGGATTTGTCGCTGTGGCATTTGCCTGAATTTGGGTGTATTGCAGCACAATCGGAAGAATATTGTGACAGCTTGTATCAGAAGCAGAGGTGAGGTAAACATAATAGGTTTGACCAACAACAGGATTGTTCACGAGTAATGTGTCGTTTGTAGCTCCGGCAATAAATTGCTGTGCCGTATCAAGCCATTGGTAACCAGCATAACCATCTGGTGCTGTCAAGTATAGGAAAGTATTTCCAGGGCAGAAATTAACCGTAGCAGCAAGTGCAGAGCAGGAGCAATCAAAATAAGCGTAACCAAAATGTCCGCTTTGTGTGCAACCTGCAACTGTAAAACGTACAGTAATATTTTGGTTTACATAAGTAGAAAGGTCAAAATTTACGGTAGTCCATGGTCTGTAATATACGACCCCACCGGTTGGAGGTGATACGGTAGACAAAGTAAAACCTTGTAAAGATACATCCGCTACAACAAAATACTGTGTACAGGGAGAAATAGGATTTCCGTTCTGGTCAAGCACTTCAATTTTAAAATACGGCTTATCAGTAAATCCATGACCAGTTTGTGGGTCATTCAAAACCGCAGCATACTGGTATGCAAAGCTTGTTGAGGAAGGAGAAACTGTAAAAGTCTGTTCCATTGTTTCTCCCTGATAACTTGGTGTTTGACCACCCATACGTACCGTATAATTTCCAGCACCGGCAGGAACGCCCGGAAAGCCACCATAAGGATCATTTCCAAAAGCAGGAGTAATGAGGGTGTGACGTGCCTGTGAATTTGTAATGGGTGCATCATTACCAACACTGAAAAAGCCGGGAGTTAAATTCTGAAGCGGGCCAGCATTACTAACGGTATTATCACCGATAGCACCTGACCAGCTGCTGAAATTTCCCATTTCAAAGTCAACATTTGAACATGCTGTCTGGACAGCATTATTACTTGCAATGCGATACTTTTCGTTAAACCCCGGAGCATACTTTCCGAGGCTATATTTCTTATCAATATAATCTCGCTTTGCAAGACTAATTTGATTTTCAGCTTCCTGCGGGTCATGGGATTCACCACTGTTCTGTAGCGCTATTCCAAGGTCAAAACCTTCGAGTGAATCAACAGCAGGATCTGTGGTATAAACCTGTGAAAATGCAGGAATACAACACAAAGCAGTAGCTGCAAAAAGGAGAGTAAGTTGTTTTTTCATGTTTAGTTTGTTTGCCAGACCGGCTAATATACTAATTTTCTGTTGCTTAGATATTGACATTTAAGGTATTGCCATACCTATAATAGCTGCGCAGGTTAAAGATACGTCTGATTGCCTGAAATCCAGCGTTTTTATAGAAAAAACCATTTTTTTTTGAATATTCCTTACGTATCCACTTATTTTGCTTCTGGCTAAAAGTGTTATAACGTTCAGGTTAATTCACTGGCAAACTGTCAATTACTTAAAGGAATTCAGTTTTGTTTTTATGCTTGCATCTCAGATATGACTTAATTTTATCGCTTTTCAATTTCCGCTTGTTGATCATCAGCTTTTCTAAATTCCTGGTTTTCATTTTCTTATTTTCTTCGTCGGACGGATTACCGATTTTCCCAATTACCTTTGTTGCATGGCCATCAAAAAAAGTAACGAATACACGCTCAAGCAGGCAATAGAGGAGATGATGCGAACGTATCGTTTGCAGGGAAAAATGGATGAGATGAAGCTCATCAATGGCTGGGAAAAAGTAATGGGGGCTGTGATCGTAAAATACACACGCAAAATTCATATTGAGAAGCGTGTGCTTTTTGTTGAGATCACTTCAGCCGCATTAAGAGAAGAACTTTCTTACGGAAAATCGAAAATGATAAAATTGCTCAATGATGAAGCCGGCGGAAATGTAATTGATGATGTTGTTCTGCGATGAAAGAAGTTATTGATGCCATATTATTTGCCGCAAGCAGTCACGCCGGTCAATTCCGCAAGGATGGCGTAACTCCTTATATTAATCACCCGATTGAAGTGATGCACCTGCTCGCTCACACAGGCGAGGTCACAGACAAAGAAATTCTTATGGCTGCCGTTTTGCATGATGTCATTGAAGACACAGATATAAACGGTGAAGAAATAGCAGAACGTTTCGGTCAGCACGTGGCTGATATTGTTCTTGAATTAACGGATGATGTTTTATTAACGAAAGAAGAACGCAAACGGCAGCAGCTGCTTTCCTGCGATGGCCTTTCTCATGCAGCAAGACTGATCAGGATCAGCGATAAAATATGTAATGTTTACGATATTCTTTACGCACCTCCCGGAAATTGGGATATGAAACGCAGGCAGGAATATTTAACCTGGGCTAATTCCGTTGTGATGAAGATCCGTGGAACAAATACAGGACTTGAAACGCATTTTGATGAGCTGATGATGGAAGGTATGCGTTGCCTGGAAATGAGCAAATGATTTATTCATCATAACGTGCTTTTCGTAAAAGCGTCTTATGATGAATAAATTATTTCCCGATCAAAAATACCGCAGGACGTTTGTGCAGGTCTTCTCCCGGATTTATTTTCCAATCGCTTACTGTTGATGTTCTGATGTATTCTGTTGGCAGACTTAAATCGCAGGCAATACAAAGCCGTGTTTTGTTCTCCAGCGACTTCAGCAGATCTTCAAGCATGTGATTATTTCTGAATGGCGTTTCAATAAAAAAATGCGTGGTGCCGTATTTTGAAGTTTCCTTTTCCATGAATTTAATAAAAGTGGCGCGCTCGGTTTTATCAATAGGAATGTAACCGTGAAAATGAAATTCCTGCCCGTTAAAACCAGAAGCCATCAGCGCAAGCAAAACAGAAGAAGGTCCTACGAGCGGAACAACTTTGATTCCTTCCTTATGTGCCATCTGCACGATCCTTGCTCCCGGATCTGCAATGCCCGGACAACCTGCTTCGGAAAGCACACCGATAACGCCGCCTCTTTTTGCAACGTTGAGATAGGAATTCATTTCAACCGGTGAAACATGTTTTCCCATCGGATGAAGAATTAATTCAGGCATCGGAATTTTTGTCCCCGCCTTTTTAAGAAAGGCACGCGCGGACTTTTCATTTTCCACCACAAACTCTTTCATCCCGCGAAGAATATTCAGAGACGATATTGGTAAAATATCTGCCGGATTACTTTCCTCACCAAGTGGTACCGGAATTAAATAAAGTGTGCCATTCATTAATATAGAAATTAGAAAAGTGAAATTAGAAATAAGATAACTGACTGACTACTGATAACTGACTACTGACTGCTGCGAACAGATTTCACTATTTCATCGCAGGCTTCCGAAACGAGCTGAAACACGTTTTCAAAACCATCACCACTTCCATAATAAGGATCGGGCACCGGCATGTTTTTTCCCGGCCACTTTGCATTGAGCAGCAGCTCTACTTTATTTTTATCCGATTCATTTCTTGCAAGTTTCATGACATTCTGATAATTCGAAGCATCCATTACATAGATACGATCGAATGCATCAAAATCCTTCACGGTGAATTGTCGTCCGCATAAACCAGAAATATCTATTCCATGCGATTTTGCATTTTCTGCTGAACGTAAATCAGGAGCATCGCCCACATGATAATCGGATGTACCGGCAGAATCAACAATAATGTTTTTTATTCCGGCCAGTTCCAGCTTCTGCCTTAACACACCTTCCGCAAGTGGAGAACGGCATATATTACCAAGGCAAACCATCAAAATTGATTTCATACTAAAAACTGAAAATTTAATCGGCAACGTTTATTTACTGCAAAGGTAACAGACTGTAGTTAAATCCTCTTTATTTACTAATTTTATCATGACCCCTATGTATCCAATTGTCTCCCATATCCAGGATTTCATCCGCAGGAAATTTTTCCTGTTTGCCGTAGTGCTGTTTTTTTCCACGCAGATTTTTTCGCAGTCGTTTGATTTTATATCATTAAGCGTTGAAGATGGACTTTCTCAAGCCGAGGCTCGTCGTGTGTTCCAGGACAGCCGCGGTTATTTATGGGTGGGTACAGCCGGGGGCGGTGTATGTAGTTACGACGGAATAAAATTTCACGAATACGGAGAATCAGAAGGGCTGAGCGGACAAATTATTACTTCCATCGCTGAAGATTCCACCGGTAAAATGTGGTTCGGTACAACCAACGGAGGTGCTGCCATTTTTGATGGGAAAACATTTACCACTATTGATGAGAAAAGAGGACTTACTGAAAACGAAGTTCATTGCATCGTTGCTAAAAAAAATGAAGTATGGATTGGTCTTGGCTCCGGAATTTTTGAATACACGGAGAAAAGCAATCTGTTGCGGCGCATCGGCTCATTTACCAACCTGAGTTGTATGTGTATTGATGAGAAAGAAATCGCATGGGTTGGAACGCGAAACGGCTTTTTTCGTTTTGCGAATGGAAAAAAAGATTCCGTTGCGCTTCCTGTAAGTCAGCAGAAAGATTACCAGGTGCTCTCTGTTCTTTCTGATCAGCATGGACATATTTATATCGGTACGAATGATGGGTTGCTTATTTATGAACCTTCATCCGGAAAATATTTGCCGACAGAATTGACTGCTGCGCTTATGGGCAAGCAGGTCAGCACAATTTTTATTGATCATCTGCGGAATTTCTGGATAGGAACAATGAATAACCTTGTGGTAAAATATTCGGGGCCGGGAGAACTAGTGCGTTATGATAAATCAAATGGCATGGGTGCAGAATCTGTGTATGAAATCACAGAAGATAATACAGGGCATATTTGGTTTGGTACGCGCGGGGAAAGTTTGCTGAAGCTTCGCAGTGAATCGTTTTCCTATTATGGAAATGTTGCCGGCATGGGTTCAGGCACCGTCTTCCAGATTCTTGAAGATGATAAAGGCAGCATGTGGGTGGGTTCTAATGAAGATGGGCTGGTAAAATATACAAATGGCGTTTCAAAGAAAATTCCAAATGGGAAACAGAATTTTATGCAACCAGTTGCGTTGGTCGAAGATGCTCAGAATAAAATCTGGGTGGGACACGAAAACGGAGTTACCTGTTTGGTAAACGACCGGCCGGTTAAACAATTGTTGCCGGGAATCCGTGTTCGTTCGTTGCTGATGGATACGCAGGGAAAATTATGGATCGGTACATGGGGTAAAGGATTGTTTTGCTACAGCAATGATCACCTTGAAAATTTTACTTTGGAGAACGGATCATTGCCGGGAGATTTTGTGCATTCATTGTGTGAAGACCGAAAAGGAAATACTTGGATCGGCACCGGTGGCGGGTTAGCAAAATTCGACGGAAAGATTTTTACTACTTATAACACGAAGGATGGACTTTGTAATTCCTATGTAGGTTCAATCACTGTGGATCCTTCGGATAATATCTGGTTTCACACCGACTTGTGTGTGATGCGTTACGATGGCAAAAATTTTATTTCTTACACAAAACGTGATGGGCTTGCTTCCAATACATCTTTTCTTGTCAAGGCTGATTCACTCGGTCAAATCTGGATCGGAAGCAATAAAGGAATTGACCGTCTGCGTGTAGATGCGAATGGTGGCGTTTTATCTGTTAAGAATTATTCGCGCAATGAAGGATTCCGCGGAATAGAATGTAATTCACGTGCAGTTTGCCTTACACGGGATGGCTGTTTATGGTTTGGAACAATCAAAGGTGTGATCCGTTATAATCCGGCAAAAGACATAGCCGGTATGGTAATGCCTGAAATTCATATTACAGCCATCAGCTTGTTTCTTGAAAAAACAGATTGGACATATTCGGGTGCATCTGAGCAAGGTTGGTTTCATCTGCCCGATAAGCTGGAGTTGGATTATGAACGGAATCATCTTACATTCAGCTATGCAGGAATTAATTTACAAAATCCGCAGGCAACACGATACCAGTTTATACTTACCGGTTTTGATTCTACCTGGCAGCCTGCAACTTTTTCTTCTGCAACACAATTTACTTATACTAACCTTCCTCCCGGAACATATACATTTCGTGTAAGAGCAAAAACTGCAGATGGAGAATGGACTCCGCTGCCTGCAATGTCCTGCCCGATTACCATTCTTCCGCCCCTTCCGCCTTTATGGAGAACATGGTGGTTTATTCTGCTTTCGGTAGTGGTGACAGGAGGAATGCTTTTGTTTATTATCCTGGGCCGAACAGCACGCATTAAAGCACATCGTTTATTACTTGAAGCCGAAGTAAAAGAGCGCACGATTGAAATTTCCAGGCAGAATGAAGAGAAGACCGTGATGCTGAAAGAGATTCATCACCGTGTGAAAAATAATCTGCAGGTTATATCCAGCCTGCTCAATCTGCAGGCGGATGGAATTTCAGATAAGCGCGTCCTTAACTTATTCGAAGATTGCCGGCACCGTGTTAATTCCATGGCGCTCATTCACCAGAAAATGTATCAAAGCAATAATCTCGTTAACATTGACATTGGCAGCTACATGGATGAGCTTATTCATTCGCTGATCGATGCTTATGATACTAATAAGTCAGTCCATCTTCACACGGATATTGAAAATTTCCCTTTCCGCATCGACACGATTGTTCCGCTTGGATTGATCCTGAATGAAATTATTTCCAATTCGCTTAAATATGCATTCGAAGGAAGAGCAGAAGGTGATTTATCTATTTCATTACATATACAAGCTGGAAATCAGTATGTGCTTGAAGTTGCTGATAACGGAAATGGGATTCCACCACACATTAAATTCGAAAATGCAGAAACACTCGGTATGCAGCTTATTCACATGCTGACCGGGCAGATCAATGGAAAAGTTTCGGTCAGCCATGATGGTGGCGGAACGAAATACAAAATAGAATTTGAAGAAGAAATAAAGGATCGTTTTTAGATCAATAAAAATTTCCTAAATTGCGAATAGAAGAATGTGCAGATTTGCAAATGTAAATGTGCAAATTGAATTGTTGAATAATTAAATCTGCTAATGATGTTAAGAACAAAATATTTTTTCAGAAGAAGAAAGATTGTTGCTGCTTTCGCAATTGCAGTTTTGTTTTTTATTGCGATTCCATCCTGCAAAAAAACAAAGCTGAATGATTCCATTTTTGAAGAAGCAAATGGTTCGGGCTTATCCTTCTATAAGGGAGTCGATTCTGTTTTCAGTCCTGCAGGCGGCAGTCCTCATGGAAACTTCAAATTGAAATTCAACAGCAAAGCTTCTTCTGTTTTGGACGTAGATGGAAAACTTCCTGCAGGCAGCAGTTTTCCTGATGGATCCTTAATAGTAAAAGAAGCATTCGCCGGATCGGGAGATATGTTTTATGCAGTGATGAAAAAAGATTCTAAATCAAAGTTTGCGGCTGAAGGATGGTTGTGGGGAGAATACAAAACTGATGGAACTGTCATGTATAATGTGAAGGAGAAAGGCGCTTCCTGCATTTCCTGCCATTCCAATTCACCTAACCGTGATCATGTCAGATCGTTTGATCTGCATTAGTGCAGTGCGAATTACGAATGAATTCACTCCATCTGGGATTCGCCTTCATTCGTAGTTCGTACTGCTATTAAACAAAGATGCCCTCACAATTTAATGTGAAGGCGTCTTGGAGGAAGATGTATTATTATTGAATGCTTAGTTTCTTTTCTAATTCTTCGATATACGCTTTGAAACGTTTATCGGTATCCATCAGGTTATTGACAGTACGGCAAGCGTGGAGCACAGTTGCGTGATCTTTTCCGCCACAATGCATTCCGATGGTGGCCAGAGAAGATTTTGTCATGCTCTTTGCAAAGTACATCGCTATCTGGCGGGCTTGTACCACTTCACGCTTACGTGTTTTGGATTTAAGCAGCTCAATAGGAAGATCGAAATAATCGCAAACAACTTTCTGAATATAATCGATTGAAACTTCGCGTGCGGTATTCTTCACGAATTTGTCGATCATCTGTTTTGCAAGATCAAGCGTGATCGCTTTTTTATTAAGCGATGCCTGTGCAAGCAGGGAAATGTAAGCGCCTTCGAGCTCACGGATATTTGTTGTGATGCTGTAAGCAAGATATTCCACTACTTCACGTGGAAGTTCAATGCCATCGATGTATAATTTTTTCTCGAGGATCGCGATACGTGTTTCAAGTCCGGGGATCTGAAGATCAGCTGAAAGGCCCCATTTGAAACGCGAAAGCAGTCGTTGTTCCATTCCCTGCATTTCAACCGGTGGTTTATCAGCTGTCAATACAAGCTGTTTGCCGGTTTGATGAAGGTGATTGAAAATATGGAAGAATACATCCTGTGTTTTGTCTTTACCTGCGAAGAATTGCACATCATCAATAATGAGCACATCGATCATCTGGTAGAAGTGGATAAAATCGTTCTGGTTATTATTTTTCACTGCATCGATGAACTGGTGCGTGAATTTTTCAGAAGAAACATACAACACTGTTTTACCAGGATGTTTGTATTTGATCTGTAAACCGATTGCATGTGCAAGGTGAGTTTTTCCAAGACCAACACCACCATATATAAGGAGTGGGTTGAAAGCAGTTCCGCCCGGCTTGTCAGCAACAGCCCAACCAGCAGAACGTGCGAGACGATTGCAATCACCTTCAACTAAATTCTCGAAAGAGTAATTCGGGTTGAGTTGTGATTCAACATTTACTTTTTTCAAACCCGGAATAATGAACGGATTACGAATTGTATTCTTGTTGAGATCGATCGGCATGTTTACCGAAGGATTTTTTGCATCGCGACGATTTGATGTCGGGATCTTTACGGTGTATGGTTTTGTGTTGGAGCTGAACGCATTCTCCATGATGATGGAGTATTCAAGCTTGCCTTCCGTACCAAGTTCTTTGCGGATTGTTTTTTTCAGCAGCGTGATGTAATGTTCTTCGAGCCATTCATAAAAAAACTGGCTTGGTACCTGTATGGTTAAAACATTCTGGGCGAGCTTAAGCGCTTTGATGGGTTCGAACCAGGTTCTAAAACTTTGCGAGCTAACATTGTCCCTGATGACGTTAAGGCAACTATCCCAGACTTTATCGTGTGATTTATCCATTCGTAAAAACTCCTGTGGTATATGGGTGATGGTGGGTGATTTTCTTTCGTGTCCCAAAATTATCATTTCAGCGACAGGAATAACTATTTATTAGAACATTTATTTTAATAAAATTTTCACTAGACACTTGACTTTTTGGATATAATAACAGAGTTGCTTTCCAGCGTGTTCTTTCTTGTTTTTTTATTCGTGGAAATTGTTATTTTACCCAACCTGATTCCGGCCCAGCCAACTTGTGTTATATATACATCTTTTCCTTCCCTGTTTTTTAAAATTGTTGGTTTATCAAGAAAAGTATGTGTATGTGCACCGATAATGACGTCGATGCCGAGTGATTTTTTTCCAAGAACCACATCGCTGACTTTTTCATTTTCGTATTTGTAACCTAAATGCGATAAGCAGATCACCACATCACATTTTTTTTCTTTGCGAAGGAGGTGAGACATTTCTGCTGCTTTTATTAAGGGATCCTGGTAAATTGTTTTTCCGTAAAGGCGACTATCAACTAATCCTGAAAGTTCAATCCCTAAGCCGAACACTCCGACTTTTACGCCTTCTTTTTCGAATATCCTGTAAGGTACAGTTTTTCCTTCCATGGGCGTGCCGGTGAAATCATAATTTGCGCAAATCATTGGAAAGCTTGCATGCTGTAATTGTTTCGAGAGATTATCGAGTCCGCCATCAAAATCATGATTACCAATGGCAGATGCATCATAACGCATTTTGCTCATCAGTTTCATTTCAATTTCTCCGCCATACATATTAAAGTAAGGTGTGCCCTGGAAAATATCTCCTGCATCAAAAAGCAAAACATTTTTTTCCGTTGAACGGATTTTATTGATCAATGCAGCACGACGTTCTACTCCTCCTAATCCTGCATATTTAGGATCGTTATCAGGAAACGGATCGATATGACTATGCACATCATTGGTATGCAGGATAATAATACGAACATGATCAGCATCACTTGTTTTGAAAGCGCTTGTGAGTAACCCGAAACTAAACAATGAACCGGCTCCTGTAAGTGTGCGGAGGAAATCTCTTCTATTGGTTTTCATAATAGAACCTCCCGTCGAGCTTAGTACTTATTGTATGTCCTTGTTTTGTTTCTGCTATACAATAATCGAGAATAGCATCGCGTATCAATATTCCTGTAGTCTGAATTTTAACCGGGTTTTTAAAGAAATCCATTTTATCGCCCCCATTCGCAAGATAGTCGGATGTAATTACCTGGTATGTTTTGGTTGAATCAAAGAGCTGCCCATCAATGGAAATTGCAGCAGGTTTTTTATCGGGATGTATTCCTAATTTCATCCCTGCCATCGGTTGTCCGCCGCTCATAGATACATAACGTATAAGCTCCCACGTTTTTTTTCCGGAGAGTGTGAGCACTACTAATTCATTATCAAATGGCATCAATTCAAAAATATTCCTTCTTGTAAGATCACCTTTTGGAAGTGAAGAGCGCAATCCGCCGTTATTAAAAAGACAAAGTGTTCCTGCTGCACCGGGAAATTTGTATTCAGTAGAATTTAATCGTTGAAGACAAATGTCGGCTACAAAATTTCCTAATAATGTTTCGGGCTTGTCGCGCTCCTTTGGCATTGCCAATTCGGTGTGCCCGACAATGACATTCATTAATTTATCGAGCGAATCTTTATACGGACGGAGAATTTTATCAGTAGCAGAATCATATTGTGATTCTGTCTTATTCATTTCCGCATAGCCAACCTCGATACCCGTCACCTGCGATTGGTGATGACAAGCTGCTGCAAGGAAAGCCGCCGAAAGAAAAAAGTAGAAAAAATAATTACGGAATAACATGTACGGAGATGTAATACAAGTTTAAAAAAAAAGAATGGATGATGTACTAATTACGACGTACGAATAAAAAAAATAATGTTGGCAATATTGAAAAAAAAGATGTAAGATTTACAAATTACTGTGTAGCATTTTTAAAGAATAAAGCAGGAAATAGCAGCGGAAATGAGTGTGAATTATAATGTGAATAATGAATCTCAAAAGAGTAAATTTGCATTCGCAATCATTAACAAATCTTACATCGTAAATATTTCCTCCATGTTTATTTCTGAAACAACAATCCGAGTGCGGTATGGCGAAACTGACCGGATGGGCTATTCCTATTATGGGAACTATGCAGAATATTATGAAGTTGGCCGCGTGGAAGCGCTTCGTGCGTTGGGATGGAATTACAAGGAAATGGAAGATGGCGGAATTTTATTGCCTGTTTATACATTCAGTATAAAATATTTCAAGCCTTCTTATTATGATGATCTGCTGGTGATCAAAACAAGCATACAGGAATTGCCTCGGACGCGTTTGCGTTTCGATTATGAAATGTATAATCCGGCAGGAGAAAAAATAAATGAAGGTGAAACGACGTTGGTGTTCGTTGATGCAAAATCAAAAAGGCCTTGTGGTGCACCGGAAGAATTTGTAGCTGCAATGAAGAAATATTTTCCTTGAATAATTTAATGACTTGGTGTCCGCCGCTGCGGATGGTGACGTGGTGATTAACGCATATACAATCCGCTCCAAATTTCACAATTAGCTGATTTTTATTTTTAAAAATCTCCCATTCATTCAATCATTATCCGCCGCGGCGAACACCAAATCTATTCAAAGCGTTTGTATGTAATTGGCTGAAGTGCCTTCCAGCGCTCTGAATCTTGCCAGGATAATGTCTGCATCATTTTTACGAACGGAGAAGTTCAGCTTGCATTCGAGCTGAAAATCCTGGTTCCATTGAGATAGATTTTCATCTTTCAGGATTTTCATTACGTCGTTCATTGCGGAATAGGGAAAATGCAATTCGTAAACTTCCAATACCTGCCGTTCGATGATGTTTGCATTTGCAATTGCATCAGCTGCTGCACCACGATACGCGGCAATAAGTCCGGGAACGCCTAAGAGCGAACCGCCGAAATAGCGCACCACTACAATGAGAACACTCGTGAGATCGTTGGATTGAATTTGCCCGAGAATTGGTTTTCCTGCTGTGCCGGAAGGTTCTCCATCGTCGTTAGCACGGAAAAGTAATTTATCGGCGCCGAGACGAAATGCATAACAATGATGATTCGCCCCGGGATGTTCTTTGCGTAATTGCTGCAGGTGTGCTTTGAGCTCTTCTTCTTTTTTTACCGGAAAAATGAACGCTAGAAATTTACTTCCGCGATCTTTGTAAATTCCTTCGCAGGCTTTTTCTATTGTAAGATAGGTATCGGAAAAAAGCATCTTCTGTGGTCAGTTTTCAATTTGAAATTTTTAATGCTCTTTTTTGCTGATAACTGATAACTGATAACCGAATACTGACAAGCTAACTGAAGGCGATTAATGCAATTGCGGCTATGGAAAGTAAAATTCCGGCCCAGTTGGTGATGGAGAATTTTTCTTTGAAGATAAGCAACGCAGAAATAGCTGACAGCGCGACAATGCCCATATTATTGACGGGAAATAATGCAGAGGATTCCATCAAATTACTTCCGAGTGCACGGGTGATGCCGTAAATGGAAAAGTAGTTAGGAATGCCGAGACAAATACCGGCGAGCAGACTTTTGCGTTCAAATTTTTCGCCGAGCTTGATTCTGCGAATGAGAATTACGGTGATGCCGATGATGCCGGCGCAATAAAAGCATAAAGAAAGAAACAGGGGAAGATGAGTGTCGGGCACGAGGTTCATGCGGGCATGATTGATCAACGCATCGAGCACGCCGCTTCCTAAAAAAATAACCGTGGGCATCCAAAAATATTTAAGGAAGGAAGGCTTTTTATCTGTGATTTCTTTTTGAGATGGGAGGGAAGTGAGATAGACGGAGAGAATTGCAATGATGAGGCCGAGGATTTTTAAACCACCGGCAGATTCATGATAAAAAATAATTGCCGCAAGCACAGGAATGACCAGCGACATTTTATTTGCAACTGTTGCCACGGAAACTCCGATTGTTTGTGCTGCTTTTGCCAGGAGTAAAAAAATGGAAATAAATAATACACCGAGCACCGGTGGAACCCATGCCCATTCCTGTTGCGGGATTTCTGTAATGGAAACCGGCATGCCGCAAAGTGCGAAACCAAGCGTGCCGGCAGTAAAATAATTTACAACAATAGCCTGCAGCGTATTCACTTCAAGCTTCCTGAACGATTTCAGAATGAGAATTAATGCGGTATTGGTGATGATGCTGAGGAGTAGCCAGATCATAAAAAAGATGTTCGTCCGCTGGGGCGGATATGAATTAAGATGTAAGATTTATAGGTTCATGAAAGAAGGCAGAGACAGGAGAATTATCATTAGGCAGTAGTCGGTTTTCAGTAGTCAGTTTCAGTAGCAAAAGTTTTGTTTTTTTGCGGCAGATCCACGGGACTCCCTCGGAGGATTGAGGCATTGTTGAAGCTCTTTTTCTTTTTTCATTAGGTGTATTTCAGAAACACGCCTAATGAAAAAAGAAAAAAGCGACTGCTCCGAAGGAGTCCTATGGACCGAAAGCCCGTCCGTCCGCCCAAATAAAATTAATCTTCATTCAACATTATTTTAAATGTATCGTCGCCGACAAGTTGTTCACTGATGCATTTTCCTTTTATAGCAGGTGCTTTTACACCTTTACCGATTTCTTTAGCGGCAATAAAAACTCTTGCTTCGTCCCATAGATTTTGCTCGTAAAATTTATTGATGAGCGCGGTGCCGCCTTCTACTAAAACAGATTCAAATTTTCTTTCGTGTAAAATTGTTAGCGCCTGCTGCAAAGGATCTTTCGAAAAATCGATTGGAATAAACTCGGCGCGATCGGTATAATAATGTGCGCCTTGTGTGAAAATAATAGTTGGCGCTGACGCATCGAGAATTTTAGCGCCGGAAGGAATGCGCATTTGCCGGTCGAAGGTTACACGAACGGGATTATTTCCTTCGGTAAGCCTTACAGTAAGCTGCGGATCGTCGGCAATTACAGTATTTGTGCCGACCATAATCACAGCTTCTTCTGAACGCCATTGATGCACGAGTAAATGCGATTGCGGTGAACTGATGATGGCACGTTGCTCCCACGTGTCGCGTTCGTGATCGATAAACTCATCGGAAGATTGCGCCCATTTAAGTATTATATAAGGACGCTTCTTTGCAATGGAAGTAAAAAAACGGCGGTTAAGAAATTTTGCTTCTTTTTCGAGCACGCCTACTTTTACATCGGTGCCGTTGAGAATTAATTTTTGAATTCCTTTTCCTTTCACAAGCGGATTTTCATCGAGACAGGCAACGACTACATAAGGAATTTCTTTTTCGATAAGCAAATCGGCACACGGTGGCGTTTTACCTGTGTGCGAACAAGGCTCAAGACTCACATATAAGGTAGCTTCCTTTAGCAGCGATTGATCATTGACGCTGCGAATGGCATTTACTTCTGCGTGCGCACCGCCAAATTGCTCGTGCCAGCCTTCACCAATAATAATATTATTGCACACAATAACACAACCCACCATTGGATTTGGCGCCACCTTTCCAGCCCCGCGGGAAGCGAGCTCAAGGCAACGTTGCATATATTGTTCATGGGAATTCACAGGGGCGAAGGTAATGGGTTTTGAGTTCCGGGTTCCGTGTTTCGGGTTCCTGGTTTTGAATTTCTGAGATGGGTTTCGGGTTCGAAAAATTTAAACAGGCCCTTAGTTCGGAATTCTGGATGTTTAGATTGGAGTTCGGTATTCGGAAGACATGAGAGTTTTTACTTTATATGGAATGTTCAATGTCATCCGTCGCGGCGGAAAAAATGTATAATAAACAAGGAAAAAGTAATAATAGAAGCAAACTCAGAAGCCGGAACTCTTTTTTAACCCGAAACAAGGAACTCAGAACCGAAAAACATTTGTTTTGGTCGATAAATTGATACAATCTGTCGGTACAACTTTTTCACTTTCAATCCTAATCGGTAAATTCGCAAAAGATTTTTTTGTATGGCAGTTTACCGTTTCCGCATTGTATTTGAAGATGACGAAGATGTTGTCCGCGAGATTGATATTCTTGGGAAACAAACTTATGCTGATTTTCACCGCGTAATTCAAGAATCAATTGGCTTTGATAATTCGAAGAATGCCTCGTTTTTCATGAGCGATGATCTTTGGAAAAAAGGGCAGGAAATAGCCTTGCAGCCACCGCCGCAGGATGATGACGATGATGATTACCCGGCAGTAAAGAAAAAAGGCCAGGTTTTGGAGATGTCGAAATGCAAGATTGCGAGTTTCATTGATGATCCGCACCAGCGAATGATCTATGTTTTTGATCCGGCAGCAAAATGGACATTGCTTGTTGAACTTTCGAGAATTGTGCCTGATGATGCGAAAGCGTCTTATCCGAAATGTACTAAGTCGGCAGGAATTGCGCCTAAACAATATAAGCAGGTTCTTATTCCGCCGCCATTGGAAGAAGATGAAGAGGATGATGCGGAAGATAAAAAGGCAAAAGAAAAAATATTTACTGCAGTAGAAGGAATTGATGAAGATGAGCATCTCGGCGATTCGGAGGAAGGCGAAGATGCGCCAGCAGATTCTGAGGAGGCTGAACCAGGAACTGAGGAGGAATCGACGGAAGAAGAAGGTGGTGATTTTGATCCGGATGCTTTTGGTGGTGGCGAGCAGGAAGAGTTTTAAAAAGTTCTGAGTTCGGGGTTCCGGGTTCAATGTTTTGGGTATTGAATCTTTGAATAGTTACTATGAAAAAACCTCTTCTTGTCATTGTGCTCGGGCCGACAGGAGTTGGTAAAACTGCAATTGCAATTGCGCTGGCGAAAAAATTCGAAACGTGTATTCTTTCTGCTGATTCAAGACAATTTTATAAAGAAATTCCGATTGGAACCGCACAACCTGCGGCGCAGGAATTAATGGAAGTGAAGCATTATTTCATTGCTGAAAATTCCATTGCCAACCCGATTGATGCGGGCGCTTACGGACGTGAAGCAAGAAAAATTCTTGAAACGGAATTCAAAATGCATTCTATCGTGATCATGGCAGGTGGAAGCGGGTTATATATTGATGCGGCTGTGAATGGTTTTGATGCTTTGCCGGATGCGGATCTTGCAATTCGTGAAGAGCTGCAAACCAGCTTTGAATTAAACGGCATTGAAACGTTGCAGCAGGAATTGGAAAAAATTGACCCGGAATTTTATGCGGAGATCGATAAAAATAATCCTTCACGATTGATACGCGCGATTGAAGTTTGCCGGTTGTCGGGAAAAAAATATTCGGAATTGAGAGCGGGAAAGCAGGAAGAATTGCCTTTTGATGTGCTGAAGATTGGATTGGATTTGCAGCGGGAAGAATTATATGCGCGGATCAATTTGCGGGTGGATGATATGATGGAAAGAGGTTTGGAAGAAGAAGCAAAAACTGTTTTTCCGAATAGAAAATTAAACGCTTTGCAGACTGTTGGTTACAAAGAACTCTTCGACTTTTTTGATGGAATAATTACAAAAGAAAAAGCAGTTGAGCTGATTAAGCAGCATTCGAGAAATTATGCGAAACGACAATTGACGTGGTGGAGAAGGGATGTTGAAATAACCTGGTTTAAGCCTTCTGAGATTTCTCCGATTGAGAAATTGATCCTGGCACAGGAGTAAATTTCAAATGTTCAAATTTTAAATGTTCAAATTTCAAATGTGTAAATTTTAAATGTGCAATGTGCAAATGTTCAAATGGCGAAAATGTTTATTGGAAGCTTTATAATTTGAAATTTACAAATTTGAAATTTGCACATTGTTCAGTCGAAGTTTTTATCTCTCCGGATCTTTTTCTTATCCGATTCTTTTTTCTTTCCCTGCAATCTTTTTTCTTTCGCAGCTTTTGAAACTCTTGTCTTCTTTCGTTTTTTGACAGGCTTCAATGCTTTTTCGAGCAACAAATAAAATTTCGCAATTGCTTTTTCTTTGTTTTCGTGCTGGGAGCGATCGCTGTCTTCGGTGATGCGCAAAATTCCTTCTGTAGATAATTTTGAATCAAGCTTTGCCAGCAAGCTATTTTTCTGCTCGTCGCTCAGGATTTTTGAGTTGGGAATATCAAAAGTCATTTCGATTTTCGAGGAAACTTTGTTCACGTGTTGTCCGCCCGCACCGCCGGAACGCACGGCTTTGATGGAAGATTCTTTGTGAAGATTTTGTTCTTGCAATGACATTGGACAAAGATAGTAAAGGTATGCTAAGGGAAAGGGGCATGCAATCCGCGGCGGCGGAGACGGCAGGCAATTTATACTGATGGGAGAAAAAGATTGTGAAAATAGTTTTTCCTGCCTACTGCCTCCTGATTTTCCTGCCTCCTTTTTCGTATTTTTAATGTAATGTTGTCTCCAGGCAAATTTAACTTCCTGCTTTTTCTGACACTGGCATTTCCTTTGCATGAAATAAATGCGCAAACGCGAAGAGCGCCTTCCAAAAGTCCGATGGAGCGGAAGGAGTATTTCGCGAATGGAAATGTAAAAAGCGTTACAGTTACAAAGGTCAAAACACCACGGAATATTGATCTTTTTAATCTGTATAAGGAAACAAAAGTAATCCGGACAGAATTTGATTCGTTGAGCGGAAGAATAATTATGCATACTGAACGCACCACGAAAATCGGGATGGGAGGGAAGCATTGTTATGAATATTCTTCGTTACGGATTGATTATGATGAAAACGGAAAACGGAAGCGATACGAAAAATCAAAATGCGACAAGCACTATTTTATTTCCAAAGATTACGTGAACGGAAAAGTTACGTTCGTTCATATAGAGAAAAAACGCCGGAAAAAGTAATGAAGCGTTTCCTGTACCTTATTTTGATTTTTTTCTTCAGCTTGAATTTATCTGCGCAGCTTCCTGTTATTGGCGCCGATAGCCTGGTGAAACATTATACCGCAAAAATGAGTCACTATATCGACAGGGATTCGTGCCTCGGTAGTTTTTACTCCATCGACCTTTACGGTGTTTCCATCTTTGCCGGTCCAGCGGAAAAAAAGAATAAGCAGGCTGAATACCGCGTGAACTGGAGCGAACTTTCACTCTATAAAAACATGCTCGCTTTTGCACCACGCGAAGAAGCAAAAGTAATGCTGCTTGAAAAAGGTACGCGCCCATTTCTTCCTGAATTCGTAAAAACGTATGCGCTTCCACCGGAATATTTAAAGCCCCGGCCAACTGCACAATTGCCATTGAAAGGTTTGAAAATTGCGCTTGATCCCGGTCATATTGCTGCTGATACTACACTGGGAAGAATAGAGGATAAGTATCTTCTCTTCAAAACAGGAAAAGACAGCAATGTAATTTCGATTGCGGAAGGAATACTGACTTGGAAAACTGCCAATGCGCTCGCTGTATTGTTGCGCGCTGACGGTGCGGAGGTTATGCTGACAAGAAGCAAACCTGACCTGACCGCATTCGGAAAAACATATACCCAATGGAGAAAAGAAGATTTCGGCCGAACACTTGATTCATTGATAAGAGAAGATCCGGCGGATCAAACGCTTCGTAAGATCAAGAGTGGAAGGATCAGCAACGATAATGCAATCTTTAGAAATGTTTTCCGTGATGCGGAATTGCGAAAACGTGCTGAGCTCATTAACACTTTTCATCCGGATCTGACAGTGATCATTCATTTTAATGTGGATGAAAAAAATAAGCCATGGAATCATCCTTCACCGAAAAATTATTGCATGACATTTATCGGTGGCAGCTTTCAATGTAAAGAACTTGGTGATGCCGAAAGACGTTTTGATTTTTTGCGATTGCTCTTGACAGATGATATTGAAAACAGCCTGGAAATTGCCGGACTTACTGCGCTTGAATTTAAAAGTGAACTGGAAGCTCCACTGGCAAAAACAGCCGATGCAACTTACCTTGCTGCGAATTGTATTGATGCTGGTTTGCCCGGCGTATTCTGTCGGAATTTATCGCTTACCCGATTGATACAAGGTACGCTTGTGTATGGCGAATCACTTTACCAGGATAATGTAAACGAGTGTCTTTTGCTTACAAAAAAAGCGCCGCTCAAAGCAGAAGGAGCGCAATCGATCAGTGGCATTGAACGCCTTGACGAAGTTGCACAAGCGTATCATAAAGCAATTTTACTCTGGAGTAAATCCTTGCAGTAAGATGAACCTTTATTCTCTTATCTTTCGTTTTCTTTCTGCCGGATAATCCGCGATTAGCATGCAAGGAAAACAAATTTGCCTTCTTTTCATTTTCGTTTTCATTTTTCGTTGTCTTGAAGCACAGGTTGCTTCTCCATGGGAAACTGTTGCGCCTGCAGAATCGTTCGTTTATATTGATTTGAAAACTGCAATAAGGGACGCTTCTCATTGTTACAGGCTGGAACTTACAGGTGTTGAGTCTTTCAAAGATAAAAAAGTACTTCCCAAAGCCACAGCACTGAACGGATTGATGGCATTGCGATTGGTAAATAATAATCTTGACAGAATACCATCTTCATTTCTGAATTTCCCCGCGCTCCAATACTTTTATTCGTCAGGAAATGCATTCACCACTTTTTCGGACTCCATGGGAATGTGGAGCGAGCTAAGGTTTATTGAGCTTTCGGGAACAAATTTCGATACGTTGCCGGAGGGACTTTATGGCTGCGGAAAATTACAATCTGTTTCAATTGCTTCAAATAAAGACACACTCAAAATCACAAAAGGAATTTCTTCAATAAGCAAAACACTTAGCGAGATTAAAATTTATTCCACTAAGCTGGATACGCTTCCTGCTGAATTTTTTCAATTGACAAAGTTGAAAAAAGTAGTTTTTTATAAATGTGGTCTTGCAGAAATTCCAGCACCACTTTTGCAAATGAGTCAACTGAAAGAAATGTGGCTCGACAGTAATTCTATTTCCGTTCTTCCGCGTTCGATTACTTCCATGACATCACTCACTTATCTTTCATTGAGAGGAAACCGCATCACGCATATTCCGGGTACGATTTGTTTTCTTACGAATCTTGCAGTACTTGATCTGCGCGGCAATCCGATCGATCCTTACGAGGTAAAAGTTGCGCAGGCGCTTTTGCCTTCCTGCAGAATTTTGTTTTAGAAGCAAGCAGCTTCTACGCAATGTAATTTCCCCTTCCACAAAAAATTACCCCTACCTTCGCAGCAATGTCGACGGAAGAAGAAATTATTGACCCAACACTGGCGGATAGCGACCAGGAACTTTTTGAGCATCATCGTTTTGTTGTTGATCCCGGCCAGGAAATGCTGCGGATCGATAAATGGCTGCTTTATAAATTAGCAGGTGTTTCGCGTACAAAAGTGGCTGCAGCTGCTGATGCGGGAAATATTCTTGTCAATGATAAACCGGTTAAGCCAAGCTATAAAGTAAAACCAAGAGATGTTATCCAGATTTTACTTCCGCATCCTCCGGTAAAATTTGAATTGATCGCAGAAGATATTCCGCTGAATATATTTTACGAGGATAAAGAGTTTGTCATTATCAACAAACAACCTGGATTAGTCGTGCATCCCGGATTTGGAAATTTTACCGGAACACTTGTCAACGGATTGCTCTGGCATTTCAAAAATCTTCCGAATACAGGAGAAGAAACGCGTCCGGGTTTAGTGCACCGTCTGGATAAAGACACTTCCGGAATTATGGTGGTGGCGAAGACAGAATTTTCGATTGCGTTTCTTGCCAAACAATTTTTTGAGCGCACAAATGATCGCCGTTATGTTGCGCTGGTGTGGGGCGATTTTACCGAAGATGAAGGAACGGTTACAGGTAATATAGGCCGCAGCTTAAAGGATCGTCGTGTGCAGGAAGTTTTTCCTGACGGAGATTTCGGTCGGCATGCGGTGACACATTGGAAAGTGCTTGAGCGTTTCGGTTATGTGACGCTTGTGGAGTGTAAACTGGAAACCGGCCGCACGCACCAGATCCGCGCGCACATGCGATGGATCGGTCATCCGTTGTTTAATGACGCAACTTATGGCGGCGACAGAATTTTAAAAGGCACTTCATTCACGCGTTACAAGCAATTCGTGGATAATTGTTTTGCGCTTTGTCCGCGTCAGGCGCTTCATGCAAAAAAATTAAGCTTCGTTCATCCGAAAACAAAAAAGTGGGTAGAGTTTGAATCCGATCTTCCTGACGATATGAAAGCACTGATTGAAAAGTGGCGTGCGTATGTGAATAATAAGCCGCTTGAGATAGAATAAAGGAGAAGGCAGCAGGAAAAAAAGCGGCAGGCGGCAGGCAAAAAATAAAATTCGTCCCTTCTTCCCTAACGATTTATGGAATGCCACATTTCCTCAGAAAATTCCTTCAAAGAGGATAACTTCAAATCAGCAATATCAAATCTTGTTTGATGGAATGAACCTTTTTCTGGAACAACGATACATTTCATTTGTGCGGCTTTGGCGGAAATTAATCCGTTGAAAGAATCTTCGAGCACGAGACAATTCTGCGCATCAACACCAAGTTCTTTTGCGGCTTTGATAAACACTGCCGGATGCGGTTTGCCGTGCGATTCGGATTCGGCAGAGCAAATGACGCTGAACTGTTTTAAAAGGCTGAAATGCTGCATTAGATCGCGGATAAGATGGAGTGGGGAAGAAGACGCAAGTCCGATGGCAAGATTTTTCTTTTTAAAAAATTCCAGCGACTCCATTACACCGGGGAGTAACGATGCATTTTTTTTTACAAGACGTGCTACTTCGGTAAGAATTTCCTTTTGTGTTTCTTCCACAGAGAAATTCTCCCATGGCGCAACGGAATGCCAATGCAGAATTACTTCTTTGATCTGCCGGCCCATCATCATTTCAAAATCAGCTTCAGAAGGTGCTTTGCTCAATCGCCCAAATACATTTGATTCTGCCACCCGCCACCACGGCTCAGAGTCGACAATCAAACCATCCATATCGTAAATAACTGCTGCGATCATGGGTGCAAAATAGGAAAATTAGGTTTTGAGTACGGAGTGCTTAGTTCAAAGATCCTTATTTTCTGCAGCCAGCCTCTTTTAAAAAACCTGCCGCCCGCCTTTTTCCTGCCTGCTTTTTAAAAACCTGCCTCCTGCCTCCTCCGTCGCGGCGGATTGCCTGCCTGCTTTCCTAAATGACAAGGATAATAGGCGAAGGAAAAAATTAAACACAAAAAAAGCGGACCACCCCTGGTCCGCCTACTTTTCCCAATCGATATTACCTGATTACAAATTCTTGTTTAATTGTTGATCACAAAACGTTTTGTCTGAATTTTTCCCTGGATATTTTCGAGGTGAAGTGTGTACATTCCCAGCGAATAATCTGAAATATCCAATGCTGTATTATTTTCAGTAAGAAAGCCGGTATGCTTTTCAAATAAAACTCTTCCTCTTACATCGCAGATTCTTAATGTAAGCGTCCGTGCAGCTTTTGAATCCAGCTCTATATTCAATGAACGGTTGTTTCCTTGTTGACTATCAGTGTTGATTGCAATTTTGCTTACAAAACTTATCGACCCCATTATTCTTTTCCCCTCTTTATGTTTTTTCCTTTTCAGGAAGTTATTTCTTAAAAAAACCTGGCCGGGAAGTTTTCCCCCATGCCCGACCAGGTGATGTGTTAAGGGGACTATAGTCCCTAAGTTCCGGAATGATGTGCTACAGGACCCAACTGTGCAGCATCAGATATTATCATTGCAAAGAAATTCCGTAACCCCTTCCACGTATCAAATGTAATTTTGATTCTCCGGGGACAGTATAAGAGCCTATATAGGCGAGACATTCGTTTTTGAACAAATTTTTTGTAACAGATTGATTTTGAATTGTATAAAATCAAAAGTCAGGACATTCGTGATTATGCGTTTTGAGCCTCTTTTTCTGCTTCAAAGTCATAATTCTTATAATCCGTGCGGATATTGTAGAGTGTATCGCGCTCAATCGGGTGCCTTCCGACTGCATTAATGAGTTCCACCAACTGTTTTGTGGTCATTACCGGTGTTTGTTCTTCACTTCCGGCCATGGAATAGATCTTAGTGGAATCATCAATCGTTCCATCAATATCATTTACACCAAAGCTCATCGAAAGTTGTGCGTTAGTACGACCTAACATTGGCCAGTACGCTTTCAAATGCGGAATATTATCAAGGAAAATCCGTGCTACTGCATAATTGCGCATATCCTCTATCACAGAAACTTCAGGAATGTCTGACATCTGGTTATCGCCATTGCGGAATTTCAGCGGAATGAATGTATTGAAACCTTTGGTACGATCCTGCAGTTGTCGCAACCGATCCATGTGGTCTACGCGGTGTTCGAATGTTTCAATATGGCCGTAAAGCATTGTGGCATTTGAAGGAATTCCAAGTTTGTGAGCGGTCTCATGAATTTCAAGCCATTCTTCCGAAGTGCATTTATCTTCACATATCTGCTTGCGGATTTCTGCATTGAAAATTTCTGCGCCGCCACCGGGAAGTGAATTTAATCCGTGGTCTTTAAAAAACTGCAATCCTTCTGCTATGCTCACTTTTCCTTTGCGGAACATGTATTCCAATTCTACAGCTGTAAATGCCTTTATATGAATTTCCGGCATAATCTCTTTCACTTTAGAAAGCAGGTCGCCAAAAAATTCCAGACCAAGCTTAGGGTGAACGCCACCAACGATATGTACTTCTGTAACTGGTTTGTCTTTATAACTGCGAACAATAGTCAACATTTGTTCCGCGCTCATTTCCCATGATCCATCTTTTTGTTTCAGAAGTCTTGAATAAGAGCAGAACTTACAATCGAAAACGCAGATGTTAGTTGGCTCGACATGAAAATTGCGGTTGAAATAAGTATAATCGCCATGCTTCTGCTGACGGATATAATTTGCAACACTTCCTAAAAATCCGATTTCGCCTTCACGATAAAGCATAATTCCCTCTTCCACAGAAATCCGTTCGCCCTTCATCGCCTTCTCCGCGATTTTGACCAGGTGCGCAGGGTTTTCAGCTGGATTTAAAATGGATTGTATAGAGGAAGGGCGGATGGAAGTATTCATTTTACCAGCAGAATTATTTCGGTACAAAGGTACTATTGTTATGGCTGTTGCGTGAATGTTAAGCCTTCATTTATTTGCATAAAAAAGCGGGAGCAATGCAGCCCCCGCTTCTTAAATACCTGGCTTTTTCAGATTATGGCTTGTCGAGCACAATTCTTTTTGTCGTGCGGCCGTTTGCTGAAATTACTTCCACAAGATAAATGCCGGAAGGATTTCCCTGCAGATCGAGATGGAGTTCGGCTTCATTCAAAGCATCATAATGCTGGAAATAAATTTTTTCTCCGAGAATATTATAGATGCTTAGATCAAAATTCTCCGGAGATGCATTTCCAAAATTTATTATGAATGCGCCTGTTGTTGGTGATGGTGAAATACTGAATGTGCCTTGCATCATACTTTGTGCGATGCCAAGCGGAGCCTGGCATCCATTCGAAGTCTGAAGTGAAGCACGGCTTCCGTTCAGTGTTGCCCACATGCGTGTTTTTTGGCCAGCAGTAAACATGTACATAGAAGCATCATCGGTATAATCCATATAATTCATAAACATTACTCCGGGTGCAGAAGAAGAACATCCGTCTGTATGCGGAAATGATGGTGCTCCGTAATTTTCATCCGCCTGATTTGGTGTATCCGAAACGTTATCACTTCCCGAACACGAAGCGCCATCATCGCCCCAGATGTGACGCATGTTGAGCCAATGTCCGATTTCATGCGTTGCAGTGCGGCCTTTATTATAAGGCGCTGTGGCTCCCGTTGTTCCAACATACCTATAATCTAAAACTACCCCGTCCTCTGATGCATTACCTGGGGGGAAAGTGGAATAGCCGAGGATGTTACTGGATAGTTTACAGATCCAGATATTAAGGTATTTTGTCTTATCCCAGATATTTAATCCGCCTGTTGAAGCGTATTTCATGTCATCATTCATGCTCCATGAAGTAGTAGAAGATTGTCTGCGTTCTATTCCATCCGACCAGGTTCCCAGTGGAGTGCGTTGTGCAAGACAAAAATTAATTTCGCAATCTACAGCAATCGATTTCCAAATACCTGGAATGAGATTCGTATCAGTATTTGCTCTCCTGTAATCTTTATTAAGCACATCCATCTGTGCGGTAATGCGGGATGTCGGAATATTTTCTGTTGCATTTGAATATACAATGTGAAACACCACCGGAATAGTGATCACTGAACGGTTCTGATAGCCATTCGGATGATCGGTGGCAAATTGTGTTGCAGCTTGTTCTTCAGCATCAATCGCAGTTTGAAGTGAAGGGTCTTGTGCAAGTTTTTGTTGTTTGTAATTTTCGCTGGCACAATGAACAGGCTGTTGAGCAAAGCCGGTGGTAACGCATAGTGAGAAAAAAGCGATCGCAGGTAATAAAAGTTTTTTCATAGCAGGAATGTGATTAGGTAAGGTATTGCTAAAGATAATATTTGTCCCGCGTATTTCCAACGGACAAACCCACAGTATATCCTCTATTGCGCTGTTTTTATTAACTGAATTTCACTTGTTTAAAAAAAAGCCGGCTCTTTCGAACCGGCTTCTTTTTAATAAACAGGAGAAACGTTTACCTGTTTATTACAATTCGCTGCACCGCTTTTTCTTCGCCGGCAGTTACTTCAACAAAATAAACACCGTTAGGTTGTTCGCTCAAATCGATCGGGAATAAACCACCGGAAGTATTGCGCTCAGTAAACTGATGAACAGTCTGGCCTAATGTATTTACAATGTTCACTGTAATATCTTTTTGCGATTCCAATCCGATGTTCAGATTAAAAACCCCGGTTGATGGATTCGGGAAAAGATTGATGAATCCAGACAAGCCTGATGCCTGAATTCCTGTAGTGTTCGTGATATTGATATCATCGATATACATGTTGTCTTCAAAATCAGAAATGCTTCTGAATTTAACCAACAGGGAAGAAGCGCTTTGATATGGAAGCAAAGAAACGGTTTCCATTCTCCATTCAGATGAGTTTGGCACCCATCCTGCATTTTGGCTGGAAAGTGGCGGGCCGGTCTGCAAAGCTGCTCCCCATTTCTGGTAAACAATTGTCCATGTTGCTCCGCAATTTGTTGAAACCAGCACTTTCAGCGTGTCAGAAAACTGGTAGGGCTGTGTCCAATATGTGTAAGCAACCTGGAAGGTCAGAACGGGGCTCACTGCAGTTGAAATATTTATTGCAGGAGTTGTCATTTCATCCACCTGGCCGTTACCACCAGTATAATTGAAGTTATCCATCTTCGCACTTGCCACTCCTGTTTTAGCACAGGAAGTTGTGCGTGCCCATGTAACACCTGCATCCGGATTATTTAATGCCCAGCCCGCAGGTACAAATGTTGTTCCCTCAAACCCCTGGATAAATGGCAATGCCTGTCCTGTAGATGTACAGTTAAAATTTGAAGTAAACGAATCGTTCGCTGCATTGGCATCTGACTGACCATTCGGGCTTAATGTATATGCCGTGAAAGTATGTGCGCCCGCAGTTGTCGTCATGGAAGAAAGCGTCACGCTTGTAGTTAGTCCTGTTCCAAGAGAGCCATTCCAGTTATACGTTTGTATAGTTGTTGCGTCCACCCGGTATTTGATCGTTACCGAAGTCAATGTGGAAGTTCCCCAGTTCTTTAATGTAACAACAGGTATAAATGTTGTTCCGCAAAGACTTCCATTCGGTGTCGCAATCGCAGTTATGGCTGCATCATTTGTGCTTGGACCAGGAGAAGTGCAGCCGTTTGAAGTCAGCAGTCCATTGTATGGTGCAGAATTCAAAACAGCGAGCATTCTTGTTTTTTGGTTGTTCGTGAAAATATTCAGACAAACATCGTCGGAATAATCCATGTAATTTTCAAACATAATTCCGGGATTGCTTGGCGAACATCCATCAGTATGTGGATAGGTGTAACATCCGGATGTAGCATCTGCCTGGTTGGGGGTATCAGCACAATAATCAGTTCCGCTGCAGCTTCCATTATCGTCGCCCCAGATATGATACAGGTTAAAGCAATGAGAAAATTCATGCGTAACGGTACGTCCGCGATCAAAAGGCGCTTGTATTCCTGAGAATGTTCCGTAAGAAGTGTAGTTGCTTCCGAAGCAGGTGTAATCAATTACAACTCCGAATGTATTGCTCGATGAGCTTGTCGGGAATTCTCCATAACCGAGAAGTCCGCCTGTAAGATTACAAACCCAGATGTTCAGGTAACGTGTCGGATCCCATGAATCAAGTCCACCGTTTGAATAACGCTTGACATTATCATTTGTAGACCACGATGTAGATGAAGAACCGTATTGACGTGTTTCCAATCCTGTTGTTGCAGCTCCGGCAGGTGTGCGCTGTGCAAGGCAGAATTGAATGGTTGTATTCGCTGCCTGCGACCAATGTGTATTTTGATCAGCGTTGGTGCGGCCGAAATCTTCGTTCATCACCTGTAGCTGTGAAAGTACCTGGTTCATTGAAATATTTTGTGCAGCTGATCCGTATACGCAATGAATTACGACCGGGCAGGTAATCACCATCTGTGAGCTTTCCATCGTTCCACGGTTCGCAGCCATGTATTGTTGAACACTTGCTTCAAATGCATTTCTCTGCGCAGCATAACCTGGATTATGAGCAACCAGTTCGTTGTAATGTTGCATGTTTGCCTGGAGTCGTTCAGCCTCCGTGGTGTTGTGCATATCAAAACGAATAGCTGATTTCAGGCTTACATCTGTTTCATCCTGGTTTGTAATTTTGTCTAAGTAATCGGCAGTAGTTACACTGTAAATAAGTTTGTTCTTTACCTGCTGCGCATTGATCGCGCTAAGCCCGAAAAACAAACTCAATCCAAGGGATAGAATTTTTTTCATGCGGTGTATGGTGTGTTTAAATTGGTGCTGTTAAAGGTGTGTTAGGATACTCAAGGTTAATTCTTTTTTCCTGAAAAAACAAGTAGAAGGTTCGCTCTCAGCCGGTTAATTCGACAAGGTGTGCAAAGTCTTCTACAAGGAACTAATTTTAACCTATTATAAGGGCACGAATTTGCAAATTTGCATAAATGAAAAAGAAAATTCTGTTAGTTGAAGATGAGGAAAACCTATTGAAAACTATTCGCCTCAACCTGGAACTGGAAGGATATTCAGTAATCAGTGCGATTGATGGAGGAAGTGCAGTAATAGTTTTTGAATCGGACGATTTTGATCTTGTGATTCTCGATGTAATGCTTCCTGTACTGGATGGATTTGGTGTTTGTGAAGCAATCAGGAAAAATGATACGGAAGTACCGGTACTTTTTCTCACCGCAAAGGCTACCGGTGAAGACAAGATTAAAGGGTTGCGTATCGGTGGTGATGATTATATAACCAAGCCATTTAATCTCGAAGAATTTTTATTGCGTGTGCAGAATTTATTGCGCCGCTCAAAAAGAAAAGAAACTGCATTAAGCGAATCGTTTTCATTCGGGAAAAACAAAGTCAATTTTGCCACTTTCGAAGCGAATGGAATAAACGGCGATGTAACACTTTCCAAAAGAGAAGTTGAGCTGCTGAAATTATTGCTTCAGAAAAAAGGTGAAGTAGTTTCCCGCGATGAAATTTTAGAAAAGCTTTGGAATGATGATGCTTTACCAACAGCAAGAGCGATCGACAATTATATCCTCAACTACAGAAAATATTTCGAAGCAAATCCAAGAGAGCCAAAACATTTTTTTTCTATTCGTGGCGTGGGGTATAAATTCATTGAGTGATTGGTTAAGGTGATTAGTAAGGAAAGGTTGATTGGTGAAAAAAAGTAACTGAAAAGCATTTAGCAAATCCGCTAAGAACAAGGCATTTAAGATGTATAATTGGTTTCAATTATTTTTTTTACCAATCACCTATTTTCCCTCAACAATTTCCGGGCTGAATCTTTCTTTATTGTATCGGATGGAATGTTTTTTTCTTCGTGTTTGTTCTCGCCGAATTCTGACACGAGCCAAACTACTAAGAGCGATAAAAAAACAGCGATAAAAATTTTCCGGTAGCGATAAAGTGGCGTGCGGTAAAGCGGGTGCGTCATGCGTTGATAATTCTGCAGGACTTTCCCGAAATCTTTATGCCGCGCGACCTGGTCTTCACGTGGCTCTTTTGGATCGATATCGAATTTAAATTTGCTCATGGTTATCTCCCCCCGGCTTTAGTGAGGAGCTGTTTGAGTTTTTCCAGTATTCTGTATGTGCGCACTTTTGCATTGTTTTCTGTGATCCCGGTAATTTCGCCCACTTCATTAAAAGCACGCTTCTCAAAAAAACGAAGCTCAATCAGCTGCATATCTTCGGTTGATAAAGTTCCAAGTGCTTTAAGAAGCAATTTTTGATTTTCTTCCGAATCACTCTCTCCGCTTTCTGCAATCATCTTGCCGAGATCTGATTTATCGAGACTAACTACACGTTCACGGTTCGTTTTGCGGAAGAACATATTCAGCTCGTTCACAGCAATGCGGAATAACCACGCCGAGAACGGAACACCTTTGAATGTGTATTTTGGTAATGCCAGCATGGCTTTTAAAAAAGTATTTGCGACAATATCCGCCGATTGTTCCTCATCACCAATTCTTCTGAACACAAACACAAAAACCTGCCGGTAATATTTTGAATACAGCACACCGAATTTTGCAGGGTCAGATTTGGCCGATTCCACAATCGCCATTTCGATCCGCAAATCATCCGCAGTTTTGTGATGCTCGTTCAAATTCTATGCGTTTATTATCCTAATGCTGAATTGGCAGGAAAGATACACTATAAATGAAAAAAGGGGGCAGGCAATCCGCCGCGGCGGAGGCGGCAGGAAAAAGTAATCGCTTGCATTTTATTGCGAACGAGGAGCAGGCAAAAAAGAGGCAGGTGGCAGGGAAAGGTAATAGCTTGCATTTTCTTACTACGAAGCGGCAGGAAAAAACTGGCATTGGGAAGAAATCCATTCTTGCAAAATAAATTTGAAGAAAATTGCCTTGGGCTTCAGCCCGGGGTAATGAAATGAAATTTTAAGGGCTTTAGCCTAACTACACACAGCTATTCCCGCACCGATATTTCCCACGCCGTAAATCCTGCCTCCTGCACCTTTTTTTTCTGCACATAAAAAAGACAATTTCTCCTTCAGCAAAAATCTCTCCCTTCCCTCAAAAGCAACTTTGTATCTTTTTTTCGTCTCAAGGTTATAGATGAAAATAACAGCAATGAAAATTATCGCAATCCTCCTTTCGGCTTTAACTGCAACTTCTGCATTTGCTTTTACCGGCATTCACGAAGCATTAAAAAATCCATCGGCTGCAGCTGTGATTTATTTGTCGGGGGAAAAGGAGGAAGCTGCATTGCTGATGAAAAATGCAGGAACGTTTAGTGCTCTTGAAGAAATAGTTTTCTTTCAGCTTACTGATTCTATAACTGCGGAACAGGATATTGCAGCCATTGCTGCTTGTCCGCAGGTAAATCGTGTGAGCTTTAAAAGTTGCGGACTTCGGAATTTTTCAGGCGCACTGAAAATGCTGGTGGAGGTAGATGAAATTTCTATTTCGGATTGCGATAAGCTTGACCTTAACCAGGCGTTTTCGATATTGGCTGGAATGCCTTCATTAAAAACACTTGAGCTTGAAACAGGTCATCTTGCAAAAATCCCTTCTTCCTTCAGGCGCCTTCGATCGCTGGAAATGATCAGTATCCGTAATATTGATCTTTCACTTGCAGATGGTTATGCGCTCAATACGCACCCGAAAGAATCATTATACGCAAAAGAAAATATCAGCCTCGGATTCGGTGATGCAGAATTGATTGTCGAATATTCCTGCTACGATAAGAATACTGCTGTAAATCATTTGGAAAAAATGCGTGATCTGTTGCAGGGCGTAACCGGTGCCGATGGCGAACTGAACTTATCACAAAAAGCAACGGGCTTCAACAGGAATCATCCGCTTGTAAAAGCACCTGTTCCCGGATTGGAAGTGCATAAGAATATTTATTCCGCAGATGCAGTGAAAGGTGCAGCGATTGAATATCCTTCCGGAACAAAAATTATTATTCCTGAAAACGCATTCGTTGATAAAAACGGAAATCAGCTGAAAGGCGCTGTTACAATTGATTATCGTGAATACCGCGACCAGGTGGATATTATGGTGAGTGGCATTCCAATGGACTATGACAGCGGAAGTGTAAATGGACATTTTATTTCAGCAGGAATGTTTGAAATGAATGCATCAGTAGATGGAAATGAAGTTTTTCTTGCACCCGGTAAAAAAGTTGAAATGAAATTTGCAGTCGTGGATACTGCTTCTGATTTTAATTTTTACAAACTGGATGAACAAAAGGGATGGGTTTATGAAAATAGTCCGGGTAAAGTTGAAAATGATAATGCAGCAGCAGGGAAACTTGCTGTTGCTGCAAAAGACCTGGGATTTTCAATTGCAGTTAAAGAATTTTATAATTGGTCACAGCGTAGAAAAGAGTGGAATAACGAAAAAACTGACAATATTGATCCGTACGATACACTGGCTTTTGACGAACGTTATAACGACACCTCGTTTGTGTATACCGGCAAAAAGAAATATCACGACGGAAAATACACGAGTTCGATTTTTGAAAATGCTTTTTCTCTGCACAAAACCTATCGCCTCGGGGATACTATGTGCTTTACATTAGTCAGAAATAATTCTTACGGCAATAATCCGGAAGTCACCTCCTTTTCCGGTATTCATTGGAAGACCACGGATATTGGAAAGGATAAGGAGCTGAAACAGCTCTTCAGAAAGAAAAGCGGAATTCATGATATGCGTATATATGAAAATGGCGGTGATGGTTTTATTCTTGAATTCAAAACGAAAAAAGGAAAAAAACAAATTCATGCTGTTCCAACCAACCTTCGGAATGGAAAACCTGTTGTATACAGTCAGAAAGTTCAGGCTACTATGTACAAACGTTATACGCGTGGATTAGAGAAAAGAAAGAAAAAATTATCCATGGAAATTGTGAAAACAAAGAAAGAATTAAATGAATCTTTAATTTCTTCTGCTGCAAACAAAGAGCTTGAAATGGATTCTGCAGGTTATTGGAAACAGCTTGCTCCCAAAATGAACGAAAAAGAAAAGGCGATGGATTACGATGCCTGGTTAAACTATTATAATGCAACATTGCCGGCGATCGTTAAGGCAGAGCAGTCAAACGATTTTGCGTACATCCAAGTGACCGAAGGAAGTCAGGGTGCGGGAAAAATGCAGGCTGAAGCATTATACCAGGAATTAAAATTAAGCGGCTTTGGAATTTATAATTGCGATCATGTTTCAAATCTTCCGGCGCCGGTTGCAATGAATGCAACGTTTGAGGTTCCCGGCATGTCCGCTCCCACGGCATCGAATGTGTATGTGATCGATCGTGATATAAATACTTCCACTAACTTTTTTAATCGTGGAGGATCGAATGTAAATATTACGTACAATAAAGGAAGTAAAACATCGCTGATCATTATCGATGAAGCGGGAAGACTTTTCTATACTACAGCAGGTGCATTTGGTTCAGGAGTAAATTCCGGCAATGGAAACACACGTTATCCTGCAACAATGATCACCGATCAACCGGCAAGCCCGCAACAAATCCGCGACTTGATTTCAGGAAAGAATTAATTTTCATTTCGTATAAAAAACGAATGACCAGTTATACATCCGGTCATTCGTTTTTTTTTTATTCTGCTCACTATTAAACTTCTCTAAGCTGCTCTCCGTAAAACCGGTTCCTGCTCCCACCAGTTTTCTTCTTTCCGGTATGCAGGAATGGAAAGTCTGTCCGGCGGTTGCATATACCAGGTCGTGTTTTTCAAACGCCCTTTGGCTTTGATACTTTCTTTATAATTTTTTTTCGCGCGTTCCGGCCTTTCATTCTGATGATTGAGATTACAGGGTGGGCATTCCGGCTGATAATGGTTGGGGTCTCTGTATTCACGAAAATATTCCGGTTCTGTAATTACTTTGTCATCAAACAATTTCCGGAGACCGACATATTCATACGCCTGCTTATGTCCCATTTGCCAATCCCTGACAGTCTTACTGCCACGTTTGAATGTCTTTTTGTCTTTCAGCTCAGTTCCGCAATTCTGTGCGCAAAACACATGCCCATCCACATCTCTTGCATTTTCAAAAACAGTTCGTTCTGTTCCCGCTCCATATCCCGGCCGGCCCGGTCTTTTCTCTGTGTATTCATCGTCGTCTTCTTCATTATCCGGACGTTTAGATCCAGGTTCATCATCCGGCTCCGGAGCGTAATTGACAGTTCCTCTTTTTCTTTTTCCAAGTACGTTGGATTTTTCAGGTGTGGCTGTAACCTGCTCTTCTACTGCTGCAGAAACAGTGGAGGTTTCATCAATTGCAATCGTTACAACATCGGTGCTCACCGCTTCAACAAGCAATGCTTCATCAATTGCTATTTCAGCAGCTGTGGCAGTTCCACCACTTGCAACATCTGCCACACCTTCCAGTGTTCCCACGACAAGTACTGCGAGCACTTCCTCCGCCGTTTTAGTTCCAACACCAGTATGGCCTGATGGATCGCTCAGCGTGATGGGACTATTATTTACAAATGCATAATTATTAAGTGCATCCGGTGTAACCAATCCGCCACCCAGCTGATCATCCGGCGAAATGAACCGGCAGGAAAAAGGATCATAATAACGTGAGCCGAAATAATACAGATCACTTCCTGCATCAAATTCTTTTCCGTTGAATTTATATTGCGCATAAGAAGTGTCTGCGGTTTGTTTTTTAAGTTTTCCGAATGGCGAATAAGACAAACGTTCCAGCACATTGCCATCGCCGGAAGTAACGAGCACGGTGCTGCTGTTCTGGTTACTGGAATAATATTCGACATGGTTGCTGTCGTGGAATGATGCCATGACAAATCCACCCATGCTGAAATTGCAGGAACCATGTTGTTCTGTTCCGGTAACAAGCTCGCTGTACTGGTCAGATACCTGGTAATTGATCGATGTTTGTAATATGTTTTTTACACGATTGCGACTTCCCGTATAATCGTAGGTGTAAACATTGATCAACGTATCATTACGGTAAACAGAATCCATACGACCATAAGCGTCGTAAGCATACCTGTATGCGTGAGTCTGCGCTTCATCGTTCTTTGTGCGATTGCATAGCTGACCGGCCGCATTGTATTGTGCGGAATAAATTGTTTTGCCTTTGTATTCACCTGCATTCACCTGGTAACCTGAATAGCTGAAGGTGATTGAATCATTCCATGTTAGATTACCAACAGCATCGTAAGCCAGCGAATCTTTTTTGCCGGAAGCTGTTACGCTTGTCAATCGTTCTGTCGGATTATATCCGTAGGTTTCATTGGCAGATGCATTCAGCAGATTATCAATACCGGTGATAAGCCCATGTTTGTTCCAGCTAAAAGAGGTTGACAGGTAAGCTGTATTATTCACAGAAGACACGAGCATATTTTGCAACGTGCCATCGGTGTAAAAATCCTTTTGCGATAGGACGCCGTTGCCATAAGAATAATTCAGCCAGTTTCCGAACGCATCGATATCATTTACGGTGGTCACAGCAATTGCTGCGCTGGTGGTTGTTTTTCGTGTTACTGCTGTTGGCTGCCCTGCGGAATTATATTCCCAGCTTGCCTGTGTGCCATCAGGAAAAATTAGCGATGCCGGGCTGAAATCCGGATTGTAAGAAGAGGTTTGCTGCCAGCTGTGCCCATCCAGCTGCGTTTGCTCTGCGTTTGTATTTCCAAGTGCGTCGTATGCAAATGCGTAAGAAGTCGCGCCATTGTCTTGGGTAACGGAACAAAGATTTCCCAATCCATTTTCAACTGTCGCTACATCATACAGAAATGTGACCGGAGCAGCATGAGTTGCAGTATTTAAGATCAGCCGCCCAAGCGCATCAAACACATAACTTACTGTATCATGTAATGCATTGATCGTTTTTTGGGTGAGTTGTAAAGGTTCGTAAACAAAAAATGTGGTGTCGAACGATGTTGAATAATACCAGTCGTTCAGGTTCAGTGAATTCCATTGTGCTGCAGTTTGATTTCCATCCGCATCGGTTGCGTTCCGTATGCGTCCCAGTAAATCCCATGAATAAGTGGTTGTTGCTCCCGCAGCATTTAAGAAATTTGTGATGCAGGGTTTGTTGTTGTAGTAGGTGTAAGTGTACGCGCTCACTGCAGAATCGGATGATCCTGCAGCACGTGTAACTGCTATCGTTTGTCCTTGATAATGGATACTGGTAATGCTGCTGTCGTTATTTTCAAATGGAATAACGCTCCTGGTCACGCGGCCTGCGGGGTCATATTGCGCGGAACCCCATACCGGGTTTGCTGTTGAGAAATAAGGCAACGAGGAAGCTGTGATCCTGCCTTGAGCATTGAATTTATTTTCCGAGAAAACTTTTTGATTGTTCCAGCCGAGGCTTGTTTTTTTGAAGTTGCGTGATAAGCCATCGTAATATTTGAAGATAGTATCCTGCAGCGTGCCATACCAATTACGCAAACCGATCTGCTGAACAATGTAACCGGTATCTGATGACAGGTAGTTGATCTGCACCGCGAGTGTTTGCTGGCCGGAGGAATCAGGGATATATGATTTTCTCAGGCGGCCGAGCGCATCGTATCCATAGGAGAAAATGTTTCCGTTTTCATCTATGGATTTAACCTTCTTGCCATAGAAAGGTTCATACACGGCGTTCACCTGCAGCGATATTCCCTGTGCATTGCGCGGAGAATAATTGCGCACCGGAAAAGAATGGTAAATGCTATCGTACACAATTGTTGTTGCATCACCGTCATATCCTGTCTGCGTAAGTTGATTGCCGAATACATCGTATCCGAATGTGCGTATGAGCCACGTATTGCCGGAGCTGAACCAGGTGTAAAGTGAATCAACATCACGTTGTGCAGTGTATCCTATTTTAACTGCAGATAACGGATTGCTTCCTGAACTGTCGCTGCTTTGTGATGAAGTAATTTCAAAACCCAGCTGCCAGTCAGAAGTATCGTTTTCATAAGAAGTCCGTATCCAGATCGTTGCAGGATGTGCTACATCACCTGTAGTTGCGGTTAGTCTTGTATTTCCGAAAGCATCATACCAGCACAGCTGCTGTTGCTGATTGCTTACTTTATCCTGGTAAATAGAAAAAGTATTCTTCACCTGCTGCAGCACAGTATAAGCTGGTACCGACGTGGCAGATTTTACAGCAACGGAATCCCAAACGTAAGAACTCGTTTTGTACAGCTCGCCGGAAATGCCTGTAAGCGCAGTAGAATCCGTCATCCCGGTGAAAGGAAAATTCTGCAGGTAAAATGTTTGCAAAACAGCACCTTCATCGAAACCGGTTATTTTCGTTTTCGCGAAGCCGAGAAATCCGTAACCGTTCATGTCGTATTTCGCGCCGCTGTAATTGCATTGATAGTTATAGGCTGCGCCACGCCCGTCTGTTTCTGTCCATTCGGAAACAACGTACATGGCTTGCTGAATGGAAATGATGCCGTTCTGCTGATTTTGAACAGATGAAAGCGGGAACGGATTATAAGCATTTAATGCACGCTGCCCTTCCAGCACATTGGCCGTACCCGAAATGCCGGGAGAATAAACGGCACTGTCTGTGATCGGTTTGTAGGTAATGGAATAAGTTGCGCCGGTGCCATTGCTGATGGTGGTAATTAAACTGGCCTGCTGATTACTATTCTGCGCAGTTGCTTTTGCATTACCGCCATAAAAAACCTGCTTTGAATAGGCATTAAAAAGATCAGTAAGTCCATCGCCGTTAAAATCACCAAGCCAGGTATATTGCTGCTGGAATTGATAATTAACCTGCTCTTGTGCAGAAAAATCGAGGCCATTGCTCAGGTAAATAGTTCCGTTATCCGTAGTGGTAGCATAAAAATCCATCATGCCATCGTGATTGAAATCTGCCGGCCATACAGCTGTAGTGTTAAGATTGATCGAAATAATTTTTGGCGATTGAAATCCGTTTCCATTTGAATAATAAATACGGTAATTGCTGTCGCTTCCTTTCGCAAGGAGATCGGCGAGCCCATCGCCATTATAATCTCCCACCCACGTATACGATTGCGTGGATGAAATCGTAAAATTCATATTGGGAATCGTGATCGAAGGGCGGAAACCCGAAGAGTCCGACCAGTTGCTGATGGTGAGATACCCGGTGTTCGAATTGCAGCTGAAAATATCGGTTAATCCATCTCCGTTGAAATCGGCAGCATAGGTGTTGCCTTTATATACAGACAAATTTGTTTGCTGTACAGCAGGCTTCATTCCTGCCGAGCTATTACCGAAGTTGACATACGTCGTGGGATTGATAGAAGAGCAGAGATCGCTCAATCCATCTCCATTGAAATCACCTTGCCAGACACATTTGGTGGGATAACAACCGGTTGAAATGTTTATGCCGGTGACGGAGACGTGCGTGGAAAACTGGTGTGTTTGCTGATCATAATAATAGATGGTGCCACCCTGCGATGAACCTGCCATGAAATCAGAAATTCCGTCGCCATTAAAATCTCCGACGAAATTATTCATACTGGTGTTGTACATCAATCCTGAATTGCCCGCATCTATAAACCCGGTTTCAGCGCCGAAATAAACATGCGCATTGGATTGAAGAATGTCATTTTTCCCATCGCCGTTGAAATCTCCCACGAAGCCCACGTTATTTCCGTTTCCGTGCCACGTAATCGTTTCGCCAATTAACGTATCCTGTCCCTGCGACCAGGTGAACGTGGAAGGCGCATACGCACAATCACCCGCTTTTACCTGCACAGCTGCAAGACGACTCTCCAAAAGCGGAGTTTGTGTTGCGTATTGAAAACGCACTTCACGCACGAGTGTGCTGTCGCCTTTCGCATCTTTCACATACGTGCGGATAGCTGTCATTCTTGCGCGTGTGCTGAATCCTGCGCCGCCTGTAAAATTCATGCTGGAATCCGGACGCGCTTCATAAAAAAACTGCACTGAGCGTAATGCTTTCACTGAATCGTTCGATGTGTAATCGATGCGAAGCGGGTAGGATTGTCCCTGTCCTTCACATACACTGATCGCCGTTCCTGAAGAATCCGGCGGGGCTTGCGTGTAATTGATCGTGAGCGTATTTCCGTGCAGGTCGGTGCATTTATTGACAAGCCATTGACGAACGCTTCCTGCGGGAAATGATGTGGCTTCTCCTGTTGCTGTAACGCGTGCATCCGTTGTGCTTCCGTATTCAAAATAAACACCCTGCTTTGTCCACACCTGGAAATACTGCGGCCCCGATCCGTTTTGTCCGACAGCAACAACTTTCGTCCACGATTCACGCTGTGTATGGTAAGTTGAACCGGCTGCGCCGTAATTTCCTTTCATCACCATCAACCGGTTTCCATCCAGTTGAAATCTATCGGTTGCCGAGAAGCTTACTCCTCCGTTAAATCCATCTTGTGCGAATGAAGCGCCTGCACGTGTAATTTCAGAAAGCCCTTCCAGGTCGAACCCGACGCCGAGCAGTCCATTGGAAGTTTGTGAAGTGTAGTTGACGCTCAGTGCAGGTTCAATGTTCTGAATGCCGGGTGGCACTTCAATATCCATTGACCAGGTTGCATTCCCGCATGCATTGACACTGAATGAAGAAGAGATCGGTTGACTGGTGTTGATCGTTGCATCAGCCGGAGCAACACGCGTTGTGAAATAAACAATACCTAAGATGGCAGCAAGTAAAGCAGCGGCTATTGAAACTCTGGAACGAAAATTCATGGGAAGAGTTGTAGGGATGAAAAGAAAATCAGTTCTGTTGTCTTTGAACTGTGAACGATAAAGTGAACCCGGAGTGCTCCGAGCCGGAATAAGATAAGTTTAGAATTTCATAAAGACTATCTGATGATATCAACGGCAAAACCTGGTTGTCGATGACATATCCTGTGAAAGGTTTATAATATATTTTATACTTGATCGTAAGTAATGAGCCATCGGGTAAATTGTAGGTGATGGTGCTGCCATAGCCGGAATACGAAGAGCCGGCATCAACGGTTTCCCTGTGACCGCCACACGATTGTATGACATTGGCAACGGTGTTTCCCGGAACATAAGACATGACCAGTTGCGGGTTTTCAGTTCCACCGGAAGGAGGAGAATGATAACCTTTATTAAGCCCATTCAGCGTCATCGTCCCCTGATCATTCAGGTTGACCCTACAGGTAAAAAGTATATTCATTGCGCCTGTCATAGGTCAGATACTTTCAAGCGTTACGGTTACATTCATTTCATCTTGTTCTGTCGGATCTGCCAGGTTAAAGTTAAATCCGGAAACAGAAGCGCGAACCATAAGCGGAATGCCTATTCGCTCTTTTTCTATTCCTTGTATGAGAGCATAAAACCAGCAATTCTTATTTGAAGACTTACCGCTGCGGTCGTGCGGATTATTGAACATGAGAACTAATTGTCCCTGCCCATTTTTTAAATCATAACGTACCCATCCGGTAGTGCCAACACTTCCTCCGCTTGTTTTTTGTATTTTGAAAGCGAGCGTTTCTTTTCCGTTTTTTAAAGTGCTTTCCGGGCCTTTATGAAAAGTACCATGCTCATTGCTGAAAGCTCCACCAGAGCTGTCACTATTTTTGCCGGGAGCATAACCCAACAATGTCAGATCATAGCCGGAATTATTTTTTACAGTGCAGATGACGTTTCGTGTCACAGGAAGATGATGTGTTATTTGATTTTTCCCGTAAAGGTTTTACGAAGTAGTTCCTTGCATTTGAATGGTGAAATCATATACATAACCGGAGGAAGCAGTTCCGGTTAGCGATGCATTAACAACTTCAAAAAGACTATTTGCTGTAGTGTTTGACGAACCTGCGGAAACAATAGCAGAATACGAGTCAACATTGGTTTGAAAGTCAAGCACGAATTTGATCGTCAGGATCGAACCATCGGGCAGATTATAAATGACAGTGCAGTTGTATTGATATTGTCCGTACGGCCCTGACATACATTGACCGCAAGCTTCTATCGCTGTGAAGTTAGTGGCATTTGCAGGAATGTAGGAAGCTACAGACGGTGGATTTGCACTACCGCCGATGGGAGGTGACCCGTAATTATTGGTTAAAGAATTTAGCGTCATAATACCAGCATTATTGAGACTGATATTGACCGTAAAAAGAACTTCCATAGATCAATTAGAATTTAAGGTTACCGTAACATTCATGGTGTCCTGGTTGTTTGGATCTGTTGCATTGATAGTGTAATTCGAAACTACTGCATACACGGTCAGCGGGGTACCAATGCCTACCTGTCCGTCTGCACCGGAGCCTTGTATTACAGCATAAAACCAACAATTACCGCTATTGTCATCTCCTTCGTAGGAGTACGGATTATTAAACATGAAATAGATGGTTCCCTGGTTATTATTCAGATTATAACTTACCCAACCGGTACTTCCATAAAAACCGCTGGCTTTTTCTATTGCAAATGCAGTAACGGTTTGCCCGTTGGTAATTGTAGTTACCGGAAGTGTTGTGTAGCTTCCGTGTGCATCATTAATTACTCCGCCTTGTGAGCCTGCATAATCAATGAAGGTCAGGTCATAACCTGAATTATTTACAACAGTGCAATTGACTTCCCTGTTTTTTGACATAAAAATGAGTGTATGAAGAGATCTTTTTATAAAGCAAGAGTGTGCAATAATAGTATAAAAATTGTATAAACCAAAAATAGCATAACTAATAATTACTTCTTTAAGCGTAAATTTATGATGAGCAGTTTTACTTTCCTGTCAAGTTATTGTTAATGTATTCCTCCTTATCAGAACTTGCAGAAACGCAGCACATTTACTCCGCTTGCGCCCGACAATTTAACAATGTAAGTTCCCGGAGAAATCGAAGCCGGTAAAATCCAGTTTTGCTCTCCTGAACAAACGTCTTTTTTTATCCAGGTAATTCTACCGGTTACGTCAATTATTTCCGCAGTGTAGATGTCAGTTTGTTCAGCAACAAAATGCAATGTCGCTTCTTCATTTGAAGGATTCGGAAATACTGCCGCATTGAGTGCCGCAAGGTGCTGCTGATTTGTACTGCCAACAAAATCAACCACCTGCAAATTGATACGCGAAGGATATTGTGAATTAAAATAAACAGTATTGTTCGCAACATTTGTGTCACCCGCAACATACATTGCACCGCCATTGTTCAGGTTATTATCAAATCGCGGATAATTGGAAGAGGTAATGTCAATACGGATTTTATGACCAGCCTTAAATGTAATTGCAGTTGTTGGCAACACAATATCTACAGGGTAAACAGTACCCGCAACCATTGAAGCGGTATCATTCGTTGTAAATCCATTCCGGAAACGCATGCGAGTTATTCCATCGCTCACCAGCATGGATCTTCCGTCAGGATAAACATCCGTAAGGCGTATAGCGAAATCTGTATCCGGCTGATCGGAAGAAACATAAATAGTTGCAGTAGCATCACCTTTCAGAATTACATCTTGTCCTAAAATCGCAGTAGAAAAAATTAAAATATCATTCCTCGTTTCTACTACCGGTGCCTGGTCAACTGGTCCTTCCGCTAACGTAACTAATAATGTCGGGCCACCAGCTGTCGGTGAAGGATCGGCAGGATCATAATTGTAAGATGAATTTCCTGTTGCATTTGAAGGCGATTGACTGTCAAGAAAATTTCCCTGATGAAAAAATAAGCTGACGTTTTGTAAGCCTGTTGGTGGCCATGAAGGTGAGTTCTGCCAGGTATCATCACCCATTTGAAAATATTGTACGTATGGTGTTGCGTTCCATCCATTGGGAATAGTACGGAGGTGATAATCAAAATACATCCTTGCAAGCGAATCGCTCCAGCCTGCCGCACCCGGATAAGAAAGCGCACCCTGGTTATTCAGGCCAACACTTTTATGTGTCCATGGACCCATAACCAGGCGGTGTTCATCACGCACTGTGAGTGGTGAACTTGTACGAAGAGCATTAAAGAATTCTACCTGGTCATCTGTATTGTGATCATACCATCCGCCAATTAAAAATGCAGGAACAGTAATGCTGCCCGGATAATTGGTTGTGCTTTCAACGAATTGCCAAACGGGCGAATAATATTGATTCGCTAAAATAAAAGTTGAAAGACCATAACCTAATGCATCCAGCTGAGTAACAAATTCTGTTCTGTAAACGCCGCCTTCATAATAACTCTTGTATTCTGTTTGAGGCCCTGCAACGATCGGGCAAATACAAACGAGATGCGGTGGCTGTTCTTTTGCTGTTTGATATTGAATCAGCCCAAGTGCAGAAGCTCCGTGTGTTGCAACTTGTCCATCCGACCAGCTTTGCGCTGCAATCCATTCCACTGCATCATAACCATCTTCACCGCGGTCAGGACTCGCAACACACGCCGACAATGAACCGTAAAAACAGCGCCAGTCCAGGATCACAATATTGTATGGCATTGTTGATACGTTAAAACCGTATAACGGTAATCCGACAATCCTGTAGAGTAAGCGGTTATAAGGCGTCTGAACAAGAATCGTTGCTGCGGTTGGATTCGGTGATAAATAAATATCCGCTGCCAGTTTTTTTCCGTCACGCATTGGAATAGAATCCACGATAGGAGTAAGCTGTGCGTGCATTGACATACTTACTGCGAAAACAAGTAGAATGGAAAATAATTTCATCGGCTGTTTATTGAATTTGAATATTGATTGGTTTCGGTGCTGTGTCCCGAACTGAATCTACATTTACTTTCAGCTTTAAGTTCAGGTTATCACTGGTCGCTTTAACGAAAGAAAGCGTCTCTATTTTCGGTGTGCCTTTTTCAATTCCTTCCAGTTTCACAGTGAGCTTATTATTTTCCTGCAACAGGTAAGAAATCCGTTGCGGAAAATCATGATCGCGGTTTTCAAAAATTGCATTATGCTCATCACCACTGATCATTTTAAAAAGTACCGGCTCTTTTTTCGGCGGAATTGTTACGATGTAATAAGGAGTTCCTTCCACCAGCTCTATTTTCAGATTTTCTTTGAAGAGCGTATCTCCCGCAGGCGACATGGAGCATCCGAAACCAATAAAACCTTTTCCTTCACGTTGCCATGATTCATTAAAAATTACCGTATTCACATCCGTTCCCTGCCAGCTGCCAATCATCCAACTGATATCATCCACCTTACCGTTTGAATTTCCACAGGAAGAAAAAATGAGCACGATTGCAGCCGCTGAAATAAGAAATAAGTTTTTCATAACAGCGAAATTACCTCATTTGAATGAATGTCGAAATAACGTTTTACAATGCAGCACTGAAAGATTCTGCGTAATCTTTGCGGAATGCGCGAAAATCTGCGGACAAACTCCCTTCACTGCATGACCTGCTTTATAGATGCCATGAACCTGCGTTGGTTTAATCACCCGCAATAAAAAAGTCCCGCTCTGAACAGAGCGGGACCCGGGGAAAACAACAGGGGTTCAGGTTGGGGTTTGTTGTTGGTAATTATTTCGATGTCGCAGGGAATTTTGCGAGCACATCTTTCACTGCATCTTTATGAATGGTGAACGTCATCATCTTCAGTTTCACAAAATCTTCATGGTAATAAAAATAGCCGGGGTTTTGTGGATTGTTGCGGCTGCTGCTTCCTGAATCTTTGATAAGGAACCACATGCCATTTGATTTTTCACACCAGCCAATAAGGTGAATGCCGTGATCGTCTGTTGTTGTCCCATTACTAAAACGAAGCTGGCGTGCATTCTCATCAATGTTTGCATGCGGAATATCATACGACGGAATCATTGCAACACCAAGCTCAGGATTAATTCCTCCTTCAGAAACATCTCCGCCGATCGCAACACTGTAGCCGGCTTTAATTCCTTTTTTTATAATATCCATCCATGTATCAAGCGGTACATTATAATAATCAGAAGAATTCCACCAGTTGTCAGGCACATCGTATTCTGCTTTTGTCCAATAAGGAGATTGCATCAGCGACATGAATTCAATATAATCGTCGGGATTCAATTTGCAAACATCTTTCAGGTAAGCCTGTGGAGTCATTTTTTTTCCTGCAATTGTTACATCAACCGGTGGTTCGCCCATCTGCGATTTCATCATTGATTTTACTGTTGCAACAACTTCGTCTTCATTCCATGCGCCGCTTGCTTTTACATTCTGCAGGTATTTATTCAGCTCATCGAATAAGCTTGCGTGATCATAAAAAGGCTGGTTGGGTTTTAATCCTGTGTACGAATCATACGGAACAATTCCATATTGCTTCATCATGCGTGTTACTGCGTTGGATTCTGATCCCTCACCGAAAGCCGAGTTGCCGCGTGTACGAACAAACTCTTTCGTTTTTTCCACATACTCCCAATAAACAATATACGATTGGGAAAGATGGAGGTCTTGTTTGGAGATGCGGTTGATTTCGGTTTCATAATAAGAGAGCGTTGAAAAGCACCAGCATGTATTTGTTGCACCCTGTGAAACTGCCGGCGAAGTATAAACAGTTTTAAATTCATCCATGGATTTCGGAACCACTACGTTCGTATAATCCATCATGAATCTTTTTTCCTGTTTTTTCTCAGAAGAGTTGTACTTATCCAGGTTTTCGTGGATGCGTGTGAGGAAAGGATTCGAATAGGGTTTTAAACCGCCTTTGTCATTTTGTGCGGATAAAAATCCTGCCACTGAAAATGTAAATGCAAATACAATAAGACGTTTCATGTTCTGTGTTTTAAGCACCCGTATACACAATTGCGGTGCGAAAGTAAGTGTATTGACCCTTCAACGCTATAGAATTTAGATGAACGGAAAAATAGCAACCATGGCCACGTTATTTTCTAAGACGAAAGAAATAAAAAATGTACGAATTACGAAATGAGATGTATGAATTGTAAGCTTTTTAACAATAAGCCTGAAGTCCAGTCAAAATCACCTCCGCCACGACGGACACTATTCACCCTTTAACCAATCACATCCTAATACATCTCCAGAATATAATCCCGGTATTTCCTGATAATCGCTTTTTCAAAACTTTGTATCTCTTTTTCGAATTTAGTGAAGTTCATTCTGACAATTGAGGAGGTCTGATTAAAGTGAAGAGTTTCCCAATTGCTGAACTGATTATCCTTGTAATCATCACCCGATTCATTGGCGTATACATGTAAATTATCGAGTATGCTGCTGTCTTGAACTTCTTGCGGCAGATCGGCGAATGCTTTCGTTTTTAATTTCGTCAATGCATTTTTCAGGTTTGTAGCACGACCGGTTTTAATCAGGTAGCAATGGGCCATCGTTTTATCGCGGGGAGAAAAGCTACCCTGGCTATTTATCGAATCATCTAAACCGCTATCGTATTTTTTTATGAGCTGCTGTGCTTCATCAGCAAGCGTTTTCATATTGCTGAGCTTCTTTGTGAATGAAGATTTTAATGAATCCGGCAACTTGCTATTTGCGTTGATGATATCAGCAAGATCGGTGTAAGCTTTTGCCACGGAATTTTCATCCACAGCATTCATCCGCTCGATACTGGTATGTGAAAATTTTCCGATCGTTTCGCTTACGTTTTTTCCAAGACTGGCAACGAAATAAAATAAGCCACCAACTGCAATAGCGGAAATTAAAATGATGATTAGCACCCACGGTGAACGTTTACGAGGCTGTGGTTTACGTATTGGCGGCTGATTCCAGTTCTGCTGCGGATTATTATAACTCGGATTGTCGTTCATTTTGTTGGGAATGGTTTTGCGAGGCTGTCGGTACAATGCTGGTTAAACATCTGGTCATTGTATAGGTTCTGTTCCGGAAGATAATAAACTTCCATGTTCGCTTTTTTCAATGAATAAAGAAAATCACACGCTTCATAGAAGCGCAAATAGTGATTCGGTTGATTTCCTGCCTGGTAATAATAGGTTTGTATTTCATTGAACCACCAACCTGAAATAATAACATAGTGCGTATCCATTTTTTCCAAAGTAGAAATAACACTATCGCAATACTTCATTTTATTGATGCGCTTTGACCGCTCAGAAAATACGGAACCGCTTAAAGGGTCAAGAAAAATTTCCTGGCCTGAAACTTTAAATGTCATAGCGAATGGAGTAGCTGCTGCGCCGCGTAAATTATCCGTCAGGTTGATGCTGAATAAAAATGGTGCAATGATAAAAAGTAAAGCAGCCATCCGTATTTGCTTTTCTTTTAATCCCGAAACAATAAAAATAATAAAGAATGGAATCGCCGGAACCATATAGCCTGATTTCTGTGGCAGGCGTAAATAAGAAACAATGTGCATACCAATTACCACTGCGCAAACCAGCAATAAACGCTCTGAAGAAAAAAGCGTAACCGGATTCAGCTCTTTTTTTCTCCAGGTATTCAACGAGATAATTCCAAATACAACTAACGCGATTATTCCGGTTAATCCGAAAACACCTATGCTTGCTTTGTAAATTACTTTCGCAATCGACGGATATGGAAACTGATCGCTGTAATCGAAGAATGCCTTTCCATAATTCATGTAGGCAGGAATGAACCATAAAATGCCAATGATAACTGCAGGAATAGCAATTTTCATAAAGTCTTTCACGGATGTTTTCCAGTTGAACGTATTCCAGGCAATGATGAGCCAGGGCAGGAGAAAAATTTCACTCGTCAGCCGGCAGCCGGTTGCCATTCCTAACATAATTCCACTCATGATAAATTTACGGTCAAGCAAATAATAAAGTGAAACCATTACAAATGCAACCGTCCATGCAAAATCAATTGTGTACGTCCCGGCAATATAAAATACCGGTGTAAAACAAAACATTACTGCAGCTGCAAAAGCGCCTTTGAATTGAATTTTTTTTAAAGCCTTAAAGAAAAATGCAACTGCAATAAGACTGGCAAGCACGCTGAATAAATTATAAACCGGGGCAGGCTGATCATAAATAAAACGGTAAACATATTCCTGCAACGGATGTCCGGGAAAACGCGAAGCAACGTAATGCCCGGAATTTTTCATCTCAAAAGCATTCACCACTAAACCCCATGAATCTTCTTCAACACCGTATCCGTCGAAGATGAATGGGATTCTTGTTATTGCAGTGAGCAATAATAGAATAAGAAGCTGTTGCCTTTCGGTTAATGATTTCAGCATAGCGCTGGCAGTGAGTATTCAGTAGTAAATGTTGAGTAAAAAGTATTTAAAATATTCCTGAGTGCTGTCTGAATACCCAATACGCCCTAATCATTAGCAATCTCCCTCTGCCGCAAAACTTCAAACAAAACAATTCCTGTCGCAACAGAAACATTCAGCGAAGAAATTTTTCCGCGCATTGGAATTAAAATTCGTACATCAGAACGTTTCAGGTATTCCGGTGAAATGCCATCTTCTTCCGAACCCATAATAATTGCAAGCGGACCCGAAAGATCGGTGCTTGCATGCGGCGTGCTTCCTTTTTCTGTGCAAGAAGCAATCCGCAAACCGGATTCTTTTAAATATTCCAGTGTCGCTTTGATATTGTCTTCGCGGCAAACAGGAATAGAATGCAATGCGCCTGCCGAAGTTTTTACTGCGTCAGCATTGATCTGCGCCGAGCCGCGAGTGGGAATGATGATTGCATCGACTCCCGCACATTCTGCACTGCGTGCAATGGCTCCGAAATTCCGAACATCGGTGATGCGATCGAGAATTAAAAGCAATGGTGTTCTTCCTGCTTCAAAAACAGCGGGAAGAATGTTTTCGATCTTGCTGTAGGAAACCGAGCTGAGGAATGCCACACAGCCCTGGTGATTTTTTCCGGCGGCAATGCGTTCAAGCTTTGCACCGGGAACCATCACATAGATGATATTATTTTCCTTTGTCAGCCTGCGCAGCTCAGCTGAAAGATCGCTTTTCAATCCTTCCTGCAGAAAAAGCTTATCAATCTCTTTGCCTGCACGGATCGCTTCCGTAACTGCATGAATTCCGTAGATCATGGAAGAAGTTTCTCCCTTGTGAAAATTGTCGTTTCTCAATTTATCGTAGTGTATAAACATGTCCCTGCCGCCAGGAATCGACGGCAGTGATCCAGTTAATTCTGTAATCTACATTTCGCACAAGAATAAATTCCTCGTCAGTAAATGCATCTTTTTTGTGATCAAACACAAATGAAAGTCCATTGGTATTTCCGCCATTACCATAAATCCATGTTTCTGAATTGATGCTGCGATAAACATTTTCGGGCGGACCAAAAATAAGATAAATCATTCCACGGTCAGTTTTCCAGCCTTCGATCTCTGTCCCGAAAAGTGTGTTTGTTGCCTCTACACGGTTATAAAAATTCCTGATCACTTCACGTGCGCGTTCCTGGCTTCCTGTACTGTTGAGCCAGAAATCGTCAACGGCTTTTTTTACATTCCGTGCCGTATCCATCGCAATATATTCATCGCGCATGGTGAGGTAACGTAACGGGTAAACCAATTGCCGCGCAATGAGAATTTTCGGATATTCTTCGTGAAAGCGTGTGAGTGTTATGCCGGTTTTAGATGTGGAATCAATGCTGAACGTGTAAAAACCTTCGTTCGGTAATTCTATCGCATCGTGAAGCGTTACATTTATTTTCCACGTGCTGTCGGGTTTAGCAGAGTTGTGTCTTTCATTCGTGGAGTAGGGCGGAGGAGCAGGGCCGGTTTTATTCTTATACCAGGAAACGTACAGCACCGAAAAGTTTTCACTGTAATAACGGATGCTGAATTTTTCCTCTTTTGCAATATGCGTTTTATAAAGCGGTGTGTCTGAGTTTTCGGATGTCAACAGAAAATTATTTCTTGCATTTTTTCCACTGTGATCAAGGTAAAGAAGCTCGAAACTCGACGTCATTTTATTCAGATCACGGAAAATAACTTCAATATAATATTCGTCGGTGTCATAAATATCCATGTCGACGTGAGAAGCAAGCAACTTTGAAACGCCGGGCTGACCAACATCGGAAAGCACAACGCGGCCACTATCGGTAAGTATTTTCGGAAACGCAACCGGGTGAACAATATAGGTCAGGATAATTCTTGCGGTGTAGCCCTCATCGTAATTATTTTTCTGGTAAAGCAATTCTGAAGAGTTAACAGAAAAATACATCCGCGACATGCTATCAGTAACATTATGCAGCACATACTCCGGGCGCATTACTTTTTGATCGCTGTAATATTGGGAAGCGAAATTCTGCCTTGTTACAGAAGTGCCGGAATTCGTTCTGCAGCTCCACGCAATAAAAACTGCAGAAGATAAAATAAGAAGGACAATTATATTTTTATTTTTCAGCATTTAATCCTGCGTGGTTTCTTCGGAACGATCAATCAGTTTCTGATCCAGGGATTTTGTAACTTTTAAACCCAGTTTTTTCAGATTTTCAATACGCTTTACCACATTGCCGGGGCCGGTGCTCAAACGCCCCATTGCTGCTTCATACGATTTTTTGCTGTCATCCATTTTTTTGCCGATGTCTATCAGTGCTTCTGTAAATCCGACAAATTTTTCATACATGCTTGCCGCTTCATCTGCAATTTGAATCACATTCCTGTTCTGCTTTTCCTGCGTCCACAAATAAGAAATGGTTTTTAATGTTGCAAGCAGTGTTGAAGGTGAAACAATAACAACGTTTCTTCCAATCGCATCATGAAATAAATCCTGGTCGGAATGAAGTGCGAGGCTGAATGCAGTTTCCACCGGCATAAACAGCAAAACAAAATCGATCGAATTCAGGCTGTAAAGCGATTGGTAATTCTTCTCTGAAAGATCTTTCATGTGCTTTCTCACCGAAACAATATGTTCTTTTAATGCAACAGCTTTTTCATCATCGGATTCTGTTGCAGAAAAATAACGTTCATAAGCAACCAGTGAAACTTTAGAATCGAGAACGATATGTTTTCCATCCGGAAGATTAATAACAATATCGGGAAGCACACGTTTTCCTTCCGCTGTTGTATAAGCTCCTTGTGCAAGGTATTCGTACCCTCTTTTTAAACCTGATTTTTCAAGGATGGTTTCGAGGATAAGCTCGCCCCAATTGCCCTGCGTTTTTGTTTCACCTTTAAGCGCACGTGTAAGGTTATTCGCTTCTTTCGCCATTTGCTGGTTAAGCTCGAATAGCTTTGTGATCTCTCCTTTTAAGGTTGCACGCTCTTTGGTTTCATCCGTATACACATCCGTCACCTTCTTTTCAAAATCTTTTATTTTTTCACCAAGAGGCTTCAGCAGATCATCCAGCTGCGTTTTGTTCTGCTCGGTGAATTTTTTCGATTTCTCTTCGAAGATGCGGTTCGCTAAATTTTCGAATTTTTCCGTGAATTGTTTTTGCAGATTTTCCAGCTCCGCTTTTTGTTCGTGTAAACGTTTTTCAATTGCATCCAGCTCTGCTTCTTTTCTTGCAAGATGATCGGTAAGCACACTTACTTTGTTACGTTCTGATTCAAGGTCTGCTTCCAATTTAACAACGCTGACCTTTTGATTTTCTTCCGCACGTTTTCTTTCATCAGTCAATGCATTTAATTGAGCTGTCAACCCAGCATTCTGGCGGTCAAGCTCAGCAGTGCGCGGATCAATCTGCGTAACGGTATTTTTCCCCCTGAGAAAAAGCCAGGAAATAATTCCGCCGATACAAATTCCGGCAATGAGATATAGGAAATTCAGCATGATTGCAAAGGTACTATCAATAATCAGAAACAGCTTTAAAACAATCCCACAAATCCTACATGTATTTTTCCATCCTTAAACTGTATCGGATTTCCCTGCTGACTTCCCAGGGCATACGTCATGGCAAAAATTCCGGCTTTGGTTTCAAATGTTACACCGGTTCCGAATCCGAAAGGCTTATCGGTATTGTAATGTCCCTGCGAAATATTTTCATACCAGCATCCGTCGGCAAAAACAAAGAACCAGGAATTCTGTTCGAGCTGGTAACGGTATTCTACTGTTCCGATTGCAAAGCTTGATGCATAAATTGATTCTTCATCAAATCCCCGCAATGTTTTTAATCCGCCGATTCGAAATAATTCATTCCTGAAAATAGCCGCGCTGTTGTAAAGCCATGCAGACTGCACACCGGTTTTTATTGTGCTCCGTTTTCCGATCGGCCAGAATTTATCGAGAAGTAATTCTCCGCTGTATTGTGTTGACTTAAGTGTCAGGTTTTCATAGATCACCGGGTTCAGCTTTGCATTTCTCCTGATATTCCGGTTTCCGATATCATTGATGATGGTAAATGAAAAACCTTTTCTAGGATTGAAACGATAATCCAACTGCTCATGATGAAAACCAATTCCGTAAGAGGTTGTGCTGATATCCGCATACGCAGGAAGCACCGTCAGATTTTCCAGGCCATACGTGGAAAGCAGGTTGGAGCTCCTGCGTTTTACAAAAGTGTTGATGCTGGTATTCGCAGAAAATAAATATTGCAATCCTAAGGTCTGATTTACATCCAGGAAAGTCGTATCGCGGCGATACAATTTTATGGCGTAATCAATTCCAACCGGTGTGCGGAATAAATACGGGTAATTAAAATGCGCTTTGAGATCCTGCGTCTGTTCCTGCAATTTTCGCCAGTTCAACTCGATGATCTCTCCGTGAGCAAAACTGTTTTGCAACCGAAGCCGTGCATCACCCGTGAAAAGAATTTTTCCTGTCCTGCTGTCCGGTAAAAATCCGAGAATACCATCAAACTGTCCGGAGCGTTTTTTGTCGAGGAACAACGTAAGCTTGGTATATTTTTCTGTAAAGAGGATTGTGTACGATTTTGTTTCTCTTGCAAACGAAAGTTCTTTCAATCGTTTGCTTGTGGCCTGCAATTTACTTTCATCATACGCATCGCCGGGAGCAATGCCGATATAATTGTAAAGAAATTGTTTTGAAAGGCTAAGATTCCCTTTTACATCAATGCTGTCAATCCTCGTGTAACGGTTTTTATCCAGGTGCAATTGCGCACTGATCGTCTGGTCATTTATAAAATCAACACTATCAAGACGAACAGCAGCAAACGGGTAACCATTGTTTTCGCACCAGTTGAGAATATCTTCCTGTAGTTTTCCGGCTTCATTAAATTTCAGCGGACGGTCTCTCCAATGCTTTTCGCGAAAACCGATTTCTCCAAGAATGTTTTCATCCACGTTTCCTTTTTTCACCTTCGCCCATTTGTGTTTTAAGCCGGGATTAAGGAAGGCAGTCACAGAAAGAGAATCCATGCGAATGCTGTCGTAACGTGCTGCAAGGTAAGCGCTGTTCCAAAGCACCTTCAGCACACTTTGCATTTCTTTTTCTCTTGACTGAACGGAAGAAAAATTTTCCTTATAGCTGATGTGTTTTATCGCGTTCTCATTTCCTGTTTCAATGATTTTAAGGGAATAAGATTTTTGTCCGCAGAGAAGTGCAGGGAAGAGTAATGCTAAAATGAAGATCCGTAGCTGCAACATTCAATATTCCCCGTATGGATCCAATGGACAAAATTCAAGATTGAAAATTCTGGCGCGAATTGCTGTCACAGAAAAGTTTGCAGAAAAGAGAATTATATAAATCTTATTTGTAAACTTTTGGACAAGCTTCGCCGGTTCTTCCTGTGAATTTTATGCCGACGCGTAATTCCCATGCGTGTTGTTTGATTTCAAAACCTGCTGTGTTATATGATTTTGAAAGATCAGGAACCCACCACGCTTCGGTGATGAATTTTACCGGTCCGTAAGCAACAAATTCAATTCCTGCACCGAGCGCTCCGGTAAAATGCAATTTTTTAAAATCCTGGTCAGTTTTAAAAACATATTCTGCACGCGGCCCGACTTTGACATACGGAATAATTGCAAAAAGTTCTTTTCGGATCATCAGGTAATTATTCCACGCTGCATATTGATTTACAAATTTTGTTGTCTGATCGCTGGTTACGAACTTAGAACCTTTTACGTTGTATTGTAATTCCGTTACCCAACGAAAAGTCGGATGAGAACCCAACTCAGCAAAGATCTCTGCATTGTAGCGCAACAAATATTTATGTTTAAAATCTTCATTTAGCTGCGTTTGCCATTTCTGACGACCTAAAGTGCCGCCTGCCATTATTCCGAAACCCTGGAAAAACTGGGCATTCGCAGTCGACAACAGCAATAAAAATCCTAAACAAGTTAACAGCCTTTTCATAGTATAAATATAACTCTATTTCAGGAAAAAAATTGTGAATTTGAGAGTGATTGAAAACCTGTTAAGCGTAAAGACAACCGAAAACTTAAAACGGCCTACTGCCCGCTTGAAGCTTCCACGCCCGGATCAATTTTTTTCACCAATCCCTGCAGCACTTTTCCGGGACCAATTTCCACAAAGTTTGTTGCGCCGTCAGTGACCATGTTTTGCACGGTTTGTGTCCAGCGCACCGGGGCTGTCAATTGAGCACTGAGGTTAATTTGAATTTCAGACGGATCAATTGTCGGTTTTGCATTTACGTTCTGATAAACCGGGCAGATCGGAGTTTTGAAATTTGTTGCTTTGATCGCTGCTTCTAATTCCACACGTGCGGGTTCCATGCAGGGCGAATGAAATCCGCCGCCAACAGGAAGCAATAAGGCACGTTTTGCCCCGGCAGCTTTCAACAATTCACATGCTTTTGTAACACCGGAAACAGATCCGGAAATAACGAGTTGACCGGGACAATTATAATTTGCGGCAACAACAATATCATCTGAAATGGTTGCACATATTTCTTCCACTTTTGCATCCTCCATACCAAGTACGGCTGCCATGGTGGAAGGATTTGCTTCACACGCTTTTTGCATCGCAAGGGCACGTTTTGAAACCAGCACAAGCGCATCTTCAAAGCTCAGTGTCTGATTGGCAACGAGTGCGGAAAATTCTCCGAGTGAATGTCCTGCCACCATATCCGGTTTGAACGATTCTCCCAATGTCGCTGCGAGCACAACGGAATGTAAAAAGATTGCAGGCTGTGTGACTTTTGTCTGCTTCAATTCTTCTTCTGTTCCGTTGAACATGATATCAGTAATACGGAAGCCGAGAATTGTATTTGCTTTTTCAAGCATTTCTTTTGCAAGCGGATTGGATTCATAAAGATCTTTTGCCATGCCCGGAAACTGAGATCCTTGCCCGGGGAAGATGTATGCTTTTTTCATAGGAAGTACGAATTACGGATTTTTACGAATATACGAACTGCAATTCGTATTATTTAAAAACCCGGAAAACGTTTTCCCTTTCAAAAGGCGACATATAAGACATAGTTTAATAAATAAAAAAACAGCCATTTCACTTAAGAGAATGGCTGTTTGTATTTTTTATTCTGCAAATTTATCTGCGCATGAAGCGAAGAATGGTAAGGAAAAGATTGATGAATGTAATGTAAAGGCTGAGCGCCATAAAAACGGCAAGCTTTGGCTGAGTAGTTCCGACTTGCTCTCCCATTTGACGAACCATTTGCATTTTCCATGCAATAAGACCAGTGAAAACAATAATGCAGGCGATATCAATTAATAACGAAAATTGCGAATTGGCCGATCCGAACATGTTAAAAAGAGAAGCGATAACAATTCCAACAAGACCAAATATCATAATCATTCCAAATTTGGAAAGATCAGTTTTTGTCGTGTATCCAGTCACTGCCATTACGCCAAAAGCACCAGCAGTTATTCCAAAAGCTTTAGCAATTGCCAATGGTTCGTATGCCAGGAAAATTGTGCTGAGACTTATTCCCATCAATGAAGCGTAGGAAATGAAAAGCAGAAGGATTACGCCAAAGGATAATTTCTCAAGACCGAAGTTCATCAGTAAAACAATACCTATTGGGCTAAGCAATGCAACCCAAAAAAATGCACTTGGTTTACCTGTAACATGGTCGAAAAGCATATAAATCAAGTCGGAAGTAGCGAATGCGTAAGCGATTCCTGCAGAAAGAACCATCGCTAAAAACATCCATCCGAACACTTGCGTTACAAATGCTTTTGCAGCTTCGGCTGAGACAGCTTCTTTATCGATAAAGTTATTTTGCCCGTACATATTATTCTGACCGGGCTGTTGTTGTGGAGAGTAGTAGCTCATGTTTTATTTTTTGTGGTTTGATAAAATAAAATTAAAACGAATTTCCGGTTAATGCAATCTCGAACCGATGAGTTTAATGAATTCGGAGCGGGTTGTTTCTTTCAGAAATTCACCGGTGAAAGCAGATGTAGTCGTAACTGAATTCTGCTTTTGAATTCCACGCATCTGCATGCACAAATGAGAAGCTTCAATAACTACGCCAACACCAAGCGGATTTAATGTTTCCTGTATGCAATCGCGGATCTGATCCGTAAGACGCTCCTGCACTTGTAAGCGTCGTGCGAATGCATCTACAACACGCGGAATTTTGCTCAGTCCAACAACGCTTCCATTCGGAATATAGGCAATATGCGCTTTGCCAAAAAACGGAAGCATGTGGTGTTCGCAAAGAGAATACACTTCAATGTCTTTTACAATCACCATCTGCGAATATTTTTCTGTGAACATCGCCGACCGCAGAATTTCACCCGGATCAAGATCATAGCCATGCGTGAGGTATTGCAATGCTTTTGCAACACGCTCCGGTGTTTTCACTAAACCTTCACGAACAGGATCTTCGCCGATCTCTTCAAGAATTTTCCTGTATTTATCGGCGATGCTGTCAATGGTTGCCTCGTTGTATTTATCAATTTTTCTATAACCGAATTCTTCTTCTGACATAGTTTGTTTTTTGGACATTAATTATTCTCCAAAATATTCCACTGAATTATTTTCAGTTTCCACCAGCTTCACGCAATGCAAAGTAGCACCCACTTCTTTTATCGGTTGTTCAATTTCTTTCCAGATCGCAATCGCAACATTTTCTGTTGAAGTCATAATATTTTTAAGAAAATCCACATCCATATTCAGGTTGCGGTGATCTAATTTATCAATGACTTTTACTTTCAGAAGTGCGCTGAGGTCTTTCAGGTTAATCACGTAACCGAGCTCCGGATTTACTTTTCCTTTTATGGTAATAAAAAGTTCGTAATTGTGTCCGTGCCAATTCGGGTTTGCGCAGCCGCCGAACATTTCACTGTTCTGCGCATCAGTTAATCCCGGTTTAAAAAGCCTGTGAGCAGCTGTAAATCTTTCCCTTCTGGTGATGTGTATCATAATGGGTACAAAGATAAAGGAAAAAAGGGGCAGGAAAATTAGGCGGCAGGAGGCAGGCTTTTTAGGGAATATTTCCCATTTTTTTTCCTGCCACCTGCCACCTTTTTTCCTGCTTCCTCGATTACGAATAAGATTACCTTTGCACCTAAATTTCTCCACCCATGAACTTACTCATCGTCTCCGCTACTTACATGGAAATTGCTCCGCTGGTGGCGCGGTTGAAATTTATTTCGGAGAATGATCAGCGGATGAAATTTTATAGTCATGGGCCGCACTTCCTTGATGTGTTGATCACGGGAGTGGGAATGGTGGCAACAGCTGCATGGACTGCGAAGGCTTTATCGGCGAAAAAGTATGATGCGGCTTTGAATTTAGGCGTTTGCGGAAGCTTTAGCAAATCGATCGAGATTGGAAAAGTCGTTCATGTATTGACAGATCGTTTTGCGGATCTCGGGGCGGAGGATGATGAGAAATTTCTGTCCGTGAATGAACTGAACCTGTTGGGAGAAAATGAATTTCCATTTATGTGGGGACAACTCGTGAACCAGACATTTCCAAACTACGAACGGATCATGAACCTGGCGGGTGTCAATGGAATTTCAGTAAATACAGCTCATGGTAATGAAGCGAATATTGCAAAAGTGGTGAAGCGCTGGAACCCGCACGTGGAAAGTATGGAAGGCGCGGCATTTTTTTATGCATGTATGATTGACAAAATTCCCTGTGCGCAGATCCGCTCGGTTTCAAATGTTATTGAAAAACGGAACCGTGAAAACTGGAACATGGCATTGGCAATAAAAAATCTGAACGAAAAAGCGGTTGAAATAATTAATAATCTGTAACGTGCGATTAACACTGGGTTTTTCTCCTTGTCCGAATGATTGTTTCATTTTCGATGCAATTGTGAATAAACGAATCGATCTTGAAGGATTGGAATTCGATGTTCATCTTGGTGATGTCGAAAGCCTGAACAAAGGTGCATTTGCAGGTGAAATCGATATTACAAAACTGAGTTATCATGCTTTTGCATTTTGCGTCGAAAAGTATGTTTTGCTCGATGCAGGTAGCGCATTGGGAAGAAATTGCGGTCCGTTGCTGATCTCAAAAACCGAAATCAAAAAGAAGGAACTGGAGGAAGGGGAAATTTCTGTCGCCATTCCCGGAAAGTTTACAACGGCAAATTTTTTACTTGGACTTGCTTACCCGGAGATCACGGATAAAACAGAAGTTGTTTTTTCTGAAATTGAAAATGCAGTTTTGAATGACGAGTTCGATGCAGGATTGATCATTCATGAAAACCGTTTTACCTACGAAGCAAAAGGACTAAAGAAAATAATTGATCTCGGCGAATATTGGGAGACCACTACAAAATCTCCAATTCCTCTTGGCGGCATCGTAATTAAACGTTCTTTGCCGGAAGAAGTAAAAGCAAAAGTAAACCGTGTCTTGCGAAAGAGTGTTGAATTTGCATTTGCTGATCGTAAAGCGAGTTTGCCTTATGTGCGGGAACATGCGCAGGAAATGAGCGAAGAAGTAATGTACAAACACATCGATCTTTATGTGAATGAGTTTTCAATTGATCTTGGAAAAGAAGGAAGGAAAGCGGTGCTCACTTTATTTAAGAAGGCAAAAGAAAAAGGAGTGATCCCTCCGAATGATATAAAGCTGTTCCTGGATTAACAGTTTAATTAATCAATTCCTCTTCTTTATAAAACAAATAATATGATAATCTCCTGGTTCAAGAGAAATCCGGCTGCCGTTTTCGTCAATCAGTAAAGCCGTATTTTTCATGCTCTTAAATTAAGTCAACAATTTACTCCTTTCCTTCATAGCCCGCCAATTCCGTACCTTTGTGGCCTGCATGGAAATACTACACAAGATAATCGGCGATCATCCGGGAAAAGCGTTGCTGATTATCCTGAACCTTATCATGATTGAAAGTCTTCTTTCCATTGATAATGCTGCGGTGCTTGCAACAATGGTAATGGATCTTCCGAAAGATCAACGCAGGAAAGCGCTGAAATACGGAATCATTGGTGCCTATATTTTCAGGGGATTTTCATTGTTGCTTGCCAGCTACCTGGTGAAGGTCTGGTGGCTCAAAGGTGCAGGCGGAATTTATCTTTTGTACCTCGGCTTAAATTATTTTCGCACAAAATCTACTCCGCAGCTGGAAGATGATACGCTGAATAAAAAAGACAACTGGCTTTACAAAAAAACATTCGGACTTTTAGGTCCGCTTTGGGCGACCATCGTGCTGGTGGAAATTATGGATCTTGCTTTTTCTATCGATAATGTTTTTGCAGCGGTTGCATTCACCGATAATATCTGGCTGATCTGCACGGGTGTATTTATCGGAATTTTAGCAATGCGTTTTGTGGCACAGGGATTTGTTAAGCTGATGGAAAAGTATTCTTTCCTCACGAGCGGCGCTTTTATTGTCATTCTTATTCTTGGCTTAAAACTAACAAGTTCGCTCTTCACACATTTCTATCCGTATTCTGCTGTAACAGTTTTTCTTGATTCACATGCAGCTGATACAGGTATTTCGATTTTAACTGTCTGCATATTTATTCTGCCTGTTATCACATCACAATTGTTTAACTGGCCGAAGAAGAATGAAATATAATTTTCAATAGTCGTTTTACCTTTAAATTAAAATGCAATGATCATTGTTACTGGTGCTGCTGGATTTATTGGTTCATGTCTCGTAAGCCGTCTTAATGCGGACGGATTAGAAGATATTATTCTCGTCGATGATTTTTCTGACGATACAAAAAATCTGAACCTCGAAGGAAAAAGGTACAAGCAACGCATTCATCGCGATGAATTTATGCAGTGGTTTGAGGCGAATGCGCAGAAAGTAAAAGTAGTTTTCCATATCGGCGCAAGAACAGATACAACAGAATTTGACAAAGAAATTTTCGACCGGCTCAATGTCAATTATTCAAAAGACATTTGGAAAATCTGCACAGCAAACCAGGTTCCGCTTATCTACGCTTCTTCTGCCGCAACGTATGGTTTAGGCGAATATGGTTATGATGATGATCCTTCTCTCGTTTCAAAACTAACACCGCTGAATCCTTATGGCGATTCGAAGAATGAATTTGATAAATGGGTGCTGCAGCAGAAAACAGCGCCACCACATTGGTACGGGTTGAAGTTTTTCAATGTGTACGGACCCAATGAATATCATAAATCAAGAATGGCGTCCGTTATTTTTCATGCGTTCGGGCAGATTTCTTCTTCCGGCGCCATGAAACTTTTCCGTTCGCATAATCCCGATTATAAAGACGGCGAACAATTGCGCGATTTTATTTATGTGAAAGATGTGATTGAAGTATGTGTGTTCCTTTTCAAAAATTATCCTGCATCCGGAATTTACAATCTCGGCACCGGAAAATCGCGCAGCTTTCTTGATCTCGCAAAAGGAACATTCGCTGCCATGGGAAAAGAGGAAAATATTTCTTTCATCGATACGCCGCTTGATATCCGAGACAAGTACCAGTATTTCACCGAAGCGAATATGACGAAGCTGAAAAATGCGGGTTACGAAAAAGAATTTTATTCGCTCGAAGACGGTATTCTGGATTATGTGCAGAATTATTTGCGGGATGGCAGGTATTATTAAAAGGGTACGATCCGCCGCGGCGGAACGAATCAAAAAGAATATACGAATTTGGATATTATCAATATCATAGAAAGTGAAAAGGAAAGAGTTGCTTTGGTTGTTGAAAAAAGAATCTATAAAGAATTCAAAGAACAAAAAGCAGCAGTAAAAATAAAATCTGTTGTTTGGATTTATAATGATTCAGACGGGTTGCTTAGTGGCAACGCGCATTTTGATGTAGTAATTGCAGGAAGACGAAAGGAATTAAAAAAGATTGCAGACCATATTTTAAAGAGGATTGGATAAATCTTCATAAAGAACTTGATTTTGATTTGCATTATTGGAATGACTATCCAATGAACAATGCGAAAATGCCTACATTGGTACAGCTCGATATTTTTCTTGGTGCTAGATATAAAAATAGCGATAAGCTGTTGATCAAAGAATGTGCGGAAATTGTTTTTAGAAAATTTAATTACTATGAGTCCACATTCATCAAAAATAGAAAACACCTTAGATATCATGTCGCTCTCTTCAAAAAGAAAAGTTAATTTACTTAAGCCAAACTCTCTTAAACAAGGAGCTTGTATAGGTATTGCGACACCTAGCATGCCCGGTAATGTTATTTTAAAAAGTAAGTTTTTGAAGGGTATAAGTTTCCTTGAAAAACAAGGTTTCAAAATTAAGCTTGGTGATTTGACTGCATCCTTTTTATCTCAAGGATATAGAAGTGGCTCAATCTCGGATCGGGCAAAAGAGTTTAATGATCTCTATAAGGATACTAAAGTTTCTGCAATCATTTTTTCTATAGGAGGATCAAACTCTGCTAGCATTTTACCATCCATTGATTACGATTATATCCGAAAATATCCTAAAATTATTTCCGGCTACAGTGATATTACAAGTATTCATGCAGCATTAAATACAAAGTGTGGTTTGTGTACATTTTATGGGCCGGCGATTATTCCATCCTTTGGTACATATCCCCGTCCGGATAAATTTACTTTTGAAAATTTCCTTATACAAACCGGTTTTAAAGGTGCATTTAAATCATATTCATTTCCAACTCCTGAGAAATATACTGATCAGTTTATTGATGCCACAAAACCATTGTGGACATCGGTTAAAAGGAATTTCAAAAAGAATAAGGGATGGCAGGTTTTAAGAGCAGGGAATGCAAAAGGAAAAATATTTAGTTACAACTTGAACGCGCTTCTTTCACTTGTTGGTACTGCTTATTTCCCCTCACTTGATGGTGCAATTCTTTGCTTAGAACAGATGAATACCAGTATGGCAAACGAAGAAAAACAACTTACCCAACTCAAGCAGATGGGGATTTTTGATGGAATAAAGGCGTTAATAATTTCGAAGCCGGAAAATTTTTCAGGTGATTCTGATTTAAGTTATGAAGACTTAATAACTGAAATTATCCCCACAACAACTAAGTTCCCAATTATTTTGAATTTTGATTGTGGGCATACGCATCCTATGCTTACAATTGCCCAAGGAGTAACTTGTGAATTAGTAGCTGGTAAAAATGTTCAGCTAACTCAAATGGAATGCGGCTTTGCTGTTTAATTAAAAAAGTAAATTATGAGTAGACGTGGTATTTTTATTACAATAGTTTCAATTTGCTACATATTTGGAAATATTACCTGCACATTATTAAATAAAAATAGTTGGCCTTTTAACTCTTATAATTTCTTCAATTTTAATATTAGGAATAATAACGTTCCTAGATTAAAAATTTTACTTGTATCAGACATAGGCAATAAAAGTTTAGTTGACCCGCTCCCATTCGTTAGCAGACCGTTAGGCGGGGGTAGTTACCAACAGGGGACTTTATAAGCCATCAGCACTTTAGGGGGTAAATTCAACGAATATACAAAAGTTGAAAAGGGCGGTTCACATTATGTGGCCGCCCTTTCAACTTTTGTATTCGTAAATTCGTTTTAATTCGTTCCGCCGCGGCGGAACGTACCCCTTTTATTTTTTCTTCCCTTTATTGGACGTTCCCTGCTGCTGTTTCATTTGCTCTACACGTTTCTTTTGTGCCTGTTCGAGACGCTGCATGAATCCGGATTGTTTCACCGGCTTGAGCTTGTTCATATCAATCTTGGCGCGGATGGCATCGTGATCTACGAAACGCTGCATGAAAAACATCTGGCCAAAGCTGATGATGTTGCTTAAGAAATAATAATAGCTCAGCGCGGCAGAGTAAGAATTAAGGAAACCAAGGAACATAACGGGCATTAAATAGATCAGCCATTTCATTCCCGGCAATTGGTTGCTTCCTGGTGATAACATTTGCTGATTCATCCACGTGTACAGCAATGTGGAAACCGTCATCAACAATGCGAACAAGCTCATGTGATCGCCGTAGAATGGAATTTTGAATCCGAAATCCCAAATGGAATCATACGTAGAAAGATCGGTTGCCCAGAGGAAAGATTGCTGTCGTAATTCAAATGCAGCAGGAAAAAGGCGGATAAGCGAGAAGAGAATTGGAATTTGCAAAAGCAAAGGAATACATCCTGCTGCAGGATTGACACCGGCCTTTTTGTAAAGTGCCATTGTAGCCTGTTGCTTTTTCATCGGATCGTCTTTTCCGAATTTTTCGTTTATCTCTTCTATCTCCGGTTTCAGCACACGCATTTTTGCAGAAGAAAGGAACGATTTATAAGCAATCGGAAACATTATAATTTTTACAATGATCGTGAGCAAAAGGATTACAAGTCCATAGCTCACAATATTATTTCCTAGGAAGGAGAATAACGGAATAAAAAGAAAACGGTTCAGCCATCCGAAAATTCCCCAGCCTAAATCAATTTGACGTTCAAGGTGAATGCCTTGTGCTTTTAATTCTGAAAACTTATTTGGTCCGAAATAAAAACTCATAGGGAAACTTTCCTGCGCTGATCTTCCGATTGCAATAGGAACAATCGTGCTCATACCTTTTACTGTAAACGGATCAGAAGGCTTGGTCACGGCAACACTTACGCCGTTATTGAATTTTGTTCCCGCAATAAGCACTGAAGAAAAATATTGTTGCTTAAAGGAAATCCATTTGATCTCACCGGTAAGGTCTTTCTTTTCATCTTCCGTGTGCGAGAGATTTTCAATTCCTTCTTCACCCACAAAATTGTAAAATACAGATGCAACTGCGCGTTCGTTTACAACACTCTTTTCCTGCGATGGTGCATTCATCGACCAATTCAGATCTACATAACTCTGGTCTGATGGAAATACTTCATTCAGGCCTATAAAAGAAATGGTGCAGCCAAGCAAATACGAATTTCCACGAAGCGTATAGCGGTATTCAATGTATTTGGCCTGTGTTGTATCTGCATACAAACGAACGCTGATTGCATTCGAGTCATTTCCGCCTACAGCAAATCCTTTCCCTTCTATTTTGAAATAAAGCGAATCTGTATTTAAACGCCTGCGATCCTTATCAAAAAACGAAACACCAAAATGAGTTGAATCAGGATAGAAAAGAATAAGTGGTTTTCCCGAAGAGGTTTTCAAACCTTTCAGCTCTACCTGGCCAATGCGCCCGCCTAAAGGAAAAATAGTTGCTTTTATTTTTTCATTTTCAATTACTACCGGCGTATTGTCGGTAGAAACAGTGCTGAATACGCTGTATACTTTTGGCTTCGGCGCAACTGCTGTAGAATCTGCTCCTGCAATTCGTGCTGTATCTTTTGGAAGCAAGGCAATGCTGTCAGATTTGTGTTTTGCCATTGCGTCTGCCATCGCTTTCTGATTTGCAGTTGTTAATGCAATGGAGTCATCATAGCGCTTTTTTAATGCAGCATCTTTTGCCGTGTTGCTGGAATTGATCGTCATCCACACCACAAGAATTACTGCAATGAGAACAAAGCCAAGGATCGATTTTTTGTCCATTTAATGTATTGGTTACTTAGAGGGCGCAAAGATACTTATTAACAGGAGAAATTTGCATGAAAGTAAGGGGCAGGAAATCCGCCGCGGCGGAAGGGCAGGAAAAGAGGGGCAGGAAATCCGCCGCGGCGGAGGAAAAAAGAGGGGCAGCAAGAAAGACGGCAGGGAAAGGTTAATGGCTGTATCATTTATAATAAGGTCGTATGAATTGCTGTATTATTTTAGATAACGGGAATAATAATGTTGTGCCTTATTCTCTTTTCCCCTGATATCTTTCAATTATACAGGATCCTGTCTCCTCCGCCGCGGTGGATTGCCTGCTCCTTTCGCTCCAAAAAAAAGCCCGCTCTTTGCAGAACAGGCTTTCTTTTAAGATTTTCGTTTTTTACCAGATTAAAACACGATCCTCAGGTGCGCGGTACATTTTGTCGGTTGGCATTACACCGAATGCATCGTAAAATTCCTGCATGTTTGAAAGTGGTCCCAGCACGCGGAATTTAGCTGGCGAATGCGGGTTGGTTTTCACCATATTGATCAACGCATTCGGACGCTGACTGTTTCTCCAGCCTTGTGCCCATGAAATAAAGAAGCGCTGCTCGCCGGTAAATCCGTCAATTTTAGCAGGTATTTCTTTACCAATTAAAGAATGTTTGTAAGCGTAATAAGCAATAGTCAGTCCGCCAAGGTCAGCGATGTTTTCACCTAAAGTGAGTTCGCCATTCACATGCAGGTTAATGCTGTCGATCGCCACAAAATTATTGAACTGGTTTACGAGCTGCTTTGTTTTCGAATTGAATTGCTTTGTGTCATCTTCACTCCACCAGTTTTTCATGTTTCCTTCAGAGTCAAACATAGATCCCTGGTCGTCGAAACCATGTGTCAGCTCGTGGCCGATAATTGCGCCCATTGCACCGTAATTTACAGCATCATCAGCACGCGCATCGAAGAATGGAGCCTGCATGATCGCTGCCGGAAATACGATTTCGTTGTTGGAAGGATTGTAATAGGCATTGATTGTTGCCGGTGTCATTCCCCATTCCATACGATCCACAGGCTTGTTCAGCTTATTCAGGTTGTAAGTAACATCAAAGCTGTTCGAATGAAGGAAGTTCATCACATAAGATTTGCGGTTAATGTTAAGTCCTGAATAATCTCTCCATTTATCAGGAAACCCAAGCTTGCGCAGAATTGTTCCGAGTTTGGTAAGTGCTGCCTTTTTTGTCGGTTCGCTCATCCAGTCGCGTGAGTTGATACGCTCTGTATAAGAAGCCATGAGGTTATCCACCATTACATTCACGCGCTTTTTTGATTCTTCGCTGAAGTTTTTTGCAACATATAACTGTCCCACCGCTTCGCCTAATGCGCCATCCGTTGTAGCAAGCACTCTTTTCCAGCGTGGCTGTTGTTTTTGCGCACCGCTTAATGCTGTTCCGTAAAAAGCAAAATTTTCATCCGCAATAGGTTTGTACAATTTTGGTGCACACAGGTGAACCAGGTGCCAGCGTAAATATGCTTTCCATGCAGCCATCGATTCTGATGTGATCATGTGATTGAACTGACGAATAAAAGAAGGCTGTGCAACAATGATCTCTTTCATTTCCGGTGCCTGGAGTGTTTTGAAATAAACCGGCCATGAAAAATCAGGAGCAAGCTGCTTCACTTCTGCAATCGTCATTTTGTTGTATTGCTTTTCCTGATCGCGCATTTCAACTGCCGACATGCTTGAATCAGCAAGTTTCTTTTCAAAATCAAAAACCATAATTGCATTCTGTTTGGCTGTAGCATTATCATCGCCCATCAGCACAAACATGTTTTCAAGATGGGTTTTGTAACCTTCACGAAATGCTTTGGTATCATCGCTTGTGTAATACTCTTTTTCAGGAAGACCGAGGCCATTCTGAAAAAGGTAAGGCATATTCACCTTGCTGTCTTTCATATCCGCCATTACAAAAAATCCGAATCCGGCACCCGCCTGCACTTTATGTAATGACGCGATGGTCAATGTAATATCAGCAGGAAATTTCATCTGGTTGATCCTGTCCAGCATAGGCTGAATCGCATACAGCTTTTCCGTTTCGATGGCAGTAGAATCCATTCCGGAAGCAAAAAAGTCGCCGATCTTTTGTTCGTTGGATCCTGCAACAGCTTTCATATTAGCAGCTGATTCTTCGCAGATGGTGCGCAGCGCTGCCTGGCTTTTTTCATTGAGCACATTAAAATTTCCCCAACCGGTTTCTGTAGCAGGAATCGGATTTTTTTTGATCCAGTTTCCGTTTACATATTCATAAAAATCATCCTGCGGACGAACGCTGGTATTAAAATTGGCAGGATCAACAGCTTTATATGTGCCTGCGCCTGTTAAATTTTCTTTGAATGCCAGTGTGAATAATCCGGCACCGGCCACAAGACCGATAAGTATGAGTTGACGTTTCATTTATAGGTGGTTTAGAAAGCCCGAAAATAAACATTCTCAGGCTATTGGCATACATTGTTTTTTGAACGGTGGTTATGCGGGGTGATTGGCTGAAAAAGGTAATAAGTGTCCGCCGCGGCGGAGGTGATTGGTGGGTAGTGATTGGTAATCGGTGATTAGTGATGGTAATTGGGGATTATTGATGGGAGGGTAGGGGTGAGTATAAAGTTCTTGTTTTTTTTGTTCGAAATTTTCAGCTATCAGGCTGCCTTAGGTACATTTATGTCGTGAACATCAGATTTTTACTTTTTGCTTTTCCGTTGGTGCTGATTGGCTGTTTCGGGCAAACGAACAACAGCGATGAACGATATGTGCCGGAGGAAAAAATTATAGTTGAAAAAAAGCCAGATAGCGTTAATGCAAGCGTGGAAGATAAAGCGACTCCTGAAATTTCAACAATTGAAAAACAGCTGATTGAAATGGGGCTTGTCAATATTCATGACCTGGATTCTGAAATTGTTGTTGAACTGCGCTACTCATCAATCAATAATTTCATCGGGCTGGATATGTATGGTGATTTTAATGCGTGTTATTTGCAGCCCGAAGTGGCGGAAAAACTGGTTATGGCGCAAAAAAAATTAAGAGAGCGTTACCCGTTTTATTCGCTTATTGTATATGATGCTTCACGTCCTGTGCATATTCAACAGCTGATGTGGGATACGCTTGATATGCCGCGTGGAGAAAAAACAAAATACCTTTCTAATCCGGAAAGAGGTTCGCTGCATAATTACGGCGCGGCAGTAGATCTCTCGATCATTGATGAAAATGGAATTGCGCTTGATATGGGAACGGCATTTGATTTTTTTGGTGAAAAAGCGCACCCGGTAAAAGAAAAAGAGCTGCTTGAAAACGGCATACTGACTCAACGCGAAGTATTCAACCGCGAACTCCTTCGCAGCGTAATGAGGCAGGCTGGATTTTTCGGAATACAGACGGAGTGGTGGCATTTTAATTCCTGCACACGCGTGGAGGCTGCAGAGAAATATAAAATTATTCCTTGAAGGATTTAGAATTACGATTTTGTCAGATCGGAAATTACTCTTCGGAATAACCCGTAGTTCGTGCCGTGGAAATGGTGGATTTCCTGTGCGATTTCTTCCTTAGAAAATATGATACTTCTGGCGCTGGAACTGATCGTGATTTTTATAGCCGCCCTTGCTGTGGTAAAAATCAGTACGGTAACCAATCATCACCTCGTGCGAACCCGAATGTCCTTTTCTCAAATGAGATATTCCAATGTCATAAGAATAAATAAACTGGATCTGTTTGAAGAAGACATAACCGGCCTGCAGGTAAACCGCATCCTTCATTCGCCAGCCAGCTCCCGCAATGATCTTTTCATCATAATGGACACGAAGGTTATAATTCAGTGTCATCGGTAATCCAACCACATATAATCCAAGGAGGTTATTTTCCCAAACGAAATCCGGGTTGCCGTTGAAATTATATCCACAGGAAAAATAATAATGTGGCACAAAAGATACCTGGCTGACCTTGTTTGTATCATCTGCAAAAAACAAGGCTTTGTTATTCACGATATTCACAACGCCTAATCCAAAATGAAAACGATCGTTGTACAGCAGCATGCCCACCATTGCATTTTTTGTTTTATCAAAATCAATGCGGGTATTATCTACTGTCGGATCATTGGCCCAATGCGTTGTCAATTTGGTTCCGTCGAGCGTGTACTTGTTAAAGTTAAGACCCATTCCGATGGAAAATTCAACATCAGGAAAACGCAGATGATAAGCAGCAGTAAAACCGTAATTAAAACGTTGGGTCGGGCCGGTTACATCTTTATACAACGTAGCTCCCGCACCGATTCTTCCTTTCCAGAGACGGCTGTTCAGACCCACAACCTGTGTCACCGGCGCACCATCGTAACCCACCCATTGTTTTCTGTAACCCAGACGGGCATCGATGTTTCCTTTTGTACCGGTATATGCAGGATTCACCTGGTAGAGGTAAGCAGGGTATTGAGAAAAATCAGGCAATTGCTGTGCATTCATTTTGCACGCAAAGACAAAGACAAAAATCAAAAGAAATCGAAACACAGCTTTTTCCATTTTTATCTCAGGATAGTGACATTGCCAAATACAGTTGAGCTTCCGTCACCGGGATTGAAAATATAATAATACGTTGCTTCAGGAAGCTTGTCACCGTAGTTTGTTCCGTCCCATGAATTGTCATAGTCTGTTTTTGAATAAACCAGCTGGCCGGTGCGGGAATAAACTTCAAGCACGCTGGTAGCATATTTACCTGCGTTACCGATGTAAAAAAAATCATTTATGCCATCACCGTTTGGTGAAAACGTATTATAGAAAACCAACTCTGAGCTCGGAATTACAATTATTCTTACCGTATCAATTGCAATACAGCCATTGGCATCTTTTCCATAAACATAATACAGTGTGGTGTTTAACGGTTCGGCTGTTGTAACAGCGGTGTAAGAATTAGATAATGAAGCGCCCGGTGACCAAACATATTCCACTGCGCCTGTACCTGCAATGTTAACTGATTCACCTTCGTTAATTGTCGCTTCACAACAAGCTGTAACAACAGGAAGCGGATTTACCGTAACTGTAACAGTATATGATTTACTCGGGCAATTCGGGCTGTTTATGGTAACCGAGAAAGTGGTGGTAACTGTAGTAGAAGTTGTCGGTCGCGGTGCATTCGGATTGTCAAGTGTTGCGATAGGAGTCCACGAATACGTACAACCGCCTGCGGTGCTGTTATTCGCTCCACCGAGCAGAGCCGTAGTTCCGATACAGATTGAAGTATCCTTTCCGCCATTGTAGGCCCATATCGAATAAAATCCGACACCGATACTGTCCATTCCTGTATTTCCGGCAGCATCAGTTACAGTTACGAAATACCAGGTTGGCTGACTTGGAGTTGCAGTAGGTGCAGCGCTGGTTGTGCTGCTTAAACCGGAGGAAGGAGTCCATGCGTACGTGTAAGGAGCTGTGCCACCGGTTGCTGTTGGTGATCCGCCTAACGTATGACTGGTGCCTGAACAAATGGTGCTGTTGGCTCCGGCGTCCACCTGCAATTGCGCAAATACAGCAGCTGAAAAAAGCAGTCCGGTAATAAAAAGAAAAATAGATTTAGTCACGTTCAGATGATAGCAAATGAGAGGTAGGACAAAGATAACGTTTGCGCCGGAATTTTAGTGCTTAAACACAATTCCGTAATTCAAACTATTGCATTTAATTTTTCATTGATAGAAACGAATAAACAGGAAACAGCCATCCTGCCGACAGACAGAATGGCTGTTGATTAATAATTAAACATTTTTAAAAGCCGTGGGAGGGCTATGGTTCATAGGTTTGCGAAGATACGCAAGAGGAAGGAGTAACGAAATAGAACCAAGTACCCGTAGAAGGAAAGCAGAAGCGTTTTTGCAGATAGTAATCTGATTGTTTCAGATGATTTCCGAAACCTGTTAATCGCTTCATTATTTGAAAGAACTGAATTAAAGATACAAAATCCCTTTGGAATACCAAAATCGGACTTTTTCCCCTATGAAAAGGCAAAAAGGGGCTTCTTAAAAATCGGGGATATAAAGCCCTCTTTTTTATCCCAAAATAGATTTTCAACCCACCATATTTTTCCCCTCTAATTATTTATCCACGCAAAATTTTGCGTGGATAAATAATCAACAAATTTACTTTTCAATAATAATAACCTTCGGGGCTGCAAGCTGATTTTTTCGCTCTGTAAACTTTGTGCCATTGACGACAATAAATTTCTTTTCAGCATCCGAATCGACCTCGTTTCCTTTCAAGAGGTGATTTTCTACTACAATTTTAGCAACCCCTTTTTTTGTTGAAGCAATTTCAACTTCACACTTTCTGCCCGAATTCAAAAAAGTAACTTCAAAATACCTTACTGTTCCCTTTGGATTACCTGAATTGATTTTGGTCGGGTCGTCGAATTCCTGACCGCTAAGAAAAATTTGTTCTTTACCGTCTAACGACTTAATCGTATAGTCACTTTTCAAAGCACTCTTTTTTTCAATGATTCCGTAGGGCGTACCATCCACTTTAATAGTGTCATTATCGACGGTTACTTTTTGTTTTTGGGCGTTAATAGTTAAACTGATAGTTAGTAATAACAGGGTAAAAAAAGAATACCTTTTCATTTAGTTAAATTTTAAGTGATTAGTTAGGATAGTGCCTTTGAAAGCATGGTTTCCATTATGCTTGGCACTAAGGTTTTTGAGAAACAATCAATTTTTTTCTAATAATTGCATCGGCAGTTCTTGCCTCTATAATATACATCCCCACATTAACCGACTTTTCAAACAAGCGAATGGGTAGTTCTGTGTGTGAACTTGCCGGACAAAATATTGAATTCGTATAAATCAATTTACCCTCAGTAGTAAAAATATCTACCCGCACGTCATCATCCTTCATTATATCAAACGTGAGTGTAATATTCCCATCATTGGAAGGGTTAGGGTAAACGTTTACGCTTTCAGAAAAATAGTCAGGTCGATATCTTCCATCACCAAATTTTATGATGAAGAATTGAGGCTCTACATTGCCCGGATCGTAAGTATACTCGCCCACACCCAAATACCCTCCATCTCTCGTAGGATAATAATAGTGCGCCCGTTTGTACAAAGAATCACTGCCCTCAAGTTCTGTCTTCTGTTCAAAAAGACTATCAGAATTCATTTTATAAAATGAGTAATTATTGGTAATTGCGCAAAATGAAGAGTCGCTTTTATCAAGTGTAAACAATGACAGCGGGTTGAAATATTCTTTTGTATTCAAACAATTCCCTTGAAAATCATAATGCTTTAAAAGACCGTGAATGATTTGATTGTTCTGAGCCGTATAATTTGTTCCATAATAAATGTCGAAGGTTCCATTTAAATTACTTCTAATTGAACTTGGATAATTTGGGATTGTATCTGATGAACCAAAAGGGTATTTTATCCAATCTAAGTTTCCATCTGACTTGAATTTTGCATAAACACAATCATAACTTGTGGATGTTCCTTGGCCTAAAGCAATAAAACCGCTATCAGGAGTTTGTTTTATCTGGTAAAAGAATCCGGGCAACGTGTCATGCCTGTGCCTCCATACTTCATTTCCATTGCGATCTATTTTAATCATTCCTGTAGCTTGATTAAATGTACTTGGAATGCCCATCAAACATAGAAATACAAAACAGGAATCGGAAGTTTCAATTACATTACCTCCGTCATTGAAGAATCCAGAAGTAAAAAACCGTTCAAACAAAACATTTCCATCTGCATCAACATTTCTAACTGCTATATTTCTATATCCCGGCAAAGTATCGCCCTCAGTTGTGCCTACGAGTAGGTAAGTGTTCCAACTTGTTTTTACGATACCTCCAGCGTAATCCTGTGCATACGGAAATCCGATTTCCTTTTCCCATATTATATTCCCTCTGAAATCCATCCTGCAAACGTAATTATCCCATGCTCCAACTCCCGGCGGATAAAGCGTAGATTTTCTGCCACCAACTAAAAAATAATCACCATTAGGTAATTCATCAGCATAATAAAGAATACACCCGTCATTAGTTCCCCACCACTTTTCAAACAACATTGACTGAGCCTGTCCATGAACAGAGCAGGATAACAAAGCACAAAATAAAGTATAGATCAATAAACGCATTTTCGTTTTTTTATTAACTCCGGCAGGACAAAAGCCCGCCGGAGTTATTATATAATGTATTGAATTTATGCGATTAATTACGTTGTATCACCAACTTATTATATTGCGGTTGGCCTTCTCCTGTAAATTTAATCAAATAAAGACCATCCGGCACTTGATTTTGAGGTAATTCGACTTCTCCTGACTGCGTTAGTTGTTGAGTGAATACCAGTTGTCCTGCCGTATTAAACAGTTCCAAAGTACCACCCATACCATTTTTAAATACCACAGTCAATTTTCCAGTTGAAGGATTCGGGTAGAAGTTCACCGCATTAAATTGCGGTTGTACTTGCTCTTCTTCTATGTGACCAATTCTATCACCAGAAGGCAAACATTGCGCCCAATTCACGTAACGGAAGTTTGTAGTAGTGCCAGCGTGACGAGCAGAGTTAACAGAAACAGTCATATCGTTTTCGTCAACAAAAATCGCATAAGGATAGTTGTATGCACTGTTCGGATCAGTAGGTCGTGAAGACCATTGCAAATATCCATCAACATCATATTTCAAAGCCTGAATATCATAGCCTCTGCCATTCCAAACCTTTCCGGCAATATATATAAAGCCATCGGAATCCATAGTAATACAAGTTGCGGTATCATGACCATCTACAGGACCAGAGTAGGTTTGTGACCATACCAATGCTCCTTTGCTGCTACGTTTTTCAAGAAGCATCCTGTTTATTTTTGATCCGCTGGCAATTGTACCAACAGAATAAACGTTTCCTTCTGAATCAGTAATTGAAGTCGCTGTATCAATCGGCAAATATTCAGTCGTTGTAATTGTGTCCATTAAAACTCTTACGCCTGACAAGGATAAATTAAACGGAGATTGTGTAATCCAATCGCCCAACGTTTTAAAGTCTTTATTCACTACAGTAAATTTAGAACCGTACTTTGAATAAATCCGGTACGTTGAATCAGGGTTTAACTCAATAGCATGAGCAAGCTGGTAAGGATCAAAAGCAATGCTTCCATCCAAATCAACAGTACCTGTAACTCCTGCATCTATACCATGAGCATCCATAAATCCAAGTGAAGTATTTGGAGCTGGTGAAAAAGAACACGGCTCCGTAATATTCGAAGTTCCGTAGGCTACTCCATCAGTAAACATTTCATCCTTGAAGTAAAGATTATATTTTACAGCAAGGAAAGTTCTTGCAAGCGTGACCGCTGCGCCACCTGTGCGTGGAAATTGTTCAGCGATTGCAGTAAGCGTAGAGATCTCTGTGGATGTTGGATCACGTTGAAGCGGATAATTCAGGTTCGCGATCACAGTAAGTACATCAATATAATTTTGTTCTATTGTATTTGATGCAGTCAGAGAACCAAGAGCCGTTAAAGCATCTGAGTAACGCCCACCGCCAATATTATTTTCAATTCCGATAATTGATTTAATATTGTTTGATACAATTGTAGCACTACCATTACCGGTACACAAACGTTGAACTTCATATTGGTAATCAGCCCTCCATTGTGCATTAGGGTCGCTCATAATTGCGTGAACATTCGTTCCTGAATAGGTTACCATCTGGCTCGGATCATAAGGGCAATTAAAAGCACCCGTCCAACTTGTTATAAGGGAAAAACCGGACTGATTAGGTGTGGTATTTGTTGGAATCGAAGGAATTCCTGAATACCAGACTTTCGGTGAATTTGCAGCTACTGTAAAATCCCATACCCAATTGTTACCGCTTATTGGGCTATAATAATCATGAATATTAACTGTGGCAGGTTGATCTTGCAAAAAGCTATTACTATATGCTTTTGTAACCGAGCCATGTGGGTGTAGGACGTCTGGACACAAATAACCCCAACCTACAACTATTCCTGCAACGTTGTTTTGTAAAATGTTGCAATAAATTCCTGATGATAACATATCAAGTCCTACGCTTACTCCGGTCCCTGCCTCAATTCCATTATTATAAACTTGGGAAAATTCCGCATTCTGTAATCGAATCCCGTTATTTTGCCAATTGGTTGGGAGGTTGCTTCCGATCAAATTAGAATTATAAAGAATACCCATCGCATTTTCAGCATTAATGCCAAAAGGATTCGGTACTACCGCTGTGCTGATTGAAATTGGGTTTTGCTTTATCGCAATTGATGGGATGGGAAATGTTTGTTGTAAAGCAAATGCACCTGACCAACCTTTGACATTATAAACCTGAATACCTTTTGCAGCACCCGTAATTGTGTTTTTAGAAACATTCATCAGGTGATAGGTAACATTACTTCCTAAAACCCATTCCCCAATCAATATACCTCCGGTATAAGGTAGAGCGGTAATAGAATTGTTAGAAATTATAATGTTTGTATAATCATTAGCGTTGGTCGCATTTAATGTTTTATCGGTTTGCAAAGTCTTATTATCCCAAGCAACAACCGAAACCCATATATTATTTTGAAAATTATTTCCCTTCAAAGCATCGGTCGTATCACCAATTAATAAATGACCATCGTGGTTATCATCCCATTCAATCGCGTGTTCAGTTGCATAGGCAAATGATGAATACTGCACAGTAAGATCGGTTTTGTGCTGAGAGAAAATACATCGCTTACTATTGACTACCGAACTTGAAATAAAATTCAGTTTTCGTAAAGTCCCGCTTGGATTAGTTCCTTGAAAATCTACAGCCACCTGTTTGATTCCTGTAAACAAACTACGATTCACGTCAACGTTTGCATCTTTGGATCGAATACCATATTGCCCTTCTTTGAACTGACAAACATCTGCTGCGTTTGATCCACCAATTGTAATAATAGTATTAGAAGTTTGTGGGTTTATCACAACCCCTTCAATACCATAACCGCCTATTCCTTGTGCAGGATTTGCCAAAAGAATAGAATGGTCAAACACAGTTGATTTTATAAAATTTGTGTATTGACTTGTTCCGTTTATTACAATATCTCTTTCATTTTTCTTAAAATAGGAATTGGCTGTAGATGTTCCACCGATTTGCCAACCGCCAGTTCCATTTATTGTTATGGCTGTCAATGCGTCTTCAATGGAAGAAGATGTTACAACAATTTTACCACTGCCTTCCACAATGATTCCCTGCCACATCAAATCGCATCCGGCTTTTAATACTGTACCATTGTTCAGTGTCAATGAAGAACCCGTAGGAATGTGGATTTTTGTACTTGCATTGCAACGAACCTGGCAATTACTCCATGTCCTGCTGCCTGAGATTGTAATATTTCCGGTTAGCAACAAATTAGCGCCTGTATAGTTTGTACTAATCGCTGTATTGGAAAATGAAACAGGATTAGGAAACGAACTTCCTGATATTGGAACTAAAGAAACATCATCATAAAAATAGTAGTAGCCTGTCCCTGATCCGATAATCGCATTACAAGTGCTACTGCAAGAGTTAGAAGAACCACAATCTGTAGGCCCTTGAAAGAAGATTTTTTGCGAGTAATTGTCAAAATCTCCAATAGTAATATACTTTTCACCACCTTGCGCTTTGAATTGAAAAGTTACTTTAGTCCAATTAACTTTATCTACTATATAACCTTGTTGACCAACAGTAGGTTGATCCGCTGTAGTTAGGTAAATTGCATCCGAGGGTAGATTAGCTGGAAGCGTTAATGTGGATAAATTAGTAGAACTGATTACTGCCTGAGCGCAATACGCATTTCCTGAAACATCTGCCCGGTTTATCCAATAGCTCAATTCATAGCAATCTCCTGCTACTAATGGAGTGGGTAAAACCTGATATATAAACTCGGCAGAAGTAAATAGCATCACATAGTTATGATTCCATGTATTGCCATCTGCTGCCATTGTATGCGCTCGCGGATTTTGCTGGCCGAACATATTATCCAATGCGTAGACTTCAGGATAACAAGTGAGGTTCGCACCATTCTCATTATACCAATAATCATTCGCCGTAGCATTGTCAGTAAAAAGATCGGGGGTATTTATAGGTAACCATCCCGAAGCAAAAGTCGATTGATTCCAAACAACGTTTTGCCTGTAAAGAATTACTCCACTTGTTTCAAAACTACCATTTGAAATTAATTGTTGTGCCCTCGCATCTTTAAATGCGAATAGCAAAATAGTCATAGCAAATATTTTTGCCAGAAATTTTGATTTATAGTTTTTCATTGTATGTTTTTTGAGTTAATAAAAAATTGCTTGCCGGAATATTACATCGGCGGGAGAGGAGGAGTTTTTAGGTTGTGTTATTCATGGGCTATGCTTTAGGTTAATGAAACTTGAACGGTCTTTCCGCTTAGTTGCAAATAAAAAAGCCACGACAACAGCAAGCATAGCCAAACAGAAACAGCCCCTACGCTATCCTGCTTACTATATCTTGCCGTGGGTCGCGGCTTAAATCTTTTCTGCAATTAATACCTTCGTTGCACAGGGATTGTTTAGGGGACTAAACTTATCCCTGTGTACTTATCAGCTTTCTTTGCGGTTATTTTTTTATATGACAACGATCATGGTAGTAGTATTTTTTATTTCGGTGCTTAAAATATACTCTCATCGTTATTGATTCAAATTAAGTTTTTGCATTTATATACAAGTCCAGAGGATTGCTATGCGTTTGTTGTCGGCTTTGCCCCTTGTTCTATTACGTTTCAGACTTTTAAGGCGGGTTAAAATCTTGTTCATAATTTTATTTTGCTGCATTTGAGATGTTGTAGCTATTTCCCGCAATTGAATTACTGTTTTCGGAAAGGATATAGTTTTTTTCAAAGTAGATTTTACAAAAACGATATTGCAGGCACGAGGTGTATATTATTTTTCCTGTACAGCATTGGCAATTGACAGGTATTTCCAATTTTGATTTCTTTCTTTTCATCGCGTCTAAAAAAAATCGGCGTGGAATTTCAGCCACCCGATCTCAGGAACCGCGAAGCTCCTTACCCACAAGCAAACCAAAACCCACGCCTTGCGTGGGCGTTGAGCTTTGCCTTGTGGATGATCCTTCTTTTTCGCGGTTTTGAGATCAAGACTTTGCTAACGCCAATACGTTATACAAAACAAATATATAAAAACAACATATATGTTGAGCATAAATATGTTGTATATAAATAATATGCCTAAAAATGTGTTGTTTACTTTCTTGATGCCAACACCGTGCTTTGTGGCATGAAGAAACAAATCGCAACAAAAAAGGGGAAAGGGGCGAAGAACTTGCCAAATCCATATCTTAAAAAATTAGGAGCAAGGGTAAAGGCACTTCGCGTTAAAAAGGGATATACCAGCGGCGAAAAGTTTGCATTAGATCATGGATTTTCACGCGTGCAATATGGAAGATGGGAAACTGGGAAAAATCTTACTTTTCTTAGCATTGTCCAAATGATTGGGGCTTTTGACATTACAGTTAAAGAATTTTTCAGCGAAGGCTTTGATTAAATAAAACATCGTTTAGAAAAGTTGGCTCTCCAAAAGCAGTTTCTGTCTTACAATTAACTGTACTTTTGTCCTCGTTCCACCGCTCGGTGTAACATTATAAAGGAAAGTGGTTAAGGGGTTAGCCACGTTTTTTTGAAAGAAATGCGTTCCGATATAACGGAGCGCATTTTTTCTTTTGTTATCATTCGGACTTTATCTACTCAAAGCCAGTTTATCAATCAATTATCAATAGATGATCTATTGATAACCGATTATCTATTGATGATCTATTGATAATTGACATATAATCAACAGATAAATCAATTGATAATCTATTGATAAAAAAAAGAACCAGTCCTATTTCGGACGGGTTCTTTTGCAGATGTTAGCCAGCTTAAATCAGATAATGTGATCTAAAGCGTCAATGTCAAAGCCGCTATCACCTGAATAATCATCATCATTTTTGTTACTGTCGGGACGGTCTTTTTCCGAATTATCATTTTGAGATTCATTATCCGTTGGAACATCGGGAATCAGCTTAATAATTTTAGTTTGCTCGTGCTTTGGTGCTTTTGCAACAGGTGGAACCTCACCGATATTATGTATATCTAATTCAGGTTTGTTATTAATGAATCGGTTTTTGTCTGTAAAGGCTATTCCATCTACTACACGAATTTGTATATCCGTGTCATAGGTCAGGTTGGAACTTCCACGCATTGCGCCGCCTTTTATATTCTGACAAATTCCGATAATTGCCGAGCATGAGTAGTAGTCGGTAAATTGCTTGAATAGCTTATTATCCATACTCATATCGTTGACTGAATCAATCACAATAAAATTGTAAGTTGTGACCGGGATTTTTTCTTTGAAGTCTTCAAAGGTTTTTAAATTGCCAATATCCAAACCTTCAACACGCGCTTCGAGCTTTTCTACCTTTTCATTCATCGTAACAGAAAATCCTTCTTCACTTGAATTATAAAGTACCGTTCCGTGATGAATGGCAAGATAAAAAGCAAAGTTTAACGCCATGTGACTTTTCCCGCTTCCTGATTCGCCACGGATAAGCATCTGAAAATCCCGCGAAGGCTGCCCGAAAAAACCGAGCCACTTTCCCTGAAATAAAAATTTCCCGCCAACTACTTTTCTTAATCCAACGGAAGAAACCACACCCGAATTTTCAACCTGAGCCTTTGGCATTTCTTCTGTCTGGTCTTTGCCTTGTTCAAAAATGTTTCCGTATTTTTTTTTATGATCTGCTACAAGTTCGCCATAGGCTTTACTTTCTTCGTGCGCTTCATTTTTTTTATTTTCATAAATTCTTATTTCCTGTTCGCGTTTTAAAATCGCATCCATGTTTCCAACCCTGCTTCCCCTTTGGGATAATATTTCACTTTGTTTGGCTAACATGGAGTTTAATAATTCAAGTCCGTCTAAATATGTATCAAGATACTCACGGCATTTTTTTACGTTTTCAGTTTGTACCCTGATCGCTTCCGCTTTTTCCCTTTTAAAACTTTCTTCCCTGCCTTGTTGGATTATGCGCATTGCTACCACGCCGAGCAACAAGCCCAAAAGAGTTCCGCCGACCTTGTTTTCAGCCAATCTATTTCCTATCGCGCCTCCTCCTGTTGCAGCAATAATATAATGCAAGGCAGATAAATTTGTAGATTCCTTAATCTGCTTCAATAGTTCTTCGTGCTGCGTAACAAGGTTGCGTTGCGCCTCAATTGCTTTAAGCTGTTGTTGCTTCCCATCGAATAATCTTTTGTATTCAGGATTAGGAACATCAAGCGCGTAAGAAACCATCTGCTTTTGTATTTCCATCGGTCGCTCATCTGTAAATGGAGCTGGCGGATCAGGCAGGGCGGGAACATCGTGATTTCCTTTTGAAGGGTTTTCCACATAGCCGCGAACGGGGGGCATCATTTTAAAAGTTATCGTTTCCTTTTCAGGCTGTGGCACAGGCAGAGCAAATGATTTTGCAAAAGATTTTTCTATTTGCTTTACCACTTCGGCTTTTTCAGCGGGTTGCGGAGCAAGAAAATTTGAAATGCCGGAAAGGGAACTTTTTCCTTTCCGAACTTTCTTCACTACCGCTTTTCCATCACGACAGGCATACGTCCGACACGTATTGCTGCAATACTTAGCATCGGCACGTTTGCCGATAAAGTGTTTGCCGCATTGCTGACATTTCAAATCATGCTCCATTTTAGAAACTCCTTTCTTTTTACTTTTTGCCGTTTATGAATGTGGCAAGTGAATCGTTGTATTGTTTCAACGTCATTACCCAACTGTTTCCTTGTGGCCAATTTTTAGAACACACAGGGCAGTTGTGTTCCCTGTAAATATTATCGTGTTCTGTGTTTTTTCTCTCGGCAAAAAATTCTATTTCCTGCTGAATAGTATAATAATTACAAGCAAGGTTAGCACCGCCCGATACAAGAACATCAGGATAAAAATGCTTTTCAGGATTAACCCAAATAAATATCCACGTTGTGTCAAATTCAGGTTCTCTGTCATCCTGTCTTTCGAAAGCGAGGACATGGTAGGAAAGTATCGGATCTTTTAACGCCGATAACAGCATAATAAAATGGGGTAATTCCCTGCGTTTAATTGCAACTCTGCTGCAATACACTTCGGGTAATTCTGCGATACATTTACTTTTATTGCATCGGTATTTTCTAAAATCGTAGTTCATAATTTTAAATTTTAAGTTTGAAAATGAAACCCATGCTGCAAATGGTGCAGCATGGGTTTTTAATAAGGCTTAACGTTTGTCGTCGTCCTCTTCTTCGTTTTCTTCTTCCTCTTCTTCGGAATCAGAAATCAAATCATCAAGGTATTCTTCCAATTCTTCGATTTCGTCTTCCTGCTCTTTATCATAAGGCACAGTTACGACATACTCCCCGCGACGGTTAGGAGCTGAATTGGTGGAAGTAAAACCGTTATCCGATACTTCCTGAATGAAGTCGCCAAGCACTTGGGCAGGGACTTCAAATTTTGCATACTTTTCCATTTTATTTTGTTTTAGAATTATTGTTTTTTGTTTCCGCTTTTCTTTTTTGATCGGTTGCGGTTTTTATCCGAGCAAAATCATTTTTACTTTTTCAATTTGTTCAGGGCTTCTGCTGTTTGCTCTTTGTCAGTTTTCTTTCTGTTTGATAACATCCAGTTTTCTAAATCCTTTCGCTTGAAATAAAGTAATTTTCCTCCTGGTTTAAATGCAGGAATGATGCGCTTATGAGAAATTTTGTAGAGTTGAGAAGCCGAGATTCGAAGGAATTTCCATGCTTCCTCAAACGATAATGCTTCCTTACTCATCAGGAAAATTTCCTCCAGTCGGTTTTCCATTTTCGCTAACCGATTGTATAAGACATCCAGATTCACGTTGTCCATTTTATTTTTATGATTGTTAACTAATGGAAGCTATGCCCGTAGCTTCTTGAATAAAACCTTTGCCTGATACGAATGCGTATCGGTGTAGTTTAATTTCTACTAAAAAGGTAGTGAGGGATTTTTTGTGCTTTGGGGATTTTCAAGGCTCGGTGGCCTCCCAGTGGCTTTTTTCTCTCAGGGCTTTTTTTTAAATCGTTGCCCTGTAATTTAATCGGGGTCAAATTTCGACCCTTGTTTCAAAGCTTAATGAACGCCTTATATAACAAAGATAAGAAATCACATTTTTAGTGTTGTCAAATATCAACCTGTGGTAGCCTCTCGGTGGCTTTGCCTATTTTTTTATTGCAGCTATATCAGCAATCATTATTTTTAACTCACCACCACCCGCAGGAATACCGTCCTGTTGGTTTATGAGTTTGTTTCGTGTGCTTTTCAAGGTGTCCGAATTATACGGCTTGACTGTTTTATTTACAAAACAGGCAGCCATACGTTCATATTGCCATCGGCTGACTTCGTGCAGATAACTCTTGTATTCCGCGTTTTCTTCTTCTGTGATTGTACGACGGTTTATTTTAATCAGCAGTTCTTTACATCTTTCACGTTTGGGTTCTAATCCATCTGGCATCTCAATCAGTTTTTGATTCAAAAGTTCTTCTATCAGATACATGAATAGAAAAGATGTTTTAAGCCACATCACGGGAAACTCTACTGGCTGTGAATTGAAAAGCTGATTGAATTGTTCTGATGAAGTTTGCCTGTCTATGTAACCGCGTTTAAGCAATTTATTATAAAGTGCCTCGATCTGTTTGGAAGCGTTTTCTTCTCTCCATTCAAAACCAACTTCTTTTATCGTGCGTACCTGTTCTGTATTATTTTCTTCTTTCGCTTTACGGATAATTGATAATTCTTCCCGTTCTCTTAACCCGCCACGACTTCGGGCTGTTTCAAGGTTGTTAATCACTTGGAGAAAAAAACTGGCTACCGTAACTTTTACCATGAATTTATAAATGTCAACACGGTTATTTTTCAATACAAATTCATTCACATTAACACCATAGTAAAATTGATCGAGCCATTTGCTACGGCATTTTTCGGCTTCTGTTAAAAGGTCTTTGATTTTGCGGTTGAGCGTTGAGCCTACAAGAAATATTTCATTGACTTCTGACATATATGGATCGTTTACAACTTCCAGAAGAAAATTGTTCAGGGGAATTTTCATCACGGAAAGAAACCTGTCACGGTGTTTCGATTCCAGATAGAGCTTTTCCATTTTAAGGAAAATTATAGCCTTGTATCTTTGAATAACAGTACGTCGGACGGCAGGCATAGAGATAGGGTTTACTTGTAAAACGGGAATTGCTTTTATTTCTTGTGACAACCCCTTATTTAAGTTTACGGTTTACATCTCAACCTTGTTACGGTCTTTGCATTTGTTTTCATAAACGGTATTGAATCGGGACTAACTGGCAGCATTACCCGTAATACTTGTAAATGTCGATTGTCAATAGATAATCAACAGATAATCGACGGATCAACGCTTAATCTATTGATAGTACCCCTCTGCAAATGCCTGATCGCTTTTTGCAGATGCTTTCCTTACATTTGCAAATAAAATCAGCGGATATGTCTATAATTCATTTCAGGCTTACGGATGAGAAGCCACGTATTCTTTTCGGTGGCTCATCATTGCAATTTACTAAAATGGTGCTTCGTATGGGTGAGATTGACGAACTCCAATTTGAGCTTTCATGGAAAGCTACTGACCCTCTTAATCCACAGAGTAAAATTTTAGTTTCGCATAGCTTCCCCTTTAACCCGATGGGTTATATTGTTACTAATTTACCACCCTCCGATACGGTTTACGAGTTCAGAAAAAATACGCAGCCTCCTGTTGTCAATTTTGAAACAAACCTCGGAGGGGTTTTATTGTCCGCTTTTTCAGAAAGCAATAAACCTTTTGATCTGGATATGCACATGGTTATAAATCATTTTGCTCGGATACCTGTATAAAAAAAACGGGCACAATTTGCGCCCGTTTTTTATTTCCGATTTTCACTCTATCAACCTGCTTTCCTCATCTTTCTTTTTCCTCCTGAAAGGTTGCCCGTCAGTTTAGGTAAACGCGCTACGGCATCCATTTTTAAGCGGTCAACCACATGGGCGTATATCATCGTATTATGAATATCCGTGTGCCCTAATAGCTTTGAAACCGTATATAAATCCGCACCCTCCGAAAGGGTAAGAGTGGCGAACGTGTGCCGCGCCAGATGGAAATACAATCGCTCTAATCCTGCCTGCTCTCCCCATTTGGTAATATGCCGTTGGCACATTCCCTGCTTTTTTGTCGAGCCGTCAGGTTCGTACAAATCAGGGAACACGTAAGGCGAAAGTGTTTCCTTCTCAGCCAGTTTGCGCCTTTGGTCTAACACTTCTACGGCTTGCTCTGATAGCGGAAGGTGTGCGCTGTGCTGCGTTTTCATTTGCGTTAGATGCAATACCGTTACCGCCCTGCTTTCCATTTTCTGCTTTGAGATTTGCGACCATTTCAATCGGCTGCAATCGCTCCAGCGCAACCCTGCAAAACAGGAAAAGAAAAAAGCAAGTTTCAGTTGCTCCGATATGCCTTTACCTTTTTTTGCAAGTAAATCTATTTGCTCCATCGTAAGGTAATCGGGTGTATTGCGTTTCATCCTTACCCGCAGGTTGCGCGGAATTTTCTGGTAGGGATTATCAGCCATAAATCCCGCCTCAACTGCTTTATAGATGTAAGTGGAAAACCGATGTACGTTAACATAAATTGTACTTGCTCCCAATCCTCTTGTTTTCAAATATTCCTGAAAGCCGAGTAAAAAATCCTTTGTGATTTCTTCCATTGGCAATACTTCTTTTTGGCAATAATCGAAAATCAATTGATTGAGATACTTGTAACCGATTTCCCTTTTCATTGAAGCGGAACGTTCCAGTACGAACGCATAAAAATCATGTCCCTTTTTTGTGTCGTCGGGCATTCCGATTTTCTCTACGGTTATCTGATACTCTCTCGTAGAACGCGCTTTATCAGCTAACTTTTTCTTCTCGATGAAGGTTGCGCTTTTTCGGCTGCCTTCTGCTTTTATGTCAAGGAACTCATACCAACGCTTTCCCGCGTGGCTTATATCCAGATAGAAGGAAACAGCCCCTTTTTTGAGGGACTTTTCCCGTAACTTTACTCCCATAAGGTTTCTCGTTTAGAGGGTTTAAATTAGTAACGGAAACGAGTAACGGTTTTGTATAAATCATCCGCAAACACTTGAAAACATCAAACACAAATCGTTCTGCTCAATCCCGTGCCGTTAGTGGGTTCTACGGATAATCAGGCATTTAGGTTTACCCGAAAATGTTTAATAATTAATAATCCGGCTTACAGAGATAAACCCATGTGTTTGTTCGATAATTTTCAATGAATAAACACCAGCGCCTTCTTCTGCAATTAAAGTGCCTATTGATGTAATACCAGCTTTCACAGTTCGGTATTCATCTACTACAACACGACCAGTAACATCAGTGATAATAAAATGGATCTCAGTTTCTTCAGGTGTTGCAAAATCAAAATTAACTTCCCCGTTTGTTGGATTAGGGCGGATGTTATTCACCGCCATGTTTCCCCTATGGAAGTTAAGCGAGATCATTGCGGAATGCGTGTATTGTCCGTTGAAGTCTGTTTGTCTGAGCCTGTAATAATTTATTCCTTCTGAAGGATTCACATCATTGAAATAATAGTTCAGCAACTGTGTTGAATTTCCTGCGCCGTCAACCTGCCCGAGATCAATGAAGGTAATGCCGTCAGTAGAACGCTCGACGGTGAAATAATCGTTCCCGGTTTCTGAAGCTGTTGTCCATTTCAAATGGTTGAAATCCGGTTCAGCTGTGCCATTGAATTGCGTGATCTCAATCGGAAGCGGCTGCACAGATTGTGCAATAGCAAAAACAGAGAAGCCGCTCATGCCTGTACGTTGTGTCAGTGAAGGCGTACTGGAAGTAACACAAGTGCCAGTAACAGTCCATGGTCCTGCAATGGTGGCAGCTTTCATCACTGTCCATCCTGCTGCTCCGCTGGAATTGGAATAATTGGTTCCGTAAAGGGAAGTATTATACGTTCCGGAAGAAGGGTTTGCTGATGCAGTGATGGTCCAGTAGCCATTGTTAAGCGCATTGAGGGCATTGTAAGTATTGTTCGGACAATCACTGGCAGCGGGGCCATTTACAATCGGGCTCCAGGGATCAAACTTTGCAACGAGCTGTGGAATTGTTGTAGCGGTTGTAAAAGTGATGTTCGCGCGTTGGTATCCTTGCGTAGCATGACCGACCGGAAAGTCATAAGCTGTAGCAGCTGGATTAATATAACGGCGGAGATTTCCCTGTACAAAGCTGGTGGCGTTTCCTGCGGTGCAGGCTCCTGAAGCATTATTTGTGACTTGCACTTCAAAACCTGCGCCTGTGATGATCTTACCTGATGTCAAGGTCAATGTTCCGGAACCTCCGACGACCATATTTGAAGCAAGTGTTACGCCTGAACCTGTGTTAAGCATCAGCACATTATTCAGTGTAAGCACGGATGCGCCCTGGTTATATGTTTGAGCACCTGTGCCATTAAATTCAAGCGTACCGACACCGACGTTTGTAATGGTTGTGCCGCCATTGAAATTACTCAGGTTCCCCGCAAGGCGAACGTAACGGTTGTTAAAGTTTACAACCGAGGTTCCGTTTGTTGTGGTCAGATTTCCACCGATATCAATATTCGTTCCGAGTGTGAGGGAGCCACCGGTTTTAGTAACGACGATGTTACCGACTTGATCCACACCGGCAAGCGATCCGGAAATCGACTGATTGGCCGCTGCATTGTCAAACGTAATGGTTGATCCGGTATTGGCAAGAAGTGATCCTG
>JBDSHN010000084.1:0-7842 GCA_039918435.1 Bacteroidia bacterium | reverse complement strand
AAGAAGTGATCCTGAATTAACGAAGTTTCCACAAACGTGAAGGTTTGCACCTGCCAGTAAGGTTAATGATGCCCCGGAATTAATGGTGATATTATTCACATAATAATTACCCGCAGTAAGTATCGGTTGGTTGCTGGAAGCCGGGGTGATTGTTGCATCAATACCACACGCCGGAACCGAACATCCGCCCCAGTTACTTGGAAGCGCCCAGCTGGTGTTTGTACCACCTGACCATGTAATAGAAGATCCCGCTGCAGTATAATTCACAGGAGAAACACCACTGAAGGTCAGTGTAAAACCAGATGTTGAATTCGAGAAGTTACTTACAACTAATGTATATACTTCTCCTGCAACGACTGGTATTCGTGACATATATGCACCGCCATAACCGGGATAGCCTGCAGGTGAATTTCCGTTTGCTGCGCTGAAACAGCCCGTAACCCCTAATCCGCTATAGTTGCAACGGGTTGGAATAGCTCCAGCTGCAATGCCAGCACAGGTGGTTGAACCAGCGCCGGTCGTTTTCCAGATAGCAAAGTCATAATCAGTCGAACAACATCCGTTTCCGCCGGTATAATCATTCGGAACAATATCAAACTCTAAATTTCCTGCTGCACTGATCGGAATGGTATACCATGCTGAACCCCGCTCTCCTGATGACAGGCAAATTCCGGCACCCGGAAAATCACAAACATTACCAAAAGCCTGGTAACCCGGATTTCCGATTGTAAGTGTTTGTGCACAGACCGGGTTTGGTGTTCCGCAATCCTGTCCGGCAGCTGGTGGAAAACCTACCGTTCCATCAACCGCCATCACATCAAATGTACCCGTCAGGCTTCCTGTTCCGTCTACTGCTATCCAATAGCTTGCCCCTGAAGTAAGCCCGGTTGCTGTAATTTGTGAATTGTTATAGGATGATGATCCGCATGCCGGAGCATTAATATTGCATGCAACTAAAACCAGGCCCCCACACACACCGGAATATAATCCGATCTGTGTATTTGAAAGTGTTCCGGTAGTGGTTCGGATGGTTAGTTGCCCCGATGCCGGACAAGTAACCCGGTACCAGACCGTATTATATGCTCCGGCAGTCCAACATCCGGGTGCGGCTGGCTCACTTGCATTACTGCTACAGGAATTATTGCCGGTAAGATTTGTTGCAAGCGCAAGTCCTGTGGCATTGCAGGGAAGGTCATTGGCAGGGCCCGTTCCCAAAGATGAAACTGCAATATCGTAGTTTACATTTGAAGGAGTAGACCAAGAATCGACTACTATAAAGTATGTGCCTGCTGCAGGCAAGACTACTGAGCCGGAAAGCGGGCTGTTACCGCCATTGTTTCCGATACATGTTGCGCCCACACTTCCCGGGCAACCACTATATACCTGGTAGCCGATATTTGAGCTGCTGACATTTGTCAATGAGATAGAAATACATTGTGGACCAGCAACTGTTAGTGAATACACATGATCTTCACCAGATTCGTATAAAGTTCCACAAGAGCCTGTGCTTGCATTGGTATAATTATTTCCATAACACGCTGTGGTTTCTCCACTTAAAGAGTAAGGAAGTGTTATTGTCGGCGCTGTAGAACAAACCGATCCGGCGGGAGGTGGAGGAGGAACTGCCACGCAGGCAAGTGTAGCAGCCCAACCAAGATAAGTGATGGATCCGTCGGAGGAAAATTGAAATGTGACGCAACCATTAGCCGCAGTTGAAACAACATTGCATGGTGCAGTAGTTCCTGTATAGGTTCCAATCAGTGGAGCGCTTGTGGTATTTCCATTATAGATACTCAGGAAATCGCAACAAGACTCCAGTTGGAAAGCTGTGAAATTTGCAGATACGTATTGTCCCGGAGTGGAGGGACAAATAGTAGTTGTATTTGCTTCATTGTCACTATAATCAATTGCAGGTCCTCCGGAATCATAAAAAGTTCCTCCACAGTTTGTATAAGATCCGGGTGACGAATAAAAGCAATTCGTACCTGTAGTGAAACTGAAAACAGTCCCTGAACAGCCGACTGCATTTCCGGTACCATTTGTTGGAACTATATACCAAAAATAAGTTGTATTATTAAGTAACTGACCCGGATAATAGCTCAGAACGTTTCCAATATTTGTTCCGTTAACAATATTAGTTGGAAGATTGTTTGTTCCAAAAAACAACTTGTAGCCTGTTGGTGTTCCACCGGTAAGCGGCGCATTCCAGGTCAGCGGTTGACCATTGCATATACCTGTCGCACCATTGGCAGGTGAAGTTAATACGGAGCATCCGGGAACAGGAGGGTTTGCACTGACAACGGATACATTGTCAATCATACCGGCAGGATTAGTTCCGGAATTACCATTATTTCTCCATGAAAAAATAAGGCGGAAAGTGGTTCCAGCCAGTGTAGGACTCAGTGTTACATTTTGATTGTTACAGCCTGTTAATCCCTCCAATTGGGTGGTAACAGCACCAGTTCCAACCTGGGATCCGGAAACGGGAGTTGTGGCAGTTGTTACAACATATACCCTGATAAAATCATTATTACCAGCATCACCGTTTGCGTGCCAGTCGAAATTAAGTGTAATAACACTTTCACCTGCGGGCACCGTAATATCCCGGTAAAAGTGATTGACCTGTGCGTTATTGACGGTGTAGTTATTATTTGCATTCGATGTTCCGATATAGGCGCCATTTGCTCCTGTACATTTGGCAAATGTTCCTACATACCATTGATTTGCTGCTCCGTTCACTACTGTCCATCCGTTCAGTCCAAAACCAGCACCTAATTCAAAACCGCCAGCTCCTGCCGGATCAACAAGCAGGGTAGCGTGTAGTTTTGCAAAACAAAATATGCTGAATAAAAAAAGCAGAGTAAGCGTCTTTTTCATTACTGAATTTTTTGGGGTGGTAATGTGATTGGGTATTGAACTATTTATTGCCCGGTTATTCCTGTGCTGCGTCAGGATCGATATTGGAAGACATATCACAGGCGTTCTGTACCTGCTGTATGGTTCCTTCTTTGATCAGGTATCCCATTGAAACATTCACAAAAGCAACATTCAAAAATGACAAATCAGCATGCACATTTGTATCCATGAGGTAAAGTAATACTTTCATCTTTTTGCAATACCCTTTGAATGCCATTCCGCCGGATTGCTCGATATTAGAACGGATCAGGGGAAGACTTTTTTCATCAGCATCTGCTACCTGAATGAGGATTTCTTTCTGGTTGCTTAAGCATAGAGAAGCTTTATTATTTGCACGAACTGCGGCTTCTGCGGGAGAAAAAGAAGACGTTCCGGCGAGCATTGCAGCGAAAATAATACCCATAGTAAGGGTAAGTAAAAATGATCTCATTTGGGGTAAGATTAAATTAGTTAACTAATCTAATGAAGTTTTTGCTTCCAAAGCAATTTTCAGAGAAAAAAATGACACAAAACATGCTGATTTTCAACACACTTGCGTCGTCGGGCAGAACATGTAGTTCGTCTCGGAATTTGTTTTGTTGGTCGCTGTCAAGTAACGGGCAGGATTTTAAAAAAAACGGGCAACAAATGCTGCCCGTTTCAAATTTGTTAATCTTACTGGTTTATTCTTCATCTTTCATATTGATCACCGTAGTGCCTGGATGCGCTTTCATATCAAATTGAAAAGTAGTGTCGGGAATTACGGTATTCGGTGTGAACGTTTTTACGTTGTAGGTGATTGTTGAACCATCTTTATTCATAAAAACGACATTGATGATCTGTTTTTTCGCTTTATCAATGGTAAGCTTTACAGTATGATAATTTTTTTTATCCGGCTTTTCTGGAATAAGGTTGATGATCTGAACTACTTTTCCATTTTGAGTTTCTTCTTTTATAAAAGTGTATTTAAATCCTTTTTCATGAATGGTAAAAATATCATTCGGTGAAATAGAATTTTCTGCTTTCTTCTTTGCTGGATCCGGTGCATTATCAATGGTTACTTCCTTGTCCTTTTCAATGTATACCCATGTTGTTTTGCCATCATTGTAATATTCCTCTTTCTTCACCACATCCTTCACTTTATTATCGAGCACAATCTTGTATTTTCCGCTCTTCATAATAATGCTTCCGTTCTTCACGTCGGTCTTATTACTTGCGTCTTTTATTGTAATAGAAAACGTAGCGGAAATTGTCAGGTATGCTTTGGCAGTTTTGCTTACTTCATCAAGAATTGCTTTTGCTTTCGGATCATAATTAGGATCCGTAGGTTGAGCAATTGCCATTACTGAAATCAGCAAAGCAGGAACAGCGAGGGAAAGTTTTCTCAGAAAATTCATAAATAACGTTTGTTTCTTTATATGCTTTCAAAAAGCGTTCCAAAGTTACAAAACAACCCTGATTGAGGAGTTGTTATCTGTTAAGACTCCTCAATTTACGCCACATTCACTCCCGCAGTGTTAATAAATCCAATTAAGTTCCGCGTTCCGGGTTCGGAGTTGATATGAGTTGCGGGTTGAAATAGTCGCGGATGCTGGATTCCGGGGTGAAATAGGTTTATGATTGAAATGAGTTTAATTTCCTGAATAAACTAAAAACCCGGAAATCATAACTCATTCTTTTTGCTCCCGTGCCCCAGCTTTTCTTCCAGCGTCATCGGGTCTTTAATGAGCACTTCCCTTGCTTTACTTCCTTCAAACGGCCCGATAATTCCGGCAGCCTCGAGCTGATCGACAATTCTTCCTGCACGATTATAACCCAGCTTTAATTTACGCTGCAAAAGTGAAGCCGATCCTTGCTGGTGAGAAACAATAATCCGTGCCGCATCTTCAAATAAAGAATCGCGGTCGCCTTCATCTATTTCCAGCTTGGTTTCGTTTTCATCAATAAATTCAGGCAACTGGAACGCTTCAGGATAACCTCTTTGTCCGCCGATAAAAGTTGTGATCTTTTCTACTTCAGGCGTATCCACAAATGCGCATTGCAAACGGATAAGATCATTTCCTGTGGAATAAAGCATATCTCCTTTTCCAATCAATTGTTCTGCGCCACCGGAGTCGAGAATCGTGCGTGAGTCAATTTTTGAAGTCACGCGGAAAGCAATCCTCGAAGGGAAATTGGCTTTAATTGTTCCTGTAATAATATTTACAGAAGGACGCTGCGTGGCAATGATAAGATGGATTCCGATGGCCCGTGCTAATTGGGCAAGACGCGCGATCGGGGTTTCCACTTCTTTACCGGCAGTCATAATCAAATCCGCAAACTCATCCACAACCAACACGATGTACGGAAGGTATTTGTGCCCGAGGTTCGGATTTAATTTGCGCTGTACAAATTTTACATTGTATTCTTTGATGTTTCTTACTTCCGCATCTTTCAGCAGATCGTAACGCTGATCCATTTCGATACAAAGTGAATTGAGCGTATGAATTACTTTTTTGGTATCGGTAATAATGGCTTCGGCAGAATCAGGCAGCTTGGCCAGGAAATGTCTTTCAATGCGGTTGAACAAAGTAAGCTCGACTTTTTTCGGATCGACGAGCACGAATTTAATCTGCGCCGGATGTTTTTTATAAAGCAGCGAAACAAGGATTGCGTTGAGCCCGACAGATTTTCCCTGTCCTGTTGCACCCGCCATAAGCAAGTGAGGCATTTTGGAAAGATCTGCAATAAAAATTTCGTTGGAAATTGTTTTTCCCAATGCAACAGGAAGATCAAATCCTGTATTCTGAAATCTTTCGGAAGCCATCAAATGCCGCATCGGAACCATTTCAGGATTGAGGTTCGGCACTTCAATACCAATTGTTCCTTTACCGGGAATAGGGGCGATGATACGAATGCCGAGTGCAGATAAACTTAATGCAATATCATCTTCCAGGTTTTTGATCTTTGAAATGCGCACGCCCGCGGCAGGAATGATTTCATAAAGTGTAACCGTCGGACCTATCGTTGCTTTGATCTTGTCAATTGCAATTCCATAATTGCCGAGCGTTTCTACGATGCGGTTTTTATTCAGCGTAAGCTCTTCCGTATTTACATTCGGCTCTTTTCCCCCGCCATAACTTTCAAGCAAATCAATAGGAGGAAACTGGTAGCCGGAAAGATCAAGTGTCGGATCATATTCGCCGAATTCACGCACAAGATCTTCCGCCTTCGCACCAATTTCATCTGCGCTAAGTTCACCACCTTCTTCTTTTTTCTCCACCGTAAACTGGATCGCATCATCGGAAGTCAAATCAGTGGTTGAAATTTCTACTGGTGCAATTTCTGCCGGAATAATTTTTTCGTCTGTAACCGTATCCCAGATTTCATCGGGTTTAATTTCTTCAACAGGAGTTTCCCCTGCTTTGGGAGCAAGCACCGGAATGATTTCATCTTCATCCAAATCTTCTTCGTCCTCCTGCAGCAAAACATTTCGTGGGGCAATTGATTCTTCCACAGCAATTTCCACAGCAGCTTCTTCGGATGTTTTTTTAGAAAGAAAATCGAAAGAAAAATTAAAAGCAACAATAAGAAATGCCAGCAAAGAAAAGAGAAGCAATAAACCAGTTCCGACCGCACCGACTACGCCACTGAGATACGTGCTCAGTTCAAAGCCAAAAATTCCGCCGAGGTAGAAAAATGATTCTTTGAAAATAAATCCAAGTGCGATGGAGCCGAAGAGCATAAAAAATAATCCCATCCGGAATGTTTTTCCAAGCGGAAGTATTTTTATTCCGGTAAGCAGCCGCAATCCAGCAACTAACGCAATAAGCGGAAAGAAAAATGATGTAACGCCAAACCAGTTGTGAATGAAAATATGCGAGATGAGCGCACCGAACTTTCCAAGCACGTTGTCGACGTGTGTCTCGGGAAGAAATAAATTTCCTGCGCCCGCTACTTTATCCTGGTCTACCTGCCATGAAAAAAAATAGGAGATGAAGGCAGCTGTGAGATAGGGTGCAACAATAAAAACAAGAAATGCACCGGTAAGCTTATGCAGGCGTTCATGCTCTCGTATACGGGTGATGAAAGCACGGGTTGTATTTGTTTTAGGTGCTTTTGCTTTAGGTGCAGTCTCTGCTTTTTTCTCGCGGTTTTTCTTCTCGTTCTTCGGTTCAGCAGGGTCTTCAGCAGGCTTATCGAAATTCGGTTTGCGACGATTTACTTTTTCTTCCTTTGGCTCTTCGATATCTGTAAGGGAAGAAACTGTCTTCTCACCACGATTTATTTCGTTACGAAGCTTGTTGCTCTTTCTTTCTCCCGGTGGATTCCCTTGTTCCTTTTCTGCCATTTCCAAATTAAGTTTCAAAAAGCCCATACGAGCCCATTCGTACAAAATTAAATAAACGTGATTGGGAGGGCCTTTGGTATTGGAAATGTTATGAACGAATGGCTGTTTACAGAGGAAAGGGGCAGGAAAAGAGGAGCAGGCGGCAGGAAAAAGTTGGATCTGCGCTATCTCTGCGGAATCACCGAAAATCTACAGGCAATTTTTTTCTGCCCGGTAGATTTACTTCAAAAGAAATTGGGAAAAAGGAACTGAAAACAGCGTCCTAGAAAGAATGAACTTTCACCTTAGGCTCGTTTTGAGAGTAAAATCCTTCGAACATTTTTTCGAGCTCGGAGTTTTTTACGGGTTCGAAGTCTGCGGGGATGGTGAAATAGGAATCATCAATCTTAGCTTCTGAAACGCTGGTGGCGGTGAAATGTAATTCCAGGCCATATTTTTTTAGCCTGTAATCCATAAGCACACCGTCGATTTTATAATAGGCGTTTGCCCAGTTTGGATCCTTGATGCTGATGTCTTTTGTGAACCATACCTCGTAGGAAGGAGAGCCGTCTTTGAATTTAAGGATAGCATTTTTGCAGGAATAGCCTGCTATGTCTTTTGTCTTTATGCCGTACTCC
>JBDSHN010000083.1:0-47374 GCA_039918435.1 Bacteroidia bacterium | reverse complement strand
TATCCGAAACATTCAGCGTATCGATAAATGAATGCATCGAATCTTTCGTGATTGCGGCGTTTACTCTGGTCAATTCCTTTAACGCTTCATAAGGTTTCGGATAACCTTCTCTGCGTAAAATGGTTTGAATCGCTTCTGCGACAACGGCCCAATTATCTTCAAGATCTTTTTCGAGCGCAGCTTCATTAAGGATTAATTTGCCCAAACCTTTCTGCAAAGATTTTAAAGCGATCATCGTATGTGCAACCGGCACTCCAATATTTCTGAGCACTGTTGAATCTGTCAGATCTCTTTGTAAACGTGAGATCGGAAGCTTGGCGCTGAGATGTTCGAAAATGGCATTTGCTAATCCGAGATTTCCTTCTGCATTTTCAAAATCAATCGGGTTTACCTTGTGCGGCATGGCGGAAGAACCTACTTCGCCTTCTTTGATTTTCTGCTTGAAATAATTGACAGAAATATAGGACCACATATCACGGCTCAGATCAATAAGAATGGTGTTGATCCTTTTTAATCCGTCAAAATACGCCGCAAGATTATCGTAATGTTCAATTTGTGTTGTCGGATGCGAACGTTTTAATCCGAGAGAAGCAACAAATTTATCCCCGAAATCTTTCCAGTCGATTTCAGGATACGCAACATGGTGTGCATTAAAGTTTCCTGTTGCACCACCGAATTTCGCACTGAAAGGAACCTGCTCAAGCAAACGCATCTGTTCCTTTATCCGTTCCGAAAAAACACGAATCTCTTTTCCTAAACGTGTCGGTGATGCTGCTTGTCCGTGCGTACGCGCAAGCATTGGAATTTTATCCCACGCGGCGGCTTTTTCTTCCAGCACTTTTACAATTGCAAGAAGCATCGGCATTAAAATATTTTCATGTGCTTCTTTCAGTAATAAAGGTGTTGCAGTGTTATTGATGTCCTGCGAAGTCAACCCGAAATGCACGAATTCTTTAAACGCTTCCAGTCCGAGTGCATCGAACTTTTCTTTCATCACATATTCAACCGCCTTTACATCATGATTTGTGGTCTTTTCTATTTCTTTCACACGTAACGCTGATGCAGGAGAAAATTGCTCATAAAGGTCTTTTCTGAGCGTTGGAAAAACTGCCGCATCAACATCTTTTAACTGATCCAAAGGAAGTTCGCAAAGCGCAATAAAATATTCGGTTTCCACCCGCAGGCGATACCTGATCAAAGCTGCTTCTGAAAAATAAGCAGTCAGGTCTTCCGTTTGTTTGCTGTAACGGCCATCCACAGGTGAAATAGCCCATAAAGAATCAATTGCCATAAGAGAATTTGAACGGCGAAGTTAAGTATAAGTGATGAGTTCGGAGTAGTTAGTTCGTTGTGATTTTTCCCGAAACTAACTACCTGAACAGGCCACTCCGAACTAATCACTATGAATTAATCACTTCTTTTTTTCGCTAACTATTGCCTGTGGATAAAACACTTTTCCCATCCACCATCGTAACCAGTTGGATATTATCTTCGTTCGGTCTTGGAGCCCCATGCCACCTTTTCCACCATATTTATCCGGACGGCAAACGTGCACCGATGCAAGATTAATTATGAGTGAAAATGTTATCGTGGTCGATTCCCGTAACCGTGAATTGGGTGTAATGGATAAAACCGAAGCGCACAAACTTGGTGTGCTGCATCGTGCTCTATCTGTTTTTATCTTTAATTCTAAAGGCGAATTGCTTCTGCATCGTCGTGCAATGGGAAAATATCATTCTTCAGGTTTATGGTCGAATACATGCTGCAGCCATCCACGCCCGGGTGAAAATGTGTCTGACGCTGCAAATCGCCGTTTGAATGAAGAAATGGGAATGAAGGCTGAATTAAAAGAGCTTTTTGACTTTATTTACAAAGCTGATCTTGGTGAAGGATTGTATGAGCATGAAGCAGATCATGTCTTTATCGGCATATCAGATACAGATCCACAGCCAGATGTAAATGAAGTAATGGAATGGAAATGGATGTCTCCGGAAACAATTGCGAATGATATGGATGTTAATCCGACAAATTATTCAATATGGTTCCAGCTCATTTTTAAAGATGTGATGCGAAGAAGAAGAGAACAAGCCTGACGGTTTTTAAACAAATAAAAAAGAGGCTGTCATCATTGACAGCCTCTTCCGTTTCTGATTATTTTCAGTTACCTGACAATCAGTTTTGTTGTAGAAACTGATTCGCCTGTACGAACTTCAACCATGTAAATTCCGCTTGCAAAACCTGTAGTGCTTATAGGAAGAATCAGATTTCCATTCAGCTCACCATAATTGTTGGAAGCAATAATATTTCCTGTTACATCCATAATAGTTACAACTACATTTTGCGGTGCTGAAAGTTTCACTTCCAGTTGTGCATCTCCGACTGTCGGATTCGGAAACATATTTACAGAGAATCCCGGGAGATAAGCTGTGTTTGTTCCTGTTACAAAACCATTCGTGATTGCTTCTGCAATTGTTGTTGTTGAACCGTTGTTGATCATTCCGCCAGGCTCAATCAACATTCCGATGATATGCATTTCATTGATATCCCATGTTGCAGGAACAGTGAACGTATAATTGAAAGTTTGTGAGTAGCCTGAAGTTACAGTTGCAGGGAAACCTGTTCCGCCAGCGAAGGAAGGAGAGATTGCACGCGCAACGTGATCGTAATGCATAATGTTGTAAGAAACAGGTGAGCCGTAAGTTTCAAATCCACCCATTGGACCGGCAGCATTATTAGCATAAGCATTTGACTGACTGTAAGTAGAACCAGTGCCTGTAACATCATCTTCTGTAATAACGCACGCAACTTTGTAACCAGATGTTGCATTACCTGTGAAATTATATGTGATAGAAACGTCAAGCTGACCTGTTGTAGAATTATAGGTTGCGCCATTCACCATTGTAGCAACAGCAGGGACAACAACGCGGGTCAGGAAAGCGCTTTCCACCTGCGAAGGATCGATAGCAGTTCCACGATCAACTAATTCACTTGGGTAACCGGTGATCAATGCACCGACAGCAGCATCATAAGCTGTCACAGTCATCGGATCACCGTTGTGAACTGCAATTCCTGCCCAGTAACCTGCGTAAGTAGTTTCCATGTAATCCATGAAAACAGCACCACGCGGACACCACTGGCACCATGTACCTGTTGCTTCTTCGCCAACAACTACTTTTCCGGGAGCAGGAACAACAGTAATAGTTACATTCTGCGTTCCGATATCATCAGATGGATCTCCGTCTGCGCCTAAGCCATTGACGTTAGAAACAGTAACCGATAAAAGCTGGCTTCCTGCAACAAGTGTAGCAGGTGTTGAGAATTGAAGTGAATAAGATGCAAGCGATGCAATGTTCACTGCAGTTACATTTTGGTTCACTGTTCCGCTGTTATAGTTATAAGAAACAGTGAAAGATGTAATCGCATTCTGACCGAGGTTACGAACAGTTGTAGCAAATGCGCGCGACTGACCAACAATTCCTGTGAATGATGCAGGAGCAAGTGTTGCAGGATTGATTGTTCCTACTGCTGTTACTGCTGCATTCAATGTCGGAAGTGTGTATGGCGTATGCACATAAGAAACATCATCCACATAAAAGCTGGAAAGATTATTTCCGTAATACCCGGTTTGGTTTACAGGGTAAATATCAATGGCAGCGATCTGGTTAACTGTATTTGAGAAAGTTGCTACCATTACGTTATTGATATAAAGATCCCACCTGTTTGTATTCAGATTGATGTCGAATTTAAGATCAAACCATTGGTTCAATGGGAATGTTGTTTGTGCCAGCGTGCCGTTTGTATTGTTGAGGTACATGTCACCTAATTGGTTCATGTGACATTCCATTGCAAACAAAGATCCGACAACCGTGTTTCCCTGAAAATTGAAATAAGCGCCTTTGCCCGTTTCAACAAACATGCTCATCTGGTAAACAAATGTTCCTGTATTGTATTGTCCGCCAAAAGGAAGAACACAATCCTGTGGTCCGCCGGCTGCAACAGAAGAAACATATTTTACAGATTTGGAACCTGATGGCGTATTATTCATCACGTTGTTTACCTGCGTGTCTTCAGTTGTGCTTGAAGCGCCGCTCCAGGTGGTCCATTGTGGCTGTGGCCCGAGATATGCTCCGGCAGCATAAGATTCGAAATCGTCGGAAAATGAAGCTTGAGCAAATAATGCAGAACACAGCATCGTCGCAGCAGCAAGTGTGTATAGTTTTTTCATGGCGTAATTAAGGTGTAAAAGTTTGAAGGGCTAAGTTACAAAAAATAGGACGCTTTTCATAGATGGTCATTTAAGGCAAATAGTTGGTTAGAATATGTTTAGAGTTTCGGGTTCTGGATTCCGTGTTTCGTTTTTTTGAGTTTCTGATTCTTTGGTTCTGAGTTCAGCTAGGGGATTTCAGATAATCTGTAAATCAGGTGGAAAAGTTATAGATGAGCTCACCATGGAATAACTTGTACAAACAACCCGAAACTCTGAACCCGAAACCCAGAACTATTTTATTTTTATTTATTCACATTGAAAATCAGTTTTGTTGAAAAACAAACCCTCGTTTTAGAACTCATTAACTCCGTTTCTCCGCCTTTATAAAGTAATTTAGCACCCGCAATGGAAAATTTTGTCGTATCCGCTCGAAAATACCGTCCCGCACTGTTTAATACAGTGGTCGGACAAACGGCGATTACCACAACGCTCAAAAATGCGATCAAGCATAATCATCTTGCTTCGGCTTTTTTATTCTGCGGTCCGCGTGGTGTGGGGAAAACCACCTGCGCACGAATCCTCGCTAAAACAATCAATTGCACGAATCTTACTGCTGATACTGAAGCATGCAATCAATGCGAATCCTGCACTTCTTTTAATGACGGTCAGGCCATTGACATTATGGAGCTTGATGCTGCTTCGAACAATTCGGTAGATGATATCCGAAGCCTTGTAGATACCGTCCGCATTCCGCCGCAATTGATGGAAAGCAATCCGAATGCGAAAAAGGTATACGTGATCGATGAGGTTCACATGCTTTCAGCTGCGGCGTTCAATGCCTTCCTGAAAACACTGGAGGAGCCGCCACGTTACGCGATCTTTATTCTTGCTACAACCGAACGTCATAAAATTCTGCCAACCATTTTATCACGTTGCCAGATATTTAACTTCAACAGAATTCAAGTCGACGATATTGCGAATCATCTTGCATTTATCGCGAAGAGTGAAGGAGTAGAAGCAGAGCAGGATGCATTGCATGTAATTGCTCAGAAAGCAGACGGAGCTTTGCGTGATGCCTGTTCTATTTTTGACCAGGTTGTCAGCTTTGCAGGAAATAAACTTTCTTATAAAGCAGTGATCGAAAACTTAAATGTGCTCGATTACGATTATTATTTCCGCATGACTGATCACTTGCTGGAAGAAAATATTCCATCGTCGTTGCTTGTGTTCAATGAAATTCTTGCAAATGGTTTTGACGGACATAATTTCATCTCAGGCCTTGCAGAACATTTCCGCAATTTATTAGTCTGCAAAGATCCCGCAACGCTTGCATTATTGGAAACCGGTCAGAACATCCGCGAACAATATAAAGTGCAATCCGAAAAAAGCAGTGTTCCGTTTTTATTGCGTGCGCTGAAAGTGGTGAACAATTGCGATGTCAATTACAAAAGCGCGAGGAACCCAAGGTTACTTGTCGAATTTGCCCTCATGCAATTGACCGCCATTCCCGGAACTTTAGTTACCGGTGAAAAAAAAAATGACGAACCTGAACTGATCTTCGGTACAAAGGCATCTCCGTTACTTTCCCAGCATTCTCCTGTAGAAAAACAGTCGTCGGTTGTCAATAGTCAGCCGACAATAGCAAGCAATCAGCAGGCTGCCGCAGGAACACAACAAACTGTAAAGGCTGAATTGGTAACTGAACCTGCAGAGCAAAAGGTTGCGGCCACCAGAGCAACTCCCGCCCGCAAAACCTTATTAAAATCTTCACCGAGTATTTCCAGCTTTACACGTGTTGAAGAAAAACAGGAAACGTATTCCGCAGCTACTACGATCAATCAGACTTCTGTGGATTTTTCGCAGGAGCAATTAGAAGCCGCCTGGCTTGCGTATGCAGAAGTAATAAAAGGTAAAAAACGCCAGATGGATTTTGCAACTTTCACCACAAATAAACCTGTGAAAGTTTCAGACAAGCTGGTGCAGTTCACCGTTCTCAATGCAACGGCGCACGAACGCATCATCGAAGATAAAACAGATTTGATGATCTTCCTGCGTAAACAACTGCAGCATTTCGATTTTCAGCTGGAGATTTTCGTAAGTAAAGAAGAAGGATCCGCATTGATTTATACGCCTGCCGATAAATTCAATCACCTGGCAAAGATCAATCCTGCATTGCTGAAATTGAAGCAGGCTTTTGATCTGGATACGGAATATTAAGCCTGTAAAATTTACATTTTTATTTTTCGAAGCAATTTTCCTGCTCAGGAAATAATGATCAACTGTTTCCCCGATGAAGTTCCGGTGCTTCCCTTAAGTGATACAATATAATTTCCAGGAAACGTTCCAGTCAGATCAAATTGAACTTCGCCGGAACCCGGATTTATGGGTTGAGAAAAGATCGTTTTTCCATTCGTGTCAGTAATTGTCACTTCCAGCGGAGATGTTGCATTACTTTGGTAGGTAATACTAAAAGATCCCGTCGATGGATTTGGAAAAAGATTTGTGATGATTAATTCATCTTTGGTCTTCTGTTTTCTTTTCTTCATCACAATGACGCCGGTCGTTGCAAGGAGTAAAATAATCCCGCCGGAAACATAAGCAAGTGTATTCGGACTATCATCCTGGCTTACCGGCGGTGCTAGCAATTGCGCCTGCTCTTTTTGTTTTAACCTTGCCATCACCTCAGAAGGAATAAGGACATCCAGGTTTCTGCTGTCAAGATATTTTCCATCAATTTCAAACTGTAGTTTTATTCCACGACTTGTATCATCGTAAGCAAGAGAAGGGGAAAGATAAACGACTTCGTAAACCGATTGAATACGTTTGCTGATCATTTGATAAATGGAGCTAAGCTCTTCTTTTTTGTCTGTAAAGTATGCAACGCCACCAGTTGCATTGGCCAGCTTGTTCAACACTTTTTTATTTACATCCCCAAGGCCGATTACAAAAACCGGAATGCCTGATTTTTTCGCTTTTGTAATTACAGACGCGAGACTTTTATGCGAAGTATTATCTTCTCCATCAGTCATAACGATTACTGCTTTAATGCCATTCGCTTTATTCAAACCATCGAGTGCGCGGTCAATAGCATCATATAGTGCTGTGCCACCCTGTGGAGAAAGATTGTTAATAGTCGAGCTTAGTATGTTCTGATTAGTCGTCAATGGAAGAACTTTATCCACTTCTTGTGAAAACGCAACAATGGAAACCGAATCTTTTGCAGCGTTGATTGTGGCAATATAATCCTGTGCAGCACGCTGTGCATACCACAAAGGTGTATGATACCAGTCTGGTGTAGGTGGTGCCTGGCGAACTACAATCGGGTCGTCACTGTCAATTTCTCCGTTTGTGTATTGGCGCTGCGTGTAAGTTACATTTTTGAATGCGGAAGGTGGTAGATTTTCCATCCAGTCACGCAACGGCTTGTCTTCACTCATCGAACCGGAATGATCGATAACGAGTGATGTATTGATGCTTGTATTTTTCGAAACTTTTTCAAGGCTGATAATTTTACAAGGTTGATTATTTTCTACAATCGTAATACTGGTGTCAGTAAGATTCCAGACCGGTTTGCCGGAAGGCGTTTCTGCCTTAAAAATAACAGACACATTTGGAAAGGAATCCGGATAAATACGAATGACTGAAACACGAGCCGTGTCATGTGAAATAATGCCTCCGTTAACATCCATTTGTGAACATAGGTTTAGGGAAAAGGCGAGGAAGAAAAGAAATAAGCTGCTTTTTTTCATAGGGATTATAACGTGAAGTTAAGCTAAAACAGATCCTTGTAATAGCCGGTTTCGTTTTTCTTACCCCTATACTAGAGCATTATCGTCGCCCACATTCTTCCTGTCACACCTTTATCCCTGCGATAGGAAAAGAAATCATCCTCCGTGGTACATCTTCCCAACGCCCAGATATTTTCTCCGGTAATTCCGCTTTCCTGCAAGACGGATTTATTTGCCAGCAGTAAATCAAGGTTCCTGCCTTCTGCGCAATAGGAAGGAAATCCTGCAGCCATAAATTGTCGAATCACTTCTTCACTCACCTCGTAGTTTTTTCCGGAGATGCCAGGGCCGATTGCAACACGTATTTCTTTTCTGACAGCACCAAACTTTTCCATCGCTTCAATTGTATTCTCTGCAATTCGGCCCAGTGTTCCTTTCCACCCCGCATGCGCCGCGCCGATAATCCCGTTTTCCGGATCGTGAAATAAAAGCGCGTAACAATCAGCAGCAGCGATGGCGAGTGTCAATCCTTTTTCATTCGTCACCAGCGCATCACCGGTTTGATTGCCTGGCTTTGCGACGCAAACACTATTTCCATGCACCTGGTTGAGTCGTGCAACATATTGCGGGTTCATGCCGGCTGCAAGTAATGCAATGCGACGATTTTCAGAAATGTTTTCAGGCAGATCATCACTGCCGCCAAAATTCAAAGATGAGAACGGTGATGGAGAGACGCCGCCTTTGCGCGTGAAAAAAGCGTGTGTTGTTTGGATTATTGATGAAGTAATATAATCAATCACGGAATAATTTATATGTGAAGGACAGCAAATAAACGAATGAATAATTTGCGGAAAGATCGGGGAAATAATTTCCATCAGGGCAATTAATTCCTGGTCATTTAAATGCCAGGGATAATAGTTATTTCCACTAACAGAGAGGCTTCCTGAGAAATCGGGAACCTCTCACCGTTAGAAAAATAGCCAGGATACATTATCTTTTCTTCTTAAACGCTTTCTTTTTTATTTCCGGATTCAAAGCTTTTTTCTTCTTTGCCTCGATTTTTTTTATGCTTTCTTCGCCGGGTAAATTTTCGGGCATTATTCCACCTAGTTCTTTAATTGTTTGCCTTACTTTTTTGCCAACATCAAAATGGGTTTTATTCGCCTCCTTTTTTCCTTTAATTTTCTCGCGTTTTAATTTTTCTTCAGTTTGTGTTGCTCTAAAAAGATTTGCAGCTAATTCAGTACTACCCATGTGGTCCAAAATATTCTGACTCTTTTTTAATCCTCTCTTAGTTTGAATTTCTTTTGCACCCAAGCCATTATACAATCCCATATATCCATGATTCTGAAAAATGGCATATTCCCATGGCTCAATGACACCGGCATCCCTGGCAGCATCTGCTAGTTTTTTATTATGAGCGGTCATCTCTTTTCTCAGGAATAAACGCTTATCATCTTCGTTATATAATTCTTCAAACTTCTGATCTTGTAATTCCTGTTTTCGGGTTTGTATTGCAAAATAAGTCTGACCTAAAGCAACTGCTTCTTTTGAAGGATCCGCATTTTGTACTACCAGGTAACATGCATACCTTGTGAGTTGAAGATCGTCTATTTCTCTTATGGAACCCGACCCGATCCCGACCATTTTGCTGGCTTCAGCAAAATGGTCGGATGGCTCCTGATCTGAGTTTCTACAAGCTTCTTTTGCAGCCTCAATTACTTTCAGAAAATTTCTCCATTGAGCATACCCGAGAACTTCTGAAAGTTCACGAGCACTCCAATATTCCTGCCCGATTTCATTCGTATGCTTTATTTGCTCGAAAAGAATTTTTGATGTCATATTCACATAGTTTGAATATGCGAAAGTAGAAATAGGAATGTTATTAGCCGGTTACAAATGGATAATTATTCCTTGGGCGCACTTTAAGTCTTTAAGAAGTGTCCGCCATTCTGTCACACTCTCCCTATTGGCACGTCCTTTGACCTTAGTAACCGTCAATAACTCAACACGCGGAACTCAAAAACTCGAAACCAATATGTCAACCGGTACAATCAACGTCCAAACAGAGAACATCTTTCCAATCATCAAGAAGTTCCTTTATTCTGACCATGAAATTTTCATGCGTGAGCTCGTTTCCAATGCGGTAGATGCTACCAAAAAGCTTCAGGCGCTTGCTGCTATTGGAGAAGCCAAAGGCGAGTACGGCGATCTGTTCATTGAGGTGACCATTGATAAAGAGAACAAAACAATCACCATCAGCGACCGTGGTATCGGGATGACGGAAGAAGAAGTGGAGAAATATATCACCCAAGTGGCATTTTCAGGTGCGGAGGAATTTGTCGAAAAATACAAAGACAAAACTGACGCGGTAAATGGCATTATCGGACATTTTGGCTTAGGATTTTACTCTGCCTTCATGGTGTCTGCCAAAGTGGAGATTTTCACTAAATCCTTCAAAGACGATTCGTCGGCTGTAAAATGGGAATGTGACGGAAGTCCGGAATACACCATTTCACCAACAGAAAAAAGTAACCGAGGAACAGATATCGTGATGCACATTGCGGAAGATTCTCTTGAGTTTTTAGAAGAATCACGTATCGAAGGCATTCTCGAAAAATATTGCAAATTCCTTCCGGTGCCGATCCGTTTTGGGACGCACGAAATTGAAGTGGTGCCTGCTGAAAAAGATGCGGACGGAAAAGAAGTAAAAGCAGCGGAAAAAGAAACAGTTCCGACCATCATCAATAATCCAAGCCCGGCATGGACAAAAAAACCTGCTGATCTTACCGATGAGGATTACAAAAAATTCTATCGCGAATTGTACCCGATGAATTTTGAAGATCCGTTGTTCTGGATTCATCTCAATGTGGATTATCCATTTAATCTTACAGGCATCCTGTTCTTTCCGAAGATCAAAAAATCATTCGAAGCGCAGAAAGATAAAATCCAATTGTATTCGAACCAGGTATTCGTTACTGACGCAGTAGGCGAAATTGTTCCTGATTTCCTGACTTTGCTGCGCGGCGTGATCGACTCACCGGATATTCCTCTGAATGTTTCCCGTTCATATTTGCAAAGCGATTCGAACGTGAAGAAAATTGCTTCGCACATCACTAAAAAAGTGGCGGATAAATTGGAAGAGCTTTTCAAAAAAGACCGCCCTGATTTTGAAAGCAAATGGGAAGACATCAAAATTTTCGTGAATTATGGAATGCTCAGCGACGATAAGTTTTTTGAAAAAGCGAAGAAATTTGCCCTCTTCAAAAATGTTGACGGAAAAGCATTCACCATTGACGAATACAAAGCACATATTGCTCCATTGCAAACCGACAACGGGCAAAAAGTAATTCACCTCTACACGAATAATGCAGAAGAGCAGCACAGCTTCATTGCAACTGCGAAAGACCGTGGCTATGATGTACTCGTGTTCGACAGCATGATCGATCCGCATTTTATCAATCACATCGAACCGAAACTGGATAATGTTCAGTTCGTGCGTGTGGATGCTGATACGATCGACAAGCTCATCAAAAAAGACGAGCCGATGCCTTCAAAGCTTTCTGAAAAAGAGCAGGAAGAATTGAAAAAAGCAGTCGAGGCAATTGTACCGAAAGAAAATTTCGCGGTAAATCTCGAAAACCTGAGTGAAACAGATCCGCCAATGATCGTTACGCGTCCTGAGTTTATGCGCAGGATGAAAGATATGAGCGCAATCGGTGGCGGCGGAGGAATGAATATGTTCGGAAATTTCCCTGATATGCATAATCTTGTTGTCAATGCAAATCATCCCCTGGTTACAAAAGTGCTGGCTGAAAAAGATGAAACTAAAAAAACGGCGCTGCTGAAGCAGGCAACCGATCTTGCATTATTGGCGCAGGGATTGCTGAAAGGTGAAGAACTGACGAAGTTTATTAAGCGGAGCACGGAATTGATTAATGAGAAGTGAGAAAAGAACGCAAAAATCTCATATCTGCATTACAATATATCACGTGATATAAGCGACCTTTATATAAATACAAAAAAATAACCATGAGCAAAGGATTAATTTTTCTCGGAGTACTTGTAGTTTTAGTTCTAGGAATATTCCTTGGCTACAGGGGAATGTACAATAATGCCGTTGCCAAACAGGAAAATGTGGATGCAAAATGGGGAAACGTTGGTGCAATGTATCAGCGTCGTGCTGATTTAGTTCCACAACTTGTTGCAACTGTAAAAGGTGCAGCTGAAAATGAAAAAACAATTCTTACACAGGTAACAAATGCCCGTGCCGGAATCTCTAACGCTACAACTCCTGAACAAATGGATGCAGCGGGCAAGCAGATCAACAATGCTATTAATCTTGCTTTTGAAGCCTATCCGCAGATTCGTTCTACTGCTAATTTCAGCGATTTACAGGGACAGCTGGAAGGAACTGAAAACCGTATTGCGGTATCGCGTAAAGATTATAACGAAGCCGTGCAGGATTACAATACGCACATCCGCGGATTTTTCGCTTCGATGTTTTTGAATTCATCCACTTTTGCAAAGAAAGAACCATTCAAAGAAGCTGCTGGTTCTGAAAAAGCTCCTGAAGTAAAATTTTAATCATGTCAGCAGAAAACTTTTTTTCAGAGACCCAGAAGTCATCAATCCGTAAGGCGATCATTGACGCAGAACAAAAAACATCTGGTGAGATCCGTGTGCATATTGAAGAGAAATGCAGTGATAATGCTGTAAAACGTGCAGAAGAAGTTTTCGGTAAATTAAAAATGCACGAGACCAAAGGGCGGAATGGAGTGCTTTTTTATCTCGCTATCGACTCTCGTGTGTTTGCGATTTTCGGTGATAAGGGAATTCATGAAAAAGTTACCGCGCAGTTCTGGGATGCAGCTTCGGCAGTGATGGAACAATATTTCAAAAAAGAAGAGTTTACCGAAGGGCTTGTTGCAGGAATTAATATGGCCGGCGAACAGCTTGCCATCCACTTTCCGTTTAAATCAGACGATAAGAACGAGCTCACCAACGATATCAGCTTCCAATGAGAATCATTAAACTCCTTTTGTTGCTACTGCTGGGGACACCGGTTTTTGCACAGGATGTTCCCGCACGACCTTCACCACCGCGCCTGGTAAATAATTTTTCACAACAATTTCCGGGCTTTCTTTCTTCCTCCGAAGAAGCTGCACTGGAGCAAAAACTCGTTAAATTCTCCAATGAAACTAGTAACCAGATCGTTGTTGTCATCGTCGATGATTTCGGCGGAATGGACGCGAATGAATATGCAGTAAGCATCGGGAAAAAATGGGGCGTCGGACAAAAGGAATTTGATAATGGTGTAGTAGTTCTGATCAATCCAAGCGGTAAAGCTGGTCATCGTGAACCACCTTACATTGCTGTTGGCTACGGACTCGAAGGTGTAATTCCGGACATTACTGCAAAACATATTTGTGAAGAGGAAATTGCGCCGGCGTTTAGTAATGGAAATTATTACGAAGGATTAAATGCAGGCACGGACAGGATCATGCAGCTTGCAAAAGGCGAGATCAATTCCGATGCTTATAATAAACAACATAGCGGGAAACCGACACGTTATCTCTGGATCTTAGCCATTGTGATTATTCTTGTGATCGTGATCTCAAGAAAAGGCGGTGGAGGAAGAGGAGGATTCGGAGCAGGAGCTGCAACAGGATTTTTAATCGGCAGCAGTGGATTTGGCAGAAGCGGTTTCGGCGGCGGCGGATTTAGCGGCGGCGGTGGTGGCTTCGGCGGATTTGGTGGCGGCGGTTTCGGTGGTGGTGGCGGTGGTGGTGGAAAATGGTAAAAAAAGTAATTGGTGATTAGCAAGATGCAGCGTTGATTTGAAATGGAACGCGGATGACGCGGATTGAACGGATTTTCACGGATAAAAACTATTTTTACCAATTACCTTCGCCGCGGCGGACACCAATCACAACTTCCTTGTTCAGAAGAGACTACATCCAGCGAATGATCGAGGAATTCGGCAAAATGCTGGGGCATGTTATGGGATTAAAAACCATGAATCAGCCTGAGCTTGCGTTGGATGAATTGCGTAAAGGATATAAAACCTATTTCGGACTCGATGCTTTGTTTATCCGTGGAATACACAAGGACGAATTGCTGGAGGCATTGCTGTCAAAAGGCGAATTAAAAAGCCTGCATCTCGAAGCAATTGCACAAGCCTTGATGACCGAAGGCGAATTGCTTCATACAACAGACCTTTTGCTCGCGACTGATCTCCGGAAAAAAGCATTGCTCCTGTACCTCCATCTTGAAAAACACGATAACGGAACTTTTTCCATGATAAGAAAAACAGCCATCAGCGAATTAGAATCAATTTTAGAGAACGAATAAAACAGATTCTTGAATTTTGATAAATTCACCTTCTGACACAATAATTCCACTTCCCCTTACACCCGTTTTCCTTCCTCTTTTCTCTCGGGATAACCCTCTTTTTTTTGTATTTTTGCTCCCATAAAATTTCCCTACTTACTATGATGAATCGTTTTCTGAAAGTTTCCCTGGCTCTGTTTTCATTTTCATTCGTGAATTCAGCAGCTGCACAACAAAATGTAGAACTGGTCAATTCCGGTGAAATTATGCTCACGGCAGATTTCTATAACTCGCTTGGCAATTACAGCAAAGCAGTAAACTTGTATCTCAAAGTCGGCCGAAACGATACCAATTACGCGGAAGTGTTACGCGATCTTGCTTACACCTACAATGCGCAGGACGAGGATAGCATGTGTCTTGCAACAGCGCGAAAAGGCAAAGAGCTTGATTCAGAATTCAAAGCGGATTTTTATATCTATATCGGCATGTCGCTCAAAGCACTTGAGAAATATGACACCGCGATCAAAACATTTGATGAAGCAATTCGTCTTTACCCTTACAAATACACATTGCAGTATCAAAAGGGAATGACGTATGTGAAAATGAAAAAATATCCTGAAGGAGAACTTTGTTTTCAGAAAGCGGTTGAATTGAATCCGTATCACAGCAGTTCACATTTTCAGCTGGGCAAATGTTGCGCAGAGCAAGGACGTATTGTTCCTGCAGTTTTATCGTACCAGTATTTTCTGATGATGGAAAACAATACGGAGCGTGCACGCAAAGTAGTTTCTTATCTCGAAGATATTTACTCCGGGGAAAATCAGCCTGATCCTGACTTTCAAATGACCGCGCACGAAGCAGGCGACGATTGTTTTAATGATATTACAGAGCTTATCAATTCTAAAGCTGCCTTCTCGCCGAACTACAAGAATAAAACGATCATCCAGCTTAAAATGGTGAAGATGTTCCAGGCTATTCTCGAAAAACTTCACTATGATTCGGGCACAGAAAATTTCTGGATGGAAAATTATGTTCCGTTTTTCGTAGAGTTGCAAAAGAAAAATTACATCGTTCCTTATGAAAGCCAAACTTTATACGCAGTCTCGGCGGATAATCCTACCGTTAGCAAAAGCGTAAAAAAGAACAAAAAGAAAATTCATGAATTCGCAGTCTGGGCTGGAGATTATATCGATACGCATTCCCGCCACCCTGAACGTGCCGAATTCAGCAAAGATGAAAAAGTGCAGATCACTTTCTATCAGAATCACGTAATAAATGGAATTGGTGTGATTACTGAATCTGGTATGGAGAACGGTAACTGGAAATATTTTTATGCACGTTCCGGGCGATTATTTTCAAAAGGAAAATACATGAATGGAAAACGTGAAGGTGAATGGTATTGGTATTACGATGACGGAACAACGAAAGAATTTTCAAAGTTCGAAAACGGAAACCGTGACGGTGAAAGCATCCTGTATTTTTCCAACGGGCTGCCTTCGTTTAAAGCTTCCTACAACAATGGTGTGCTCAACGGTGATTATACTGCTTATGACATCAGCGGTTATAAAACACAGTCAGGCGCAATGGTCAATGGAAAAATTAACGGAACAGTGACAACATATCATGAAGATGGTACAATCAACGCAACTCTAAATTATTTTGCCGGTGATCTTTCAGGTGAACTTGTCGTATTTACAATCGATGGTAAAATGTCCAAACGAGTGAATTACGTACTGGGAAAACGCAATGGCCCGAGTAAAGAGTTTTATTCGAACGGAGATGTGAAATCAGAAGGTGATTATAAAAATGATGACGTTTTCGGACCGTGGAAAAGTTATTACAACAATGGAAAAGTTTACCGTGAAGGTGCTTTTAAGGATAAAGGACTGCGCAATGGGGTCTGGATGGAATATTACCGCAACGGTGAGCCTTCTGTAAAAGCGATTTATGCATCCGGAAAACTGAATGGATTGTCCTCCTATTATGATACAGATGGGAAAATTTATTTAGAGAAAAAGTTTGCTACAGATAAATTAAAATCAGAAAAATATTTTAATAAAGACGGGTCTGTGCTTGCGGAATACAGCATGTCGAACGATTATGAAGTGACTGAATATTATCCGAATGGTCAGCGTGCTGCAAAGGGAAGATATTACAACGGAGAACGTACAGGTGACTGGAAAGTTTATGCAGAGAATGGCAATTGGCTTTCTGCAAAGGAGCATTATTATGATGGTTACCTCAGTGGAACGCGAACAGAATATTTTGAAAATGGAGAAACATCCAGCGAAGTTGATTTTCATAAGGGCGAACGCGACGGATATTTAAAGACTTTTTATATCACCGGAACTTTAAAATCAGAAGGCTGGTATGTAAATGGCGACAAACAAGGTGATTGGTTTGAGTACAATCAGCGTGGTTTAATGCAGTCGCACAGGTATTTTATTAACGGTGAATTGCACGGTTTCCAAGAATATTTTGATGAAAAAGGCAAAAAGGATGAAGAGTCATTTTTCCGTAAGCTGAATGTTTGGACACGCACACGTTTTGACAGCGCGGGAACTGTAATTTATAAATACATTTCTGACAATGGAAACGGAATTTATGATTTTAAGTATAGCAATGGACAATCACTCATACGCCAGGAATACAAAGGTGGATTGCTCAACGGAAAGACCGAACGCTTTTTGATGAATGGAAATAAAATTGTGGAAACCACTTTCCGCAACGGAGAGCAACACGGATCACGTAAAGAATATTTTGAAACAAACGGAAATATTTCTTTTGAAGCCGAATACGGATATAATAACCGTAATGGATTAGCTACGGTTTATTGGGAAAACGGCTCAAAACGTTCAGAAGAGAATTATTACTACGGCTATTTAAATGGTGTTCAAAAGTATTATTACGATAATGGAACGCTTTTGAAGGAAGGCACATGGGAAATGGGAAATCTCAATGGTGAGCTGAAATTATATGCCAATGACGGATCGCTGATATTCACTCGTTTTTACAAAGATGGAAATATATTAGGTTATGCTTACCTCGATAAAGATGGCAAGCAGATGACAATGATCCCGCTGGAAAATGCAAGCGGAAAGTTCACAGCGTATTATTCGAATGGAAATAAATCGATCGAGGGAGAATATGTAAATGGAAGATTCGAAGGAAATTTAATTGAGTATTTCCCTGATGGAAAAATTTCGGAGGACGAAAATTATAAAAACGGAGACTATGAAGGCATGCAGAAATATTATTTCAAAAATGATTCCCTGAAACGCGAAGTCAGTTATTATGGCGATGAGCAGGATGGAACAGCAAAGTTCTATTATGAAAATGGCAAAGTGGAGCATACGGAATACCATATGCTTGGCGATAGTTTCGGTACATGGGTGTATTATAATAAAGATGGCGTAGAGTTGAAGCGCATTCAGTATTATGACGATCGCCAGCTGAATATTATTATTGCTGCACCTGCACCTGCTCCGACATCAAAACCAAAACCTAAAACGAAATAAATTTCCCTGTAAACAATTTCGGCAACGATGATCAAATTTGGTAAGTGGGTAGGTGGAGGAATTGGCTGGGCAGTTGGCGGACCGATCGGTGCACTTCTAGGATTTTCCCTCGGTGCAATGTTTGATGAAGGTCAGATCAGCGTCTCTACGTTTAATGGCGGCGGACCTTTTGCTAAAACGCCGGGGTACAATTCACGCACAGCACAGGGTGATTTTGCACTCAGCTTATTGGTGCTGACGGCCGCAGTAATGAAAAGCGACGGCCGTGTAGTGAAATCAGAATTGGATTTCGTAAAACAGTTTCTCATCAGGCAATTTGGCCAGGAACAGGCAACTGATTTATTGCCTTTGCTGAAAGACCTGCTTTCGAAAGACATTCCCGTGCGCGATGTTTGTGTGCAGATCCGCCAATACATGCCCGAGGCGCAGCGCATTCAATTGCTGCATTATCTCTTTGGTATTTCAAAAGCAGACGGAGTAGTAGATCAGAAAGAAGCGGTACTCATCGAAGAGATTTCGAATCACCTGAACATTGATCGCCCTGATTTTGAATCGGTGCGTGCGATGTATTATAGAAATACGGACAGTGATTATAAAATTCTGGAAGTAGAAGAAACCGCTACGGATGATGAAGTGAAAAAAGCATTCCGGAAAATGGCAGTGAAATACCATCCGGATAAAGTAATTGACTTAGGTGAAGCCGCTCAAAAAACAGCAAAGGAAAAATTCCAGCTCGTACAGGAAGCGTACGATAACATCCGCAAAAAAAGAGGAATGCTTTAAGATTCAAAATTCTGAATCCTGGATTTTTCAAATTGTTATTTCATAATAAGATCAATTCCATCCACTGTATCCGGTTGTAAAACACGAATAAAATCGCTGGAAAAAGATTTCAGCCATTCGCCTACGTTCTGATGTGGAATAAATTTTACGCCCTCGTCAAATGCATCTTCACGTTCCACATCATTCAATAAAAGCCCCATTTGTTGATTGCCGTTTTTGAGAAAGATGCGGGCCATTTCTCCGTTTGTTGGTTTTGTGCTCATCGTTTTATTTTATGTTACAAAGCTATGCTGAGCATATTACGGTGGCGTTAAGAGAAGATGAAATGAAAAATTGATGCGGCTTTATTGCCATGTCATTAAGTTAAGTAATCGATTTACAAATCACTGTTCTCTACCGAAGAAAAAGAATTCTGACTAATTAAGGGACCTGCTCATTTATTGCTGAAAATTAACCCTCTGCCATTCCGTCAGACTATTTCCCCACGGCATAAAACTTGAGTAACTTATAATTGTGTCCGGAAAAATATCACGCCACCGTATTTTATTGGGAGATCTGTTTCCCTTCACATTCGTTGTGCTGATCTGGCTTGTACAGATTGCCCAGGGTTTTTTGCAGCAGGATTGGTCACATTATTCTCTTTATCCACGTCATGTTTTCGGACTGCTTGGAATTTTCACCTCGCCATTATTGCACTCCGGTTGGGAACATCTGCTCGGAAATACTTTGCCCCTCATTGTGCTTGGTTTCCTGCTTTTTACTTCTTACAAAGGAATTGCAGGGAAAATTTTCTGGCTGAGCTTTTTTCTCAATGGAATTTTACTTTGGTGTTTCGCGCGTGAAGCATTTCATCTTGGAGCAAGTGGTGTGGTTTATGCACTTGCTTCCTTTCTTTTTTTCAGCGGACTCATTCGGCGTGATCCGCAACTCGCAATGATCTCGTTTCTTGTTATTTTTATTTATGGCGGCATGGTTTGGGGTGTTCTGCCTTTTGATCCGCATGTTTCCTGGGAAGCACATTTGTATGGCGCTTTGACAGGGCTTATTCTCAGCATTGTTTATCGTAAAGAAGGCCCGCAACCACGAAAATATTTTGAAGATGAGAATGAAGAAGAGGAGACGCAACAACCTTACACATTAGAGGAAATGGGGCCGCATGAGCAGAAATCTCCCTTGGAAATCACATATATCTACAAGGAGAAATGATAGAATGCCAGGTTACCACTTAATCATTTTCATTTGTAAATGATAAGCATGTAGCAGGCAATCAATTTCTACTGAATCTGTGTAATCTGCGTAATCTGTGGCTACCTTTGCGCCCATGAATTTATTGTCTGTTGAAAATGTCTCCAAGACCTACGGAGAACGCATCCTTTTTAAAAATGTAAGCTTTGGATTAGAGGATGGAGATCGTGTTGCGCTGGTTGCAAGGAATGGCGCCGGAAAATCCACTTTACTCAATATCCTCAGCGGAAAAGATCAGCCGGATAACGGAAAGATTTCTCTCCGCAAAGGAATCCGAATTGGCATTCTTGAACAAGATCCGAAATTCGATCTCGACAATACGGTAATCGAAGCGGTATTGTCCGGTGAAGCAGAAGTTTCAAAGCTCGTGCGCGAATATGAATTGCTTTTAGAAGCAGCAGAGCACGATCATTCTGATGCAACACAGACAAAGCTGCACGATGCCATGGAGCGAATGACAGAACTCAATGCGTGGGATCATGAAACAGAAGTAAAAACGCTTTTATCAAAATTAGGATTTGACGGATATTCGCAAAAGGTTTCTACACTTTCCGGCGGACAGAAAAAACGTCTTGCACTTGCACAACTTTTAATTGCGGCACCTGAGCTTTTAATTCTCGATGAGCCAACCAACCATCTTGACATCGACATGATCGAGTGGCTGGAAGGTTATCTCACTTCACGCAATCTTACCATTCTTCTCGTAACGCATGATCGCTATTTTCTTGATCGTGTTTGTCAGCGCATTATTGAAATTGATAAAGAAACAATTTTTAATTACGATGGTGATTTTCCTTATTTCATCGAGCGTAAAGCAGAGCGTGAAGAGCAGGAAGCAAGCTCGCTGGAGAAATCGCGCAATTTATATCGACGTGAATTAATATGGGTGCGTAAAATGCCACGTGCGCGCGGAACAAAACAAAAAGCGCGTACAGATGCTTTTGATAAAGTGGCGGAAAAAGCAAAAGGAAAAGCGCCGGAAGAAGAATTGAAATTAGAAGTGAAAATGTCGCGCATGGGTGGAAAGATCATCGAGATGATCCATGTGCATAAAAGCTTCGGCGATAAAAAAATTCTTGCTGATTTTGATTACACGTTTAAGAAAGGGGAAAAGATCGGCATCGTTGGAAAGAACGGCGTTGGTAAATCTACTTTGCTTAATGCGATAATGGGATTAGAGCCGATCGATTCAGGAAAGATCCAGGCAGGTGAAACCATTGTGTTTGGATATTATTCCCAAACAGGCATGGTGCTCAAAGAAGATAAACGAGTGATTGAAGTGATCAAAGATATTGCAGAATTTTTTCCATTGGCCGACGGAACAAAAATGTCGGCTGCGCAAATGTGTCAGCGTTTTCTTTTTACTCCGCAGGCACAGTTCAGTTTTGTTTCTTCACTCAGTGGTGGTGAGCGTCGTCGTTTATACCTGCTCACCGTGCTGATGAAGAATCCGAATTTTATGATTCTCGATGAGCCCACGAATGACCTTGATATTCTAACGCTCGGAATTCTTGAAGATTTTCTCATGGATTTTCCGGGTTGCGTGATCATTGTTTCCCATGATCGGTATTTCATGGATAAATTAGTGGATCATCTTTTTGTTTTTGAAGGTGAAGGAATTATTAAAGATTTTCCTGGCAATTATTCGCAATGGAGAGAAAAGCCTTCTAATACACGGAAGCTATCGCGTGAAATTGATAATGTCAATGAAGAGAAAAGGGACGAAAGAAAAGGGGACGAGACGGAGAAAAAAGGAGCAGGCAATCCGCCGCGGCGGAGGGGGCAGGAGGCAGGAAATGTCACCGAACTAAACACGAAGAACTCCGAACTCAAAAAGAAGCCTTCCTTCAAAGAGAAGTTTGAATTTGATTCGTTGGAAAAAGATATTCCGGCATTGGAGAAAGAGAAGAAAGAAATTCTTGAAAAGCTTGGAACCTCTGCAGATCATGCTGAGATCAGTAAATTATCTGATCGGTTTGCTGTTGTGGAAACTGAATTGGAAACAAAATCGATGCGCTGGATGGAAATGTCAGAGTTGTTTGGCGGCTAATATTTTCCGACGCAGAAAATATATTCTTGTACGATGAATAAATTTTTTGAAGTTATTTCCGGCATCGCTGAATTAACTATGGAGAGCCGGCAGGAAATGGCTTTGTGCCTGCACAGATCAGAACTCCCCAAAGGACATTTGCTGGTGAAGCAAGACGCTGTTTGCGATTACTTTTATTTTATTGAACAAGGTCTAACGCGCACTTTCTATTACAAAGACGGGAAAGATGTGACGGATTGGATCAGCAATGAAAATTCTTTCGCCTGTTCTATCATCAGCTTCATCACAAGACAACCCGATCGGCGTAACATTGAATTGCTGGAGCCTTCAGTAATTTCCGGAATTCATTACGATGAGCTGGAGAAGCTATGTAAAAAGCATCATGATGTTGAACATTTAATAAGGAAAATTGTGTGTGCCGGACTGATCCAGGTACAGCAGAAATTTGATGATGTTCATTTTGAAACAGCAGTGCAACGTTACCAGACACTGATGAATAAAAATGCAAGCCTTATTCAACGTGTACCACTTGGCATGATCGCTTCTTACCTGGGAATAACACAGGAAACGCTCAGCAGAATTCGTTCGCAGGTTTGATTTTTTGATAATTGTCAAAGGAATAATTTAATGGTTTTTGGTTCTTTACTGAAATAAGAACTACGAATTATTATGAATTCACTGCTTTGGATTTTACAGGCACTTGTTGCATTATGCTTTCTTTATTCCGGAATTTGCAAATCTGTTTTTTCAGAAAAGCAATTAGTTGAAAAGGGGCAGACAGGTGTAGAAGGTATGTCATTAGCATTCATTCGTTTTATCGGAATTACAGAAGTCGCTGGCGCGGTTGGAATTATTCTTCCGTTTTGGTTGAACATCTTTCCCGTGCTCACAATTATTTCAGCATGCTGCTTTGCATTTATTATGATTCCTGCGGGCATCATACATTTTAAACGCCACGAGTATAAGCAGGTCGTTACGAATGTGGGATTGTTTATTGTTTGCTTTGTTATTGCATTTGGAAGGATGAAAATGTGAATCAGGGAGAGTAAAAAAGTCAGGCAAACGCAATAAAGTGTTGAAGAAAGAGCCTTTAAAAAGTGTTTTTCAGCAAGATTTAGAATATTTTTGTTTTACGGGCGACCTTATAGCGGGATAGTAATTTTCCCTTCTAATCGGAACTCCCGAAAAACTTAAAGAGTCGATCTTCTTGTCCACTTTTAAAACGTGTCGTATGCCACTGAACCAGCTTAAATCGTATTACAAGGAAATGATTCCGGGACTCACAGATGAAATGTGGGCAAATATGGAAAAGCATGCGATTGTTCAGCAGTATAAAAAAGGTGAGTTATATATTTCGCCGGGTGAGCAGGAAAATTTCGTAACGTTTATCAGTAAAGGCGCTTTCCGTTATTTTTCTGTTGTAGATGAAAAAGAAATGGTGTGTGAATTTGTTTTTGAGAATAATTATCTCTCCGAATACGAAAGTTTTCTCCGGCGCACACCTGCAAAAGTTTACATACAGGCGCTTGAAGATTCTGTTGCAGTAAAATTTCATTATGATCATGTACAGGAATGTTATTCTAATTATCCGCTCATTGAACGTTTCGGAAGATTGATCGCGGAAAAATTCCTTATTGATGCAATTGACCGGATGAATTCGCTTTTGTCCTCTTCACCTGAAGAACGATATAATAAACTGGCCGAAGAAAAGCCCGAATTATTGCAGCGCGTTCCGCAATACATGATCGCCTCTTTCATTGGTGTTACGCCGGAAGCATTAAGCCGCATCAGGAGACGCCTGGTTGCCTGATTGATCCGGATCAATAAATTTTCATTCCCGCTTCTTATTGATTTAAGTCAAGTAGCCGGTTTTTGACTTCGCAGTACGTTTGTATTCATAAATCTCATCCCTATGAAAACGAACGTTACGAAATACCTTTTTGGAATTCTCTCTGCATTATTGATTTCACTTGCTGCATTTTCGCAGGAAGCATCTCAAACCATCAAAGGCATTATCACGGATAAGCAATCGAAAGAGTTACTGATGGGTGCAACTGTTTCTGTATTGGGAACAACTCCTGCTTTAGGCGGTGCGGCAGATGAGAACGGAAAATATAAAATTGTAAATGTTCCGGTTGGTCGTTATGATCTGAAAGTAAATTATACCGGTTACAAAGAAATCATCCTTTCAAATATCCAGGTAAATGCCGGAAAAGAAGTGATCATGGATATTGAGATGGAAGAAAATCTCAATGAGCTGAATGAAGTAGTGGTAAGCGGAACGAAAAAAAATGAAACTAATAATGAACTCATCACCGTAAGCGGAAGATCTTTTTCAATGGATGAAGTGAACCGTTACGCGGGCGGCCGATCAGATCCTTCACGTCTTGCTTCGAACTTCGCAGGCGTAAGCACTCCTGATGATTCGCGGAATGATATTGTGATCCGCGGTAATTCTCCGACAGGTGTTTTGTGGCGCATCGACGGATTGAATATTCCTAACCCGAATCATTTTTCTACCATTGGCGCAACGGGCGGACCGGTAAGTGCGATCAATACAAACTTGCTTAAGAATTCCGATTTTTTCACTTCCGCTTTTCCTGCTGAATATGGTAATGCAAATGCCGGTGTATTTGATCTCGGTTTCAGGAATGGAAATTCAGACAAGCGTGAACATACCATTCAGTTCGGCGCTTTTACAGGATTAGAAGTGATGACAGAAGGGCCGATGAATAAAAAGAAAGGTTCTTCTTACCTGGTTGCTTACCGTTATTCATTTACAGGATTCGCACAGGCAATCGGAATTCCGATCGGCACTACTGCAACGCCGTTTTACCAGGATATTTCCTTTAAGTTTAACGGCGGCGATACAAAGTTTGGCCGTTTTACTTTATTCGGATTAGGAGGAAAAAGTAAAATCGATTTCTTCCACGATAAAATTGACAGCACCGATTTGTTCGCTGACCCAACACGTGATCGTTTCTTTACCAGTGATATCGGCTTGCTTGGAGTAAAACATTTTAAACGCGCAGGAGAAAAATCATTTTTCAGCACAGTGATCGGTGCAACGTATGCAGGTTCCAATTATTACGAAGATACACTTGGAACAATGAATTCCGATCTCGTGCGTACGCTGGAAAATAAAGTAACGCAGCTGCGTTATTCAATCAATACTTCATTCAATATGAAGATCAGTCCGCGCTTGTTTATTAAAGTGGGCGCTATTGAGGAACTGATCAGCCTCAATTTATTTTATAAAAGCAGGCTTACAAATGGCCCGTGGGTACAGATATGGGATTACAATGATTATACATCACTCGTGCAGGGTTATGCACATGCAAAATACAGTTTCAGCGAGCGATTGATTTTGAATGTTGGCGTTCATAGTCAGTTGCTCACATTGAATAATTCATTTGCATTGGAACCCCGTGCAGGATTAAAGTTCATAGTAAACGAAAAAAATTCCGTGAGCATGGGATACGGAATGCACAGCCAGATGCAGCCTACAGATGTATATTTTGTAAGAACATTGAATGCTGATGGTTCTTACGATCAGTCGAATAAAGAATTAGGTTTTACAAAGAGTCAGCACTTTGTTTTGGGATATGATTTTTTACCTTTTCCTGATTGGAGAGTAAAAGCTGAAGTGTATTATCAATTGCTGAATAATGTTCCTGTTACCATTGCGCCGTCATCGTTTTCAATGCTGAATACCGGTGCTGATTTTTCGCCGGAAGAGCAGGGCTTTCTTACCAACAGCGGCACAGGAACAAATTATGGCGTAGAACTGACGATTGAAAAATTTTTCAGTAAAGGATTTTATGGATTGTTTACCGGTTCTTTATACGAATCGAAATATAAAGGGAGCGATGGTGTAGAACGGAATACAGCCTTTAACGGAAAATTCGTTTACAATATCCTTTTAGGAAAAGAATTTAAAGTCGGAAAAGAAAAGCGGAATGCAATTTCCTTTGATGTCAAAATGACCCAGGCAGGCGGAAGATATTTTACTCCGGTAGATCTTGCCACTTCACAAGCCGCACACGAGCAGGTGTTAATGGGAAGCACTTACGCATATAGTGAACGTAATCCGGATTTTTTCCGTTTGGATGTAAAAAGCGGATTCACCCTGAACAGCAAATCACGCAAGTTGTCGCAATCTTTGTTTTTCGATATTCAGAATGTAACGAACAATAAAAATGTATTCGCGCAACGTTACAATCCTGTTTCGGGAACAATTAATACAGCCTACCAAATCGGGTTGTTTCCCAACTTCGTGTATAAGGTGCAATTTTGAAAAAGTAGTGGTAGAAAAATGGTGATTGGTAAGAATAAGTGTGGTTAATTGAAGGATAGTAATTGGTTATTGAAAAATTTTATTTCACCAATCACCTCCGGCACGGCGGACACTAATGACCACATCTTCAGGGATAGGAGCAGGCAATCCGCCGCGGCGGAGGAGGCAGTAATGTTTTTTCTTTTTACCAATTTTCAATTACTGTGCCTCGGAGTATATTCTTTCTCCGCTCAATATTCCATTCTCATTCCACATCAGCCATTTTCCGGTTTTTTGTCCGGCAGCATAATGCATTTCCATACGCTTCATTCCTTGCTCGTCCCACACTAACCATATTCCATCTTTCATCCCGTTTTTATAATTCGCCTCACCGATTTTAATTCCATCACCGCTCCATTTTTCCCAAAGTCCGTCACGCAAACCTGCAAGATAATTTCCGGCTTCCATTTTGTTTCCGTTTTCTGAATAATATATAGCATAGCCTTCAGCTTTTCCTTTCTGAATTGTGAGTTCAGATTTTTTCAGGCCGGTTGCAAAGTGTTCGGTAAATTTCCCTGTAAATAATTCGCCGCTGGCAGCTACATATAATCCATTTTGAATGGAAACTTCCTGCGCATTCAACACTGCGGTTGAAAAGAGCGTCAGGAAAAAAAGAATTGCTACTTGTTTCATTTTGCCTCCGTTTTTGAAATTGATTACTGTTAAATCAAATCTAAAACCTTTGGTAAGAATGGCATAACGATTACGTTACACTAACTTTACATTGAATGTAAAACGTTGTAAGTCAATTCATTAATTTGAGAAAGGAAGTGTAAACTTAATATTGCGAAAAATAGTGAATTACCGTTTTTCCAGCTCTACGCTGATCTCCGTACAGTGGGTGCAATTATCTTTTATCACCAGGCTTGAGGTATAGGTGATGTAATGAAATTCCAATTCGTAAGTACCTGCCGGAAGTTCGGGAATAAAGAAGTTACCATCAAAGTCCGTGTAAGCAACAATGTCCGTTCCTTTTACATGCACTGCAACTCCAGCAAGCGTTTCTTTATTTTCCTTATCCACAACAGTTCCGCTGACAAACATTACTTCGTCTGATCCGCTTGCTGCAAATGCTGAAGCGGTAAACACAAAAAGAAAAAATAATATGACAAGCTTTTTCATTGGCGATTCTATGCTGCAAATCTATGGCAGGTTTGTAAAGGTGATGTAGCTGTTGTTTTATGGTAATATGAAGAATATGTAAAAACAACTGTTTGCCAATGTTAAGAGGTGGCCTAATTGAGTAATTTTGATCCATCTTACTAGCCTTCGGTTATGAAAAAATATCTTTCACTCCTTTTGATCACATTTCTTTTCTCATGCGAGAAAAAGCCATCGCCGAAATCGCTTGAAATAGAGCAAGCGACTTTAAAATGCTGGAATGAAAACTGGGGACAAGGAAAAAGCTATGATATTTCAGACGGAATAACGCAGCTCGATAATTACCTGTTTTCAAATGGAGTATTGGGGAAAAGAAATGTGGAAGATTATAAAAAATTCTTCAACGATACAGCCATTATTTTTATTCCTGATTCTGTAAAAGGAAGTCGTGAAATGAATATTGCTCTCAATACAGAATTTGAAGGCGCACCTAATATTGAAGGAATGATAAAATGCTGGGACGCAAATTGGTTTAAAAAATTAACGACGCTTGATACTTCAGATGTTCTTCATCATACCGGCACCTTGGTGGAGAAATTGTCAAAATCAGGTGATATGGATTTTCAATTTATTCTCAATGATTTTTTCAATGGGATGACGAAGGATGAGCTTGATCGTCCGCTGGTAAAAGACATTGCTTATTTTGTTTTCTGGAAAACCCGCGCAAGGCAAACACATATTCAGTTTGTTCACCCTGATACGAACAGTGAAGTTCCGCCACCGCCTGCTGTTTCGCATTATTAATAAGCAAGAGCCCGATTCATTTACTTAATGCTGATTTATCTGGCACTTGAAGGTATATCACCGGAATTTCATTTTCGTGTGTTTTAGCTCAGATCGGTCTGCTTTTGATTAGTATAATTTAATCAAAGCAGACGCAAACAGTGTTTTATTTAAGAAAAAGAAAAGGTAATTTTAGATATTGATTTATCCGTAGAATTTCCCCGGAAAATCAGTTTTAGTTTAATTGGAATTGTTTATGGAATTTATCGATTATTATAAAGTGCTCGAAGTGGATAAGTCCGCCAGTGAGATTGATATAAAAAAAGCATATCGCCGCCTCGCACGAAAGCTTCATCCTGATCTGAATCCGAATGATGAAAACGCAAAGAAAAAATTTCAGCAGATCAATGAAGCGCATGAAGTGTTGAGCGATCCGGAAAAAAGAAAGCAGTACGACAAATACGGAAAGGACTGGAAGCACGCTGAGCAATTTGAAAAGGCCGGTCAACAACAACAATCGAATAATAATTATTATTCCGGGCAGCAAGGTGCTGCTTCCGGTTTTGACGAAGGTGATTATTCGGATTTTTTTGAATCTGTTTTTGGAAGAGGCACCGGAAGAAGGGGAAGTGCAAATACAAAGTTTCGCGGGCAGGACTTTCGTGCGCAGCTACAGCTTGATCTGAAGGATGTTTATCATTCACATCAGCAAACGTTAACGGTGAATGGAAAAAACATCCGGCTGACAATTCCCGCAGGAGTTGAGAACGGACAGACAATAAAAATTTCCGGTCATGGCGAAGAAGGCGCGAATGGCGGACCGAAAGGCGATCTCTACATTACATTTTCAATTGCCAACCAGTCAAAGTTCAGGCGCGAAGGAAGCAGCTTGTATGCAGATGCTGATCTTGATTTATACACCGCAGTTTTGGGCGGCGAAGTAATGATCGACACGTTTGAAGGCAAAGTAAAGTTGAAAGTAACACCCGGAACACAAAGCGATTTAAAAGTGAAGCTGAAAGGAAAAGGTTTTCCCGTTTATAAAAAAGAAGCCGAATTCGGTGATTTGTTTTTAACGTGGAAAATAAAAGTGCCAACAAATCTCAGCGAAAAGGAAAAGGAATTATTCAATGAATTAGCAAAACTCAGGAATCATGGAAACTGAAAATTTAATTCCGTTGCAGGCGATTATTACTCATCATAATGTAGAAGTTACGTTTATTGATTCGCTGCATGAATATGGCCTGATTGAAATTACAACTGTTCATGAAACACGTTATATTTTTAAAGAGCAGATCAGAGAACTTGAAAAAATGATCCGCTGGCATTATGAATTAGATATAAACCCGGAAGGAATAGAAACGATTTCCCATCTTTTGAAACGTGTGAATGGTTTGCAGGAAGAATTGGTTGCAGCGAGAAATCGTTTGAGGATTTATGAAGGAGAATAAATGAAACAAATGATTTTTTTGAAAAGTTAGTCTCTACATCCTGCATTTTTTTACCGTCCCAACCTTTCCTTCTCCTCTTCATTGCTACTGCTTTCCCTTTCTTCCGCTTTTACTTTCCCGAAATTATAGCTGAGACTGAAAGTGAGCCTGCGTGAATCGCTGTTCTGGTAAAAATCCCAGTTCTGATTTTCAAAATGCGAATAGGTATGGAACCGCAATGTTTTAAAAATATCATTTATCCCCAATGAACATTGCAGGCTTTCTTTGAAAAAAGATTTTTGAATCGCAAAGGATGCTGACCACAACGGGTCAATATGAACGATGTCAAAAATATCCGGACCTCTATACAAAGCTGAAAGTTCAAGCTTTGTTTTGCCCGGTAAAATAAATGTATTGGAAAGGTTTACATCATATACGAACTGCCGTTCATTAAATTCTGCATCCCCGATTTTTCCTTTAAAACCGAGTATTGCACAATTTGCGTTGAAGCTTATTTCATACCAGTTCGTCACGCCATATTTAATAAATAGCAGGTAGGAATACGATTCGCTGAAATCAATGTTTCTGCTCTCACTGAACAGGAGTTTAGTGCTGTCTACCTGTTCTGTAATTTCAGCGATATATTTATTGATCCTGGAATACGAAACGGATTGGTTAATGATTCCTTTGAAGCTATAGGTGAATTCTGCCGTGTTGCTGTATGCAGGTTGCAAAAAAGGATTACCACGGAAATAAGAATACTGATCAAGATAGACGATGAATGGATTGAGCTGATCGAAGTCGGGACGGTCGAATCTTCTGTTAAAGTTCATTTGAAAAACATGATCTTCTGACTTCATGTATTCCAACGAGAAATCCGGGAATAAGCTGAAATATTTATTTGAAAAACGGTAATTTTTTGCGCTTCCTTTTACGGATGTATTTTCCCCTCTTATTCCGAGTTGCAAATTAAAGTGTTTAAATGATTTCGTGTAATTAAAATAGCCCGCGATATTTTGTTCCGAATATTGATAAAGGGTCGTCAATGACGTGTCTGTGTAAAAAATCTGATCGGAATTATTTTTTCGCTCAAATAGAAATTGGTTTGTGATAGCTGCATTGCTTCCTTTTAAACCCATTTCATAAGATGAGGTGGAATCAAGCGGATGTATAAAATCAAGCTTCGATGAAAATACCCGGCTTGCAGACGTGTTTGTGTTCTGAAAAATAGCCGGATTGGGAAGCTCCTGGCGATTCGCGTTATAGAAATGATTTTCATAAACACTTTTATCCGTTCCACCCAGGACAGTATAATCTGCCGAAAATGAAATAGTAGTACCAAGTGAATCAAAAAAATGTTCCGCGTTAATATTGCAATTTATTATGTTCCATTTATTGTGACCATTTTCCGAGAAAATATAATTATAAAAACCTGTATTGTTATAACCTTTAATTGCGTTTACACCATTTCCCCGTTCATTAAATCTGCCCGGTCCTCCATCAATTTTAAATCCGATAACATTCGATTTATTGATATACCAGTCGGCACCAAACTTCATCGTTAATCCCGATTCAAGAATTTTATACCTGTTTTCATTTTTAAGTAACGTGCTGCCGGAATCCGTTTGAATTTCGCGTGGATTTCCTGTGGTAATTCTGTACGTGTTAAAGGTGCCGTCAATGCTGCTGAATAATGAAAAATATTTATTTTTATAATTCAAGGAGATTCCATTACTCGTATTGTTATAAAATCCTTGTGACGTTTCGGTGTAAACTGTCCCGCTGAAACCTCTTTGCTGCGAACGCTTTGTGACAATATTGATCATTCCCGAAGTTCCTTCCGAATCATATTTCACAGGAGGATTTTTCAATATTTCAATTTTCTGAACAGTCGCAGCACTCATTCCTTTCAGCAGGTTAAGCATCATTTCATTTGACAGATGCTGAACTCGGCCATCAATCATAATGATCACACCTGATCTTCCTGCGATGGTGATGGAATTATTGACAATACTTACTCCCGGTAATCTGAAAAGCAAGTCGTAAACGGAATTTCCTCTTGCCAGCGGACTGTTTTCGATATTCACGGTAATATTTCCGTTTTTGAATTCGACAGTTGGTGTCATAGATGAAATGGTTACAGCTTCAAGCAATGTTGATTTCTTTAAAATGATTTCAGGGACTACAAACGAAAGCAGGCTATCGGTGTGAAAAGAATCGCTCCATGTTTCTGCGAATCCAGTCATGGAAATTTTCAGCAGATAATTTCCCGTGGCAACTGAGTTGAAATTGAAAATGCCATTTTCATCTGTCAATACACCTGTAACGATCGCGCTATCGGAAGCATGAACCAGCGCGACAATCGCGTAGGGAACAGGAACGTTCAATGAGTCAATAATTTTCCCGCTCAGGATATTTTGGCTGAAAACTGTAGGGGAAATAAAAAGCAATAGAATAATAATACCGATTTTTTTTCGCATCAGATAACAGGGATAAATTAAAAAGGGTTGATTTTATTTTATAATCAAGAGCCACGTCCACACAGGTCTGAATCCGATCAGCGCAGAGCCTTCCGTAATTCCAACATACTGTTCGGGTGCTTCAATAAGCACATTTTCATCCATACTGTTCCAGTTTCCGCCCATTGCCCGGGCAGCGCCTTTCCCCAGGGCACTCCAAGTCCAAACCATTTCAGAAACATTTCCCATCATGCAATATTGACCATAATCAGTCGGATTATAAGAAGAGACTGGTGCAGTCAATAATGTATCAATCGCCATTCCTGCTGTGGTGATAACGGAACGATGAAATCCACCCTGTGGTAATTTACCGATCCATTGATGAGGGCAACCGACGAGTGAACTGAAATGATCTTTTGAAGTTGTATAATTAAAATTGCAGAGAAAACATCCCCTGAGATTCTGAATATTATTACCGACATAAGACCAGGGGTATTTTATATTCAGGCTGTCTTTTCCTGCTCTTGCCGCGTGAACCCATTGTACATCGGTCGGAAGAAAAAAATCAGCAAAAGCATTTGTAGAATTGTCGGAAGATTTAACCGTTTTATTTTTGATCGCCTCGGATAAAGATGTTGTCATCCACTGGCAATATAATTCAGCCCCTTTTCTCGGCATATTTACTGCAGGAAAATCATTGTATTTAAGGCTGCTGAAATAAACATCTTCAAATTCCGGAATGCCTTGCGCTTTCCATCCGCCTTTGATGAGAACAGCAGCCAGGTAATCATCGTATTTTTCCTGGATCAGAATATCGTTTAGAAAAGTTCTGTATTCAAGATTAGTTACTTCTGCCGTTTTCATATAAAATGCAGGAACAACATGAGCAACTCCATTAACAGTTGAAGTTCCTTGTGGTATCATTGTGAAAATCTTCTTTTTCGGATTAGCGATGTCTTTCAGCATTTTCAGCTTATCCTTTTCTGTTTGTTTTTTCTCCGATTCAGATAAAACAGGAATATCTTCATAAGCGAATGATGCAGCCTCAGGAATATGCAGCCGGGTTGGCACATTGTTTTCCTTCGGTTTACCATTAATAAGCTGCGCCATTTCTGATTCATCAGCAGAGTCATTTAACAAAAGCACCAACGGATTTGTTACCGGCAGCGGATTGGAAGTAAGTTCGTGCGCGGTAATAGAAGTCAAAGGTTCAAGCACAGAATTTTTCTGTTCGATAGTTTGCGGAAGAAGTGTTGCAATAATTTTATTTTCAGGCGTTCTGTTTGTAGAAAATAAAACAGCAGTAATTGTAACGCTCAATAAAATAGCTGCAAATAACATATTAAGCCAGAACCTGTTTTTTGTCTTTTTGAAATCATTTGCAAGCCTTTCAATAAACAAATTGCTTTGTGAATCGGAAAGAAAATTGGTATACGACGTTGTGAATGTATGTTTAGCTAAAGTTTCCATCGTTTTTTCATTTACTGTGAATTGTTCTGTTGAAAGCAAAGCATGATTCAGCAGCACATCGAAATGCTGATCTGAAAAGTTGAATTGATCCGCTGCGTTTTTCATGCTTGTTGTGATTTTGTCATTTTGATTTTTTCTGCCACACGTTCACCCAGCTTTTTCTTCAGTCGCCCGTAATACACTTTCAATTGATCTTCCGGTCTTCCCGTGTAATTTGAAATTTCGCTGTACGGAACATTCTGGCTTCTCATCAACAGAAGAATTCTTTCCCAATCTTCCAACTGATCAAGCTCAGCGACTAAAAAATTCATGGACGCAGAAGGCACAGTTTCATTTTCATTCGCAGAAATTTCCTGTTCCGAAAAAGAATCATCCAGTTCAATAATTTCCACCGGCATATTTTTCTTATCGCGATAAAAATTCCGCAGGTAATTAATGAAAATGGTAAAAACAAAAGCGGAGAATTTCGCTTCACTTGCAAATTGATACGATGCATGCGTGTCAATTACTTTGTAAAGCGTTTTATAAACAATATCCCAGTTTTCATCTTCGCCCATCTTCCATTTATTCCGCGCATACCCGAACAGTTTTTTGCCATAACGCTCATACAAAACCCGAACGGATTCTTTGCCCTTGTTTTTGATAAGTTCGTAAGTAGGTTGCATTTCTGCCATTTGAGCGAATGTGCTTTTCTTATAAGAACACAAATTGGTAACAGGAAAGGTATTGGGATGGAAAATTACCAAATTAAGAGGGACGGGTCGGCGAATTACGAAGGGACGAAAAAAGAGAGCTGGAAGAAGGATTTGTTACGTATATCAAAATTTTATAAAAAATTCTTATTCCAGCTCTCTTTTTCCGTCCCGTGTCCCTTTTTTTTCCGCCTCGCGTCCCCTTTTTTTTTCCTTATCTTCGTTTACTCCTTAAAACATTGAAAAACCTGATATGTCCGCTTCTGTGACTGAACAAAAAGCAAAGGCCGGAGCCGTTCCCGTTTCTGTGGCATTAAAAGCTTTTGAGCTGATGTGTACTGCGAAAGCAATGACGGAAATTTACGAGGCAAACCGTGAGATCACTTCCAAATATGTACATGCTACTTCACGCGGGCATGAAGCAATTCAGCTCGCACTCGGATTACAACTAAAGCCGCAAGATTTTCTTTCCGCTTATTACCGCGATGACAGCATTATGCTTGCTATTGGTATGCAGCCTTTTGATATGATGCTGCAGCTGATGGCAAAACGAGACGATCCGTTTTCGGGTGGAAGAACTTATTATTGTCACCCGAGTCTGCGCCGCGATGATATGCCGAAAATTCCGATGCAAAGTTCCGCTACCGGAATGCAGGCGATTCCGTCTACCGGCGTTGCAATGGGATTAAAATATTTAGAAGAGCAAAATCTCGCTGCTGATTTCGGCGATGATAAACCGATAACAGCTTGTTCACTCGGAGATGCGTGTATCACCGAAGGCGAAGTAGCAGAAGCATTTCAAATGGCAGTGCTGAAGAAATTACCGATTCTTTACCTGGTTCAGGATAATGAATGGGATATTTCTGCAACAGCGAAAGAAACCCGTGCACAGGATGCTACTGAATATGCAAAAGGATTTAAAGGTTTAGAAACACGCACAATCGACGGAACAGATTTCATGCGCAGCTACGAAACGATCCGCGATGTAATTGCAATCATTCGCAAAGAACGACGTCCGTTTTTAATTCATGCAAAAGTGCCGTTGCTCAATCACCATACTTCAGGTGTGCGCAAAGAATGGTACCGGCATGACTTAGAAGAATCGGCTAAACGAGATCCTTTTCCTAAACTGAGGAATCAGTTGCTCGTTTCAGGAATTGATGAGAAAGAGCTCGATGAAATAAATAAACGCGCAATAGAAAAAGTGGCGGAAGATTATAAACGTGCACTTGCTTCCGAAGATCCTCGTCCGGAAGATTTGTTCACGCATGATTTTGCACCGACACCTGTCACCGAAGAAAAAGGAATCCGTGAGCCGGAAGGAAAAGAAAAAACTGTGATGGTGGATTCCGCCTTATTCGCCGTGCAGGAAATTATGGCGAAACATCCTGAATCATTATTGTACGGACAAGATGTTGGCGGAAGATTGGGTGGCGTTTTTCGAGAAGCTGCAACGCTCGCACAAAAGTTTGGCGATAATCGCGTATTTAATACACCGATCCAGGAAGCATTTATTATTGGCAGTACTGTTGGAATGTCGGCCGCGGGTTGCAAACCAATTGTTGAAGTTCAGTTCGCAGATTATATCTGGCCGGGCTTAAATCAATTGTTCACTGAAGTTTCCCGTTCGAATTATTTATCGAATGGAAAATGGCCGGTGAGCTGCGTTATCCGTGTTCCGATTGGTGCGTATGGAAGCGGCGGACCTTATCACAGTTCGAGCGTTGAATCGGTGCTGGCAAATATCCGTGGAATAAAGATTGCTTATCCGAGCACCGGCGCCGATCTGAAAGGATTAATGAAAGCTGCTTACTACGATCCGAATCCGGTGATCATGCTTGAACATAAAGGTTTGTATTGGTCAAAGATCAAAGGAACAGAAGAAGCGAAAACCATCGAGCCCGACGAAAATTATATTATTCCGTTCGGAAAAGCGAGAATGGTGCAGGAAGCGGAAACCTCGAAAGACAAGACCACGCTTACTGTAATCACTTATGGAATGGGCGTGTATTGGGCAAAAAATGCTTCGAAAATTTTTCCGGGAAGAATTGAGATCATTGATTTGCGTACGATCGTTCCGTTGGACGAAGAAGCGATTTTCAAAACGGTACGCAAACACGGCCGTTGTCTTGTTGTAACAGAAGAACCATATAACAACGGTTTCGCGCAATCCGTCGCCGGAAGAATTTCAAAGTTCTGTTTCGAATCGCTCGACGCTCCGGTTGATATCATCGGCGCTGAAAATCTTCCTGCAATTCCACTCAACTCCACATTAGAATTCACGATGCTTCCGAATGCGGATAAAGTTTCTGTAGCAATGGAAAAATTACTGGGCTATTAATTTTTACTGTACCTCCGTGCCTCTGTGGCAAAAAAAAATATGTTAAGTAAAATCCGCATCAACAGAAAATTCTGGATCAATTTAACCTGCTTTATTCTCGGCGGGATATTACTCGTGTATTTAATTGTGAAGTATCGTGTAGCGCCCTCCATCGCTTTCGATGACTTGTCACTTAAAACACCGGAAGGACAAGTTGTGAAACTTTCCGATTACAAAGGCAAAGTCATTTTTCTCAACTTCTGGGAAACATGGTGTGGTCCATGTATCCAGGAAATGCCGACAATAGATGAAGCCCGCGGACAAATCGACAGCACACGAATGGTTTTTATTACCATTGCCGAAGAAGATCCTGCGAAAATTGCTTCCTTCCGTGATAAGCACGAGTATAAATTCAAATACTTCATCAGCCAGAAAAGTTTCAGTGATTTAGGCATCAGTACTTATCCTACTTCATATATCATCAATAAAGAAGGAAAGATCGTGCTTACGAAAATCGGAGGCATTGATTGGTCCACCCCGGAAATGATCCGCCTGATGGAAGATCTTTCAAAATAAATAATATCACTTTCACATCTCCTTTGTGAATCCACTTATCATTCGCATCAACCCTTCGTCACCCGTCCCGCGGCTCCTGTCCTTTTTACTTACAGGTTAACAGTTCTTAGGACAATTCAGCACGCTTTTTGCCTAATTTCGTTGTTATACATTAAACGTATCTTATGAAACCCAGACTCCGGATAGCTTTATTTGCAATTCCTGCCATCATTGGCTTTACTTCTTATATTTTACTCAGCTCACGTTGTGCCGCAGCTCCGAAATCGGAAAATGTTAACAACAAAAAAGAAGCTGTCGTGCTCGACATTATGCTTCGTATTCTTCATAATGCACATTTTGCTCCGGCAGAATTGAATGATGAATTTTCTCATAAAGTTTTTACAACTTATCTTAAACGTGCTGACTATAACAAGAAGATTATCCTTCAGTCGGATGTAGATGAATTAAAGCAGGATTACGATAAGATCGATGATCAGGTTCGTGCGCAGACGTTTGAATTTTTTAATCGTTCACAGGAAATTTTCATTGAGCGTATCGCTGATGATAAAGTGTATGTTGCAGAAGCGCTCGCACAACCATTTGATTTTACTGTGAAAGAAAGTGTTGAACTTGATCCGGAAAAAATGAGTTATGCAAAGGATAAAGCCGAGATGAAAGAAAACTGGAGAAAGTATTTGAAATACCAGGTGATGGTGCGCTTCGTTGATGCGAAAAAAGAACAGACGGATGCGATTGCAAAAGCCGACAGCCTGAAAAAATCAAATGATGAAGTTAAAAAGATTAAAACCGATGCAGAACTCGAAGCTGATGCACGTGCGAAAGTGAAAAAAACACAGGACGAGGTTTTTGAACGCCTTGCAAAAGTGGATCGCCAGGATCGTATGATCTCTTACCTCAATGTCGTAGCAGGGATTTTTGATCCGCATACAGAATTTTTCAATCCTGCAGGAAAAGATGATTTTGATATTGCAATGAGCGGACAACTGGAAGGAATTGGTGCAACACTCCAGGAGAAAGACGGCTATATTAAAGTGAGCAGCATTGTTTCGGGAAGTCCGTGCTGGAAACAAGGTCAGCTTAAAGCCGGCGATTTAATTATCAAAGCAGCGCAAGGTGATAAAGAACCTGTTGATATGGCCGGCATGCGCGTAGAAGATGCAGTGAAACTTATCCGCGGTAAAAAAGGAACAGAGGTGCGACTGACAGTGAAGAAACCGGATAATTCGATCATCGTTATTCCGATCATTCGCGATGTAATTATTCTTGATGAAACATTTGCTCAAAGCGCGATCATTGATAAAGACAAAAAGATCGGTTATATCCGTCTGCCTGGTTTTTATGCCGATTTTACAAAAGATAAAACTTCCGGAAGAACCTGCTCGGAGGATGTGCGGAAAGAGTTGGAGAAATTAAAAGCAGAAAAAGTAACCGGCGTTATTCTGGACTTGCGTGATAATGGTGGTGGTTCACTTTATGAAGTGATCAAGATGGTTGGTTTATTTATTCCGCAGGGTCCGGTGGTGCAGGTGAAATCACGTTTGCAGGGCGTAAGTGTTTATGATGATAAAGATGGTGGCGCTGTTGTTTACGACGGTCCGCTTGTTGTTCTGATCAATGAGAATAGTGCATCGGCATCAGAGATTCTTGCTGCTGCGATTCAGGATTACAAACGAGGAGTAATTGTAGGAAGCTCTTCTTCGACTTTCGGAAAAGGATCTGTTCAGAATTTCTATGATCTCGATGATTATCCAACACAAAGCACCTCGTCAGAAATGATGCCGCTTGGTTCGATTAAAGTAACGATCCAGAAATTTTATCGCATCAACGGCGGATCGACACAGTTGAAAGGTGTTGTTCCTGATGTGCAGCTGCCGGGTTATTATTCTTTTGATGAACAGGGCGAGAAAGACCTGGATTATCCAATGCCGTGGGATCAAATTCCTGCTGCTCCATACAAAACATGGAAAGATGCGCCGGATTACACGAAGATCAAAAAGAATTCCACATCACGTATTGCGGCAAGCGGGTCTTTCGGCCTTATCTCTCAAAAATCTGCGCAGCTGAAAAGAGAAAAAGAGCAGACGATGGAATCGCTTTACCTTGCAGATTTTAATGCATCACGTGAAGCATTGAAAGAAGAGAATAAGAAATTCAAGCCATTAGAAGAGCCGATCAAAGGATGGAATATCATCATGCTTGAATCGGACAAGCTTGTTTTGAAAAGCGATACTTCGAAGATGGCGCGTAAAAGTGATTTCCTGGATAAGATCAAGAAGGATCCGTACATCAATGAAGCGGCGAATATTGTAAAGGAGCAGAAATAGTCGGTTATCGGTTTTCAGTTGTCTGTAATTTAAACCAACAACTGAAAACCGACTACTGACAACTGACAATTGAAAATGGCATTACCGATACTTCTTCTTCACGGCGCAATCAGCTCATCACGGCAAATGTTGCCTTTACAAACTGAACTACAAAAACAATTTTCCGAAGTCCATGCATTCGATTTCCCGGGTCATGGCGGAAAAGACTTCCCGGCTGAATTATTTTCCATTCCATTATTTGCAGCAAGTGTTTTGCAATGGATGGATGATAAACAATTTCAGAAAATAAATATTTTCGGTTATAGCATGGGTGGATGTGTTGCTTTATATATGGCAAAACATTTTCCTGAACGGGTCGAGAAAATTATCACGCTTGGCACAAAACTGGAATGGGATCATTTTATTGCGGCTGACATGACGCGGATGATCGATGCAGAAAAGATTGTTTTGAAAGCTCCTGTTCTTGCCAGCGCATTACAGGAACTGCATCAGCCGAATGACTGGAAAGAAGTTTTGCATCGCACAACAGAACTCTTTTTAAATCTTGGAAGTGAACCTGCATTGTTGCCTACAGATCTGTCACAGATAGAGCAGCAAGTTCTTTTATTGCTTGGCGATATGGATAGGATGGTAACGCAAGAAGAAACAATAGAAGCGCAACGCCTCTTGCCAGCTTCACGTTTTGAACTGCTTTCTGAAACTCCGCACCCGATTGAACAAGCTGATCCTTCGCGATTAGCGTTTATTACGTCAGAATTTTTTCAATAAGCGACCAACCTCATTCCAGGTTATTTGTACGATTCAGAATTAATTCAGAGATCGCCCTTTTAAATTCGTTCAACTCCGCAACGGTTTGCCTGATGGTTGAGAAAATATATTTTATTTCTTCAGGCTTGCTGTTTTCAACTCCCCGTGTCTCCAGCAGTTCAAACTGCGACTTGAAAGAAAGGAATGGAATATTCAGGTTATCTACCGCATTGATCACTACTTCGTACAACAGAAAACTATTTTTTTCAGCGTCCGGTTTTCCTTTCATCGGCAATCAATGTCTTTAAAGAAATATAACTGGTAATATTTCCACGTTCATCTTTCATTGGAATTATTACTGCATCCACCCGATAATGAATGCCATCTTTCGATTTATTCATAATTTCTCCATGCCAGGTATTTCCCTGCCGGATACATTTCCAGATAAAAAGAAGAAGTATGCAAATCTGAATTAATACGCTCGTTATTCTCCCCGATAATTCCCCAAGAGGAATATTTGCTTTCCTCGATAAATTTTTGGTTAACATAAACTATTCGTGAAACATTCTTCTATAAATAAATTATACTCAAATGTGCGGCCTCATTGTGAAATTGTGACCGAAATAACCTTGACGAAGTTACAATAATCAATTATCTTTTTAACTTAAATGGTGTATGCATTAATGGGGTAATATAGATGTAAATTCTTTTACACTTTTCGGCGGAATTTGAAAGATTCAAGTGTTGGTTAACATCATAGTGATAGTGCTAAATTTTCCGGACTGATTAGCAATGTTGTGAAACTTATAAGATGTAGCTCTTAAAGTGGTAATATACGTGTGAATTGTTTAGGACTTTTCAACCATGAATGAGACAACTGTAGTGTTGGAGAAAATTGGAAATAAGCTTATGCAGCTCCGAATCAAGAACGGACACAAAAGCTACGAATCATTTGCCCTCGAGAATGAACTTTCAAGAATGCAATATTGGAGAATAGAAAAAGGGAAAACCAACCTTACGATAAAGAGCCTGACAAGGATACTTAACATCCATAATATTACTATTGATGAGTTTTTCAGAAAAGAAAAATTTTAAAAAAAAGTACAATCACCCACAGTTGGGAGCAGAAAAAATATTCGCCTGTTAAATAAGTTTAAACATCTTATTTAACAGGCGAATTTGTAAGGGAGAGTTGTATAAACTATCTGTGAAAATAAAAAACTACTCCTTCACAATTTTTTTCGTTGTTACAGCTCCGTCTTTACCGGTTAAACGAAGAAAATAAACACCGCTGTTCCATTCAGTAACAGTAATAGTGAAAGAATTTACGCCCTTATTTTCTTCTGCCAGCATTAAATTCCCGCAAACATCAACTACTTCTATAGAAGAAATGTTTTCTGCATCAGAAATAGTCAGGCTTGTTTGTGCAGGAACCGGGAACAGTCGAACAGCACTAACTAATGTGTTCGAGTGTACATCCAGTACTGAGGGAGTGAAAACATAAAACTGATTGTCCTGCGGTTTTAAAGCGATCGAATCATTTTCCATTGATGAAGATGTTGCCGGATTTGCAGTTGGGTCAAGTACATCGAGCCACGTAGTCATTCCTGCAATTCCGATGGTGGCCCCGCCGTTATGTAAAGAGGGGATGATATTCGGTGAGTTGACAAGCGAATGATAAGCGAACCTGATCACATTTGTAGTTTCATACAACGTAGCCTGGAAGGTGATTACACTGTCACTTGACGTCCACCACCAGCGCATATTTCTCCATTCTACTGTAAATTGACGATTGGGGGTAATACCTGTTGTTTCATAATAAACACCTCCTGTTACTGCTCCTGTTTTAATATCATCATATAACGGCGCAATCATCGGACGATCGCCGTTTGCCATTGATAATGCATTGTCATAAACATACGCAGTTGCGGCAAGATCGAATGTCATGTAACCTAGGGCGGAAATTTTGCATTGTGTAAAAGGAGAACCGTCGAACGTAAACGGAAAACCAATATTTACAGCAGTGCTCATATCGCCTTCTATAAGCGGTCCGAATACCTGCGTTGCATTTACACTGGTTGGCGTATAAAGTGCGGTTGTTGCGTTGAAGGTGTAAGTGTTCACCTGTGCAAATGAAGTGTTGATTCCACAACTGAGAAATACAGCAAGAACAAAGTAGATTTTTTTCATGAGTTGATTTATGATAATAAGGAATAACTGAAATTGCTTCTGTAAAAAGCATTGCGAAAGGTAGAGATACCGCTGTTTTTTACCGCCGAATAAAAAAGTGGTTTGTTGGTAGGTTTTTCCTGATTTCAGTGGATTCAATTAAGCTGTTTTTATCCAACTAGTTCTCTAATGCGCAAAAATCAGTATGTTTTACTTCGGTAATCAGGATTGTCAGCTGTGTTTTTTTGCGACCGCAAAGAAGTTTACGAGCGCAAAAAAACAACGGATTTGTTGGCGTTTTCCGGAAGTTTTTTCGCCGATTTTCTATGCATAACGCAATCTAAAATCTCAGACTTGCTTCATCTCCCCGTTTTGCAACAATAAAATCGCCCATGACTAAATAATCAATGTCCGCTTCTGCAAAACTTTTGACTGCATCTTCCGGTGAAGCAACAATCGGCTCGCCTTTAATATTGAAAGATGTGTTCAGCAACACAGAACAATCCGTTTCCTTTTTAAATGCTTCGAGCAGCTTCCGTAATTGCGGATTTTCTTTTTCGTTTACTGTTTGAATGCGCACACTATTATCCACGTGCGTGATCGCAGGCATTTTTCCCAGGTATTCTGGCTTTACGTTATAAACAAAAAGCATGTAAGGGTTCGGAAAGCTGCTGTCAAAATACTTTCCACAATCTTCTTCTAAAACAATCGCAGCAAAAGGGCGAAATGCTTCACGGAATTTGACACGCGCATTAACTATCGCTTTCATATCGGGATGAAGCGGTGAAGTAATGATGCTTCGGTTTCCCAATGCACGCGGGCCAAATTCCATTCTTCCCTGGAACCATGCGAGGATCTTATCTTCCTTTAATTTTTTCGCCGCAAATTCATTATAGCTTTTCGAGCGCACATACGGCAACCCGCTTTTTTTAATGGCAGCTTCATATTGTTCAGCGTTATATTCAGGACCGAGGAACGCATTTTCCATGATCCATTTTCGGGGACGGTTGAGCACAGAATGATTCAGCAATAATGCGGCGCCTAACGCAGTTCCTGAATCTCCTGCAGCAGGTTGTATGAAAATATTTTTGAATAAACCTTCTTTCGCGATCAATCCGTTTGCAACACTATTCAGCGCAACACCGCCTGCCATGCAAAGATTTTCGGAACCGGTTTTTTTCTTGAGCGTGCGCACCATGTGAAGGATAACATCTTCTACAATATGCTGTGCGGCGGCGGCAACATCAAGCTCGTGGCTGCTCCAGTCTTTTCCCTCTGTTTTCGAAGGGCCAAAAGCGTCAGTAAATTTTTTTGTAACGCCGCTTTTTCGTGTGTAATGATAACAGAGGTAAGACATGTCAAGCTTAAATCCGCCGTCAGATGTAAGCGTTACAATTTCACGCATTTTTTTATAAAGTTCCGTATTCGGATTTCCGTAAGATGCGAGACCCATTAATTTTCCCGGGCCTTCGATGAGCTTAAATCCGAGATGACGTGAAATAGCCTGGTAAAATGCTCCGAGCGAATAAGGCGTTACTACTGCGCCGATTTTCGTAAAGCTATTTCCTTTGCCATGTGCGAGCATGCTGGTAGTCCATTCACCTGCGCCATCGATCGTAAGAATGGCAGCATCTTCAAATGGCGTCGGATAAAAAGCGCTTGCTGCATGACAGAAATGATGTTCTAGCAAATGAAATTTAAATTTTGAAGGCGAAGAAGTCGGAAATAATTTCTTCAATGTCTCCGGCAATTTTTTCATGTCCTTGAGATAATTGAGCATACCAAGATTCTCTTCCACCGAAAATGTTTTCTGCTCGCGAAGAAGTGTCGGAACTTTTGTCCAGAATTTTAAAAGATAAACCGGAATTTTCGCATAAGAGATAGAAGGCTTCCAGAAAAATGCAACATGATCAATATCTGCCAATGTCAGTCCTGCATGATCAAGACATGCACGAATGGCATGCTCAGGAACACCTCCAAAATGTTTTTTCCTGTTCATGCGCTCTTCCTCTACTGCGAAAACCACTTCGTCATCAACAATAAGCGCCGCACCGGAATCATGACCGTAACAATTAAAACCAAGTATTTTCATGGGAAGGATGTATGATGTAAGAATTATGATGTATGATTTAGTTTGATTTTATAGCTCACATCTTACATCGTAATTCTTACATTTTTTCAGGATCTGTTAATTACCAGGTTGACTACTCGCTTTTCCTCTTCGCGCTTCAGCAAGATTATTTTTTGCCAGTTCAAAATCAGGGTTCAATTTAATTGCTTTTTCACCGGCGATAATTGCGCGATCCCAATCGCCTAATTTATTCGCAGCAACACACACATTATTCCAGCCAAGCGGATCGTTCGGATTCAGAAGCGTAGCTTGCTGTTCAGCGATCATGAACTTGCGGTAATTGCCGGCTTTATCCCATTCCAGTCCTAAATTTACCCAGCTTGCAAAATCATTTTTCGCTTTTGCATCAGCTTCTAATTGATCAAAGCGCGCTTTCTGCTGTTGTGCAAACAGGAAATTATTTTTCGATAATTCATCCGCACGACTCAGCTCAACCGCTTTTTTTCCTGCGGCAAAAGCAGAATCCCATTCACCGATCCTGTTATATGCCGCGCAGATATTATTCCACGCAATGCCATAATCAGGTTTCAACGTTGCTGCTGCTTTTGCGGCCATTGCGCTTTCCATGAACTTATTAATCTTATAAAATTCAAGGCTGAGGTTCACATAATTTTCCGGTGTCGGATCTTGTTTTACTGCTTCCTGTGCGATCATTACAGGAGTTTTTGCATTACTGAGTGAAGCAAGTGTATTGTTAATTCCTTCATGTGCAGGACTTACTTTTAATCCTTGCTGAAGCGTATTCAATGCTTCATCCAGCCGCTGCATTTTTATCAGGAAGAGCGAATAGAAATAATAACATTCCGGGTTATAAGGATCACGACTGATTGCATCGAGATAATGTGTTTCAGCAGTTTTAGCATCGCCTTGACGCGACAATGCTATTCCCATATTGATGTGCGCATAGGAATAGTTGGGGTAAATGCTCAGCGCTTTATCAAAACAAAGTATCGCGCTATCTAAATTATGTTGTGAATAAGCATCATTTAAATAAGTTCTGTCCATTAATGCAAGTCCGTAATTCATCCAGCCTCTTCCGTTGCCGGGACTTTTTTCTGTTACATCTTTCCAAAGCAATTCACCGCTGCTCCAGACATAATTGCGATGATGTGTTCCGATTGCATGCAGACAAAGAACAACACATCCGCAAACAAGCACAACACGTTTTATTATTGTAAACTGTTCACCTGATTTTATATTTTTCAGCAGGTAAAGCATGCCACCAACAACAGCAAGTGTAAGCCCCACATGCCCAAAAAAAGGACGGTGGTCATTCAGAACTTCTGACAGTGGAAAAATACTTGTCGGCAATAAGGTGATGAAGAACCAAAGCAATCCAAACGTGATCAGTTTGGTTTCATCTTTCCGCGCACATTTCAACGCGAGGAATAATAAACAGCCGATAATAAAAAAGCCAGCAATGAAACGTTCATCCGTAATGCCTTGTACAAGCGTCCAGTCGGTATCAGCATTCAGATTAAAAGGTAAAAAGAAGCTGATGAAATAATGCACAACTACAAAAGCCTGGGTGAGAATATATAAATATGCATTACCTCCGCCATAGGTGTGATGTTCGCCTGTCATTAAGCGGCTGAGAAAATACATCATACCCGCAAGCACAAATGAAAAGCTGATCTGCCAGAAGATGCGGTTTTTCTTTTTATCAGGATCGCCGAAAAGCAAAACGTACACAAGCAAAAGCGGCCCGAACATAACGGTTGGTTCTTTTACAAAATAGCCGAGAAAAACAGGAATGATGTACAGAAAATATTTCCTACAGATTTTCGAATAGAAATACATCACAAAAGCCAGCACGACCATCATCGTGGAAAAAGAATCATCACGTGAGATGATGTAATTTATTGTTTCAGCGTTTGCGGTATGCAATGTGAATAATCCTGCGCCAAGTAATGCAGCCCAATGCGCGAAATCAAATTGCGGGAAGCTGACGCGGATGAAATGCAGCAGGAAAAAGAAAATTAAAAAGCCGAGTAAAAGATAGCTTCCGAAAATTGAAACATGGAACCAGAAAGGGTTGATTGTTCCGGCCTTTCCGGTTTTTAATTTGTCCCACCATTTAGGTGCGAATGTGCTTGTTATTTTTCCGGCAAATGTCGTGCTATCCGCTTTTGCAACGGAATCCATGTGATGCTGCACGGCATAATCGATTGCATTAAGTGTTACAAGACCCGGACGCCACGCCTGGTTGGCCGGAAGCGTACTTGACTTTAATGAATCGGTAAAGAAATATGGAATATTATCCAGCTTACGGATCGCAGTATTATTTACGATCGTATGCGCATCATCAAATTCGAATGGATTTTCGAAATGATTTGAATACGTAATGATAACAGTGATCAGAAGCGCGAAAGAAGAAAGAAGAAAAAGCGGCTTACGAAGCAGACGGGTTACAATTTTCGCTGTCATTTCGGGAGTGAAGATAAAGAAAGTCGTTGGACGGGGAAAGTATGGTTTTGAAATTGAGAAATTACCTTCTTATCGCCGCGGCAGGCAATCCGCCGCGGCGGCAGGTGACAGAAAAGTTTTAAAAAAAGTACGGGATGAGGTAAATGTCTGTCAAAATCTCACTCAATGTAATGTGACTGGTCTTCCATGCCCTGCCGCCTGCCTCCTCCGCGGCGGATTGCCCGCTCCTTCCCCCTAAGGGAAATTTCGCATTCCCACGACCAAGCTTCCCCTTCATTGAGTATCTTTGCCCGCCTTTATGGGACTATTTTCAGGAAATTCAGACAAGAAAAAAACAGGTGAAATGTCCTTTCTCGGGCATCTTGAGGCGTTGCGCTGGCATTTGGTGCGCTCGGCTGCTGTGATAGTGATACTTGCCGGAGTGGCATTTTGTTATCCTGAAATTCTTTTCGGCAAAATTTTACTCGGGCCGGAAAAAGCGGATTTTTTCACCTACACTTTTTTGTGTGATGTTTCTCATAAATGGGGAATGGGAGAAGCGTTTT
>JBDSHN010000082.1:0-7208 GCA_039918435.1 Bacteroidia bacterium | reverse complement strand
TGAAATTGCTGATCGCTGTCGGATTAACACCGTTCATTTATCTTTTCCATTGGATTGTAGAAAAATATCTTGGAAAAGAAGCAGCTCATGTGCAGGAAGAAAAAGTGGCCGAAGAATCTACGCATTGAAAAATTCAAAATTAAAGATTGTAATATTGAATTCGTTCAGGAACGCGGATGATACCTGAGAATCTGTTCTTTTAAGAAAGTGCGGTCAAGATGCGTGTAAATTTCTGTCGTTGTTATAGATTCATGCCCCAGCATTTCCTGCACCGCACGAAGATCAGCGCCGCCTTCTACCAGGTGTGTCGCAAATGAATGACGAAACGTATGCGGACTAACATTCTTTTTGATCCCGCATTTTTGAACAAGGCCTTTTATGATGGTAAAGATCATGACACGAGTCAGTCTTTTTCCGCGGCGGTTTAAAAACAAAATATCTTCTTCGCCTTTATCAATTTCAATATGTGTGCGGATGCTGTCTTTATAAAGATCGATATGCTTCAAGGCCGTTCTGCCAATAGGAACCAATCGCTCTTTATTTCCTTTTCCGACCACGCGCACATATTTATCTTTCGCAAAAACATCAGAAATTTTCAAATTCACCAACTCTGAAACACGGAGTCCGCAGCTGTATAACGTTTCAAGCATGGCGCGGTTACGTTCACCTTCAGGCGTGCTTCTGTCAATAGATTCAAGCAGCGTTTCCACATCTTCTTTGCTCAGCGTATCAGGTAGCTTGCGGCCGGTCTTTGGTGAATCAAGCAATTCCGTCGGATCTGCATTTACAACATTTTCCATCAGCTGGTATTTATAAAATGCCCGCAATCCCGAAAGAATTCTTGCCTGCGAAGTAGCCGTCATGCCGAGTTCATTTACCCATTTTAAAAAGTTGCGTAAATGTTCCGTTTTCAATTGTGAAGCAGCAAGTCCGATGTTATTGTATTCGAGAAATTGCGCGAGCTTATGAATATCATGCTCATAAGCTTCAATGGAATTGGCCGAAAGAGATTTCTCCAGGCGGAGGTAAGTTTTAAATGCAACAATATCAGCTTTCCACGACATGTGGTAAAGATAGTTCGGAGTTGGGAGTTTTTAGTTGGGAGAGATTTTTTTTTTTAGTTTTTAGTAGCGGGTTTTTAGTTCGGAAAAAATACGAACGAACAACTTTATTTGTCTCCTAATTAAAAACCTCTTTCTCCGAACTACACACTTTTTATTGTCACCAAACTAAAAACACCGCAGTAAAAACTTCTTTCTCCGAACTAACCACTACTTTTACACATGCGGATTCTTATTCTCAATGGCCCGAATCTCAACCTGCTCGGAAAACGCGAGCCTGAAATTTATGGTTATGCCTCTTTCGATGATGTCTATGCTGATCTTAAATTAAAATTTCCGCTGGTTTCTTTTGAGTATTTCCAAAGCAATATAGAAGGAGAACTGATCAATAAGCTGCATGAATGTGGTTTTACATTTGACGGAATAGTTTTTAATCCGGGAGCTTATACGCATACTTCCATTGCTATCGGTGATGCTGTTGCAGCAATTAAAACACCGTTGATTGAAGTGCATATTTCAAATATTTTCGCAAGAGAAGAATTCCGTCACATTTCATACGTCGCACCAAAAGCCAAAGGAACCATCAGCGGCTTAGGCATAGATAGCTATCGTTTAGCTGTGGAGGCATTTCTTCAATAGTGCTTTTTTATAATCGTTAAGCTGCTTAATAGCGGGAACAATTCAGAAAATCAGGAGCAATTACAAATCTTTAATTTTATTTTATGCTTATTGACATTCCAAAAATTTATCTGAAGCGTGTTGTAATCATTGGCGGTGGGTTTGCTGGAATTGAGCTTGCCAAACGGTTGTGCCGTACACACCAGGTAGTGATGATTGATAAACATAATTATCACACCTTTCAACCTTTACTTTACCAGGTTGCAACTGCAGGTATCGAAGCCGACTCAATTGCTTTTCCTTTGCGCAAAATATTTAAAGGTCAAAAGCATTTTTATTTCCGGATGGGTAAAGCACTTGAAATTCTCCCGGAAAAAAACACGCTTCGAACCGATGTCGGCGATATCACTTACGATTATCTGGCCATTGCTACAGGTTCGGATACGAGCTATTTCGGAATGGAAAATCTGAAGGCCAACAGTATGCCGATGAAAACCGTTCGCGAGGCACTTGACCTGCGCAGTATGATTCTGCAGAATTTTGAAAAAGCTGTCGGAACAACTACTGAGGAAGAACGGACTGCGCTGATGACGTATGTTATTGCAGGCGGCGGACCGACAGGTGTAGAGCTTGCCGGATCACTCGGCGAATTAAAAAAACATGTGCTGCCACACGATTATCCGGAATTGGATTTTCATAAAATGCAGATTCACTTAATTGACACAAGTCCGCGTTTGCTCACCGCATTTGGCGAAAAAGCTTCTGAGAAAGCAAAAGAATATCTTGAGAAGCTCGGTGTGAAAGTGTGGCTTGGCTACCGTGTTACAAATTACGATGGCGTTTTTGTAACCACGGATAAAGAAAAAACATTTCACACGCCAACTATGATCTGGGCAGCAGGCGTTGCAGGTGTTTCTATTCCCGGTATTCCTGCCGATTCAATTCAACGGAATGGAAGAGTGAAGGTGGATGAAACAAACCTCGTTGATGGCACGACCAATGTTTTTGCAATCGGTGATGTTGCGGCGATGGTGACAAAAGATTTTCCGCGCAATCACCCGCAGGTCGCGCAGGTTGCAATTCAGCAGGCAACGCGACTTGGAAAAAATCTCTCCTCAGGAAAAGCAAAGGCACATTGGGATAAATTTGTTTACAAAGACAAAGGTTCGATGGCAACTGTGGGAATGCATCGTGCGGTGGTGGAAAGCAAATTTATTACCACACAGGGATTTTTTGCATGGTTGCTTTGGATTTTTGTGCATTTGATGGCGTTGGTTGGTTTCCGTAACCGCCTTGTTGTGTTTTTCAACTGGCTCATCAGCTATTTTAATTACGATCACGGTTTGCGCCTGATCATTCGTCCTTCAAAACGCAATAAACCTAATGAGTGAAATTCAATCGATAAGCAAACGGGCTTCTTTTGTGAAAAATGAAAAAGAGCTCAGCATTGTTATTTCATCAACAGAAAACCGTGACAAAGCAAAAAATGTAGGAATCATTCTTGCATTATGGCTTGTCGGTGGAATTATTATCGGCATCAGCTATTTCAAAAGCGACGATAAGGATACAAAGCTCTTCATTCTCGTTTACCTTGCCTTCTGGTTTTATTTTACTTATGTGATTGGCAAAGCATTCATGTGGCAATGGAATGGGAAAGAATTAATAAAAGTGCGTGATGGAAAACTCATCTATAAAAAAGATGTAAGCGGCAGAGGAATGGTGGCTGATTATAATATTGCGGATGTAAAGAATCTGCGTAACTACGGCGAAAAAACTCCGGGCTGGATTAAAAAGATCGGTGGCGATTATTGGTCGGTCGACTGCGATTCGATTGCTTTTGATTTCGAAGGCAAAGAAATTCCACTTGGATATAAATTAAGCGATAAGGAGCAGGGAACGATTTTGAGGCTTTTGAAGGAGCGGGTAGAGGAAAATTGAAATACTTGATTTTTGATAAAAACCATCTGTTTTGATTTGGAAATGGGTAAAACAGGCTTTTTTATGCTCATTTTGACTAGAAAACACTTTCATTAAAAGAGTTTCCTCAAACGCTTGTTTCTATTACAAAAGGAAAGCGGAGAATGAATACTTCGCTTGCATTAAAAATCGAAAATGCACTCGGACTCGAAGAAGGTTTCTTTATGATGCTGCAACTATTTTTTGATATTGAGCAGGAAAAAAGAAAATTAACAAAGCATCCGGATCTGTCAAAATTGCGGCCAATACTTTTTTGGGATACTAAAATAGAAATGATCAATTGGGGAAAATATAAACGATCAGTAATTGAACGTGTTTTTGAGCGTGGTAATGAAATAGAAAAAGAAGAAATCACACGATTTTATGGGAAAGCAACAGTTGAAGAGATATTGAAAAAGAATGAGTCATAATCTTTATTACAATACCGTTACGCCTTTACTGCTGAGTGTTTTAAAAGCACTGATGGTTTCAAAAGAATTTGATGGTTTCAGATTAGTCGGTGGAACAGCATTAAGCTTGTATAAAGGACACATGGAATCAGTAGATATTGATCTGTTTACTGATGAGGATTATGGGACTGTAGATATTAATGCGATTGATACTTTTTTACACAACCAATATGAATATGTATCAGGAAATACATATTCAGTTATTGGTATGGGAAAGTCATATTACATCGGACGCAATGAAAAGGATTGCGTCAAATTGGATCTTTTTTACACGGATAAATTTAAGGAGGACGTGCAACTGATAGATGGAATCCGATTAGCAAACGTTGAAGAAATTATCGCAATGAAAATGGATGTCATTTCAAGAGGCGGTAGAAAAAAAGACTTCTGGGATTTGCATGACCTGATGAAAGATTTTTCTTTTGAACAAATGTTGGCGTTGCACGAAAAGAGGTATCCCTGCATGCATAATGAGGAATTGATGAAAAATAATTTTTCGGAATTTACAAAAGCTGATGAAGATTTTGACCCGATTTGCCTGAGAGGAAAATACTGGCAAATAATAAAATTGGATATGATTGAATTTGCAACAGGTAAGAAGTGGTAATCTACAGTTCCTTCTCCATCTTAAAATGCTGAATCAATCCCCACAGCAAAAAACTTTTTTCAATCATTACATACCCGATTGATAAATAAAAAGAGACCGCATTTTCCCGCGCTTGCAGCATAATTTTTTTCGCAGCTTTTTCTTTCGCTTTTCCTTCCAGATAATGCATCAGCTCTTTTCCAACACCTTTTCCCTGCTGATCATCACGCACACCCATAAAACGCACCTGCGCTTCTTCGGGCGAATTAAACTGTAAGCGACTTACTCCAACACATTCACCTGCATCATTCAATGCCATAACGTGAATGGAAGTTGCTTCATGCTCATCTTTCTCAGAACCCCGCGGCTGATTCCATGGCTTGCGCAACACTTCCCAGCGCAACAAATAATACTTTTCGAAATCTTCTTGTGAAACCGGTTCCCGCAATCGCATAATACGAAAGATTAGAACTTGGAGTGTGTCTTTTTGATCTTGCCGATCTTGTAATTTACCGTTACACACATGAACATGTAAGCGTCATTGTGTTTTGAATCGCCACGCTGCTGATCAGTCCAGGTGGGATCAATGCCACCATTATCCGCAGCAGAAATATCGTACCCGCCCGGATTAGCAAAATAAATTGCCGCAGCTGCTGTTTGCGGATCCAGGTTAGCTGTAAGTAATGCAGGGTCAACATACACCGTGCTCACATCATCGATATAATCGGTCATCGTGAGACGGAGCCCGTATTCAAGCCCGATGTTCCAGCGACGGTTAAGCGCGTATTTAAATCCAAGTCCCATTGGAATGGAAAGGCTGAATTTTGAATAACTTTTGGTGCCCGGTTTGAACCCTTGCCCTTCGGTGTGCAGCGGACGTAATTCATACCATTGTCCGGCACGAATACTTTTTGGATTATAATAAAATCCACCAATTCCAACAAAAGCATACGTCTGAATATCGATATGCCTTAAGCCTTTCACTTTTTTGTAATTGTAAACGTGGCCCGGACGTTCTTTTGAAATATAAAATTCAAGAACGGTAGAGAATTCAAAAATATTCGATTTAAAGTTCAGGTTACGATTGTGACGGTAGCGCTCTGCAGTAAGCGCGTCATTACCGTTGATTTTACCATACATAAAATTAGCACGGTAAGCCAGGTAACGATTGCTCCGGTAGCGAACATGCGCACCTAATGCTGTGCGGGTAAGTGAAAGCTCAAGATCTTTTACAAAGTGAGTCCCGATCTGATTTGCACCTCCTAAATCACCAAGAAAATTTGCCGCGCCGATATCCATACCAACTTCCCAGCGGTAATGTTTATTACGTTGCGCATTGGCAAATAATGGCAAAATTAAAATAAGAGCCAGCAGTATTCGTTTTTGCACAGAATATGGGGTGGTAGGTTATAGGCAAATATAGAAAAAATGTAAACCGTATCAAATAGCAACTTTAATACGCCAGCCTGAAAATTGCGGTTTTAACAGTTTGATAACCCAAAATAAGATGTTCTGCGGCAGGTGCAGTAAGCGCAGCTTCTACCGATTGAATAATGGCGAAGGGAATTTCAGATTGCCTTAGCAGTTCAGCAGCATCGGAAGCAGTGCGTTTGTTAAAAAAGGAGGCAAATAATTCAGGAATTTCCATGCGATTGCTGACTCTTACCTGGTTGGTAGAAAAACGAACATCATTAATCAGTTCCGGGCGTCCTGTTGCAATGCAGAAACGGGCAAATTGCTTTTCCGTGCCAATGGCGAGCACCATATATTTTCCGTCGCCGCAAAGGAATGTTTCACCGTACGGAGCAATATTCGGATGAAGCGAGCCTGCCATTTGCGGAACAATTCCGGTAACGAGAAAATTTGAAGCCTGGTTGGCCAATGAAGCAATGGCGGAATCAAACAGTGAAACACGCACACAATTTCCTTTGCCCGTTTTTTCACGCAGGTAAAGTGCCGTGAGCAATCCTTCTTTCAACTGGTGCGCAGCCATAATGTCGATGATCGCAACCGGCATTTTCAGCGGTCCGCTTTCGGGAGTTCCGTTCATGCTCATAAATCCGGTTTCAGCTTGCATGACGAGGTCAAATGCCGGGCGCGGGTCATTTTCCCCATATCCTGAAATATAGCCACAGATCAATTTTGGAAATTGTGCTGATAAATGGGGAAAATCAAGCGCATATTTTTCTGCATCGCCTGCTTTAAAATTCATCAGCAGAAGATCGGCTGTTTTAATGATCTCCGTTAATTGATTACGGTCTTTTTCATTGGTAAAATCAAGAAAAAGGATCGTTTTTCCCCAATTGACAGATGCATAATAAGCCGAACTGTCGACTGATTTTTCGCTACTGCTTTTCCACTGGCGGGTAATATCGCCACCGGTTTTCGGATTCTCGACTTTGATGACTTCAGCACCGAGCTCTGCGAAAAACATTCCAACGGCTGGTCCTGCCAGCACACTTGCCAGCTCAACTACTTTTAAACCCTGAAATGGCTTGTTATTCAATTATCCGCCTG
>JBDSHN010000081.1:0-9533 GCA_039918435.1 Bacteroidia bacterium | reverse complement strand
AGCCACTGTCTATTGGCTCTTATACACCAACGGGCGGGGCGGTCCTGAACGAAACTTTTTCAAATGGCTGCGCAAATAATTGTACGGCGCCTTACACTGGCCCGAATGGTACGTGGACAGTTACTTCTACCGGCACAAATCAACCGGCAGGCAACATCTGGTATGTAAGCGGTGCAGAATGTGGGAATGCTGCCGGTTCCTGTGGTTCTGGCTGTGGCGCGACGGATCCTTCGTTACATATCGGGCCGAATGATGGATTCCTGACCGACGGTGGCGCACGCTATGATGCCGGTGGTGGCTGCCCGTCTTTTTATTGCGTAACCACCAGCCTGAGATGTGAATCGCCAACTATAAATCTTACCGGGCGATTCGGAATCACCGTGAACTTTAATTACATAGAACGCGGTGAATTGCTGGATGATAATGCGACGTTGTGGTATTGTGACGGAACGATTTGGGTCTTATTAAGTGATCCTCCAAAAACACCAACCACTTGCAGTCCACAGGGAAAATGGACTGCTTATTCGATTGCTTTACCTGCAAGCGCTGATAATAATCCGAACGTAAAAATTGGATTTCAGTGGGTGAATGACGACGATGGTGCAGGATCTGATCCTTCATTTGCCGTGGATGATATTACTGTAGGAACACCGGCAGAGTCATTCACGGCAGAATATTTTTATGCAAATCCACAGGTTGTATATAATAACAACCTTGCACCTGCATTGTCATACATCGATGCCTGTGAATATTGGGTGCTTGACCGTCTTCCGCTGGCAAGCACGGCAGCCACAAGAGTAACACTCGCATGGGATGCAAATTCATGCCCTGCTATTCCACAGGTAAGCGATACACGCGTTGCCCATTTCGATCTTGCCAGCTGGCAGGATGAAGGCAATGGCGGCAATACAGGAACAACGGCAGCCGGAACGGTTGTTTCTGCTGCACCGGTAACTTATTTCAGTCCATTCACCATCGCATTTATTCCGCTTACGCCTCTGCCAATAGAAATGCTCCGATTCGATGGCATTTGCAGCGGCGGGCTTGTTTCACTTAAATGGACGACTGCTTCGGAAACCGGCAATGATTTTTTCACGGTTGAACGTTCCATCGATGGCATTTCTTTTTCACAAATCGGAAATATAAACGGTGCCGGAAACAGTTCTCAGATTTTGTCCTATCATTTCAATGATACCGATCCGTTTGCAGGAATAAATTATTACCGCATCAAACAAACTGATCACAACGGACAATATTCCTACAGCAAGATCATTGCCGTTGATGCAAAAGATTGCGAAAGTCAAAACCTGCAATTAGTGCACGCGTTCTTTAATGCAGACGATCTTGAAATTGATTACGCACATGAAAACGGACCGGTAACTATAGAAGTTTATAATTCCGCAGGAGAGTTAATTGCCCATAATACGAATACTGCAACCGCTTCGGATTTTCATTTTAATGCCGCAAACTGGGGCAAAGGCTTGTACTTCATCCGTATTTCTGATGGAGTAAATTCTGAGGCAAGAACTATCTTGCGGTAAAAAAGGAAGGAGGGCGTAAAAAGCATTCATTGTCTTATTCTGTCGACTCCAGACTCAAATTCATAATCTTGTTTTATACGTACAAAATTTCCAGCTTCCCGACCCGATTTATATTTTGAACTTTTATTTATGTTATTAAATGCGCACTCGTATTACAGCCTGCGCTACGGAACTTTATCTATTGAAGAATTAGTTAAGCTTGCAAAAGAATGCGGGTACGATTCACTCGCACTTACTGATATCAATAATTCATCCGGAGCACTGGAGTTTGTAAAAATCTGTCACCAGGAAGGCATCAAGCCGATCGTAGGAATGGAATTCCGCGAAGCAGATGAAGTAAAATACATTGCACTCGCCCGCAATAAAACCGGGTTCATGGAAATCAATGAGCTGCGAACGCATTGCAATCTCAATTCCGAGAAGCTGCCCGACCGTCCCAACTTCGCACATTGTTATGTCATTTTTCCCTATGAAAATCATCCGCATGATCTGAAGGAAAATGAATATGTTGGAATTCCTCCACGGCTGATCAATAAGCTGCGGATGGGAAAAACAATTGACCAGAAAAAATACCTGGCGCTGCGGCCAATTGTTTTTGCTGATGCTGTCCAGTTTTCTACGCACAAAAAACTGCGTGCTGTTCATCACAACCTTCTTCTTTCACAAGTGCAACCTGCGCAAACCGCAAGCGCCGACGAGTCAATTATTTCCCGTGAAGCATTCGATCAGCAGTACGCCGCTTTGCCGCATTTACTTGAAAACACAAAGCGCATTGCCGAAGATTGTCATTTTGAATTTGATTTTCTCGCCGTAAAAAATAAAAAGTCCTACACGGGGAATTCACGCGATGACAAAGAGCTCCTGGAAAAACTGGCTTTTGATGGCATGAAGCGCCGTTACGGAACAAAAAATAAGGAAGCCATTTACCTTGTAAAAAAAGAACTGGAGATCATCGGGCGACTCGGCTTCTCTGCTTATTTTCTCATCACATGGGATATCATCCGCTATTCCAAAGACCGTGGGTTTTATCATGTGGGACGTGGCAGCGGTGCAAATTCTGTTGTCGCATATTGTTTAGGCATCACCGATGTCTGCCCGATCGAACTTGATCTTTATTTCGAACGATTTTTAAATCCGAAACGAAAAGTTCCACCTGATTTTGATATTGATTATTCCTGGAAAGACCGTGATGAAGTGATTGAATATATTTTCAAACGTTACGGACAAAAGCATACTGCCTTGCTCGGCGCGATGTCTACATTCAAAGACCGTTCCATCATCCGCGAAATGGGAAAGGTGCACGGACTTCCCAAAAGTGACATTGACAGGCTGATCAAAAATCCTGCTTCGCCGCTGAATGACAATGAGCTTTGCAGGGAAGTGATGAGTATTTATAAATCCATTGAAGATTTTCCAAATGCACGTTCCATTCACGCAGGAGGAATTTTAATTTCTGAGGAACCTATCACCGCTTACACCGCGCTCGATATGCCGCCGAAAGGTTTTGCAACCACGCAATTCGACATGTACCTCGCAGAAGACATCAATTTAGAAAAGCTGGACATTCTTTCGCAGCGTGGCATAGGTCACATTAATGAATGCGCGGAGATTGTAAAAAGAAACCGCGGAATTAAAATCGATGTGAGTGAGGTGGATAAATTTAAAACGGATAAAAAAGTAAGAGCGCAATTACTTTCCAGCAATACAATCGGCTGTTTTTACGTGGAAAGTCCTGCCATGCGCGGATTGCTATCAAAATTGCATTGCGATAATTATCTCACACTTGTTGCAGCGAGCTCGATCATTCGTCCTGGCGTTGCAAAAAGCGGAATGATGCGTGCTTACATTGAACGTTTTCATCATCCCGAAAAAGTGCAGTACCTCCACCCCATCATGGAAGAGCAGTTGAAAGAAACATTCGGCGTGATGGTTTTTCAGGAAGATGTTTTGAAAGTAGGCCATCACTTTGGCGGGCTTGACCTTGCTGATGCTGATGTGTTGCGGCGAATGATGAGCGGAAAAAGCCGGAACAAAAAACACCTGGAAGAGATCCGCGAAAAATATTTTACACATTGTAAAAGTCAAGGCTATGCTGATGTAGTTGCCAAAGAAGTGTGGCGGCAGATCGAATCGTTTGCAGGTTACAGTTTTTCAAAAGCGCATTCGGCTTCCTATGCAGTTGAAAGTTACCAAAGCCTCTACCTGAAAACTTATTTCCCTATGGAGTTTATGGTGGCGGTGATCAATAATTTCGGCGGATTTTATAACACGCGCGTTTATGTAAATGAAGCGATGAAGACCGGTGCGAAGATTCATCTGCCCTGCGTAAACAAAAGCACCACCTTCACAAACATTTACGGTACGGATATTTATCTCGGCTTTGTCCACATCAAAAGCCTTGAAGAAAAAGTTTCAAAACAAATTGAAGCCGCACGTCACCACAGCGGAGAATTTTTAAACCTGGAAGATTTTATCCGCCGCGTTCCGATGGGTATGGAGCAGCTGATCACGCTCATCCGCATTGACGCATTACGTTTTACAGGAAAAAATAAACGGCAAATGCTTTGGGATGCGCATTTACAATTCAACGAAAAAAAATACACCGAAACAGTCCTGCTGTTTAACATCACAGGTAAATCCTATGAGCTTCCTGCCCTCGCTATGAATCCGCTGGAAGATGCATACGATGAAATAGAGTTGCTTGAATTTCCGGTAACGATGAGCTACTTCGATATGCTGAAGACAAAACAGCGTGGCGATTGCAGGGCAAAGCACCTGATGCAGCACGTAGGAAAAAGGATTCGCATCATGGGCGTGTATGTTGCATACAAAGGCGTGACGACTGTGCGCGGCGAATACATGGCTTTCGGAACTTTTCTTGATGAAGACGGAGATTTTTTTGACACGGTAAATTTTCCGCCGTCCCTGAGTAAATATCCGTTTACAGGAGTTGGCGTTTATTTGATCTTAGGAAAAGTGACAGAAGAGTTTGGCTTTCCTTCGCTTGAGGTGGATAAGATGGCGCGGCTGCCAATTAGGAGTGATCCGCGGATTTGAGACTGTCAAATCATTTTAGGAATTGAATGACTTGGGGATTGAAGGTGAAAAATATTGAAATAAGTACTGCTAAAACCAGCACAAAGTAAGTGAGCAATTCCGTAATTTCAATCCTTCCAATTTTGAATCTTGAATTCCTCATGTGCAATAGCGTAGCCCTCCCATCCAACGAAGAACTTGAGCTTTTCCTGAGCGCAAATGTCAACGTTGATGATTGGACAATTCTTTACCATCATCTTTCTGCATTCTCCTTCGCAAAAATCCCGGTCATGCTGCAGGAAGATCATTTGCGTGTGAAAGCATTGAACTGGGGTTTGATTCCATCCTGGTGCAAGGATGAGGCGCAGGCACGCGAGATGCGTTTAATGACCGTCAACGCGCGTTCGGAAACTATTTTTGAAAAGCCATCGTTCCGCAATTCGATAAAAGATAAACGTTGTCTCATTTTTGTCAATGGTTTTTACGAATGGAAAGCATACAATAAAAAGAAGTACCCGCATTTTATTCAGCTGAAAGATCAACCTGTTTTTGCAATGGGAGGAATTTATGAATCGTGGGTGAATACAGCAACGGGTGAGATCATTGATTCATGTTCCATTGTTACAACTCCTGCCAATGAGCTGATGAGCGAGATTCACAATTCAAAATTGCGTATGCCGCTTATTCTTCCGAAAGAGAAGATGATGCAATGGATTGAAAAAGATTTGCCTAAAGAACAAATCGAACAGCTTATGCAACCGCTTGAAGATGGATTGTTAGAAGCGCATTCCGTTTCAAAGCTGGTTACTTCAAGAGCGGAAGACAATAATGTGCCGGATGTAAAAAAGCCGTTTTATTATAGCGAGCTAACGAATTTGTTCGGGTGATTATTTAAAAAAATTTGAGGAGATTTTCTCTTGGTTGATTCTTTTCCAAAGAGAGGTAGGGGCGCAGAGAAAATTTATAACATTCCGAATTCAAATCCTCTTTCCTTCATTGCTTTAATATATTCCGGCAATGCATAAAGCATTCTTTCCTTTGCCTTTTCGCTGTCGTGAAAAACAACGATTGATCCTTCCCTCGAATAATTCAACGCAAGCTGCAGGCAATGTTCGCCCGTAATGGTTTTGTCAAAGTCATACGTCAGCACATCCCAAAGCACAATTTTATATTTTCTGTGAAGCGCCTTTCGTTGCGGCGGACGCATTCTTCCATAAGGCGGGCGGAATAAACCGGAAGAAACAATACGCGAACATTGCGCAACATCATCGAGATAATTTTTCGTAGAAGTATTCCAGCCGTCAAGGTGATGAAAAGTATGATTGGCTGTTGCATGACCTTCATCAAGGATCTGCTGATAAATTTTAGGATGCTTTTCTACGTTATGACCAACGCAAAAGAAAGTGGCCTTCACACCATACGTTCTTAAAACAGAAAGTGCCTCAGGAGTTACCCCGGGCACTGGTCCGTCATCGAACGTTAAAAATATTTTCTTTTCTGTTTTGCTCATCCTCCACGTTGCCCCGGGATATAATTGCCGGAACAAATAAGGCGGACGAACGAGCAGCGGCATATTATTTCGCTCTTTTACCTGCTGCTTTTCCTGCGTTGGCCGAATCTTTTTCCATTGATTTAAGGAAAGAATCAAGCATCGCCTGGTTATCCATTTGCTGAGGGGCGCTCTGTTGTCCGTTCTGGTCGCTTACTGTGCGGAGACCGATTGCGTGCATTTGATCTGAATAAGATTTTGAAAGAGCTTTCTGATCATTCATGCTCGCGGAATTTTCAAGCATCTGCAGGGCGCGTTCCAGGTTGCCAACTTCACCGGCATAAGAACCGTTAGAGCCTTTCTGAATATCGGGGCTGTTGTAGAATTTATATTCTTCCATACACTGATCAAACAGATCTTTAGAAAGCTTATTTGCTTTTTCTTTCGCTTTTGCATTGTAATACGCATCCACCATGTAAGCCATCAGCGGCTCATACGGAACATTTTTTCTTGGCATTGCGGAAAGGGAACGATCAAGAACAGCAACTGCTTTGTCATATTTTTTCTCGTCATTCAGGAAGTTTGCAAGCGTAATCATTTGCAAACGCTGGTTGGTGGTGAAGCGAAGATTATTTTCATCCATGTAAATATTCTTCGTGGTATCTTCTAATCCACCCCATTTGAAACCAGGGAACATCGGATTGCCGGGAACACCCATGATTTTGTTATACATGATATCTGTGTTGCAAAGCACACTACCGTTGAAACTCTGACGGTCACCTAACATCGGAACAAGGCGGTAAGCAAGTCCTTCGAGGCGGAAATAGCTTGAATTGTGATAACCTTGCTGACTTCTGTCTGGTACTTTTACATTATCAAGATCGAGGTAAGAATCACTTCCTGCTGTTACAGCAAAATAGATCGGACGCTTCCAGTTATTTGTTGCAAGCAAATCAAGCACCATCAAATCAGCTTTCAATAAATACTGTTTGTTGATCGTCCACTCGATGCGATCCATGATCAGGCTGTCAGGTGTATTGGCAGGAACAGTTCCATTTGCTCTGCACGCTGCTTTGTCGACATTCACATAAATATGATTTGACGGAAGCACGAACATCGTATCCGGATAGCTATCGCCTTTGTCATCCTGGCCCATCTGTACTCTCATCGCACGCGGATCATTATTCTTGATCATGTCGACCAATTCACGCGCACTCATTAGTTTTCCTTCTTTTGGTTTTTCACGATCGAACAATGCCTGGTCGAAATAAACCTGGTCGTTAGTGCCCTGTCGTGTTTTTGATCCGGAAAGTGAGAACGGAACGCGGTCAGAATCGTATGCTTTACGACTAGCCTGGTTGATGTACCAGTCTGTATTAAGCAGCGATAAATTCAGCACGCGCATATCTGTGCGGTTTCCTTCTACTTCCTGTGCATACCATAACGGGAATGTATCGTTATCTCCATTCGTGAAAAGGATCGCGTACTTATCGCAGGTCGTTAAATAATTTCCGGCAAAATCGCGAGCAGTATAACGGTTTGAACGATTGTGATCGTCCCATCCCTGCGAACCCATTACATAAGGAATGGTGCAGCCCATTACCGCAGCCATTCCGGCAGCAGCAACCTGGTTCACTTTGATATATTGTGCAATGAGGTCATACAACGCATAAACGCCAAAGCCAATCCAGAATGCAAATGCATAGAATGATCCGGCATACGCATAATCACGTTCACGCGGCTGCATCGGGTATTGATTCAGGTAAACAACAATTGCGAGTCCCGTGAAAAGAAACATCAGCGTAACCACAAGCGCATTTTTCCAGTCGCGGCTGTAGTGATACCAGAGGCCCAACAATCCGAGGAACAATGGCAGCAAATAGAAATTATTATTTGCCTTATTATTTCTCATTCGTTCCGGCGCTTTGGACATGTCAAATCCATTTGATTTTCCAAATCCGCTCTGCCAGTTTCCGTCTGTGCTGTTGGAATGGCCCTGGATATCGTTTTGTCTTCCGGCAAAATTCCAGAAGAAATAACGCATATACATCCAGCTCAGCTGGTAATGGAAAAAATACCGAAGATTACCTGAGAATGTCGGCTTCTTCATTTTTTTCGGCTGCCCGGTACTGCGGTCCGTCACTTCTACCGTGGTGTTATTATGAGCAAAATCACTCCACGATTCATATTGCGTTTTGTGCGATTGCGTTTCCCACATACGCGGGAAGATGGTGCACATTTCCGGCGCATAATTATATATCGATTGTTTGCGCGAATCAATTACAACATATTCGCCTGTTTTGGAATCCTGCGCATAAACCGGATTTCCGTCATCTGCATAATTTTCAGCAGCGATAGGCGCATTGAAATAAGGTCCATATACAATTGGCCAGTCTCCATATTGCTCACGGTTCAGGTAAGCAAGCAAGCTGATCGCATTTTCAGGATTATTTTCATCCATCGGTGTATTCGCCTGTGAGCGGATAACGAGAACGAAGAAGGTCGAATAGCCAATAAGCAAAACAGTAAAACAAAGTATCACTGTGTTAAGCACGACACGTTGGTTGCGATAGCGGTAAATGAGATAAGAAATTCCGGCTGCAGTAATAAACGGTAAAGCAACTTTTCCATACATCGCAGCACCTACAAGGGTAAAGAAAAAGAATGCGCCCGTTGTAGCAAGGAACATCTTATACATTTTTTGTTCGCCACGTGTGGTATACAATAAACCTGTTACGACCATTCCGAACAAAAGAAGGAAATAAATAATTGTTCCTCCATTGAACGGAAGTCCGAGCGTATTTACAAAAAGTAATTCATAATTAGCAGCAGCAGAAACGATACCGGGAATAATTCCATTTTGTACAACGCCTAATAATCCAACAGCAACCAGCAACGCAATAATTAATTGCTTGCGGTTCGGATCTTTGAACTTTTTGAAATAAACGATGAAAACAATAGAAGGAATAGCGAGCAAATTCAATAAATGGACTCCGACAGAAAGACCCATCATATAAGCAATGAAAATAATCCAGCGATCGGCACGCGGACTATCATCAGCATCCCATTTCAGGATTGCCCAGAAAACAAGTGCAGTAAAGAACGAGGACATTCCATAAACTTCGCCCTCTACAGCAGAGAACCAGAAAGAATCAGAAAAGCAATATGCCATTGCACCGACAAGTCCGCTTGCTAAAACAGCGTACATACGTCCGTCGGTAAGTTCATGTTTCATTGCTTTGACCATCTTTTGGCCGAGCATGGTGATAGACCAGTACATAAAAAGAATTGTACCGGCGCTGGCCAGGGCAGACATGACATTTATCGAAGCTGCCACAAATTTCGGATCGCTCACAAAAAGGGTGAAAAATCTTCCGAGGAGCAAAAAGGTTGGTGCTCCCGGCGGGTGACCCACTTCGAGCTTGTAGCTACAGGCGATGTATTCACCACAGTCCCAGAAGCTTGCG
>JBDSHN010000080.1:0-7240 GCA_039918435.1 Bacteroidia bacterium | reverse complement strand
GGAATTGTTTTTAGTCGAGCAGTACGCTGATAAAAAATCAGCTTTAATCAGAGAGAAAAAACTAAAAAGGTGCAAAGCGGAATACTTCGAATGGCTAAAGAATCAACCTTCAAATATCCTGAACAATCAATAATTTCCCTGAGTATCAGGAATAGAACTCATTTTAAGCTTACCGTTCCGGTTTAAACAAAGCGTTTGCATTGTTTCAGGCATAAGTAATCTTAAAAATTTAAGTTTTTAGATTAAATTATCACATAATTTCCATTAACTTTCTGACAAACAAAACAGCCATGATCCCTTTGGAAGCCTGCCTGCTTAAGAGTTTCGGGCCATTGTCTTTTGGCGCCTCTGATAATGAAGCGCTAAAGAATTTTGGTGAGCCGGAAGAAAAAGAACTGATGGAAGGAATTGACGGAAGCGCTTCCACCGTATGGCATTATTGGGCCAAAGGATTCACTTTGTTTTTCGACGGTGAGCATACCAATCGCTTTTGCTGCGCTGAAATTGACAGTTCGTTACAACTGAAAATGTGGGATATACCAGTTTTTTCATTGAATGAACCACAATTGAAAGAACTTTTTAAACAAAATGGGTTCAAAGAATTGGATGAGGAATTTCACGAATGGGGCGAAAAACGTATTACATTCGACGACGCAATGGCGGACTTCTATTTTGAAAACGGGATTATGGTATCTGTAAATTTCAGCACTATGATTCCGTGTGAAAGTGAAATAAACAATTAAAAAAAAATAATTTATGCGTATTTTCCTTGTCGGCTACATGGGCAGCGGCAAATCCTTGATGGGAGCGGCGCTCGCAAAAGAGCTTGGAGTTAATTTCTTCGACCTCGACAGAGCAATTGAAAAAAAAGCAGGTAAAGATGTAGCAGCAATCTTTGCAGCAGAAGGTGAAAAACACTTTCGCGAGCTTGAAAAAAACTGCCTTACCGAATTGCTTGAAGAAGATGATTGTGTAATCGCTACCGGCGGAGGCACACCATGTTACTTCGACAATATGGACAAAATGAATGAAGCAGGTGTTGTGATCTATCTCAAAATGAGCACAGATCATCTCGCTGAACGACTCGAAGCAGAAAAAGATTCCCGCCCGCTTTTAGCTGGCAAATCTGGTCACGAGCTTTGGACGATGGTACACGAAACATTACAGGTGCGTGAACCCGATTACCTGAAAGCAAAATATAAAGTAAAAGCAAAGGATCTTAAACCAGCTGAACTGGCTGAGTTCATCCGCCTTTATGAATTGCAGGAAGAACCAACAGAGACAGACGAGGAAGAATAATATTTATCAAAAATATTTTATCAATAAAAAAGGAATCCGGAAATGGGTTCCTTTTTTTATTGAGATAAAATTACCACAGGATGAAAATGTTAACTTTACGGCACTAGAAATCCAATTCCTCTCTCTGTTATGTCAACCGCAAAAACGAACACCGATATTACTTTCAATAAAAACGAAGATACACTCAAGCAGCTCATTTCTGCGATGGAAAACCGATTTGCAAAAGCGGCACTCGGCGGCGGAAAATCGCGCATTGAAAAGCAGCATGAGCAGGGAAAGCTGACGGCGCGCGAACGCATTGATTATCTTCTTGACAAAGACAGCAATCGTATCGAGATTGGCGCGTTTGCGGGTGATGGAATGTATGCTGAACATGGCGGCTGCCCATCAGGTGGTGTTGTGGTGATGATTGGTTATGTGAATAAAAAACAATGCATCGTTGTTGCCAATGACGCGACTGTGAAAGCCGGCGCATGGTTTCCGATAACAGGAAAGAAAAATCTACGTGCGCAGGAAATCGCGATGGAAAATCGCCTTCCGATTATTTATCTCGTTGACAGCGCAGGAGTTTATTTGCCCATGCAGGATGAAATTTTTCCAGATAAAGAAAATTTCGGCCGCATTTTCCGCAATAACGCGATCATGTCATCGGAAGGAATTCTGCAGATTGCCGCGATCATGGGTTCTTGCGTTGCCGGCGGTGCATATCTTCCGATCATGAGCGATGAAGCAATGATCGTGGATAAAACAGGGACAATTTTTCTTGCCGGATCTTATCTCGTAAAAGCGGCAATCGGCGAATCGATCGATAATGAAACGCTTGGCGGCGCAACAACACATTGCGAAATTTCCGGTGTGACCGATTATAAATGCTTGGATGATAAAGATTGCCTCAACCGCATCCGCAACATCATGGATAAAGTGGGCGATTATGATAAAGCAGGTTTTGACCGCAAGCCCCCTGCCCTGCCGAAACTGGACGAAAATGAAATTCTCGGCATCCTGCCCGACGCGCGTGAGAAGCCTTATGATATGCGCGAAATCATTAACCGCCTTGTGGATGATTCCGATTTTGAAGAATACAAAGAGCTTTTCGGTCAATCTATTATTTGCGGATTAGCGCGTATTGATGGCTGGGCGGTCGGCATTGTTGCAAACCAGCGTAAAGTGGTGAAGAGCAAAAAAGGTGAAATGCAATTCGGCGGCGTAATTTATTCCGACTCTGCCGATAAAACTGCCCGCTTCATCATGAACTGCAACCAGAAAAAAATTCCATTGGTATTTTTGCAGGATGTTACCGGCTTTATGGTTGGCTCCCGTTCGGAGCAGGGTGGAATTATCAAAGACGGTGCAAAGCTGGTAAATGCGATGAGCAATTCTGTTGTTCCGAAATTTACAATCATTGTCGGCAATTCTTATGGTGCAGGAAATTACGCAATGTGTGGAAAAGCGTACGATCCACGCCTGATCGTGGGCTGGCCTACTGCGCAGATTGCAGTGATGGGCGGTGCGCAGGCTGCAAAAGTTTTGTTGCAGATCCAGGTGAGCTCACTTAAATCACAAGGCAAAAAAGAAATTACACCAGAAGAAGAAAAAGAATTGCTCGATAGGATCACAGAAAAATATACCGCACAGACATCACCTTATTACGCAGCAGCGCGTTTGTGGGTGGATAACATTATTCACCCGCTTGATACGCGCAAATGGGTTTCTATGGGCATTGAAGCAGCAAATCACTCACCAATAACGAAACGTTATAATACGGGTGTGCTGCAGACCTGATCGTTCTTAAACGATTTTCCTCTTTTATATTGGATTCTTCCGAAGTATATTTTAAACAAGCCATGACTCTTAGTCTTTCTATAGGTGATACAAACTATTCGGCAGGCGATCAGTCAAATCTTTTTTACTTTCGTGTGCAAAGGAGCCAATGAGCGTGCAGAAAATAAAAGTGACAGAAATATTTGAAGTATGGAAAGGCAATACCGAGCAGGTAGATGATAGTTATATCATTGGAATATGTATTCAATAGAAATTAGCGGCACTTTATTTGCACCTCACTTTCCGTCAAAGAATCCGAATAATGAAATACTGACTCCACCGAAAACTGATAACCGAATATGTCCAATCCACTTTCCATTTCCACACGCGCTCCGAAATCCTTCGACAAGGAAAGAATCAAGGCAAAAACCGAATTTCTGAAGACCGTCATCATTGAGCAGCAGAATCTTCTTTACGCGCAAAGAAAACACAGCTTGCTTATTGTTTTGCAGGGCCTGGATGCTTCCGGGAAAGATGGATTGATCTCAAATGTTTTCAGCGGATTAAATCCATTAGGCTGCAATGTATTTGCATACAAAGCGCCGACGGAGGATGAACTTGCCCATGATTTTCTCTGGCGCATTCATAAAAATACTCCTGGCCGTGGAATGATTCATATTTATAATCGTTCGCATTATGAAGACTTACTTGTGCCTGTTGTCAATGGCTTGCTTGATAAGGAAAAGATCAAAGAGCGTATTGCGGACGTAAATAATTTCGAGCTGCTTTTGAAAAATCACAGTACGCATGTGATTAAATTTTACCTGCATATTTCGAAGGAAGAACAGAAAGAGCGATTGACAGAGCGAAAAACCAATCCAAAAAAATTCTGGAAGCATAACGACGGTGATTGGGCTACGAGCAAAAAGTGGGATGATTATATGGAAGCTTACCAGGAGATTTTCAAAAACTGTGATACACCCGAATGGAATATTATTCCTTCTGATCAGAATTGGTATAAAGAATATCTCGTTGCCGAAAAAGTGCTGAAAATATTAGAAGAGCTTAAGATGAGTTACCCTGCAAAAATCGAGCAACAGGAATCAGAAAATACGCAGCAGAAAAAAAGCAAAAAACGCATCCCGCGTAACAAGAGTAAGAAAGCGTAACGGTTTTTTAATAGCAGACTGCCTCAAGAAACGATTTTAATAAAGTTTGTCCTCATTGCAACTGAAAAGCTGAACAATGAGGACAAACTTTTCAAAAAAATTATTTTACAAGAATCTCTCCTTCCACTCCATCATCCATCTGCTTATCGCTGATTGCTGCAATTGCAATTTTCAACAACGAAACCATGTGGCCATGTTGTGTATCCCAATAATAGGCCTGCTCCGGCTTAATGCAGATAACACTTAATTGTGGATCAGCTTTTCCATCTTTGAACCAGGCTTTGGCAAATCCATTCCATAACTGTTCAATTTTTTTACGGTCTTTCGAAATTTCAGCGCGGCCGTAAACCGACATGAAATGTGAATCGGAAGGTTTGGAATAGATCAATTGCACTTGGTCGTCCTGTACTATTTCAAGGTTCTTGTTGCTGTCGATGCTGCTAAAAAACCAGAAATTTCCCTGCTCATCAACTTCAAGCGTGCTCATTGGCCGCGTTTCAAATGGAAGAGAATCCACTCCGGTACAAAACATACAAACGCGGATATCTTCTGCAATCTCTTTTATTTTTTTTATTCCTTCGCTGTTGTCAAGGTTTTTAATAATGCCCATAATAATCAGGTTTAAAATTGGTTGAGTATTAAATTTATTTCATCCCGTTGTGTAACCAATGCCTGTACTGTTGCGAAATTTCCACAGAAAAGGAATTCGAACAACGCATAAACATTAAAGTAAGAATCAGTAATATGCTGATTAGTACTTTTCCTCCAATGCGTGGTTAAAATTTTGCAGTCAACATCATCCGGATTTGTATTATACTGTTTCAAATAAAAGGCCAAACCGAAAATTCCTTTACACAATCTATTTTAATCCTGTTCATTGAACATTGTTAGTTTGACATTGAATATTTTTCCCCGCCGGAAAACAAAATTTAACTCCACGCATGAACTTTTGCCCAATCATCTCCACTGCGGCGGACACCTTTTCCTCCGCTTTTCCTCCCCTCCGCCGCGGCGGACACCTTTTTCCTTATCTTTACACCTCACAACAAATCTCCTGCGTTGTATGCAGGCACTAAAAAAACAGATGATTAATATTACTTTACCAGACGGAGCCGTTCGTCAATACGAAATCGGCACCACAGCACTACAAATTGCATTATCAATCAGCGAAGGACTTGCACGAAATGTGCTCGGCGCAAAAGTGAACGGCGAAGCTTACGATGCCACACGACCGATCAATGCTGATGCTAAACTCCAACTTCTTACCTGGAACGATACCGAAGGAAAAGAAATGATGTGGCATTCTTCTGCCCATTTAATGGCAGAAGCGCTCGAATCACTTTATCCCGGTGTGAAATTCGGAATAGGCCCGCCAATTGAAAACGGATTCTATTACGATATCGATCTTGGTGACAAGTCACTTTCTTCCGACGACTTTACAAAAATCGAAAAGAAAGTAATCGAACTTGCGCAAAAGAAAAGTGTCTTCGAACGAAAAGAAGTTTCCAAAGCAGATGCGATTTCCTATTTCACAGAAAAAGGAGATGAATACAAATTAGATCTTCTGAAAGATTTGGAAGACGGAAAAATTACCTTCTACACACAGGGAAATTTTACCGATCTCTGCCGCGGACCACATATTCCGAATACCGGTTTTATCAAAGCGGTGAAATTGTTGAATCTCGCAGGCGCTTATTGGCGTGGTGATGAAACAAAAAAACAGCTGACTCGCATTTACGGAATTACGTTTCCGAAGCAGAAAGAGCTCGACGAATATCTCGTTATGCTCGAAGAAGCGAAAAAACGTGATCACCGTAAATTAGGCCGCGAATTAGAATTGTTCGCCTTCTCCGAAAAAGTGGGAATGGGTTTGCCTTTGTGGTTGCCGAATGGCGCTGCATTACGAGAGCGTTTGCAGAATTTTTTACAGAAGGCACAATTGAAAGCAGGATACCTTCCTGTGATCACACCGCATATCGGCCACAAACAATTGTATGTGACATCGGGCCATTATGAGAAATACGGAAAAGATTCTTTTCAGCCGATCAAAACACCGCAGGAAGGCGAAGAATTCTTTTTAAAGCCAATGAATTGTCCGCACCATTGCGAGATCTATAAAACAAAACCACGTTCGTATAAAGATCTTCCTGTGCGTCTCGCTGAATTCGGAACTGTTTACCGTTACGAGCAATCTGGAGAATTGCATGGACTTACACGTGTTCGCGGATTCACACAGGATGATGCCCATTTGTTTTGTCGACCTGACCAAGTGAAGGAAGAATTCTGCAAAGTTATTGACCTTGTGCTGTATGTTTTTAATGCGCTTGGTTTTGAAGATTACACAGCACAGATTTCTTTGCGCGATAAAACTGATCGGTCAAAATATATCGGTACTGACGAAAATTGGAATAAAGCGGAACAATCCATCATTGAAGCTGCGGCCGAAAAAAATCTGAAAACCGTTATCGAATACGGTGAAGCAGCTTTCTACGGTCCGAAGCTCGATTTTATGGTACGCGACGCAATTGGAAGGAAATGGCAATTAGGAACGATCCAGGTGGATTACAATTTGCCTGAGCGTTTTGAATTGGAATACACAGGAGCAGATAATCAAAAGCATCGTCCTGTTATGATTCATCGTGCGCCATTTGGTTCTATGGAGCGTTTTGTGGCGGTTTTAATTGAACACTGTGCAGGAAAGTTCCCTCTTTGGCTCACACCGGAACAGGTAGGCATTTTACCGATCAGCGATAAGTATATCGACTATGCCGTGAAAGTGCAGGAAATGCTCAAAAATTCCGATATTCGTGGCTTCGTAGATGATCGTTCTGAAAAGATCGGAAAGAAGATCCGCGACACTGAATTGAAAAAAGTTCCTTACATGCTTATTCTCGGAGAAAAAGAGGAAGCAGATGGCACAGTATCTGTAAGGAAACAAGGCGACGCAGAAAACGGCGATAAAGGCGTAATGTCCATCGCAGATTTTGCAGCACTGATCAACAATGAAGTGA
>JBDSHN010000079.1:0-11404 GCA_039918435.1 Bacteroidia bacterium | reverse complement strand
GCAGGTTAAATTCGAGCTAATCCGGAATCAGAACGCAGGCTTTATTGCCTCAATGGCACAGAGTCACATTAAAACTCATGGAGAAATTTTCTTCGCAGGTTGTTTGAAGCATGCTGAGAAGATCAGCGCAGATTTCTATTTATCGGAAAATAACCGAACAAAAGAAAAACAAGAAAAAAACGATTCCAAATAGTGTGGTAAAAATAACCTGGAATGGATATTTATACTTCTGTTTATTTACTAATAATTCATAATTTCCGAACCGCTTGAAATATTTCCAATTTAAAAAAGCACTGTAAAAAAAAGCAGGTAAATAAGCCACTTACTTGAGATATTAATATCGAAGTACATACAAATCCCAATATAATCGGATACGATTAATAAGGAAATCACAATAATGGTTGGCAAGCCATTGTTTTCAGCATTACTTTCTCCTCTGAAAAAGTCAAGGAAATCGTACAAGCCAATAAAAAAATTATCATACAGTTTCATAATCAAAATACTTGGCAAGGTTTGTACGATTTCAAGAAACGAAGAAAAATGCATAAAAAAACGACAACCATTTCTGATTGCCGTTTACTGTTTTAATTGTCTGAAAGATAAGATGTGTTTGCCAGATCGAGCGAAGCCGAAATCAAAACGCAGCGATCTTATCACTCATATATTGCCCCGACATCAATTTGTCTTTGATCTTCGAGAAACATTCGATCGTGAATTTCACGTCTTCAATAGTATGAACTGCTGTCGGAATGAGTCGCAGAATTATTTGTCCTTTTGGAATGACAGGATAAACTACCATTGAGCAGAATAAATTGTAATTCTCGCGCAAATCAAGAATGAGATTTGTTGCTTCCGGAATTGATCCGCTGAGGTAAACGGGTGTTACCGGTGAACTGGTTGTGCCGATGTTGAATCCGTTGCTCTTCAAACCTTCCTGCAATGCGCGTGTGATCTTCCAGAGATTATCACGGTATTCAGGATGTTTGTTCATCAGTTCTAAACGTTTCAAAGCGCCAGCGACTAATGCAAGCGGCAATGATTTCGCGAAGATCTGCGAACGCATATTGTAACGCAGGTATTCAACAATATTTTCTGTCGAAGAAATAAATCCGCCGATCAGTGCGAATGATTTTGCGAATGTTCCGAAGTAAATATCAATTCCATCCTGGCAATCCTGCTCTTCGCCTGTTCCGCCGCCTGTTGCTCCCATCGTGCCGCATCCGTGTGCATCATCAACGAATAAACGGAATGTGAACTTTTTCTTCAGCTCAATAATTTCTTTCAGCTTGCCTTGATTTCCGCTCATTCCAAAAACGCCTTCTGTGATCACGAGGATTGCTCCGCCGGTTTCGCCTGTCATTTTTGTTGCGCGCTCCAATTGTTTTTCGAGACTCACCATGTCATTGTGCGGGTAAACAAAACGTTTTCCCATGTGCAGGCGAACGCCATCGAGAATACATGCGTGCGATTCTGCATCGTAAACAATCACATCGTGACGGTCAACGAGACAATCAATTGCAGATACCATTGCCTGGTAACCGAAATTGCAAAGGATCGTATCTTCTTTTTTTACCAGCTCGGAAAGACCTGCTTCTAATTGTTCGTGATAATTGGAATTCCCCGACATCATACGCGCACCCATCGGAGCAGCGAAACCGAATTTTGCGGCAGCTTCTGTATCTGCTTTGCGCACTTCCGGATGATTGGCAAGTCCGAGGTAATTATTAAGGCTCCACACCAAACGTTCTTTGCCGCGGAAAACCATTTTATTGCTGATGTCACCTTCCAGTTTCGGAAAAGTGAAATAGCCATGAGATTCTTTCGCGTGCATTCCCAAAGGACCACGGTTGTCGCGGATTTTATCGAATAAGTCTTTCATACGTAGTTTTTATCCCGATTATTTCAGGAGGGTGTGACAGCAAAATTAATAAAAAAAGGAGTGTGGTATTCTTGTGTTTAAGTGGTTTATTAACAGGAGGAAAAGGTTGGGGACGAAGAGACGTAGGACGGAAAAAGGGACGACAAATGAAAGCTATAGAAATACTGCTGGATCTTTTGAACCTGCGTGCCAACCCAATGCCATGAAAATGGTGGATTACAAAAGAAAATGGAAACGCCACCTTTTCGTCCCCACGTCCCCTTTCTGTCCCCATTTTTTTTCGTGCCCATTTTTCAAATCACAATGATCTGCTTAAACTCCGGAATAATCACATCCTTAAAACCGGCATCAAGCAATTTCTTTTTCCAGTTTTCCTGCACTTCTATTTCGCCGTGAACGAGGAAAATGGTTTTTACTTTTTCTTTATCCTGGCATTCGAGGAAACGAAGCATTTCTTTATAATCGGCATGAGCACTGTATGCCTGGAGCGAAAACACTTCGGCATTAACAGGAAGAATATCACCATGGATCTTTACTTCTTTGTCGCCATCAAATATGTGGCGGCCGAGCGAGTTGGACGAACAATATCCAACAATCAGCACCGAATTTTTTTTGTCGGCAATATTGTTTTTTATATGATGTTTTACTCTGCCTGCGTCAGCCATACCGGAAGCTGAAATAATAATACAGGGTTCATCGGAGCGTGTCAATGCTTTTGATTCTTCCACGTCCTGGATGTATTTTAATTCCCTGAATGCAAAAGGTTCAGGATCTGTTTTCATGTATTTCAGTACGTCCTCATTGAACGCACTTGAATACCTGCGCATGATTGTTGTAGCGCTGACGGAAAGCGGGCTATCGACATACACAGGGATTTTCGGAAGCAATCCATTCGTGTTCATGCGTTCGAGCGTGTATACGATTTCCTGTGTGCGGCCAAGACTGAAAGCAGGAATGATGAGCTTTCCTTTTTTATCTACGCAAGTGTGTTTTACAATCTCAAGTAATTTTTTCGAAGCATCGCCTAATTCATCATGCAAACGGTCACCGTATGTCGATTCGCAAAGAATATAATCGGCTTGAGGGAAAGTTTGCGGTTCTTTCAATAACAGGTCATGATAGCGGCCGATGTCGCCTGTAAATGAAACATATTTGGTTTTTCCTTTTTCTGTTAATTCCAAATGCACTGCAGCGCTCCCTATAATATGCCCGACATCTGAAAACTGGAAACGGATTCCTTCTGCAATCTCATATATTTTATTGTAAGGAACAGGCACAAAGAATTTCATTGCATGTTCTGCATCCTCTTCTGTATAGATGGGCTTTAAGAGCTTTTTCCCTTCTTTCTGAAGACGTTTGTTCTTATACTTCACATCGCTTTCCTGGATGCGTGCACTATCAGCGAGCATAATTGCGCATAGATCAATCGTTGCAGGCGTTGCGAAAATCGGGCCATTATATCCAAGCTTTACCAGTCGTGGAATACAACCGCTGTGATCGATATGCGCATGTGAAAGAATGAGATAGTCGATGTGTGTTGCATCAAATTGAAAATCTTCGTTTAGTCCTTCTTTTTTTGAAACTTTATCATGGAACATTCCGCAATCGAGCAAAATGTTTTTTTCGTTGCATTGAATGAGATGCCTTGATCCTGTTACATTTCGGGCGGCGCCCATGAATTTTATATACATATAGTTTAGAGCAAATGTTTAAAACCGAATATCGGAAATATAAATTACCAGTTCTGGCAATTCCATAAATGGAACGAATAGCCGGAGTTTTGAAGATTTAAATTTACTGAGGAAAATTGAAGTAAGCGATGTTTCACATCGAATAAAGCACAGCATTGCAATCTGTTTTTACAAAAAAATCTGAAGTGTTTTCTTCGGTTAGCACGGGAAGATTACATTTCCTGCATATTTCGCAGTTGGATCTGGTGAGCGGCATTTCATTCTCGGCTAAGCGTGCATCGGTGAATGAAGAAGAGAAGGCTTTTTTTCCTTTCAGCTTACCAAGAAAAAATTTTCGCTTCATTTTATCATGAGCAAGATAATTGAATGTGCGTAAAAGATTTTTTTGATGTATACTTTTGCGTTCGGATAACCTTTTTACTTCCCTTTGTTCTTCAGATTTTCCGGAACTTTAATCGGCTCTACAATGTCTTTTACTTTGCCATCAACACTTAGAATAGTAAATTCAAAACGGCGGTTGAGCGACATTCCCTGTTTATTCGGTGAGCCATCTTTATTGTAGTTCATCGCAATCGGTTTTGATTCACCGAAACCCGTTGTTCGCAAGCGTGAACGATCAATGCCATGCTCTGCAAGATAATCGGCAACCGCCAGCGCACGTTTTTCGGAAAGCTTTTGATTGAGCTCATCTGATCCGCTTGCATCGGTGTGCCCTGCAATTTCCACGATCAGCATCGGGCGCTTTGTCATCAAGTCGACCAGCTTTTCCAATTCTGTTTTTGATTCGGCTTGCAGCATGGATTGGCCGGAAGCGAAAAAGATATTGCGCACAACTATTTTTTGTCCCACTTTCAACGGCTCCAGTTCCACCGGACGATCAATTACCTGGTATGCAGTGGTGTTGTCGATCTGGATATTGTCGGACTGGTAGAGATAATCGTTTGCTTCGTAGGTGATGCTGTAATTCCTTCCGGGAGGTAGTACGATAACATAACGTCCTGTCGAGCTGTTCGGCACATAGGTTCCCATCATTTCGCCGGTTACCACGTCTGTGACAGTGATAACTGTGTTTTCCGGAATGCCGCCGTAGATGGAAGTTATTACTCCTTCTAGGACGGTGAGTTTTGTTTCTTCTTTTTCAGGAAATGTGAGGAAGCAAATATCTTTATCACCAAATCCGTTTGGTGCATTTGCGGAAGAATAGTAAGCATGCTTATCATCTGGTGTAGGGACGAAAAATAAATCGTCGTCGGTAGAATTTACCGGATAACCTACATTGATCGGATCGCACCAGCCTGTTTCATCGGAATAAATGCTGAAGATAATGTCAAATCCGCCCATTGATCTTTCACCGTTTGAAGCGAAATAAAGTGTTTTACCGTCTGCAAGAATAGCAGGCGCGTCTTCATCGTATTTTGAATTGATCTTTCCGCCGAGATTGGTTGGCTTTGACCATTCTCCGTTTGGAAGGCGAACAGAGCGATAAATATCAGAACCGCCAAAACCTCCCGGCATATCACTGGTAAAATAAAGCGTGTTTCCATCCGGTGTTACGCAGGCACTCGGCTCATGCCATTTGCTGTTGATGTTTTCTGTGAGCTTTTGCGGCGTCATCCAGTTATCTCCCTGTAGCTGTGTCGTGTAAATATTTCCGTCGCCGGCATCATCTTTATAAATGAACAGTTTTTGACCGTCAGCGCTGAGGCCGATCGTCGCTTCATGTCCGTCGGTATTAATATTATTCCCCATCGGCATTGCTTTTCCCCATTTGCCATTTTCATCTTTTGTGCTGATGTAAATGTCTTCGAAATACATTCCGTCGCGCGCATCTATTTGTCCGCCTGTTGTGGAAGGACGACGCGAGGTAAAACTGAGTGTCCGTTCATCTGCCGAGATCACCGGGGAATAATCCGGAAATTCAGAATTCACTCCGGCACCTACATTTTCCACTTTTATGTTTACCGGATCAGAGGTAAACATTTTTGCATTGTTGCACCAGGTAATCCGGAGGTTGATATCGTCAAGTGTTTTTACATCTGCAGGATCGACGAACGTTTTGTTTTTTTCGAAAGCAGCTATGGCGGCATCAAATTTATTTGCGAGATGAAGCGCTTGTCCGTAATAGTAATAAGCTGAAACCGGAGCGTGGCGTTCTTTCACGCTGGTTTCGTGATAATTTTCAGAAACATTTGTTGTAGCGATGAAAAGATAATTTTCGGCATTACGTTTCTGCGAAGAAATATTGAGGCAGCAAACTCCAATCTTAAAGCAGAGGTTTGCATTGGAAGGATCGAGTTTGAATGCTTCGAGGTACGGTTTTAAAGCATTTTCAAAATCATCCTGCACGAAATAGGTGTCGCCCTGAACGATTTTCCTGCGCGCATCTTTTGGAGCCGATGCAAAAGCAGTGATAATAATCAGAGCGATGAATGCGAAGAAGAGAACAGCTTTATTTTTCATGAGACAAGGGATGCGAATTGCGCGTCAAAACGAATATACGAATGATATTCAAATAAGCATTTCCCGCAATCAAGCAATCTAAATTTCTCTGTTGATGTCCCATTGCTCGAGGTAATCTGCAACGCGACGAAGAAATTTTCCTCCCAGCGCACCATCTACCACACGGTGATCATAAGAATGCGAAAGGAACATCATCTGACGAATGCCGATCGTATCACCGGAAGGCGTTTCGATCACGGCTGGTTTTTTCTTGATTGCACCAACAGCCATGATTGCAACCTGTGGCTGGTTGATGATCGGTGTGCCCATGGAATTTCCGAATGATCCGACATTGGTAAGGGTATAAGTTCCGCCTTGGATATCATCAGGAACTAATTTCCCGTTACGCGCACGGTTGGCAAGATCATTCACTGCTGCTGTAAGTCCGAAAAGGTTCATCCGGTCAGCATTTTTAATAACAGGCACAATGAGATTGCCGGAAGGAAGCGCTGCAGCCATTCCGATATTGATATTTTTTCTGACGATGATCTTTGTTCCGTCAACAGATACATTGATCATCGGGAAATCCTTGATTGCTTTTACCACTGCTTCAATAAAGAGAGGCGTAAAAGTGAGCTTTTCATGTTCGCGTTTTTCGAATGACCCTTTCACTTTCTCGCGCCATTGCACGAGGTTGGTTACATCCGCTTCAACATAAGAAGTAACGTGCGGCGAAACATGTTTGCTCATCACCATGTGATCGGCAATCAGTTTTCGCATGCGATCCATTTCCACAATTTCATCGCCATTCATAAGCGTGATTTTGGGCGCATGAATTGCAGGAGCAGCAGCTTTCTTTTCAGGTTCAGAACTGTTCGAAGAGGAAGATGTTTCCGCAGCAGGCTTAGCAGTTTCTATTTTTGTTTCTGCTTCTTTTTGTGGTTGTGCTTTTCCTTTATTCGGAAGATAATTCAGGATATCATTTTTAGTAACGCGTCCTTCAGCGCCACTGCCTTCGATGCTTTCCAGCTCTTCTTCAGAAATACCTTCTTGCTTTGCGATATTGCGTACCAGCGGAGAATAAAATTTATTCGACGCGCCTGTTTTTGCAGGAGTTTTGGTTTCTACAGGAGCAGCTGTCGTTTTTTCAGCAACTTCTTTCTTTGGCTCTTCAGCAGCAGGCTTTTTTTCTTCCGCGGCAGGAGCAGAAGATTTGTTTCCTAAAGCAGCAGCATCCGTTTCAATAATGGCTACCGCTTTTCCCACCTGCACCACATCGCCTTCATTGAACAGCTTTTTGGATAGAATACCTTCGAAAGGAGAAGGTATTTCAGAATCCACTTTATCTGTTGCAATTTCGAGAATGGGTTCGTCGAGTGCAATTTTATCCCCCTCGTTCTTCAGCCATTTGATAATTGTAGCTTCGGCGACACTTTCGCCCATTTTCGGCATGATGAGTTCTACCTGTGACATATATGGAAATAGGATATAACGTTATGGTTAAGAATCGGCTGCAAAAATAAGGGTTTTCGCGGGATTATCGGATTCAATATTCAACATTCAAGATTCAGTATTCAAGATTTAATTTCTCAGGGTGATTCCCTCAATTGTATCTGCATTTGAAGTGTTGACAGATGGCACATCTGACATTCTTAACGATCATCGCATCTAACAGCTATTTCCATTGTTATTCTATTGCTGAACATTGTGTTTTTGGACATAAAATGTTGCCATTAAATTATTTGTTTATACATGTTTCGTTTCATTATACCTTTAAATGGTGTGTTATGGTAAATATATGGTTACCGTTTACTCAATAAATTGCACGATTAGTAATTTTATGCGTCTATTAATCAACTTAATATTAATAAGCACTTGCTTTCTCCATATTTACTGTATTACCTTAGGATTTCATCAAAACTTATTTTTATATGAAAATTACCCTACTTAAATCGCTACAACGGACGATGGTTGCCGTTGTGCTGACATGGAGCGCGGCCATTGGGCTGAGCGCTCAGAATGGACCATGTAATAATCCGCCGAATTGTATTGTTAACAACGAGCTTGGCGCTCCTGGTTATGGAGACGTGAATTCTTCAGCCGCAGCTACGGTGAATGGCTGGTATGTATCGCACGGTACACCGACCCTATTCGGCAATGACTGCCCGACGAGCACTAACCTCCATTCGATCTGGATGTGGTCGTACTCCGGCAGGGGTGAAGGCGTTTACACTTGCTACAATTTCCAGGCAGGACAGGTGTATACCGTTTGCCTTTGGGTGCGCAACACAAATGGTGTTCTTAACGGTGGCGCACTCCAGGTACTTGCTGCCAACGGCCTTACCAACATCGGGCCTGCAAGCACCACTATCGCTGTGCCTACCGCTTCGCAGCTTATCGCGAATTCCTGGGGGAACAACGGCGCCTGGACGCAGGTTTTTTACACGTTTACTGCGAATGCGAACTACGCAGAGTTGTGGATCTATCCGTATATGCTTAACGGACCGATCAACAACCAGCAATATGAATTGCAGATCGACGATATCCGTGTTACACCAAACACACAGCAAGTGAATTTGGGCATTTCTGCAAGTCCTCCGGTTATCGACTGGTGTCAGACCTCCACTTTAGCAATCAGTGGTGCTCCTTTGGGAACAACTGTTACATGGTCGCCTGCTACAGGTCTTAGCGCTACAACAGGGTTGAGCGTTAATGCTAGCCCATGCGCTACGACAACTTATACTGCTGTTGTAACAGTTCCCGGCGGAAATCCCGGATGCCCATCATGTGGTGGTGGTGGTGGCGGAACTTATACGCTTACTCAACAGGTGATTGTAAATCAACCTTCGTTCTCCATTGTTGGCAATCCGAATATCAAGTGCGGTGAAAACCTGGATTTGCGCGTTATTCCCGGATTCTTCTGTCACGAAGTTGTTTATAGCTGGACAGGACCGAATGGATTTACTTCCAGCAATTCAGGATTCAACATCGGACCTGCTGATGGAACCTTTGCCGGTGTTTACACTTGTACTATCACGAACCTGAATGGCGGTTGTTCTTATACCGTTTCTGTAACGGTTACAGTGAATTGTCCATGCGAAGCAAAACCAGATTTCCATTGGGACGGCTGCAATCCGGTTAGTTTCTACGGAATAAACTCGGGTTCATCACCGGTTATTACATGGTACTGGGAATTCGGCGATGGACAAACCTCTACTTTACAGAATCCGGTTCACTACTATGCAGTTGGCGGAGTTTATAAAGTATGTCTGACCATTCTTGCAACCAACAACAATGGTGAAACCTGCTGCGAACGTATCTGCTATGAGATCCAGGTATGTCCTCCGGGTCATTGCCAGGTCTTCCCGAATTTCAGCTCCACCGTCGATTACCAGCAAAACACAGTAAGCTTCACTGATCTTTCCACCGGTACAGGATCTGCCTGTGACTGGTTTTGGGATTTCGGTGATGGCAACACAGTATCCGGTGTACAGAATCCTGTTCACAGCTACCTCAGTCCTGGATTCTATTACGTTTGCTTACGTGTTACATTCTGCATTTATGATGCAGCTGGTAATGTGATCGACAAATGCGATGGCATCTACTGCCAATGGGTTGTTGTTGATCAGCAACATACATTGCGCCAGGCGAATGGTGATTTACCTTCGGGCGACGATATTGTAAAAGTGTTCCCGAATCCTGCTTCTACAGAATTGTTCATTGCTGCTAAAGAATCATTACAGCCAACAGTTCGTGTAATCAGCGCTTCCGGCCAGGAAGTTTCGAAAGCCGAAATTTCAGCTAAGAATCTTTATCGTGTCGATGTTGCTACATTGGCACCGGGACTTTATATGGTAGAAGTAGTGTATCCTGACGGAACTTCTAAACATGTGCAGTTTGTGAAAGACTAAGGTTTTTTCAAGAAAGTAAATACAATTGTAACGGACGATAAACCCGGTACATGGGAAGCAGGACTTTATTCCTGCTTCCCATTTTTTTTTCTTTGCGTATTTTTTTTTTAATCATCTGTTGTTAATTAACAGTTACAATTAACCGCATGCAATTATAATTACCTGTTTTATAAAATGATTGTTTTTCACCTGTTCTGCCCTTACTGATTAGACGTGATTTGTAATATACAAATGGAGTCCAGACACCATCAAAAACGGGGAGTATTCTGAAAAGCCTCAAGAGTAGGATTAAATACACGCAATCATGTCAGACAAAAAAACAGCATCAGCAGCAACAGCAGAACATGCAGGAGCTCCGCAGTATGAGTACCTCCAGGTAAGAGCGACTGTAATCAATTTTACAGATCAAAGCATGATCCTCACAGGTTCAGACCTGACCTGGGGAAAATGGATTAATTCACCGGTTGACACACCATCAATGGATACCACCACATTTGGCAGCCAGGGACGTGATTCTTCTCCTTCCGGAACAACAGGCTGGGCAACATGGACAGTTGGTGGTGCAACAATTACTGTCAATTTTGACTGCCCATTGCATGGCAGCAACAGCCAATCAATTACCTGTTCTCCTGCAACTGCATATAAAGTTGCAAGCTCTGGAACCGGTGGTGATGTAAATTCATGCACGTTCAAAGTGATGCCGGCATAAACTGACATTTTTTTGTGCCCTGAAGAATATGTTGTGAGTGTTTCATTTCCCTGAGCCTTGCTTTTGCTTAAAACACTTTTGGCTTCTGATAGAAGACAGGAGTGTTTTTTGCTTTTAAGCAGATGCTCATATTATTCACCTACAGCTTATCTTTGATGAACTATGTCACTTTTAAAACACTATTGGTCAACACTTCGTCGCATGCGCATTTTGCATGTGCTGAATAATGTGTTGCATTACCGCAAGCTGAAAACCAATAAAGAACTTTACAGGAAATACGGTATTGATAAAAGTGTTCTGGCATCGCTTGCGCATAAGGATATTTCCAATCCCGGCATTGATATTCCGTGGCTGGATAAAGAAAACGGAATTGAAAAACTGAAGCAGCATTCCTCCTTGTCAAAATTTCCTGTTCAATGGCAGGAGGAATTATTGAAATGGCCGGAGAAAGGTTACATGGTGCTGAAACGTTTTGCAAAACCCGAAACCTGCGACGCTATCAATGCAGAGCTGGAGCAGTTGCTTGCTACCGGTGCAATTGAACCGGATTATACAAATACACGTGTGATGAATGCGTGGAAAAATTCGATAAGCATTAAAAACATGATCAGCGAAAAGATGTTGGGTGATTTTTTAAGCTTCACACTTGGAAGGGAAGTGCTGCCATTTCAAACAATTTCTTTTTTCAAAGGAAGCAGGCAAAAAACTCATTCAGACAGCATTCACATGACCACAGAGCCGCTCGGGTATCTTGTAGCAACGTGGACAGCGCTGG